>NZ_JBHUPY010000005.1:0-460606 GCF_042688385.1 Herpetosiphon sp. NSE202 | reverse complement strand
ATTGGTCGGAATTGGTCGGAATTGGTCGGAATTGGTCGGAATTGGTCGGAATTGGTCGGAATTGGTCGGAATTGGTCTTTGCAGCGGTGATTAATGTATTGACAAATGTCAATACATTACTATCATTTTTTTGCGTATACAAATCTATCGCCATCTGTGTTAATCGCTCACGCTCAACTAGATCAGTCGTGAATTTAATACGAGCAATAGGAATTTCTCCTAAAGTAAAGGCTTCTATATTAACTTGGATATATCTTTCGGAATACCAATAATTGATAAACTTAGAGTTACATACAGCAGAAATATATCCCAAGCTAATATTTAGTTCAGAAGCGGTTAAAATAACAAAATTATTTGTCACTACATATCTATAGAAGACAGTATCTTTTACTGTTGAGTGATCCCAATAGCAAACAACTCTATATTCTACGCTTGGCTTTTTCATTGAATGAAAAATTAATTTATCTACATCATATTTCATCCTCTCGGCTATAGGAATATCGTTAAATCTATCAAATGTAATAAAATTATTATTATTATCAACACTATATCTCTTCATATCATCTGCAGAAACCAATATTGGCCTTTCATTATTTGATACAACGTCATCAATGATAAGAGTTTTATAGATACCATCAGATATACTTATCGTACTAATCGAGCCTAACTTTAGTGAAAATGTTTTTATATTTTTATATAGATCCAAAAGACCAGAACTTTGGCATAAGGTAAAAACAAAATAAGGCTCATTATACCATTCAGATTGTTTAATATTTTTTGAGTCTTTCCAAGTAAGCGTACTTAATAAATTTATAGGTCTACTAAATCCATAAACATTTATTAATGTATTACCAAAATTATTCTGTTTTTCTATTATACTAATTACGGGAATAATGTCAGGAGCAGCAGAAAAGACGTTTTTCCTTAGGATAGAAATATTGATTATATTAACGTTATCCAATAAGAATTTTCTAAAATACTGTTCTGATTTATTAACAGTCCATCCTTCTGGCGTAATTAAACCCATTTTACCTTTATATATACAAATATCCAATGAGAGAAACATAAATAGAGTATACACATTAATCTCGCCTTCGAGAATAGGTTTCTTTGTGTATTCAGAAATAGATGATATACCATATAAAATGCGTAAATAATTTTTAATACTAGTGTCAATTTTTGCACCCCACGGCGGATTACCAACCACTGCATCGAAGCCGCCGTTGGGATTGAGCTGAATATCTTGGCCGCCGGGCGTGCTGGACGCAAAGAAGATTTCGGGAAACTCCAACTCCCAATGGAAAAAGTGCTTGTTGCTGGCTGCTTCTAGCGCAGTGCGGCTAATTTGGCTGGCAGGAATCAAGCTATCATCAAGCGTTGCGCTGGCATCGTGGAGCCATGGCTTGATGCTAGGCATGCGCAAAAAGATATTGACCCAATCACTTTTGCTCTTTTTGGCGGGCTGATTGCCAAACCAGCGCGAGGTATACACATCGAGCATGCGCTTGAAGGGCGCGAGATGTTGGTCTGCATCGCGAAAGGCCACGGCGCTTTGCTGCGCTTGCTCAACGGTGTTATCGCTCAAAAAGCTCACTTGGCGCATCAAATCGGTGGCAAGGCTGAGGCCCGCAAATTCGTTGCCCGCCAACATATGGCTTTGGCTGCCGCCAACGTCGAGATATTCTTGCACCTCTTCAACCCGCGCCCCAATCAAGCTGTTGCCATGCTTCAAGTGGTGGTCGAGGAAGCTCAATGGCGCGCCGAGGGTAAAGGCATCGAGCCACAAACTGACCTTGGCCAACTCCACCGCCATCGAATTCAGGTCAACGCCGTAGATACAGCGTTTGAGCACCGCCCGTTTGAGCAAGGCCACCCGCGTCAAGCGTTCGCGGTCAATCGTCACCCCTTGGCGCTCCATATCGGCCACAATCTCGTTGCGGGTGCGGTCGATCATCGCCCAAACTGGGTTATCGCTCCACGCATTCAAAAAGTGAATCAAGCGATTGCTAATAAAATCGACGACTTCGACCAAAAAGTGGCCGCTGCCCATGGCTGGGTCGAGCACCCGCACATTCAAACAATCGTCGAGCAATTGCAGCATCAGGTTGTTCGGATCAGTCCAAAAAACATCGGCAGTTCCTGGGCGGTTGCTGGTTTTGGCGCGGGCAGCGACCAATTTAGCATAATCGCGATATTGTTTTTGGGCCTCGTGCAAGCGGGGAGCCAAGGCCTTGAATTTTTCATCAAGCACCGCGCCAACCGTCTGCTGCACAATATATTTCACAATATAATCGGGGGTGTAATAGCTGCCCGTGGCTTTGCGCTCTTTTTTATCATTGACCAAATAGGCCATGCCCTGCTCAAGCACGGCCAGCGGTTTGGCAACTTTGGCCGCTGGTTGATAGACCTCTTTGCCTTTTTCCTTCGTCACGGCCAAGCGTTCGCTGGCAATGTGCAACTTGAATTCCAACAAGCCTTCGTAGATGCTGCCAAGCTGGCGCACGCCCAACGATTTGAAATCAATCAGCACGAGGGCTTGGCTACGATCATCCAAATCGCGCGCCAAGCGATCCAAGCCCAAGGCCAAATAGCGGTCGGGCACTGCATAGGTTTGCAAAAACTGGCCGCTCAGGCTGCTTGGGCTGAACAAGCCGCCGTTGTAGGTTGGCATATTCAAATCTGGCGAGCCACGGTCAATCACCGCGCACAAAGCCAAAATCCGTTGATACAGCGCAGTTGAAGTATCGCTATAGCGTGCTTGCAGCTTGGTTTGGCGCTGGTCGAGCAAGGTTCCGCCAGCCTCTGCAAGCTCCTGTTTGATGGTATACAAGCTCTGTTCACGATAGCCGTTTTGCTCATTCAGCGGCAGCAAATCGAGGCTTTCCGCATACAACACAAACATCAACCGATACAACAAGGTCAAGGTGCCTTCAAAGACCGTGTTGAGTTGGCTTTCGCTCAGCGTGTTTTGGCCTTGGCGGCGCATATCGGCAATAAAGCCTTGGGCAAATTGCGGAAAAATCTCGGTAAAAACCCGATCTTTCAAGCGTTCGCCCAAGCCTTTGGCATATTCCGCCGATTGTTTGAGCATGCGATCCAAAAAGCCGCTGAAAGCCGCAGCGCGGAAAAACAACCACCAATATTTGAGTGCATCCAAGGCATCCTGCGCCCCAAACGCCTCTTCCAAATCTACCTCGTAGTAGTTGGTAGCCTTGTTGCTGGCGGTCGTTGAATATAAGCGCCAATATTTGCCATTGCTCACAATCACCCATGGCACCGTGCCAGCCTCAAGTGTTGAAACCACTTCGGCTCCAGGAATGATCGCTGGCGTAGCGGAATCGCGCTGGGTATCTTGATCATCTAAATTGCGGTTCCAAACATAGCCAAAAAATGCCGCAACTGGCGTAGAACTTTTGGGCAAATGCAGATCGTAGCGATAAGCTGGTGCATCGGCGACAGGCTGCGCCACAAAGCCCAATTCGCTCAAAATTGGTGTATAAAACTGCTTTTGAATGTTCGCAAGTGGCTGATTGGTTAATTGTTTGCGGGCGGTTTTGAGCAGGGGATTAATTTTGCGGCCAATTGGCAGCACATCATCGGCCCATTCGCGATTTAATTTGGGGTCGGTCAAACGCTGTTTCAAATAATAATCCGAGAACAAAGCCCGATTATTAAAATATTCCTCGCTCCATTCAGCCAGCACAAACGCCGAGCGCAGTTTATCCCACTGATAGAGCGCATCTGGCTCGCTCATAGTAAAGCGTTTAAGCACCCGCAGCTCAGCATCAGTCACACTCGTGCGCTTGATTGTTAGAGGCACAGGCCGCACAATCTGGCGAATCGGCGTGCCGCGTTGGGCAGTTTGGGCCAATTCGCGCAGCAACAACACAAACTCAAATGTCTCATAATCTTTGGTCAAAATAAACAAGGCCAATTCAGGCCGATCGCGAAACGCGCGGGCGATTGCATTGCGCAAGGCCGCAGTTAAGGAACGAACTTCGAGCAAATAGATTTTTATTTCTTGATCGTGCGGGTCGGTTGCCAACAGCTCCACATGGCGAATCTCATGGCGCAAATCGGGGCTACTCAAGCCGATTTGCGCATAATCGTCAATTGGCGTGCGCAGATCGATCGAATACTGCAAGCGGGCCAAAAAGCCAGCCAAGGCATCGGCATGTTGCAACTGGCGGATATCACCGCGCGTTAACTGAACGTCATTGGAGTCAAAAGCTTGGTTCATCGCACAATCTCCCGCAAACCAGAACATGGCATCATGTGTTAGCGCAGTGTAGCATAATTTCCGCTGCGATGATTGATCCACGAAGAACACGAAGGGCCACGAAGGACGAAACTGCGAAGACCTCGAAGAGCGCGAAGACCATTTCTTTAGCCACGAATGCCACGAATTGCACGAATGATGTTCCGATAGCCTATAGATGTACTGGTTCACTGCGTTAACCTTCGATTGTCCCCTCACCCCCTAACCCCCTCTCCCGCCTGCGAGGCGAGGGGGAACCGCTGAATCAGTGCTCCCCTCGCCCGCGTTCAGTGGGAGAGGGGCTGGGGGTGAGGGCATGAATCTCGTTGCCAACCCAATGAACCAGTACACATAGCCCATCGCCTAATCCTCTATGTTCTATGCTCTATATTCATTCTTTCGTTCTCTGCGCCTCTGCGTTAAACCTAACTCCTGAATCCTTCGTGCTCTTCGTGGATTAATCATCTATTTATTAATATTTTTTACAAATTAGCTAAAATCGGCTAGTATACAGCAAATACTTAATTAAACGAAAGGAGCGAAAACGTCGATCTGCTGGCCTCGCCGTGTTGTGCTCAACATCGTTGCTCAGGTAGAGGTACGACCGCCTCGTTGGAAGCGTACTGGATAACTGTGGGTTGCAACTCGTTGTTGAGGAGGCTTATGTGAAGCGTCTATGGCTACGAACATTGGTTGTCGGCTGTATCCTTGGTTTGGCAAGGCCGACGATTACTGCTGGGCAGACTCGTTTGAAGGAAAAAACTCCTGAAAATTTGGCGGCAGCAGCAGCGCCCGCCGTTGAAGGCCAATATCTGATTAAGTTCAACAATTCTCTCTCCAAAGCAGACCGCAAAACCACCCTCAAAAACCTCGGAGCTGATCAACTTCAACACCTCGATAGCCTTGATCTTGAGTTAATCGAATTTGCTGCGCTCAAAAACAATGCTTCGCCTGAACAAAGCGAGCGTGTTTTAGCCGAGCTGAAAAATAATCCAGCGGTTGAGTATGTCGAGCCAAACTATATCTATGCGCCACTGTACACGCCCAACGATCCAGGCGTTGCCCAACAATGGGCTTGGGGCGTTATCAAAGCTTACGATGGCTGGAATATTACCCAAGGCAATTCCAGCGTAATTATCGCAATCGTTGATACAGGCATTCAAATCAATCACCCTGATCTTGATGCCAAAATTGTGGCTGGCTACGATTTTGTCGATAACGACACCAATGCAACCGATGGCAATGGCCATGGCACGCACTTGGCTGGCACAGCCGCCGCCGAAACCAACAATAGCACTGGTGGCGCTGGCTTATGTCCAAATTGTCGCTTGATGCCAATTCGGGTATTCAATAATAATGGCAGTGGCACGCTTGCAGCCGTAGCCCAAGGCATCACCTATGCAGCCAACAATGGAGCCAAAGTTATCAACCTAGGGCTGGGTGGCAGCGCCTCAACCACCTTGAAAAATGCTGTTGATTATGCTTGGAACAAAGGCGCATTCCTCAGCTGCGCGGTTGGTGGCAGCAACAGTGGTACGCCAACCTATCCCGCTGGCTATGCCAACTGCTTCCCCGTGGCTGCCAGTGGCAAGACCGATATTAAAACTCCATCATCGGGCTATGGCACATGGGTCAAAGTTGCTGCGCCTGGAGTCAGCATCTATTCAACCTGGCTCAACGGCGGCTATAACACGATTAGCGGCACATCAACTGCAACCGCCCATGTTTCTGGCTTAGCAGGCCTGTTGGCCTCGCAAAACCGCACCAACGCCCAAATTCGCGATCGCATTTGCGCCACCGCCGACCCCATCGCAGGTACTGGCACTTATTGGTCGTGTGGGCGGATTAACGTCTATGCAGCAGTTCAATAATTGATCCCCTCACCCCCCAACCCCCTCTCCCACTGAACGCGGGCGAGGGGGAGCCGTCGTTTTGACGAAGAATCGGGGCAAAACAAAGCCCCTCGCCCACGTGGTGGGCGAGGGGAGCCGATCGTTTTCACCAAGGAATTGGGGGAGAACCACGCGGTAAAAGCCCCTCGTTCGCTACGTGGGAGAGGGGTTGGGGTGAGGGCATGCTCTGCTATTCCACCCTATTCCCGATAGCCCAGAGCCTTTATATATACTGGTTATTGTATTAACAACGGTTTGCCCCCTCACCTCCTCGCCTACGGGCGGGCGAGGGGGAACCACGAGAACAGCGCTCCCCTCGCCCGCGTGCAGTGGGAGAGGGGCTGGGGGTGAGGGCATGCTCTGCTTTCCCGATAGCCCAGAGCCTTTATGCTCTATGTTCTATGCTCTCTGCTCTTCATCCCTCATAATTCATCCTTTGGTTGCGCTTCATCCCTCATCGGTGCGCTTCGCCAAATCCAGCAAGCGTTGCAAGGCGGGCAAGGCTGCTGCCACAATGCTCAATTCAACCTCGCTCAAACCAGCGACATGGGCGGTCAGCTGTTTGTGGGCTTGGGTTTGGGCTTGGCGCACCGCCGCTAAGCCAGCATCAGTTAATTGCAAAAGTTGTTGCCGCCGATCTTGCGGATGCGGAATCCGCTCGATCCAACAGCGCTCAACTAAGGCTGGCAGCAGCTCGCTAATGGCCTGCGGGCTGACGTGCTGTTGGCGCGCCAAGCCACTCAACGACTGTGGGCCATGCTGAAGTTCGTTCAACATGCGTAATTGGGCGGCGCTCGTTGCGCCATCGAGTTGTCGTCGCACCTCAAGATCGACCAAGCGATGCAGTTGGGGCGCGAGAACAAATAAATCTTCGACCAGTCGATCAATATGATGCCGCTGCATAAGCCCCCTTTATTCTTCAAGTTACTTGATGATATTTATAAACTCAGGCTTGATTTATCGCACTAAATCTCAATTATTAAAAAATATTTTCAAGCTGATTGAACTTGACAACGATCATAAAGCTTCTTATTATACTCATAGATACTCATTCATCAAGCAGCACCCGTCTAGCAGGCAGCTTCGCACTGTGAAGCTAGCTCGTGTGCTTTATGGAGGTGTTAATGCCTAAATCTTCGTTGTCGCCACCGTTAGTATTGCTCGATCGGGTGCTACGCTGGTGTTTTATGATGAGCGCTGGCTTAACCATCCTGTTGCTTTTTGCTGAGCTTGCCCCGCGCTGGAGCCATGTTGGCATTGCAATTCAGCTTCTCAGCCTTGGTTTATTAATTGCCATCAAGCCACTCAAACGCCCAGGCCATCTTTTTCTCTATCCATTGCTGCTCGCGCTGGCAATTAGCATGTGCGAGCCAACCCTACCGCCCTACCAACTGCCGACGATCATTAGCCAAGCAGCGCCGTTCGCGGTTGTTACGCTGATTCTCGGTGATCTGATTCAGCGGCGGGTTGTGCCAATCTGGCGGCCAAAACGCTTGGTTGTGGCCAATGGCAACGTCGATCTGATCGAGGCTGCCTGTTTTTTCCAACTTGATCCAGTGCAACTCCGCCAAGAACTCGAACAACAAGGCTGCCCGCTACGCAATGCGAGCGATGGCGGCACACTCGTCAAATTAGCCCCAATTCTAACAGTTTTAGCAACTACAACACACTCAGGAGGTGCCGATGCCCCATGATATATCGTTGATCACCAATATCTCGGTTGCTTTGGTTGCAGCCTTCGCTGGCGGCTTGCTTGCCCGCCGGCTTGGCCTGCCAACAATCGTTGGCTACCTTTTGGCGGGTATGCTCATTGGGCCGTTCACGCCCGGCTTCAAAGGCGATGTTGGTGATATTAGCCAGCTTGCAGAAATTGGGGTTATCTTCCTCATGTTTGGGGTTGGTCTCCACTTTTCGCTCAAAGATTTATGGGCTGTGCGCAAAGTCGCAATTCCAGGTGCAGCCCTGCAAATGCTGTTGGCCACAGGCTTGGGCTTTGGGCTAACACGTTTGTGGGGCTGGTCAACAGCCGCTGGCTTGGTTATGGGCTTAGCGCTTTCAATCGCCAGTACGGTGGTGTTGCTGCGCGGCTTGATGGATGCAGGCGAGCTGAACACGCCCGCTGGCCAAACTGCCGTCGGCTGGTTGGTGCTCGAAGATTTAGCCACCGTGTTGATTTTGGTCTTGCTGCCCGCCTTCTTTGGCAGCAGTGGCGGTAATCCTTGGGCCGCTGGTGGGATGGCCTTGCTCAAAACCACGATCTTTGTCGTGTTGATTCTATTTGTCGGCGGGCGCTTCTTGCCTTGGTTGCTCACCTGGATTTCGCATTCGCGCTCACGCGAGTTGTTTATTTTGGCCTCGGTGGCAGTCGCGCTTGGGACAGCCTTTGCAGCCACCGCAGCCTTTGAAGTTTCGTTGGCGCTTGGAGCCTTCTTGGCTGGCGTGGTTTTGGGTGAATCCGACCTGAGCCACCAAATCGGCGATGAAGTGCTGCCCTTCCGCGAAATCTTTGCCGTAATCTTCTTTGTTTCGGTGGGGATGTTGGTCAATCCGCTGTATGTGTGGAACAATATTGGCCAAGTTATCGCCCTCACTGTCTTAATTGTTTTCGGCAAGGCCATCTTTACCCTCTTTTTGGGCATGATTTTGCCTTCGTCTGGCCGCACAATGATTGTGGTCGCCGCAGGGCTAAGCCAAATTGGTGAATTTTCGTTTATTGTCGGCCAAGCTGGGGTTGGCTTAGGTGTTTTGAGCCAAGATCAATATTCGCTGCTTTTGGCCGGAGCGATCTTCTCAATTATGCTCAATCCGGTGATGTTCTGGTCGATTCCGCATGTTGAAACATGGCTCAAGCGCTATCCACGGCTGTGGGCACGCTTCGAACGCCACGCCACAACCGAGCCAGAAGAAAAGAAATTACCAGAAACCGATCATGTGGTCGTGGTTGGCTATGGGCGAGTCGGCGAACACATTGGCACCGTGTTGCAGCGCTTGAAGATTCCTTTTGTGGTTGTCGAAGCAGACAATCATCGCGCCGACGATTTTATGACCAAAAATATTCCAACCCTGATTGGCGATGCTGCCAACTCGGAAGTGCTGACCCACGCCAAGCTCGATAAAGCCAAGGCCTTGGTTGTGACCTTGCCAAATGAAGCAGCGAGTGAATTAGTCGTTGCCGCTGCCCGCGATCTTGCGCCAAACTTGCCGATTGTGGCCCGCGCTGCAACCAATTCTGGGGTGGAACGTCTAGCCGAATTAGGTGCTCACGACGTGATTCACCCAGAACTAGAGGGTGGCTTAGAAATTATTCGCCATACGCTGTTGCGCTTGGGCTATGCAGCAACTCAAGTTCAGGGCTATACCGATGCAGTGCGCCGCGATCAATATCACACCAACATTGCGCCCACTGAACATCTGGTGCTTGAACAATTGATTCAGAGTGTACGTGGCTTTGAGATTGCATGGCGCAGTATTAACGCCAATAGCAGCTTGGTTGGCCAAAGTTTGGCAATGCTCAACTTTCGCGCTCAAACCGGAGCCTCGGTCATTGCCGTACTGCGCGATCAGCAATTGATTAGCAATCCAGAATCGCAATTGACCCTCGAACCAGGCGATACGTTGGGCGTGATTGGCGACGAAAGCCAAATTCAGGCCGTCGATGGCTTGATTAGCAACAGTCAAGCAGCAAATCCGCCGCCCACCAACCGCCTCGCTCCAAGCGGAGCCTAAATCAATGCCCCTCGACTGAACTCGGTCGAGGGGTATTTTTTGCCTCCATGCCCACAAACCAATCGTTAGACCGATGTTGGCAGCCAGCCACCGACCTACACTAGCCACTGTTTTTGTCGAAGGAGGTCTGGATGCAAGCCCCAACCACGCAATTGCCATGGCAACAAACCGACTGGTTTAGCACAATCAGCAGCTGGATTGAGCAACAGCTCAGCGCGCATGGCCGCCAACGTATCGCGCCAATCGAAGTCATCCACCAACGCCCATGGTCGGCCTTTGCTCAAATTAGCACCGACCAAGGCTTAGTCTATTTCAAAGCTCCGGCTCCAGCCTTTAGCTATGAGGCTGGCTTAACTCAAGCCCTAGCCACGTGGCAACCAGCCTGTAACGTGCCTGTTTTAGCCATCGAGCCAAGCCAAGGCTGGATTCTTTCTGCCGATGCTGGCACAACTTTACGTCAACTTGGTCAAAATACCAGCCAACTTGCTCACTGGGATGCACTGTTACCGCAATATAGCGAATTGCAAATTCAGCTTGCTGTGCGCGTACCAGCACTGCTCGATTTAGGCCTGCCTGATCGGCGTTTGGCCCATTTTCCCAAGCTCTTTGCTGAATTGCTGAATGATCATGCCAACTTGTTGATCGATCAAGAATTTGGCTTGAGCACTGCCGAACATCAACAATTGCACGCTTTGCAGGCCACTGTTCAAGAGCAATGTCAAGCCTTGGCTGGATTTGGCTTGCAGGAAACCCTGACTCACGAGGAAATTCACGAAAATAATGTGCTGTATGCAGCGCGCGGCTATACCTTTACCGATTGGAGCGATTGCAGCGTGAGCCATCCGTTCTTTTCGATGTTGGTGACGCTGCGCGCCGCCGCCCATTGGCTCAAACTCGACGAGCAAGGCCCCGAGTTGCAACGTCTGCGCGATGCCTATTTGGAGCCATGGACTCAATTTGCTCCGCGCCAGCAACTTGACCAAGCCTTGGATCTTGCCTATCGGCTTGGCATGATTAATCGAGCGCTTTCGTGGCGACAAGCGCTGAATGGCCTTGATCCAGCTCAAACCAAAGACTATCAAGATAACGTTTCAGGCTGGTTGCAAGATTATTTAGTGGCGCAAAACGCTTAATTCTTGGTTGCTGAAAGGCTTGTATGCGGCTCATTTTAATTCGCCATGCTGCATCGCAGCATAGCCAGCAAGGCATTATTGCAGAAATTCATGGGTGTACTGGTTTAACAGCAATGGGGGTTCAACAAGCTCAAACGCTTGCGAAACGACTCCAACAAACCCACGAGCTAGATCATTGCGCAGCCCTCTTAACCAGCCCTGTGCTGCGTGCCTGCCAAACAGCCGAGCTACTCAAACCGGTGCTTGGTGTGGCTGATCTGATCGAAGATAGTAATTTATGCGAACTGCTGGTCGGCGCAGCCGATGGAATGTCTAACAAAGCATATCGCGAACAGTATGGTGAGTTTGCTGGGCCGCTAGCGCCAAATCAAGCATTTGCTGCTGGTGGCGAAAGCTGGGCGGAATTTATGCAGCGAGTGCAGACAACGCTTGATCAGTTGGCTAAAACTTACGCCAATCAGACTATTGTAGCCGTTTCGCATGCAGGTTTCATCGTTGGATCGATGCTCAAATTGTTCGATATTCCACGTCCAGGCACTGGCACATGGATCGACCCAAGCAATACAGGGTTGACTGAATGGCAGTGTGTCCAAAACACATGGCGCTTGATTCGCTATAACGATGAATTTCATCTCAAGCATCAACACCTATTCTGAGGCTTATCCGATCCAGCTAGCGATTTATAAGAGAGATTATGGATAAACAAACGATTATCGCGCAAATTAGCCCTGAGATATATGCGCTCGAAGCTGAAGATGCGCGTTGGTATGGCTCGCAAACCAACAATCCGAATGGGCTGTTCTATAGTTCCGATACGTTGCATCAAATTGATAACTTAATTTGGGATACGACCAATGAGCTAACTGATAGCGAAAAGCTCTTGCTCATGTTTGCGATCTACGAAGATTTGTCAGGCTATGCGTTGCTTATGCTGAATTGGAGCCGTTATCAACATTTTGATCCGCCAACCCAAGCCCTTTTTTGGGCAGAGGTTCGGCACATTTTGGCCCAAGGCGATCCTGCTTGGGCTGGCCCGCTCGAATATCACCTAGCGCTTGATTGGTTTGAACTTTGTAGCAATTGTGATTCAATTTGGCATCGCTTAACGCATGAAGCCAATACTGCGCTTTTGACAAGCGTGATGCGAAGTTCAGCTACTGCTGCGTGGCATTTAAAAGCATCGCTGTACTATTGATTGCCGATGTGGGTTGGCATGAAGCTATTTATGCGAGTTTGCACGCTAGCTACTATACACTTTACGGCCAAATTGATAAACATGAAGCGCTAGGCTATCTTCAGCAATTGGTTGTAGCTGATCCAGATCAGGCGCTTGCCACGTTGATCAATACCTTCCAAGTAGGCGAGCGCTATACCAATGGCTTTGGGGTTGAAGCGATGCAGCGGGCTGCAAAGAAACCAAACTGAGCATTCGACAGCTTCAATCTTGACCTTTAACTCGATAGGTATATGTAATTTGATATTCAGCGCCGAGCTCTGCTTGCAACCGTTGGGCCAACGCCAAGCCTTGCTCAGCAAATTGCTGCTCTGCGGCGCGAGTCGCAAAGCCCGAACTCGCCGGATCATCATCAACATAAATCGCATCAAATGTATCCGACCAAGCCATCAAATCGGCAATGAGGTCTGGGCTGAGTGGCAATTCGCTAGGATCAATATCGCCAAACTGAATGCCATCATTCCACCAGACCGGATAACACCAATAATCAGCAGCTAAACGGAGCTTTTGCATGCTTAACCTCAGAATATGCGCGAGAAGTTTGAGCGCACGATTAATCTTGAACTAGCGGAGGAGCAATTTGCCATTCGACCGTCTGATACTGTATCAGCGTTTGGATAAATTCTTCAGTCTGTTTCGCAGGATCAAAAAAATTCAGCAGAAGTTCAAGCGTTGCAGAAGTATGATTATGGCTCCAGTTGCATTCCAAAATATCGCCATAACAATCAGCATTATCAGCAATAGCTTGGTTAATTCGTGCTATTTCTGAGGGAATTAATCCAACACCAGCCAAGATTAATCGCGTTTGGCGAAAATCATCAGCTGGAGAATCAGAATCATAATTCACTGCCAAAGCAAGGTTATATTCTAAATGAAAAATTAATTGCTGCTGTTCAGAATTATAGTCAATTGCTTCTAGCGTTCCGTCGTGCAATCTATAACTCGTTGGATCATAGTGCATATTAATTGCCTCGAAATTAAGCATAAATCTATCAAAACATACACTAAAGCTACTTAATTCAGCAAATTGAGCGGTTTTTTATTGGCAAACGTCGGCGATGCAATTGTTGTGCTTGTTGAATATAATATAGCTCTAAACCGAATGTCCCATGAAAAAAGATCAACAACTGCTTGATTGCGCGCAGCTCTCGATTAACCAATATAAAGCTGCTTGAACTCAACATGCAGGCATCGCAATAAGTGTGCTTCTAATAAAATTATTCGCTGATTAATCAATAAATCATAATGGTTTACTGGATTCAATAGGCGCTTGAAAATCGCAATTTCTGCTAAAATGGACGCTAGATCTGCTTTTTCAACAGCTAAGCCTGTTTGAAATACGCGCATCCATGCTAAATTGGCTTGGTTAATAATTTGCAGCCAACTCTGATTAAATACAGCTTTAGTGGCGATTGGCAAAAAGCTCGTTTTATCATTTAAATCGGTAAGCAGCAACCCAATCGACATCGACTTCCTCGTAAACATTGAACGATTAATAAAAAACAGCAGCAAGTCATGTTAACTTGCTGCTGTTTGGCCTATTTAGAAGCTTGTTTGTTCAACCTGACCATCAGCAAAGCTCATGGTCAGGTGCAGTGGTTGTTGAGGGCTGGTCACAAGCTCGATTGTGTTCCAAGCAGGCGTAGAGCGTTCACGCAGCTCGCGCAGGATGAAAAAGAGTTGATAATCGACCTCAAAGCCTTGCTCGTGACGCAGTTGGTTGGCCGAGCTAAATCGCCCATAGAGCAAGCCATGGTCGGCTGCGGGAATTTCGGCAACCACGCGGGCGCTAACCCACGGCTGAGGAATTCGCTGCTCAATTGTGCTACGCAAGGCTGCCAACAATTGCTCGCTAGTGGCATCGCTCAAATCATAGACAGCATCATTATGGTAATGAAACGCCTGATAGAACGGCAAGCCATCAACCTGATAGCGCGCAGCAAGGATGATTGGCCGCTGATCAGCGTTTGGTAGGTTAATCACTTGCAGATCGAGCGTTACTTCATGGCCAGCTTGGCGTTGTGCATCAAGCGATTGCTCGAATTGCTGCCAGGCTTGTTGATTGATTTCGGTAGGTTTAAACACGTTTTGCGGTTGCATAGACTGCTTGCTTCCTTGCTAATACCAACGTGACCAAACTGCGCGCGAAATCTGTTTTGTGCGGCGGAGTGGGCGCATTGCCACGGGCAAACGGCGACGTTGCAATTGCTGTTCTTGTTGAATGTAATAATCCTCTAAGCCCAATGGACCATGGAACAGATCTTCAATTGCTTGGTTACGCGGATCGGGATGCGGGCCTGCACTCCAACTATAGCCATGTTCTTGGCCATCAAGCCGCACTAAAACCAAATCGTTGACGCTGGCATTGGTTAATTCTTGGGTGCTTGTTTCAAGTGCAAGCACTGAATGTTGAATCATCGTTTGGCGAATTTCGGCAAAGGTTGCTGCATCAATTGGCTCATCATAGAGCACATAATGCTGCAATGGCTGTTGCCAATCGCGATTTTGCCAAACATCAATACAGACGAAGCGCCAATATTCTTGGTTGGGATATTCGGCAAAGAGCACAACTGCGGTTTTTTCTTCAAAGGTGGGTTCGCTATCAGCAAATGGATCAAACCACCAATGACGCAGATAAAAACAATTAACTGCTAAGCGCAATCGTTCTTGATATAAAATAGGAGCTTGCTCTAACATACATACCTCTTTCTACTCAGGATCAGCCCATTTATCACGCCAAGCCTGAGCTTGATCTTTGAACGACTGTTTTTGCTCTGGGGTGAGATTAAACCACTTATTCTCAGCTAGCCGATCAAAGGTGCCAGCATGGAGCAATTCATTGCCTTTTGTACCAGCAAATGGTGGATCATTGAATCCGGGAGTGCGTTGATCAAGGGCATGCTGAACTTCTTCATAGAACATGCCGCGATTAGGTCGCCGATCCATCAGGTGGATTGTATTGCTTTGTGGGTCAAAGTGGTTACCATAGCGTTGCGCTTGGCGCGACATTGGCACAACATCAGTGCCAGTTGCAGCTTTAAGTTTATCCTGAAGTTTTTTCATTTCACCGCGTGAAATATCATCAGGCACGATATTGCGGGCGAAGCCACCTTCTTGCCCCAGCCGCGAGGCATTTTTACCAAGGCGTTCGCCACCCTCTTGGGCGATTTCCTTGACCAAGCGCTCGCCGCCAGCCTCCATCACTTCTTTGCCTGCTTTAACGCCCCATTTGCCAATTTTGCCTGCGTCGCCGACAATCGGAATCATCGCAGCAGCCGAGATTGCAGCTTCTGCATAGCGACCTTCAGCCAGATAGATTAAAGCATTTGCACCATCGGCAATTTCGCCAAACCCAGGAATGAAGCCTAAAACATCAAGCCCACCATGGACCCATTCGCTGGCTTTGCCCCACGTTTTGCTCCACCAACTGCCTTCATCTTTCTTGGGTGGTGCAGCAGCGGCAGCAACCATTTTACCTTTAAACAGACCAGAAGCTTCTTCTTCTGCTTGCCGAAAAATCTTGCTAATCTCGCCAGTGAGGCTTTGAGCAACATTAAAGGCGTTTTCGAGCCGTTTTAAGGTTGGCACAACCTCGCCAGTATACTCACTGTCAAAGGCTTTAAAGGCCTTCCCTTCCCAGCCACCATTTGCCAAACGCTCGTGTTGTTGATTCAATTGTTGTTGTAAGCTTGAAACTCGGTCTCTCAACTGACCAAATTTGGTCGCAATTTGCTTCAGCTGCTCATACTCAGCTTGAACGATTGGTGCCGTCATCCTGCCTCCCAATAACCATAAAAAAGATCAACCTGCCATGCGAGTTACTGGGAGCAATGTACTAGTTTGATTGTAATCGTTGACATGTCACCCTTAAAAGTGCCTCGCTAGCATAGCATACATGCCCACTAGCTAGATTAATCGGAGCTTAATCTCCTGCTTTAAATTTTCAGGCTTTGCGGGCCACTATCGTAGCGCACACAAAACAACACGCGGATCAACTATTGATCCGCGTGTTGCAATGACCAGAAACTAATTAGCGGCCAGTTTTGGCTTTAACTTCAGCAGTCAAGGCTGGCAAGATTTCGTTAATATCGCCAACAATCCCGTAGGTTGCAACCTTGAAAATTGGAGCTTCGGGATCTTTGTTGATTGCCACGATGGTGTTTGATGAGCGCATGCCAGCGAGGTGCTGAATTGCGCCTGAAATCCCACAGGCAACATACAATTTTGGCGCAACGGTTTTGCCGGTTTGGCCAACTTGGCGCTCGTAGGCAATCCAGCCAGCATCGACGACTGCGCGTGAAGCACCGTGCGTACCACCCATCACCCGGGCTAATTCAGGGATGAGTTTTTCGTAGTTTTCAGGTGAGCCAAGGCCACGACCACCAGAAACAATCACGGTTGCATCGGCCAAGTTGACAGCGCCCGTGCGTTGCTCAACATTGCGCACTTTCGTCCGAATGGTAACCGCAGGCATCGCCACATTCACCACTTCGCCAGCGCCAGCGCCAGCAATTGGCTTGCCAACTTGGCGACGCACCGAAGCGATCGCTGGGCGCGCAGCGCCAAAGCTCAAGCTATTGATCACGTTTGCGCCGTGGGAAGGGCGAACAGCGGTCAATTGGCCTGCTTCAACGCTCACATTGGTTACATCAGGAGCTAAGCCTACGCCCAACTCAGCAGCCAATGCGCCAGTGAAATCGCGCATTTGCAACGACGAACCAGTCAAAAACAGTTCTGGTTGGTGGGCTTCGATTGCAGCTTTGGCAGCAGCAACGTAGCCATCGGTGGTATATTGCGCCAAATTGGCATCATCAACCACATAGGCTTTGCTTGCGCCAGCAGCAAACGCTTGCTCGACCAAGCTAGCCGTATTGTTGCCAAGCACTAAGCCTGCAACGCTTTGTCCAAGCGCATCGGCAATTTCTTTGCCCTTGCCCAACAATTCTTTGGAAATTGCGCTCACTTCGCCATTTTTATGTTCGATTAAGACCCAAACGCCACTAGCCATGAAAACACCTCATTGTGAAGGATGAAGGATGAAGGATAAGGGATGAATAGGTTCCTTCAAACCCAACATCAATAGATAATGACTATGTTTTGGATGAATGCTGAGGGGAATTTATTCATAATTCATCCCTCATAATTCATCCTTTCAGGTTACAGGATTTGATTTTCAACTAATTTTTGGACCAAGCTGCTCACTTGAGTTTGGACGTTGCCACTGATCATCTCGCCTGATGGGCGGGCTGGTGGTGGCACGCGATCAGCAACTTGCACATTGCCAGCAACATCGCTGCCGCCAAGGCCAAGGTCGCCTAAACTCCAGGTTGGGATTGGTTGCTTGCTGACTTTGCGAATCTTCAACAATGATGGGTAGCGAGGCTCGTTCAGATCTTTAACCGCCGTCACGACGACTGGCAACGAGGCTTCCACAGTTTCGAGGGTGTCTTCCAAAGCACGATCCACCACAATGCTGGTTTCGCTCAATTCGTGCACTTTGAAAACATAGGTCAGTTGTGGCCAACCAAGGAAGCGGGCCAAAGCTGGGCCAAATTGGCCGGTTTCGTCGTCGGTGCTTTGCTTGCCACAGAAGACAATATTGACATTATCGAGTTTCTTGATCGCAGCGGCGACAACTTTAGCAGCACTTTGCGAATCAACATGCTCCAAAGCTGGGTCGTTGATCAAAACTGCTTCGTTTGCACCCATTGCCAAGGCTTTTTTGAGTGAATCAGTGGCATCGTCGCTGCCAAGGCTGATGACCGTTACTTGGCCATCGTTCTTTTCGGCCCACTGCAAGGCTTCTTCAATCGCATATTCATCAAACAAATTGATAATTGGATTGATTCCGTCGCTGTTAATCTGCTTATCGGCAGTGATTTTCACACTATTTTGTTCAGGAACTTGCTTAACACAAACTACTGCGTGCATTCAAGAAACCTCCGTTGGTTTGCTGAGTGGCTCTTTTGCCACAAGCATACGCTGTGGCTTTGGCCATAGTATACCATAGACTGACGGAGCATGACGCACTGCGTTTAACTCGCGCCCGATGATTATTTTGTACAATTGGCGTGCATTTGGCTGGCGTATACTCATACTAGGCCATAATCTACTCAAGTATTGCATAAGCCATAAAGCGTTCTTGAGTTGGCATTGGCGCACAAATGAGGAGTTTCTGGATGGATTTAAATAGCTTTGAATCGGTACGTAAGCTGCGCAAAACTGCGTTTAAATATTGCTGTGGGATTGCATTTCTTTTAATGTTTCATCTCATAGTTTATGTTTTAATTTTTGATTACGTTTTAGAATACAGAACAGTATTTTTAGCAGTTATTTATTTTTATATGTGGTATACACATAAAGAAAAGTATTTCATAAAAGGAATAATTTTAGGTTTTTCCGGATTTTTATTCATTATATCGGCACCTGATAATGGATATGAGTTGAATAGAGTTATTTCAGATTTTAATATAATATTTTTACTTCCATTAATAACTACTGGACTAATTAGTGGATCTTCTGCAATGATAATTAATGGATCCGTCCAAACATTATGCATATTTATATTATTCATTATCTATCAGACTTCAATATCTTATGAGAATGTTTATAATCTTTTGTTTTTAGCAATTGCAGTTTTTTTATTATGGCTACTTGTGCGAGCACTTGAAAATGCGTTGCGCCAATCATTACACCTGCAAGCCAATTTGCAAGATTTGGTTGATGAACGCACAGCCCAATTAGCGGTCAGCGTGCACGAAGCCAAATCAGCTCAACACGTTGCGGAGCAAGCCAACCTGCGCAAATCACAGTTTCTGGCCACAATGAGCCACGAATTGCGCACGCCGCTGAATGCAATTATCAATATGACCGAGTTTATCGATTGGTTTGGCCCACTCAACAGCCAACAAAAAAGCTATCAAGATCAGGTTCGGGGCGCTGGTGAACATTTGTTACACCTGATTAACGATATTCTCGATCTCTCGAAAATCGAGGCTGGACGGGTTGAATTGCACTTTGGACAGGTCGATTGTGCAGCGATTGCCCAAGAAGTGCTGGAAACCGTGCGGCCCTTGGCTGAAGCCAAAGGCTTGCAGGTCGATTATCGTCAAGCTGATCAGCTTGATTTGGCCTGGGCTGATAGTAAAGCAATTAAGCAAATTGTGCTCAATCTTTTGTCGAATGCAATTAAATTTACCGAAACTGGTCGCATTAGCGTAGCGCTTGAGAGTACATCAGACACAGTTATGGTGTTAATTCACGATACAGGCATTGGCATCGCGCTCGAACATCAGCAATTTATTTGGGAATCGTTTCGCCAAATTCAAAGCGCCGACGATCGCGAATATGAAGGCACTGGCTTGGGCATGAGCATCACCAAACAGCTCGTCGATTTACACGGTGGCGATATTACGGTCGAAAGCGAGGTTGATCGTGGCACCCAATTTCGTGTTTGCTTGCCAACCAAAGCCGCCTGGCAGCAACGCCACAGTACATATACCCAAGTTGCGAGCAAGCAGACGATGGTGGTCGTTGATGACAACCCAAATACGGTTGAAGAATTTGGCACCCAGTTAGCGGCCAGCGCTTGGAGCATCATTGGTTGCTTGGATAGCCGTGAAGCCCTAGCAAGCTACCGCCGTGAACAACCAACGTTGGTTGTGCTTGATGCAACCTTGGCCTTTGTTAGCGCCCATAGCTTAATCGACGAGATTTTGGCGATTAATCCTGATCAGGCAATTGTGATCGTCGCGCCAAACAACGAGTATAGCCTTGGCTTGGAAAGCTGGCCGCATATCAGTCGGCCATGGCCGCAAGCGTTGGAGCCAGTGTTGCAACAAACCGTGGCAACCGCCCAGCAGCAGCGCCAACTAGCAACAATCGCCTAATCAGGAGCAACCGATCACATTAGGAGGAATAATGCATCCATCGACGACCCAAATTTCTGCCGGAGTGATTGAAGATAACCCGCAAAACCTAGAAATCGCGCGGGTCTGTTTGATTCATCAACTGCATGCCCAGTATCAAGGCGGTTGGAACTCAGGCAGTAGTTTCTTTGCCTGGCATAGCGCGCATTCCGATATCGACTTAGATATTTTATTAGTGGATATTCACATGCCCAAGGAGAGCGGAATTAAACTCTATCAAACAGTGCGCGAAGCCTTGCCACACACCAAAATTATTGCTTGGACAGCAGATGTAGTGCCGCAACGGGTTGTGGTCTATCAACAAATTGGCTTTGATGGTATGATCGGCAAACCGATTAATACCAAATATTTTCCGTTACAGATCCAGCGCATTTTGGCTGGCGAAGCTGTCTGGGAGATTTGATTGTTATGTTGGCCAATGCCGAGCCGATTTTGCTGTTTGCCGAAGATGCCCAGACCGATGCCACGATTGTGCAGGTGATTGCGCAACGCTGTGGCTGGCAGGTTGTTTGGCTCAAAAGTCTGTTTGCAATGTGGCAATATTGTGTCAGTATGTTAGATCGTGAGCAACCAGCGCTTAATTGCATGATTATGCTCGATATGAAAATGCCCGACCCAGCCTATCGCCATTTGGAAGGCTCGGTTTTGGCTACTTGGCTGAGCCATGCCATGCACGAACAACGCTTGCAAACAGTGCCAATTTTTGGTATGACCACCGATAAAACTGTGCATCGCGAGTGGGAAGCGCGGATTGCAGGCTGCTACCAACTTTTTGAAAAACCCTTGCGGCCTGAACATTTTCAGCAGTTGCAGCAGTATTTGGGTAAGCCCAGCCCGCCAGCAATCGATGGCGTTGATCAAATTGCGGTTGAAATTATTCGTAAGCAACATTTAGATATTATGCACACCGTGATTGCGGCCTATCAAAACCAGGCAATTCCGGCCAGCGCTGCGGCGTGGTCGCCCGATGAGCTACGGGTTTTATTGAGTTTTCTGACCAATTCAATTTACTGCCCACGCCATTTGCAACAGCAACGTGAACAGATTCTTGAGCGCGCTGGGGGCTTGATTCAGCTTCAACGCTCGATGCGCAATTTTTTGAGCAACCCACAACTTTCAACCTTTGAGCTGAAAATTCTTAATCGGATATTGCAAGGCGTTTCGCAAGAGCGCATCGCCGCCCAAGAAGCGCTTGGACGACGCAAGCTTGAAAGTACAATTGAACAGATTCTGGTGGCGTTTGGGCTATTTATCAGCAATTAATCACCCGAAATGTACAATTTACATCCATTTGGGCGCTTTATACTAACAATTGAGCGATGAATAGGGGTTCTTTCAGCAGAGATTAGAAAGAACTAACTCCACAGATGTGGAAACATATGGCGTAGCAATCCTAAGGTTTAGGCGCGCTACGCCGTTGCTTTTTAACGATTGTTTGGCGGAAAATGGCGATCAAGCCAATCTAAATTGCCATGCGGGTATAACTCATCATCTTCGCTATTAATGATGTGGTGATGAGAGCGAAATTTGGCTTCGGCAGCTCGTGCTTGAATCGCCAATGGTGGTTTTTGCCCATAAGGATACGCTCCCAACTCGCGTAGCGCGGGCAAGCTTGCTAACCAACTAAGATGGTTTGGCTCTTGGAGACGCAAACGCAGCGTATGCAACTTGGTTAATTGCAAAAGACTATGTGGAACATGCTCAAGCCGCGTATTGTGAATTGACAAATCTTGGAGTTCGCGCAATTGACCAATTCTCTCGTCAAGCAACGTCCAATCTGGCGCTTGCAAATCAAGCCCTTGCAATTGCTCAAGCTGCCAAAACCACGCCGGAATAAGGTCGTTAGAAAAGTCACCATCGAGCCATAAATAACTAAGACTCTTGAGCCATTCAGGCGTAGTGGGCATTGCCAGTAAATGAGCATCATCGCAGCGCAACCAGTCTAAATTTCGACACTTTTCTAAATTCCCAACCTGCTTAACGTTTGCCATTTGCAGATCAAGGCTTTTGAGGCTTGAGAAGGCTTGATCAGTTAACGTTAGCGCCTCTAAGCGAGATTCCGATAAACTGATAGATTCGCATGGGCCATTGACCACCAACTCAGCAGCGACAAAATAATTTTCGCTCAGGTTGAGCCAGCGTAATTGTGGGTTAGCTTGAATCGCTGGAGGAATAGACGTTAAGTTGCAATGTTGCAGCGAAACTGCCGCAAGATTGGGAGGCAAATATAACTCACGCCCAGCACAATCGCTGTAAAACAAATTCAAATCTCGAAGGCTACTCAATTCTGCAAACCATGGCGGAATATTTAAGTTCTTATGTTGGGACAGATCCAGCAATTCCAAAGGATGCTGCAACAATTCAATCGGGAGTGTTGTAAGTTCGCTCTGACAAAGATTCAAACCCCGCAAGCGCGTCGTAGGCAACAGGATAAAATCGTGAATTGGGTTTTTAGACAGGTTAAGCTGTTCGATTGCAGTATCGGCAATCAGACGGGGAATGTACTGAAAATGATTACTCCTTAGCGAAAGCTGTTTGAGTTTCGGCATGCGGCCAACGACTGCTGGCAATTCAGTCAGTTGGTTAGAGCTTAAATCAAGAAATTCGATTGAACTTTGGTCAAAATTTGCTGGCAGTTGAATGTTTGGGCAACCGCCAAGTGATAATTGAACAAGTGGCAATTCAATCAGCCTATCGGGCAATTGACGCAAATCATTGTACATAAGAGTCAGAATGTTGAGCGGTAGCTGGCGCAATGCGCTGGGAACTTCGGTTAATTCACACTCAAACAAATCAAGTATGCGTAAACTATGACATTGACCTAGTAGCTCCAGCAGTTCAGGGCTTGAGCCTAAAGGACACAAACTCAGCGATAAGCCTGTCCATTGTTCATCACGGGCCGTCGCCAAAACCAACGGCCAATCTTCACTACGGTAAACACGTTCACTCATAATCCTTCCCTCATTTAAGCTATGCGCCCCGCAATGTGTTTAATTACGGGGCGCAGTGCGATTTTTTAGTTTAGGCTTGCAAGGCTTGCAACTGGGCATAGGCTCCGTGTTGCTCAACCAAACTTTGATGATTGCCGACCTCGATAATTTGGCCATGCTCAATCACCACAATGCGGTCAGCATTGCGCACCGTCGAAAGTCGGTGGGCAACCACAAAGGTTGTGCGACCTTGCATCAAGCGTTCTAAAGCTTCTTGAATCAAGCCTTCCGAGATGCTATCGAGCGCCGAAGTGGCTTCATCCAAAATCAGCACCCGTGGGTTGCGAATGAGCGCGCGAGCAATGGCCAAGCGCTGGCGTTGCCCACCAGAAAGCCGTGTGCCGCGCTCGCCGATAATCGTATCGAGGCCATCGGGCATGTCGAGCACAAATTCCAAGGCATTGGCATCGCGCAAAGCTTGCTCAATTGTCGCTTCGCTAACATTGTTCAAGCCATAGCAAATATTATCGCGCACCGAGCCATCGAACAGCAGAGTTTCTTGCGAAACCACCGAGATATGGCGGCGATAGCTGCGCAAATCAATGCGTTGCAAATCATGACCATCAAGCAAAATTGTGCCAGCAGTTGGCTGCAAAAAGCCAATCACTAAGTTAAGCAAGGTCGATTTGCCCGAGCCAGATGGGCCGACGAAGGCGATGGTCTCGCCTGGCTGCACCTCAAGCGTCAGATCATACAACGATGAGCGCTGGGTATCGGGATAGCTGAAGTGTACATGTTGAAATTGAAAGCGCCCTGGAACCTGATCAAGCCGTTGTTTGCCCTCGTTATCCTCAATATCTTCGTTATCGAGAATTTCGCCGACCGAATGCACCGATTCTAAGCCTTTGGTAATTTGCGGCGCAAGATTGGCCAACTCCATCACGGCCCCAGTTAAAATTGAGAAATAACTGGTCATCAGCACCACATCGCCAATCGCCAAGGGCAAAAATTGGGTGTAGCAAGCCCAAGCCGCCACGACCAAACATAGGCCATTAAAGAGATTAAAACTGACCCACGAAGCTGCGCCAAACAGCGAATTAACTGCATCAAGCCGTAAGCCAGCATTTTGAAACTGCACCAAGCGGCGGTCAAGCTTGAGCATTTCTTCTTCTTCAGCGGCATGGGCACGGGTGATGGGAATCAGCTGGATCATTTCGCTTAGGCGCGCTGCCAAGCGTTCAACTTGATGCCGAAAGGCGCTATTGCTCGATTGAATTGGATTGCGCGTCGTTCGCAACACAATTGCCGTCAAGGGCACAGTTGCCACAAAAAACACTAAGAACCATGGCGAGCGAAAGGCCACCACAATAATCGCTGCCAGCAAATTTAATAGCGCAGCAGGGAAACTTTGAAAAACATTACGGGTTAATTGCTCGATAATTTCCACATCGCGTAGCACTTTGGCTTGCAAAACCCCGCTGCTGCGTTGATTGTAAAAACCAATCGACATTAATTGCAGTTGCTGAGCCAACATCGAACGCAATTTGCTTTCCATGCGCCGAATTGCCAAACTCAACAAGCGAATATAGACATATTGGGTTGGAATATTTTGCAGCAAGACGATTAACAATAAGAAGCCATCGAACCATAAACGGCCCAAGCCAATTTGACCTTGGCTCGAAATAATATTAATAATGTCGGCGGTAATTAATGGCATAATCCAAACCGGACTATGCTTGACAATATAGATTAGGCTGGCTAGCGCCAATTTGCCCCAATCTTCGCGATATAAATTGAATAAAAGCCGCAATGGATGCTGGCTGGTTGCTTTGGCTGCGACTGGTGAACGGCGGGCGGCAATTGATTGATTGGTCATCGGCATAGCGATACCCTACGCTGGTAAAAAGATGATCGGCGCGACGCTGCGTAGCCCTAGTCTACCGCATATGTAAAAATTCGCATAGCCCAATTAACTGAGATTACAGCCTAATTTATGACCCCAGTTCCACCATTTGATTGATGGTGCAGCACTTGCAGCCCGCTATACTGAGCGCAAACAAATTCGCCTAGGATTGAGTAGGAGAAGCATATGCTGCGCAAGCTTAAGCAATGGTGGTTTTTGCGGCGGATTGAACAGAGCGCCAGGGCTACCATCAATAATCATCGGGGCTTCAGCGCCAAAGGCTGGGACGTAACCCCAACCCTAGCCTTCGAACCTCGCCAGCAAATCGCTGATGCAGTGCAAACATGGCTGCATGCAGAGCTGCCCTACACCTCCACACCGTATGGCATTGCTGATTATAAAGTCACCCTTGGCTATGCCCATATGGATGGAGCCAAGCGCACCTACCTTGGCCAAGAACCCTTACCAAGATTTGAGCGCAAAGCAGCGATTGAAGCCATCGAAGCGATTCATGCGCATATTATGACCGCCGATTGGACAACAATGCCAACGCTTAATACCCTCGAAGTCTATTTACTCAGCTATGGCGATGTGCTAAAACCCTTCTTTGATGCTGAAGCCAAGCGCTAAAGAGTTTGATGGAAATTTGTACTGAGGCTATGCAAATGCATCCAATGGTCAATTATCTTCAGCGCTTGAAGCGCAAAACCATCGCCTTACGAACAGGCGAGGCTGGATTAATAGTCCTAGAATGGATAAAATTTGGCTTCCACGAAGCAGCTGCAGCTATCATTATTGATAGCAATGCCTTAACAGTCTATAAAAACGACCTTGAACTTAGGCAACTTCCATTTTCAGTACCACAACTCTATGAGGCATTGTATAAAGCACTTGATGATTTATTGTTCCATGAACCACAGCTCGCAGAATGGGTCATCCGTGAGCAAACACAAACTACAATTATCTATCATTTACGTGGAGTGAATGATGCAGATTAGCTTAATTAGCGATTATTTAATCGATCTACTACAAAAATTACCCTCGCTTGATAATCTCGTGTTTGTCCATCTCAACTTTATAACGGCGGTTCGTGAGAGACATGACATTGTGCGCCTGCCAATAGGCATTCAGGTTTCACCGTATATCATCCTCACCTTGGAGCAGCCAATTGAAAGCTACTTGATCATTAGAAGTACAACGCAAACAATCGTCATTTTGCCAGTTCAACCAAGCTGCTACCTGATTGTGTATGCGAACGAGCAGCTTCGTTTAGGGATGTTAATTGGCGATCTTCTACAGAGCACCAGCGAACTGGAAGCACTCATCCAACTCAAAGCTGAATCTCCGTAGCTGGGCTTTACAGCGAATATGCAGCCAGCGCAGAGATTGGTTAACGTTGAACATTTAATCGCCTAGTGCCATGCTCAATAGCTTAATGTGCATGGCAGATTTGTTTAAGTAGCTAATTTTTAATGCTTTATTTACCAATCTTCCTTAAAGTAATCAATAAAAGATTAAAAAGCGCTTGTAGTATGCAGCTATGCGGTTTTTTTAGGCCAAAAGTTGACAGTATTTCAAGTTATTGTTATGATGGCTCGCATACCGCAATTCTACCCATACTCTATTCCCCTACGCGGTTATCCCAACTCGATCGTAACATATAAACCATTGGCAAACGGATGGCACTCCCATCGATTGTTTTTGCTTTCCCAAAGGCATTATGTGGTTGTTACTATCGAAAAATTCACCCTGATCGTGATTTAGGAATCTTCTTGCTCCCCTTCCGCATGTTCCTAAACCGACCAGTAAACTCTTGGCAAATCTTGCTCAATCACACAACCCTTAATCAATAACTTGGCTGGATGTTCGGATAGGTATCTGATTAAACGATCTGAATTGACATTAATTCGGATGTATTTAATTAGGTTATTACCACACGTTTCAAGGTTTTATTCAAGCCTTGGTCAACGCTTTTTAGCGCTATTCGTCGCAATACCCAATCTGCATGCTCGTTGAGCAGGCAGCATCGTTAAGCTTGGCCAAAATTGAGCATATCACTCAATTAATTCAACTGCTGCGCCAAGCCCAGCTTTGCTATACCCAAAAATATTGATTGCCCTAGAAAATTCATGTGACGCTACACGTAGCAAGGAGTTCGCAATGATCTTAATCATTACCAAGCTTTTAACCGATACAACGGTGGTTAGTGTCCGTGAGCTTTTGGAGGCGCAGGGTCAAGAAGTTGTGGTATTAAGCCAAGAAGTTATGGAGCAAAACGCCTCATTCCGCATCAATCGGGCAGCAGATGGTACAGCGCAAGCAATTTTACGCTTAGCTGAGCGTGAAATTAATTTTGCAACTGATGTGAGTGCTGCATGGATTTGGCGTAGCTGGCGACCAGAACCCTTGCTTGAACGCTATCAGCAATTAGCTAAACAACATGACGAATGGAATTTCTTTTCTGGCGAATGGGGCGCGTTATATAAAGGAATTGTCTTAGCAATCAAATGTCATAATATTTTCTGCATCAATCCGCCACCATTTCACGATGCCTTTGAAGAAAAATGTGCGCAGTTATGGGTTGCTGCTGATGTAGGTTTTAATATCCCCGATACGCTTTTTACCGCGCACTTGCCCTATGCCCAAGATTTCTACGAGCAACACGCCGATTCAATTATTTATAAGCCGTTTCGGCCATTTTTCAAGATGATTCCTGCAAAAGATGAAGAACCAAGCAAAATTGCCAAGTTATTGACTAATCGAGTTTCGAAGCAACACTTTAGCAATGCACGTAATGCAGTTCCCACGCCTGGTATTTTCCAACCTTATGTCGATAAAGCCTTTGAACTGCGAATTGTAGTAGTTGGCCGCGAAATTTTTGCCTGCTCTATCCACTCGCAAAGTAGCGAACGAGCGCGCGAAGATTGGCGACGCTACGATATTCCCAACACGCCGCATCAAGTATATGCCTTGCCTGATGATTTAGCCGCCAAAGTGCGCAACTATATGGATCGCTTGCAGCTGGTATTTGGCAGCATCGACATGATTGTCACGCCCGAAGGCGAGCATATTTTCCTCGAAATCAATCCCAACGGCCAATTCGATTGGATTGCCCGTCTCACCGGCATGCCAATTTATGAACATTTTGCAGCAATGTTGCAAGCTGCCAGCATCGATTATCCGATTCCTTTGGCTCAGGAGGCTGTTAATGCTCAATAAGACGTTAATTTATCGCCGCTTACCATGGATTCGCGCCTCGGAAGGGCGAGATTGCGGCCCCTCGGTCTTTGCATCGGTAGCGCATTTCTACAAACACCGCATTACCTTGGAGCAAGCACGCAATTTGGTTGGCGCTGATCGCAATGGCACAAGTTTGGCTGGTTTGCGCGATGGCGGGCGCGCAATCGGGCTTGAATCGCGGCCAGCCCAAGCCATTTATAGCGCCCTGCAACATGTGCAACTGCCAGCGATCGCCCACCTCAAAGGTGGCGAAGGCCATTATGTGGTGATTTACAAATGGTCGCCAAACTCGGTAGTTGTACTTGATCCCAGCCGAGGTTTGCGCACGCTCAGCAAAACCGAATTTGAAGCCATGTGGAGTGGCTATTTGGTTGAATTCAAGCCAACCGCAGCCCTCAAACCACGCGAACTTGAAGTTAAGCCGCTCAAAACCTTGCTGCAACTTGCACGCCAACATAAGCTTATTTTGGGCATTGTGCTGTTTTTTGCCCTGCTCGCAACCTCGTTAGGCTGGATAACCTCGTTTTTTATGCAAATCTTGATTGACTCGATTTTGCCTAATCGCGATCAAGCGTTGCTTTTTGCCTTAGGCGTAGGCTTAATTTTAGTCAGTGTTTTTCAATCGGCGCTCCAATTTGGCCGTTTATGGCTCAGTGCACGGGTTGGTCAACGGGTGCATCAAAGTTATTCAGCCAAGTATATTGATCGCTTGTTGCGCTTACCAATGAAAGTTTTTGATGTGCGTTGTATTCCTGGCTTGGTTTTACGCGTAACGCAGGCCGATGGAATCCAATTGGCACTCTCCGAAGGTTTAATCACGATTTTAGCTGATACAGCGATGTTTGTAACTGCATTAGGCATTATTGCCTTCTATAACCCAATTGCTGCATTAATCGCTGCTGCGGCATTGCCATTAGTCTGGTTTGTACTCTTCTCGCTGAATGATCGGGTTTATAACGTTCAACTATCATCGATTATTCACATGGAAGAATTTACTTCACATATGGTTGATGTATTTGATTGTGTAAGAACGATCAAAGTTTTTGGTGCTGAAGAACAATATAAAGCTTTACTTAACGAGAAATTAGCTAATTTTACTAAATCACGGATGGATAGTCGAATTAATATCGCATTGCCCAGTGCATGGAGTGTTTTAGCAACCTCGTTAATTACAGCCTCGATTTTATGGTATGGAAGTAGCCAAGTTTTCGCAGGCAGCATGACACCAGGCGAGTTGGTGGTGTTATTTGGAATGGTTGCCTTCTATTTACAACCAATTCAACGCTTGCCTGCAACAATTCTGAATATGCGCACAGCATTATTGGGAATTGAGCGTATGGATGAAATTATGACCTTGCCTGATGAAGAATCACGGGCGAATGATGTTGTTGCTTTACCAGAAATCAAAGGTGAGATTAAATTTAACGATGTGCATTTTGCTTATCTGCGCAACAAAATGGTGCTGAAGAAACTTAATTTTGAAATCAAACCTGGTGAAACCGTAGCAATTGTGGGCGAAACTGGCTCAGGTAAAACATCATTGGCAAATTTGATCGCAGGATTTTATTTGCCAAGCCATGGTGATGTATTAATTGATGGAATTAGTACGCGCCAAATCAAGCCTGATGAATTACGTAACGCAATTAGTGCTGTTTTTCAAAATACGCGCTTGATGCAGCAATCAATTCGCGAAAACATTACATTAATGCGTGATACTGATCTAGAATTAATTCGCAATGCAGCAAAAATTGCCCAAGCAGATGAATTTATTGCAGGCCAGATGTATGGCTACGAATCGCAAGTAGCGCGCGGCGGTGATAATTTCTCCTCAGGCCAAGGCCAGCGCATTACGCTTGCGCGGGCATTGCTCAAAAACGCACCAATTTTGATTCTCGACGAGGCCACGAGCAACTTAGATAGCGCGACCGAACAAGGCTTTTTGCAAGCGCTCGAAGAAAATCGTGCTGGCCGCACAACCGTGGTTATTGCCCATCGGCTCAGTACGATTTTACGCGCCGACCGCATTTTGGTGATGGATGCTGGCGAAATTATCGAATCGGGCAGCCATGAGCAATTATTGGCCCAAGCTGGCCACTACTACAATTTGATTAAGGGTCAGCTTACGAAGCCACTCAGCGAGCCAATCGAGCAGATAGCTGCAACCAATTTGAATCAACGAACAGCTTAAAATTCAATTCCCTGCTGTTTTGCAATCAAGGCAGCAGGGAATTCGCCCTTAGATTTAGAAACCATCGTTAAGAAAGGTAGGTGCTGCGTCGAGCGTTCTATCAATCTATAAAGCTGATAGAATAATCATATCCGAGTATTTTTACGCTAACATATCACAGATAATCACCAATAAATAGCAAAAATCATTTAATATTGCTATCTTTGGATATATTTATTTAATATTCAATCAAATTTTCTATTTACAAAAATCATTATAAAATTACAAATATATCTATATTAATCTTGACATTAATCGGATTATTTCTATAATCATGATCATTGCTGGAACGAACAAAAATTCCATTAATCTTAACTAATTGAAGAGGAACGATCATGCAAGAACAAACAATGCTGGCAGCCAAAAGCGAAGAAGTAATTATTTTCGGCTTGACCTACCTCGAAGAAGAAGCTGCTGAAATTCAAGATGTAGTCGGCTGTTTGATGCCAATTGGCAGCGATGGCTACACCGTCACAGGCTGTGACGATAGTGATGGCGGTAATCCAGGCGAACTAATTCCCTAAGCAATCCAAGGCTGGTCTGTGGAAATTTCGCATATTAAGGAGTCGCATTCAATGGAATTCGAAACCACTAAAATCGAAGAACTGCCGGTTATTTTCGGCCTGACCTACCTCGAAGAAGAAGCTGCTGAAATTAACGATATTGTTGGCTGTATTGTGCCAATCGATGGCTATTCGGGCACAAGCTGCGATGATGTTGACGCAATTCCCTAGGCCAAGCTTTTCGGCAGCAACAAACCCCATTTGTGTGTAAAGGAGTGCAATTCATGGAATTTGAAACCACCCACACTGACGAAACGACCATGATCTTCGGCCTGACCTACCTCGAAGAAGAAGCCGCCGAAATTAACGATATTGTTGGCTGTTTGGCCCCAATTAATGGTTACTCGGGCACTGGCTGCGATGATAGCGACGTTCCTCCAGGAACCCAAATTCCCTAAACCTCCAGAACATTAATTTCTTCCAGCAAGCAAACGAGCCGTGGATCTGCCATGGCTCATTTGGTTTAAGCAGCAAGCATGGGCTGTTAAGCAAGAATAAAATTGGTTATAATAGCAAACTACGCTGATTAAGTGCCAAGCAATCGCATAAAGGAATAGGCTCATGGATTTGCTCGCAGCTGAAGTGCCAAGCCTGATTTGGCGACTAATCGAACTCCGCGACCTACTTTTAGCGCAACAGCACAGCTTTGAGAGCATCTGTCAAACATTAGCCAACCCATATCCTGCTGGGCAATCTGGTCAACGAGCATTTCGGCGCGACTTACATAGCTTGCGTGCCTTCGGTTATCAGATTGAGGTGGAGAATAAGCCAAAACGCTGGAAGATTAGCACGAATCAGTATGTGTTGGCTGATGACGACCTTGAAGCCCTGATGGCAATTCGCGATCTTTTTGGGTTTGGCCATCCCATAACACCGCAAGTTAAGCAATTTATCGCCCGTTTGACCAGCAATTTATCGCAGGCCCAACAAACGACTTGGAAGCGGCGGCCAGCCCTGCGCGTCGCGTTTAATCCAGCGATTGATTATACGCCCTATGCGGAATGGATTCGTTTTTTTGAAAAAGCAATTCGCCTGCGCCAACAAGTGAGTTTTTATTACCGATCGCTGAGCAGTGATCAGCCCCAACTGCACCCACGGATCGACCCCTACGAGCTAGAATATCGCGATCGGCATTATTATCTGCTGGCCTATTGCTATCGCTATGGCATGACTTTAACCTTTCGGCTTGATCGTATGATTTTTGATTTGACGAAGAACTCGCCAGAATTATTGCCAGATATGCAACAACTGCGGCGCGAACGGCGCAAAATTCATTTTACCTATCGTTTGCCTGCTGCGTTTGCCAGTGGTGGGGTAAGCGAGCGATTTATGATTGAAGCGATTCGTTATATCGATGATGAAATCGAGATTGATGCCAGCGAATTTAGCGAATTTCAGATTATTCGCATTTTATTGGGCTATGGCGAACATGCCCGCTTGATCAAAGGGCCTGAATCGCTATTTGAACAACTGCGCAGCGTGATTGCAGCGATGTATGCGCATTATCATCCAAGCTCAGCACAAGAAACGAGCGAATAAGTGGCAAAAAGCTCTCGTGCCACCTGCGGATGCTGTTTAAGCACAGGCTCGATTAAACCAAGCAGCTGGACAAATTCAGTTATGGTCGTTGCTTGAATCCATTGCGATTGGATGAATTCACAATAAACTTCAAGTGGATAGTGGTGAGCAATCGCAACCAAGGCTTGCACTCGAAAATAGGTTTGTTTAATCGCTACAGCTTTGGCTAAAGCTTGGTTCGGTATGGCTTGGTGATTAAAAATATAGGTTTGCAGTAAGCCCTGTTGATTAAGATCGCTTATTTGCTCGCTCAAATCCCAAGCCAGTTCATACCAGCCATGGTTGCAAGCAGTAAGCGCCAATGAATCAATGGAATTCAATGCATGGTCAGTTGTGGAAAGTAATTCCACAGCGCGATTAATCATGCTTTTTGCGTGTTTAGGTTCAGGCGTTGATGCAGCAATGCAGGCATAATAACCAATTTGATGGTCTGGATTACGGCTTTCAGCAACCAACGCGAGTGCGTCGGCAAGCAACCCTTGTTCGGTTAAAAACTGAATAATCATCAAGATTAGAAAGTACCGATCGTAGCTCGCTACCTCGGTTAAAAGCTGTTTTGCTTCTGCAAAATGCCCATGGTGCAGTAATATCTGCGCCTTAGCCATCACGATCTCAAATTCATCCCAATCTGATTGGATTGTTGCAAGTTTGGCCAAGCCCGCTTCCAAGTCGAGCAGGCCAAATTCAATGCTCAAGGCAATCTGTTGCGCTATGCGTTGTTCGGAATGAGGAACCATGGCCAGGCGTTGTTCAATTGTTGTAAGCAGCGCTTGAAAATTAAACGCTGGATCAGAGCGCAGGCTGGTCGCAATCAGCAAATCATTTGTACACTGTTCAAGTGGCGTGCGTGAATGGTGTGTAATAAGCAATGCCAGCGCTGGCTGCTGCACTTGGGTCAAAACCCTCACTAACTGGTAAATAATCTCACTACGACTGTCATTGCACAAATTTTTGCTTAATTCAAGCGCCAGATCAAGCTGATCGTGCTCAGAATAATAGTGAATCAGGCACTGCCACGGGGGTCGATTATTCAAACGTACTGCGAGCCGCATTGCATCGTTTAAACGCCCTGCATCAAGATAGGCTTGGGTCAACAAACCACTCAGTTGCTCATTGACAGTCAACTCAATTTCACCTAAAGCAAACAAGGTTGTTTCAGCCAGCTCAAGCTGCTGGCGCATAATCAAGCAGCGGCAGACCTGCAAAATGAGTTTTTCATAATCATCACTATCATCAACGTGTTTGGCAACTTCAAGCGTTTCCGCAATAAGTGCTAAAAACTGCGATTCAGACACTAAGCGACTGGAACGAGCAAGATCAAACAACGACCACGCTTGTAAGATTGGGTAGTCGAGCCTCGCAACATGGGCATACGCTTCGGCGAATAAAGCATCAAATTGCGCAAGCTCCAGCCGCGAATCATTAATAAAGATCGTAACTAACCCGCGAATCTGCTGCCATGGACTATCGATGCTGCGAGCCAATACCAAAGCTTGCTCAGAATCACCGCAAATCACATAGGCTTTAATCACGTCCTCAATTGGGTGGGAATAGACCCACGGTTGTGGGATGGTTATTGCAATTGCCGCCGCCTCGGCTAGCTCTTGATGCGCAAGATAGGCATTAATCAAGTGTGATTTGATCGATTCATGATCGTTTAACTGAGGATATTGAGCTAACCATATTAAGGCTTCACTCAAACGCTGGGCTTCGAGCAAGCCCGTAATCACCCAAATGCTATTTGGCATTTGAGCTTCGTTGGCACGCCACACAACGAGTTGCTGAACGGAATTGCCCCCAGCCAGCCATGCCTTGCTGATCACATTCCAACCATAGGGGGATCGATATGCTTGTTCCAGCAACTCAGCCAATTGGCGGGCCTGCTCAAAATCTGCATATGTCACATAATAGTTAATCAAATTACGAACTGATTGCTGGGTCGAATGGTTTGGTGGCAGTTGTAATAGCAATGAGTGCACACGCTCAATTACCCCTCGATAGAGATCGCGATCAAGCTTTAGGCAAATGATTTGGTTTAAGCAATCAGTTTGATGCTGGAGCTTGCCAGCTGATTCAAATGCATCAAGGGTTTGGTTGAGCCAGATTAAACATTGTTGCGGCAAACTTGCGTGGATCACACCAATCGCGGTAATACGTGTGCCCAACGCATCAATGCTTGCAATGATGTGTCCGAGTTGTACAGTCAAGCTTGCCTGTTGATCAGGAGTGAGTTTGGGCCAAATGAGGCTATAGATTCGTATCCGCTGCACGAGATCGCTCAGATAGTCGATCTGTTCGAGCAGCCAGCTTATTGGCTTGGTAGCGATCAACGCGTGCCAAATCGACGACGGCCATGCATCAACAATCGCTGTTGGTTGCAGCAAACCAAGCTGATCGCGCCATGTTTTAACCAATGATTCAATTAATTGCTTGTGTTCAGCCATCCGCTCAAACTCTCTCTGCTAGATGAATACGCTCAATTGTAATCGATCCAAGTCTGGTAACGTATAGGCTAACGAATGTTCGCTAGCATCAACAAGTTTCAGTATCCTCTCTGCGGATCGATTAATTGAAATTATCAACAATGCGCTTGCTTAGCGAAGCCCGCCAACGTTTCAGTATCCTCTCTGCGGATCGATTAATTGAAATATGTCGTGCGATCGCTGACCGGCGGCGCAATTGGCGCGTTTCAGTATCCTCTCTGCGGATCGATTAATTGAAATGTTAGTGGTGCGTCGTCAATCAAGCGTTCAATCAGGTTTCAGTATCCTCTCTGCGGATCGATTAATTGAAATCCCTGTCAGATTCTATTGGCCCAAGTCCGACTGTTTCAGTATCCTCTCTGCGGATCGATTAATTGAAATCCGAAGAATTAGTTTTAATCGCTCCGGCCACTGAAGGTTTCAGTATCCTCTCTGCGGATCGATTAATTGAAATTGTTGGAGTAAAGGACTTCGTATGTATACTGAAGTTTCAGTATCCTCTCTGCGGATCGATTAATTGAAATACCCAATGCACCAGCACGACTACCACTTATCGCCGGTTTCAGTATCCTCTCTGCGGATCGATTAATTGAAATTGCGGGCTAGGCGTAATTGTTGGCGTTCCCGTTGGTTTCAGTATCCTCTCTGCGGATCGATTAATTGAAATAACCACAGGCTATCGAAATCGCCTCGCTCCAACTGGAGTTTCAGTATCCTCTATGCGGATCGATTAATTGAAATGATAATTCGCGTCGTGTTTTGCTTAATCTCGCTGCTGGTTTCAGTATCCTCTATGCGGATCGATTAATTGAAATCTTTTTGCTGCTGGGCTTCGAGCTGCGAGATTTGTTTCAGTATCCTCTATGCGGATCGATTAATTGAAATCCTGTAGCAATATCGGCAAGCATCCACGCATCGCACGTTTCAGTATCCTCTATGCGGATCGATTAATTGAAATTTTCGAGCGTGATGGGCACTTTGGTATTATCGGGAAGTTTCAGTATCCTCTCTGCGGATCGATTAATTGAAATTTCACTCTACGGGCTTCCCCAGTCAATCTTAGACAAGTTTCAGTATCCTCTCTGCGGATCGATTAATTGAAATAGAACGAATGCGAACCTCAATATCAGATCCAATTATGTTTCAGTATCCTCTATGCGGATCGATTAATTGAAATCCTCGGTTGTGAGTGCACAATCTGATGTCAAGAGCATGTTTCAGTATCCTCTATGCGGATCGATTAATTGAAATCGATGCAAATTCCTTCTTCGGTTCGCTCAATTACAACGGTTTCAGTATCCTCTCTGCGGATCGATTAATTGAAATGATTGATTCGTTCACCACGCCAATGATGCGATTGATTGTTTCAGTATCCTCTATGCGGATCGATTAATTGAAATCACGGCATACATCACTTCTACCACATCGTCGGTATGTTTCAGTATCCTCTATGCGGATCGATTAATTGAAATCTCGCCCTCGAAACCCCACATGCGCACGGGCATTTGTTTCAGTATCCTCTATGCGGATCGATTAATTGAAATTGTAGTAGGCCTCGCGGGTCAAGCTGCGGAAGGTAGTTTCAGTATCCTCTATGCGGATCGATTAATTGAAATTGCAACTGCCGCGCAAGCTGCCCTATCACGTTGCGTTGTTTCAGTATCCTCTATGCGGATCGATTAATTGAAATGCTCACGCTGTCGAGCAGCGCACCACAATCGGGGCACGTTTCAGTATCCTCTATGCGGATCGATTAATTGAAATCCCAGGCTGAGGCCGATGCACTCAAACGCAAACAGTTTCAGTATCCTCTATGCGGATCGATTAATTGAAATACAGTTTGAAGTTGATGTTGAATCTACCCCTGAATGTTTCAGTATCCTCTATGCGGATCGATTAATTGAAATGCTGTTGAATCAACGCAGCCGATAACGATATTGGCAGTTTCAGTATCCTCTACGCGGATCGATTAATTGAAATACCAACTGGCTAGCAACCTTTCTGGCCGCCGAGCGTTTCAGTATCCTCTATGCGGATCGATTAATTGAAATGAGAGGTCGTATATCGTCAGTAGACGGTTATACATGTTTCAGTATCCTCTACGCGGATCGATTAATTGAAATAAAAAGAACTGGAGGCTTCCGCCGAGAAAATGAAGTTTCAGTATCCTCTACGCGGATCGATTAATTGAAATTGGCGCGCTGTCATATAGTTGATGACATGGTGACGTGTTTCAGTATCCTCTACGCGGATCGATTAATTGAAATTCGCGTTCGCCACAGACGAAGCTGAAGCTAATGCCTGTTTCAGTATCCTCTACGCGGATCGATTAATTGAAATACCCATTTAGCAAATAACCATTGACCGTGTGCAGGTTTCAGTATCCTCTACGCGGATCGATTAATTGAAATCCAGGATCGACAACTTCATAGCCAACTGGAGTTACTGTTTCAGTATCCTCTACGCGGATCGATTAATTGAAATTGCCACGGCAGGGCTTGCTGTGGACGACCAATGTTTCAGTATCCTCTACGCGGATCGATTAATTGAAATATAATCCACGCTCGGCTTTCACGGCGTTGGCCAGTCGTTTCAGTATCCTCTACGCGGATCGATTAATTGAAATACCTGGCTCGCTTACCCGACCAACGGCGGCAACCGTGTTTCAGTATCCTCTACGCGGATCGATTAATTGAAATTGCGGGCTTGAAATCGTTGTTCCTTCGTAAGATCGTTTCAGTATCCTCTACGCGGATCGATTAATTGAAATAATCGACACAAGACCCAACCAAATTCGCAGCTTCCGGTTTCAGTATCCTCTACGCGGATCGATTAATTGAAATGGTCAATCACCGTGCGCTCCACCTTTTTGTTGTACGTTTCAGTATCCTCTACGCGGATCGATTAATTGAAATGATGTTGCGGTTGCCGCTGGTGTAGACCGTGTTAAGTGTTTCAGTATCCTCTACGCGGATCGATTAATTGAAATATTTGGACACCATTGACACCATTTCTGGTACTTTCAGTTTCAGTATCCTCTACGCGGATCGATTAATTGAAATAGCCACGCTTGAGATCGAATTGCGTTGGTTCGATGTTTCAGTATCCTCTACGCGGATCGATTAATTGAAATGTAACCCTGTATGAGTATATTGAGTTCGATTTCTGGTTTCAGTATCCTCTACGCGGATCGATTAATTGAAATTGCCAAACTTCTCTAACCCGTGCCGAATACGGGCGAGTTTCAGTATCCTCTACGCGGATCGATTAATTGAAATCTATAGAGTACGTCCAAGCATGACATAGTGTCAAGTTTCAGTATCCTCTACGCGGATCGATTAATTGAAATAACCGCGCTAACCGCGATGCTCCGTCAAGTGAAGCGCGTTTCAGTATCCTCTACGCGGATCGATTAATTGAAATTCGCTCAGCAGTTCATGCCGCTCCTGCTCATTGTCGGAGTTTCAGTATCCTCTACGCGGATCGATTAATTGAAATTGGGATGCCAGCATATTGGCCTTGAGTCTGCCCTTCGTTTCAGTATCCTCTACGCGGATCGATTAATTGAAATCTTCTCGCTCGGATTGAATGTCGTGCGATCGCTCACGTTTCAGTATCCTCTACGCGGATCGATTAATTGAAATAGAAAACCGCTAAGTATGCCGAGTTGTATCAAGATGTTTCAGTATCCTCTACGCGGATCGATTAATTGAAATCAGCGGCATCGGCGGCGGCGGTCGCCATGTCTCTTTGTTTCAGTATCCTCTACGCGGATCGATTAATTGAAATCCGCTAACGGAGATTGGTTGGCCAACAAATGGCTGCGTTTCAGTATCCTCTACGCGGATCGATTAATTGAAATGGCTGAGCAGTGGTATGAACTTGATGGTATTTCAGAGTTTCAGTATCCTCTACGCGGATCGATTAATTGAAATGCCAACGCTGGTGCGCGTGGTTTCACCCTCAACAGCGTTTCAGTATCCTCTACGCGGATCGATTAATTGAAATGTGCCAATAAAATCCAAGTCATCTCCGAGCCACTGTTTCAGTATCCTCTACGCGGATCGATTAATTGAAATTGAGTAAATATCTCAATAATGCCGAACGTCCAGCGTTTCAGTATCCTCTACGCGGATCGATTAATTGAAATTGGCGTGCGCCAGCACTCCAATAATCACTAGCCATGTTTCAGTATCCTCTACGCGGATCGATTAATTGAAATATGCCACTCCGCATACAATCAATGTCCGACTGGGATGTTTCAGTATCCTCTACGCGGATCGATTAATTGAAATCTTAGACCTCCAATGTCAGTTGCTCGGGATGGGAAGTTTCAGTATCCTCTACGCGGATCGATTAATTGAAATCTAAAAATAGTAATAGGCAAAAGCTGGGGGAGAGGGGGTTTCAGTATCCTCTACGCGGATCGATTAATTGAAATTTGCGCGCAAAGACCTGAACGCCAAACGCAGCGCATGTTTCAGTATCCTCTACGCGGATCGATTAATTGAAATTCAATCTTGATTTTTGACTTGCCAACGTCCAAAGGTGTTTCAGTATCCTCTACGCGGATCGATTAATTGAAATCGGCTGTGATCGCAATAATTGGCTTTGACCCACCATCGTTTCAGTATCCTCTACGCGGATCGATTAATTGAAATAAAAACAGTTAAACCCTGCACCACTTCTTGGAGAAGTTTCAGTATCCTCTACGCGGATCGATTAATTGAAATCGCGTCCGGCGGGGATTGCTCGGCCAATCACAACTTGTTTCAGTATCCTCTACGCGGATCGATTAATTGAAATACCGCCACTAGCCTGGTATTAACAGCCACGGTGTTAGTTTCAGTATCCTCTACGCGGATCGATTAATTGAAATCTAACCCCTGCATAAACCTCATGATAACAACGCACTAGTTTCAGTATCCTCTACGCGGATCGATTAATTGAAATCCCGCAAGTATGAGTACCTGGTGCATGAGGCGACATGTTTCAGTATCCTCTACGCGGATCGATTAATTGAAATGCAATTGTTTTTGATAGTCACGATCAGCGCGCCGCAACGTTTCAGTATCCTCTACGCGGATCGATTAATTGAAATAAGCAGTGGCTCGCAGCTCAAAAAGCGAATCTTGCAGTTTCAGTATCCTCTACGCGGATCGATTAATTGAAATTCAATTATTCCAGTCGAAACGATCCAAACGGAATGTTTCAGTATCCTCTACGCGGATCGATTAATTGAAATTTTTTGGCTTTCACCAGATTCACGACAAGTCGAATAGTTTCAGTATCCTCTACGCGGATCGATTAATTGAAATAGTTATAGTGCCTCAAAGCACTTTTATCGATTCGAGGTTTCAGTATCCTCTACGCGGATCGATTAATTGAAATAGTCGCATCGCACGACCTACACATTGCCCTTTGAGTTTCAGTATCCTCTACGCGGATCGATTAATTGAAATTCGGTTCGTCCCGTTGCCCATGATAAATTCAACTTGTTTCAGTATCCTCTACGCGGATCGATTAATTGAAATCGGGTTCGAGGCCCAACACCACCACGCGCAAATCAGTTTCAGTATCCTCTACGCGGATCGATTAATTGAAATCGTGAAGTGGTGCGGATTCGCATCCTTCGGGAAGAAGTTTCAGTATCCTCTACGCGGATCGATTAATTGAAATTTGTGATATGAATTCTGATTTTATTTAGTTTAGGGTTTCAGTATCCTCTACGCGGATCGATTAATTGAAATCGCCCATTTGTTAAGCGCTTGCGCCTAGGTAAATCCTGCAGATGCTGCATTCTACGCCGCAGCGGCAGCTGTAGCGTCTCGGTTGAAGCTTCATGCTCACGATATCATACTCGATTCTACGGCTGTTTCGCAACTCGAATTTTGGGCGAAAAATGGGGGGAGTTGCGAAACAAAGCTAGGGCTTTGCAATCAGCTATATCAACATCCCAAACCGATCAATCCTCCCGCATTAGCCAAGAATCAGCCCTCAATTAATCGAGTTGCGAATTCGGCGCTGCGCTGGCCAAAAAAAACTAAAGCACATCGTTGCAGAAGCGGCGAAATTCACAATTTACGCAAATTGCTTGTTGCTTGGGCGCTGCTGGCATCGTTTCATGGGCAATCAGCTGATGGATTTGCTCAATGCTCCGCTCAACATCATTCAGCAGCCGTTGGCCCAACGGAATTTCAACTGCCTTACGTAATGGCAAGAGGTAGCTAAATCCACGCCGAATCGGCTTTTGCAATTGTTCGGTCAGCAGCAACGCATAGGCAGCTAATTGAGCTTTGACATGGCTGCCAGGCATGCGTTCCGAGAGTTTGTATTCAACTGGAATACATTCATTTTCTGTAATGATGATTAGATCGAGCATTCCAACCAATCGATAGCGTGCTGATCGTAGCAAGATATCGAACTGACGCTCGCCACTCGTCAAACCATAAGTCCTTAACGAGCGCCGTTCTTCGCGGCCAATTTCTTCGCGATGACGCTCGATCCCAAGCGCCATTTTGCCAGTTATTGGCCGAACTCGCGGCAAACAATAGCGATAAAACACCACTCTCGGGCAGATTCGATACTGTTTAATGTCGGTAACTTCGAGAAAATAGCCTGCTTCATCCGTCATCATCATTGCTCCTTTCGCCCCAACCATCGTCGTCGTCGGCAACTGGTGCGACTGGTTTGGGCTTGCCTGATGAACTGCGGCGCTCAACCCAATCTTTGGCACAAATTGGAATCAGTTCAATCGAATGTTCTTGATTGCAGACTAATTTGCTAATTTTGAGCCATAATTCTTCGCTCAGCGTGCGTGGAATATCGCCCATAAAAGCGCTATATTGAATCCGTTGCAGGGCATAATCAAGGCATAAATCGGCGACTTTTGTGCGAATCCGATCATCCACAATATCGTAGATTAGTAAGGTTCGCATGGGCTACCACGCTGCAATAAAAGGCGTGTAGGTTTCGCGATCGCCACGCACAAAGGTTGCCAGATGGCGAGCCTGCGATTGCATAATCACCCGTAAGCTGACCCGTTTTGCCTCATAGGGTTCGCTGGCTTCGAGGCGTTTAAATAAGCGCTCGCGAATCATCTCACGGGTATGTTCGCTTAATCGGCCAGTTTCATCTTGCTCAATCGTCATTTTCCGATTCACCAAGCCCAAAATGGTACGATCAACCACGGTTTGGCGAAATTCTTCAATTAAATCGAGCACTAATGAGGGTTTGCCTGGCCGATCGGTGTGCATAAAACCGCCATATGGATCAAGACCCGCCAAAACCAAGCAGCGTTCAATTTGGCTATACAAAATGCCATAGCCATAATTCAAGGCACTATTCAGCGGATCGCGTGCGCCTTGGGTTTCGCGCCCAGGCCAATCGAGATCACACAACAATAATTCGCGCACTCCCAGCCAATAGCGGGCAGCACCACGGCCCTCGATACTCAAGAGCGTCGGTCGAATGTGCTCAAGCTGCTCAGGGAGCACGCGCTCGGCCTCAATAATATGGTCACGCATTTCAGCAATAATTGGCTGAACCCGTTCAAAACAAGCGGGATCAGCAGTTTTACGATATTTGGCCATCATGCGCAGCAAATTATGTTGATTTTCTAATTTGCCACAGACGAAGGCCCGAGCCAGCCACGCTCCCCGCGCATTTTCAAAAGCTTGGAGTTGGGCACGGCGGGTTTGGACTGTGCCAGTTAATCCGGCGCTGTAGAGTGAGGCATAGGCAGTGCCAGTGCTGCTCAAAAAATGAATCGGAATCCCGTGCTCTGCACAAGCCCGCACAGCATCGGATGAAATACCAACTCCATACGATTCAATAATTACTTGATCGAGAATCAGCAATGGAACTTCGGCCAAGCGTTCTTTTTCGCGCATAACACGCAAGCGGCCTTGATGTTTTTGAATAAATGTGCCCCGTTCATGGACAATTAATTCCATCGTATGCTCCAAGATTGGTTATGAAATTCGATAAACGCCATTGCCTTTGGTGGTATCTTTGCCAACTTGAATGACGCTGCCCCAGACCAACAGCGGCAAGAGCAACGCCAGATCGCCGCTATACTCAGCACTACCAACGAGACCGCCAATCGGGGTTTTACGGCGCTGACGTGCTGAATAACTATCAAGATCGACCCAGTGTGTATCGTTTTGGACGAGCTTAATCGCAGCTGCTGCGCCGAGAAAGGCCTGCCGTTGTTCGTAGGAAAATGGTTCGCTGCCATGCTCGCGCGCGAGGCCATCGTGGCGCTCGGTCAGGCGTTGAACAATTGGCCGTAACTGGGGCACTTTGAGCAGAATTTTTTGCTCGATAATGCGCAGTGGAGTCATAAAATGCAGCCTGATGGTCGCGTTTGAAAGCGTTTGCGCAATTTGTTCAGCATCGGCCCAAGTCATTGGCAAGTTGGGCGTTTGAATCCGTTGGCTTCCAGCAGCTTGAATCAGCTGGGTCTGATCGTGCAGCAATTGCACAGCGTCAACCTGCTCGACGACAAACCGCCCGCGTTCCCAATCGTTGGCGGCAACCCGTTTGCCAAGCCCATTCTGGCCCATCATATGTAAAGCCATCGCCACATAGGGAAAAAGCTTGGTTGATTGGCCAATCAAGGTCAGGCCCCAAGCAAATTGTTCATCGGGGGCGAACGAACCAGCATGATGCAGCGGTGGCCGAATCGCAAATGGCCGCGGAATGTCATTGCCACGTGGCGAATCATCGCGATGGGGAGCCATTAAACTGCTCACCGGACAAGCCTGCAATAACGGACATTCAGCACAAGTTTTGGCTGCATGATTGGTACAAAAGCGCTCCCAGAGCGCATTAAAAAACGCACCGCGCAACGCCGCCCCAGTATGCACATGCAACTGAAGCGGCGCAATCGCCTTAGCTTGAACGCGAATATGATGCACGCTAAAGGTCATATCAACTCCAATCATCATCAAGTGGAGCTTGTTCAAATGACAAGCCACTTTCACTGCTATAGGGTAAATTAATAATCCAACGTGGGTATTTTAATGCAGCATCTTCTAAAGCTAGAATCAGCTTATTTTGTTTGAATTGGGCATATTTTTGTTTACTAATCCCAACAAAATAACGACTTGATTCAACGTAGTCGTGCTTATTCAACAAATCAAGGTATTTTGCAACAAGTGATTGGGGAATAACATCAACATTATCAAAAAGCTGATCAAATTCATCTTCAGTCGTTTCATCACTCTCAAATGGGCGTAAATTATCGGCAATTGATTGGGCATTATTATAGGTTTTTTGATATTCAGCCTGCCATTGCTCGGCTATAATCGCATCTGCATAAATATTATCAAGCCATTGATCAATCAGCGATTCATCGATAACTGAACCATTATGTTTTTCTAACTCGTCAAGTGTAACTTGAATGATCCGGCCCTGATGATTCGGATCTTTATTTCGACCATATACGCCTTGGCCATCACGTGGTTCGCGAAACACATGCACTGGAACAATACCTTTTGTACGTGACCGATTTACTCGCCCAAAGCGTTGTAAAAGAGCCTCAAGTGGCGCTGGATCGCTATACAACGTATCAAGATCAATATTTAAGCTGACTTCGATCACTTGAGTAGCAATCAAAATAAATGGTTCGGGCTGGGCTAAGACTAATTGACAGCGCTGCATAATTAGTTGTTCGAGTGCACTACGATCTTTTATGGTAAATCGACTATGAATTAGTAAAAGATCTGCTTTGGCGATTCCAGCTTCATTCAAGAGCGCTAAAATTGTTTGAGCACGTCGAACTGTATTAGCACAGACCAAGACTTGATTACCAGCTTTGAAATCGTGAATAATCTGCTCAATACTGCTTGCTGAGGTCAGTTCGCCATCAAGCAATTGCAAACGATGACGAGCAAAGGCTCGAAATAAATCTTCTGATGCTTGAATGATTTGGGGTTGACCCAAGGTGGTTGCTAGCTTCTCGCGAATGATTTTAGGGAATGTCGCTGACATCACAAAAAAAGTTGCCGCAAAATGCTTGGATAAATAATTAATTAAACAAATAATCAAGGCAAGGCGTTGTGGCTCGTAGGCATGAATTTCATCGAAAATAAACCGCGCTTGGGCATAGTCGCTCAATATTGCCTCAAAGCCCTTAATTTGAAATAAAGCTTTAAGCATTTGATAGGGACTGAATACTTTTAGTGGCCGCGCGTGTAAACTATTAATATTCCGTTCCCAGCGTTCTCGCTCGGCAGCTGTGCGTGAATCAAGCCCATTTTCACTCTCTAGCAAGCGTAGATATAAAACCTGCAAAGCTCGACCGTGTTGAAGACCTACCGCTTGTTCGCCAAAGCCTTTATCTGGCTGACGTAAACGGTCAAACATTGCATTCATGCTCGCTTGGAAAGGCAAGGCATAGAAAATACGCGGAATTGCTTGCTGGCCCTCGCCCAACGCCCAATACAATGCAGCTTCGGTCTTGCCGCTCCCCGTTGGCGCAATCAGCAAACATGATGCTCCATGGGCTTGGGCGCTGTGGTGCTGATGGCTATAAACTTGTTGGTCGGTGCGCAGAATCCGTTTGGCCAAGGCTTGCCAGCTTTCTTGCAATGGCGCGGGAATGCTTGCCAAATGCGCTGATGCCATATGATCTGCGGTTGTCGTCAAGCCGCGCAGCAAAATCAGCAGCGGAACCGGCGCATGTTCAGGCTGATCATCGAAAACTTGTTTTAATCGATAATATTGGCGTAACCAATAGCGAATGCGGCTACATGCATCAGTTTGAACCTGCTGAATTGCCTGCTCTGAGTTTGGAAATTGCAAAGGCCGAACCCCAAACGCCTCCAGCCCCAACACACTAATCCAGTGGTTGGCATATTCGCTCAGCCAGCGCCACATCAACGGCACATTGGCACGATCAAATGTCGACCAAGCATCAGCAAGCACACTATCAATTAGATATTTTTCTTGAATAATGCCACGATCGCGATGATGCGAGGCGATAGCTGCCGCCAACCATGCTTGTTCATGTTTCGGAAAATTAGCGGCGATCCAATCTAAAAATGCCAATGAGATCACTTCATGGCGATGCCCATTCCACGAAACACCCTGCAATTGTTGTTGAAAGCCACCAGTGGCTTTGCCAAAATCATGCAGAAAGCAGCCCCAATACAGCAGATGCCAAAGATCTGCTGTATTGGCAACAACGGTTAAATCTGGCCGATTTTTTGCCAATTCGGCAACTTTTTTCACCACCAGCCAGGTATGACGGGCCAGCGTTTCGGGAATATTATGCTCGCTACGATCAGCACTTTTGGCCAAAATGGACGTGAGAAAGTCTGGCTCCACAAAACCATCACTCATGGATTTTAGTCTCCTAGAAATGAATGGAAAATCAACCCACGCGCAAAGCCGTTGGCGGTAACTTCCTCGGGATCAGCCAGATACGCATCGTGCTCAAAGTGGAGAAAGTTGGCATGGTTTGAATAAATCCGCCGATTCAATGTGACATAGCGCTCCCAAATTGGCTGGCGATCATTGTAATAATCCAACATGCGAGGCATTAATGTGACAAGGCCACTTGGAATGCGAGTTGCCATCTCAAATGGCAAGAGTGTATGTTCCAGATAGATTTGATCGCGCGCTTCTAGGCTGATTGTTGTTACGCTGCGATAGCTAAATAAATCTTGGGAACGGCCTAAAACGACGGCGTAGTGGGGTCTTTTAAACGCAGGCAACAGATCAACGCGGTTGAGATACAAGGTTAGGCGTGGTTGAAACAGAATTTTACGCTGAAAGGGATTAACATTGCCTTCAAGCACTTTCGGGTAGTTGGTTTGGGGTAATTTGCCCGATGAAGCCGAAAGCACATGAATATGCTCTAAATCTTCAGCCTCGCCAGCATAGGTAAAATGATAGGCAAATTGAATTCCGCTGGGATCAATCCAATCACCAACTGCCGAGCAAATATGGCCATAAATTGTTGCGGGCGGCGGCATGGTAAAGCTTGGTTGCACGCTTAATGCGAAGTGGGGGTAGCGGAAGGACGTAACTACGCCCTCCGCCACAATTTTCAAAACATCCATCAATCTGCTCCTATTCCATCCAGTGATGGTTTTCGGCGACCAAAATGCTTTCGGCAAAATTTAAGAAGGCCTCGCGAGGATGACTTAATTGAATAGGCGCAGCCGAGTTGGCAAGATAGCTTTCAAAGGCTTGGCGTTCTTGATCGTTGTAGCCGCGCACCCAACCCACATACACCGGCGAAAGCAGTTCATCGGCAAATACGCGCAAGGCTTCATCAAGCGCAGCCGTATTGATCGTTGGCTTGCCACGATCGGTTGTGGTCACAACATGATTGAAAATATGATTACCGCCCTTGGTAACCGCAAAAATCGTCAAGACTGGCGCAACATCGGTGTAGTGCAAGGTTTGCTTGGCCCCACCTTCGAGATGTGCCATGCCTTCAAACAGCGTTTTAACCCGCTGTTGGCGCACTTCTAAAGGCAAACGATAGGCTTTGGCTTGCTCAAGGTGCTCAAGTTGTTGCTGTTTGGCCAGCCCTTCGCGCACCGAGTCGAGGTTGCGGAAACCAGTTTTGTTGCGGTAGGAAAAAGTGCCAGCAGCCCGCAAATCAAGCGACCATAAGCCCTTCAAGGTTGCACGATAAAATTGATGGACATGGGGAACTGGATCACCTTCGTGGCGCGACATCGTACCAAAATCTTTCACAATTTTGACTGATTTCATTGCTACCAACGTTCCAACCCGAAATGGTGAAACCCTAGTGATCGTGTCGGTTGTTTCAGTCGCTTGATTTAAGTCACGCTTAGGTTTTGCTGATTCTTTTTTGGATGGCGCACGCATGTAGCCAAACAAATCGTCATCCCACCATTTCATAGGGTTGGCATCAGTATAGGCAATTTTATCTTCACGATATATTGGAGAAGCAACCCAAACAGGAAAACGATCCTCCAAAGTCGTACGCAGCCAATAGCGGAAAGCTTGGGCAGAAACGTAGGGGTAATCGCCATCACCATAAACCTGAATATGTTTGACTCCAACGGTATTAGCATCACGTTCTTTTTCAATACCACCAAGATTATTTAATGCTGATGCTGAGGCATCGATCAAGAGTAATCCCGTAACAAAGGCCATTGTACAATCCTCCTAAATTAGTATAAATCGTGATTAATTTCGACTATTAATGTTTTGGTTCAGGTCGTTCAGGCAGTGCATCTGGATTCTGTCCCAACCAATCCTTTAATTGTTCGATTATGCGAATTAGTACCAGATCGCGTGATAAGCGCCAATCATGGTGTTTATCACTGTATTGGCGTTCAAACACATCTACATATTCATCAATCGTAAATAATGGCTCTTTAGTTACGCGCACATAATCTTCATTAGATTTAATCAATCCTTGACGAAAATTAGTATAATCAGATTCACCAGCAAATGTCCGAAAAAAGCGTTTACCGTTTTCAGCACGAATATAATTGGCCAATTTATCACCAAATTGCTTAATTCGTGCGATCCGTAGATCATCCATCAGGAAAACCTCCCTTAGAAAAAGTTCAACCACCGGAAAATCGATCAAATGATAGGTATCATGCAAGTAATAGCGTGATTGAATATCATCATCAATCCTAGTCAAATATGGCATTTTAAGAAAATATCTACGTATAAAGTATTTGGCATTGTTAGGTAGATCAAACATATCTTCATAAAAATAATTACGGCGTGGCACAAAATCATTATTTGATTTTTTACCAGTGCTTTGCTCCCACGAGCTATGGACTAATTGATTCCATTGATTGGGGAAAAGGCCTTTAGCTTCGAGCATAAAATGAATAATTTCATGTGGTAGCTCATAAATTGCTAGGCTTGGTGTTTTACCATTGTTCAGGTTATAGGCTACAATACTGGTAATTTGGTCATTATCAACGTAATTTTCGCGTTCGGCTTGAATTTTAAGTAGTGTCTCAATTAATAAGGTTTTTGGCGAGCGCACTTCGCCTGGAATCCGATCATCGCCGGCAATTCGCGCTTGCTCGATTTTGCGTTTGTTATGCTGATAAAAGGTTTTAACAAAACTTAAGGTTAGGCGTGGGTTGGCCGAGTGTACTACCAGAATGCCATTGCCGGCTTTGGCGCTCCCCAGTGGGAAGGCTTGTAAGGCCAATAAGGCGATGCCCGAAACTGGCAACCCAGCATTACCATTGGGAAAAAAGTTGATCGTATCATCACCTTGCAATAAGGGAATTTGCGCCCGTGCAGCTCGGCCAACAGTTAATGTATTTGATAAAACCTCTGCAACCGCTGGCTCGCCAGTAAAAACACAACGGTGCTCGCTGGTGCTTGGTTGTTGCCATTGGCGCAAGTGAGCATCGGCCAATTTTTTGCGGGTTGCGCGGCGAGTTGCCCGCTGTTTGTCAGTCAATTGCGGCTTATCGGGGTTGTAAGCATCTTGGATAAACCAGGCATTGCTGGTAAATGCAACGGTGAGAAACGAGCGCAAAGGATTTACCACAAACTCAGCCTCAAGATAGGCTGCCACGGTTTCAAGATCATCGGCAGTAACCGCCGTGATGCTATTTTTATTGACGTGGGCGGCAATCGTGGCAAAACCAACATCTACCAGCGGATGCCCAGTTTCCTTAAGCATGGTTAAACCTCCTTTTGAACTTTCAATCCATATTGGTTAGCAAATCCATAGATGAAGGGAATTTGCGATTCCTGAAGAATCCACCAATATTGTTCCCCAATCCAATGACTAGTAGCTAATGGAAAAGCTTGACGAAAGAGTTTTAACAATTGAGCAAATTGTTCTTTCTGACTAATCTTTTCAAAGCGTAGACCAATCCGACCTTGTTCCAAATCCTTCAAAACGGCTAATGGTTGTGGCTTCATATGCCCTCCATAATAGAATTATGGAAAGTATATATCTGCTCGATAAAAAAGTCAAGCCCTATTGTATTATTATTTATAAGTTGCTTGTTGAATTTGAAAATTTTCCCTATAATTTCCCCTATCGACGCAATGAGCGTACTGAAACTATTGCATTATTATTTACAACAACCATCGATCCGTTGAGGATACTTTTCTGAGTGCTACTCGTCCGTATACAACTCCAAGGCTGCTTGTAATTCGTCGACCATCTCCTGGCGAAATGCCAGCGGCCATTCAACTGCAACATCGCGGCCCCAACCTCGCACCCATGGCCGCATTTCCAAGGTGCTCCCAACCCGCACCCCATAGCGACAACCACCATTGGGCAAATCTTCAATAACTTGGCTGGGATGCCAAATTGTTTCTTTGACCCGATGGGCAACGGCTGGTGAAAAAAGCAAGCGTACATCAACCGGATCTTCGCCTTCAGCAGGCCAGATAATGCCCCAAGCATTGCCAAGCCGCTCTTGTGGATCAAATGACGCGGGAATTTCAAACGTATCGAATACCCGTAAATTAGCTGTAGCAATCCGTTCGAGCTTGAAAGTACGAATCGCATTCGACTTACTATCATGGCCAATCACATAGGTTGAGTAGCCAATTCCCGATACTTCTAAATAGTAAGGTGAGATAGTCCGCTGCTCCCAATTGCTATATTTGGATTTAGCCGAAAGATAGGTTACCTCGACTCTGCATTGGTCGGCCCACGCTCGTGCAAAGGTTTCAAAAATTTTCGTAAACCCAGCATCTGCTGGCCGCTGGCGGACAACATTCGCAGCCTGTTGAATATGTAAGCCAATGTTGCGATGATTATTGGCTAAAGCACTGCCAAGTTTATCTAAGGCCGAAACAACATAGGGATTATGTTTATCGCTTTGTTTAGAAAGTAGCCTTGCAGCTAGATAAAATGCTAATGCTTCGCGTAAATTAATTGGTAAGCGATGAATATAGCGATCGCGATCCAAATACCAGCGCGAGCCAGCCTGATAAATTGGCTCACCTTCTTGTTCCATAAACTTCAAATCTTTGTAAATCTGCGTTCGATGGATAACAAAGTGTTCAGCAATCTCAATAACCTTTGCACCTTGGTTGCCACATTCATAGAGGTAGCGGGCAATTCCATATAAGCGGGCAGCTCTTGCTCGTAGGCGATCATCGCTCATGAGGATAACCTCACACTAGGTAGCTTTTGTATACCAAATATAGCATAGTGGAGTGCAAAATATTGCAAAATCTAATCCCAGTAATCTAATGTAGCGATTCTTAATCGGTTGTTAAATTCATCAAACTTCACTTTTTTCTCAATCTCTGGCAAATCGCGGAGGATGGTAGAGTTGGGCACATCAAGTAATTTGGCAAGTTCAGCTGGAGTTACGCCATGAGGATAGGCTTGACGTACCAGTTCAACAATTTTAGCGTGACGTTCTTGTTTTGCCTTTTTGTTGCCAAACATCAGCGGCTCCTATGCTAATTGAATTATTTAGGCATAGGTTAAGCTGCGGTTGTAGTAACTAACGCTACAATTTTTGAGCAAAATGTTGCTAAAATGCTCATGATTTTAAATTAATTGGGGCTGAGCATGCGAGGAATCCATACACTTGGCCGCTGAATTTCGCACCTTGGCCTAAAACACGCGTGCTCCACTAAATCATTTAGCGGAGCACTGAGGCAATTGTCGTTGGTTGGAGCTGGCTTACATTGCCAACAAGGCGGTAGTGCGGGTGCGCAAGGCAATTCCCATCAAAAAGAAGCCGAGCAAGCCATAGATTAATGCTTCAAAGCGATTATCGCGGCCCCGTGTGAAGGCAAAGGTGGCCGGAATCGAAATAACCGCGACTACTGCATACAAAATATGAAACAGATCACGCTGCGGGCGCGCGCCACCAATGTAGAGCAAAATGCCGACAATTGCCTCAACAATCACCAGGCCTTCGCCAATCACCAACGCGCCCCAAAAATCGCCAGTTATCGAGCGCCCAGTAAAAAAGATAAAACAACCCCAAATGCCAATAATGATCATAAAGAGCATAAAGGCAATTTGCAGCCGATCGTGTAAGAGATATAAGATGTTCATTGAAAGTCCTTTTCTAGGGGTCAGGTGTAATAGTTCATCAGGTTAACCACGTTTTGATCCCCTCACCCCCTAGCCCCCTCTCCCGCCCGCGAGGCGAGGGGGAACCACGAGACCTATGCTCCCCTCGCCCGCGTTCAGTGGGAGAGGGGCTGGGGGTGAGGGCATGCACCTAGTTGTCAATCCAATGGACCATTACAGTCAGGGCTAGGGATGAGGGATCAGGAGTAGAGCGAGAAAGCCACATTACTTGACAATCTTACCTGACCTCTGACCCCTAATCTCTGCCCCTTTGTTCCTATCCTGCCAATTTCTGGCGCAAGGCAGCAATTTCGCGCTCAATATCGGCCACGTAATTATCGAGCCAGCCAGGAGCCGACGCGCCCAATTGATTTTGGCGCATGCGCAAGCGGCGCAATTCGCGTTCGTTTTGGCGCAATTGCTCACTCAGCGACGGTGCATATGGCTCGGGAATTGGTTCGGCCAAGGCTGAATCGGGCACTTCATCCAAATATTGCACCACTAATTCGCTGACCAAATCGCTAACTTCCATCGCACGCGCCCGACACAGCCGCTCCAAGCGCTCACGTTGTTCAGCAGGCAAGATAACTCGACAGGGCAAAGTAAAGAAACCGTCGCTCATGATTCCTCCGTTGCGGCTGGCCGCCACACACTGATAAGGAGCAAGCTCCACCAGAGATATATCATATCACCGCCGAGCATAGTTTGGTCAAGCATGCCATGAATAATTAAATCGGCGAGCATGGCCAACGCAACGTAACGCAAGGCTAGGTTGCTACGCAACCAGCGCCAGATTTGCCAAGCAAGCATGGCCAAAACCACCAGTAAGCCCAGCAAACCCAGTTGCAACCAGACATCAAGCACCAGATTATGCGGATGGGCCAAGGTCAAAAATCGAATTTGCGGAATGCCATAGTGGCTTGGCTCAAGGTGGGCAAATTGATCTAAGCCAAAGCCCAGCAGTGGTTGATCCTGCACGGCGCGCCAGGCTGAAGCCCAAATTTCTTGGCGAGCTGAACCAGTGCCTTCGCCTAGCCGCAGCACCCGCGCCAATAAGCTTGGCTGAATCAAGCCAAAGCCAACTAAGCCGATAGCCGCCACGCCACCAGCCCCAAGCAGCAAACGCCAACGCCGTTGTAATATCAAAACCAACGAAACAGCGCCGATCACGCCCAGCCATGCGCCGCGGGTAAAGGTCAACAATACACCGCAGCTCAGTGGAATACTCAACAGCCAGGCAGCTTGGCGCTGTTGCAGCGATTCAGCGCTCAAGGCCAAGGCCAAACTGCCAGCCAAGCCAGCGCCCAAATACACACCGAGTGCGGTCGAGCTTGGCAACAAGCCGATTAGGCGTGGCACGCCTGTGGTCGCCCAAACGCCTTCGCCCAAAGCAAAGCGCACCAAGCCATCGCCTGCAATCCAAGCCGCCATTATGATATAGCTCCAGAGCATGCTTTGGGGCTTGACGCGCTGAGTCGCCAATAAAGCCAACGTGAGCAAAGCCCACAATGCTGGCTCGACGATGGTGCGGCGTAATTCGCGTAAGGCGGTGGCACGTTCTACCAAACCACTTGAGCTAAAACTAAGCCCAGCAGCCAGTAGCAAGCCCAGCCCTACTACAAAAATTGGCCAGTGCCAGCGCGCTTTGAGCCAGCTTAATTGCGGGCGCTGGGCTTGAAACCAGCGCCAAACCACATGCAAACTAAGCCCTGCGCAGCTAATGCCAAACAAGGTTTCGTTGAGCGGAAAACTGAGGCCGCCAACCAAGCGCGCGCGATAATAGAGCGGAATCGCCAGCAACGGCAAACATGCAGCCAAACTTGGGCGCAGCATAATCAGGCCAACTAATGCTAATAACCCAAGCAGAGCCAACGGCCACGGCAAACCAAACCATGCAGCAAAGGCCAAACCAGCGGCTAAAAACAGCCAATCGGCGACCAACACATGACGCAAAACCCACCACAACAAGCCCGCCAATCCCAACGCCAAGCTAGTGGCCAAGACCCAACGCCACCATGGACGCTGTGTTGTTTGGCTGGCGCTGGTTTGTTGCAAGGTTTGCGCATATTGGTCGAGCACTTGGCGATAGGTTTGGTCGAGTTCGCGTAATTGGCGCTGGCTATAACTAGCCCGCCCAACTTCAATCGCCGCTGCGGTGGCTTGATCGAGTGTGCCTGTGCTAATTGTAATCGCGCGGGTTTGAAAATATGCGCTGCTTGGAGCCAGCCAATCGCCACGGGTGCCAAGCGGCGGCGGATACAATTTAAGTTGCTCGACGATTGGCCATGTGGCAGAACGCAATTGCTCGGCCAAGGCCCCCAAATCGCGAGTTTGGCCCATCAAGGCTGCATCGTAGGCCTGCAAGGCTTGGCGCTCTTGTTCAGCAGCCAACGAAGCTTGAGCCAACAAATTCACATCATCGGCTAAGGCTTGACGGGCTTGAGCTTGTTGGTCGGGGCTAAGTTGGGCTAATTGCACGCCACGGCGCTCGAAATCACCGCGCTCGCCATCAAGCACTGCTGCCGCCGCAACCACAATTTGGCGTTGTTCTGCCTGCTGATTGAGCGTCGTCAAGCTCGATTGTACCAAGGCAGCCGGCGCATTGGCATTCGATAAGGCTGGCATTGGCAAAAGCAACGTCCAGAAACAAAGGCCAACGACGAGCAAAGCCAGCACCCGATCAAACTGGCGCATGTGAGCCATAGACAACTATCTTTCCAAATTTCTATACCACATTATGGCGCTGCTATCCCACTCCAAGCAAGCAGCGCGCCAATTAAGGTGGGAGCAAACATCCTGCGGGTTAATCCTGCTTGCAGGGGTTATCGCCAGCTCCGAAATAGGCTAGGATCAGCAACGGTTCATATATGCTGAACCCTAGACATCAAACGACGCTTTGGATTGTTGCACCAAGACGCTTGCAACATCAGGTGGCTGCCAATCGGCAGGTTTTAGCTGTTTGCCATCGGCACGGCGCGGGCCTGTAGTTTTGGCTAAATTTGCCCGATGCACTTCGGCAAATACCGGATTAAGCTCGATGCCATAGGCAAGGCATAGGCCATAGGTAACATACAGTAAATCAGCGGCTTCTTGAGCAATAGCCACGAGATCGCCAGCGGCAAGCGCTGCCTGGAGCTCGGTATATTCTTCCTGAAGTAATGTTTGGCGCAACGCTTGCACAGCGATAGGAGGAAGTTGAGGGCTATCTGGCAACTCCATTCCAATCGCCTCGTGAAATGCGCGCACCGCAGCGCTATGATCTGGCATCGTCAACCTCGAACCAATGAACCGCGCTTATCCTACCCGTGATCAGCGAATGCTGCAACTGATGGCCCCGTTTTTGCCATCGTATTCGCATGACAGTCCTAGTTCGGAGCCTTTTCGCATGACAATGTACTCACGCCAGATTGATGCGCAGACCCGTACTGCGCAATTCTCCTTAGATCCACGTGGGATCTTATGGATCATCTCGCTCCCTGCAGCCCAAGAAACGCCTGCTGACGCGACTGAAAATGTAGCAGTCATGCAACGGCTCTTGGCCAATCGGCCAAACAGTGCGGTTATTCTCGATATGCGGGCCTTAGAAGCGATCGATCGCGAAGCCCGCCATATTTATACCAACAGCGATGCTAAGTTTCCTTCGCGGGGCTTGGCAATCGTGGTCGAATCGGCCACCAGCCGAATTACCGGCAATTTGTATATGACAATTAGCCGAGGAAGTGGCCGCCCAACCAGAATGTTTCAAACTCCCGCCGATGCTGAAATTTGGGCGGTGAATCAACTTAACTAATTAAAAAGTGTTAGGCAAGGGGATGCGGGCATGCTCGCATCCCCTTTTGTGGTTAAGATCACCCATGCTGCAAGCTGCAAAACTTGCATAAACTGAAAATTTGGTGCACGATCAGCCCATCCTACTGTTTTTTCAGGCGATTAATTGCCCAAGCAAGAGGCGTTATGCGTATAACCCGTGAACTCGAAAATCAGTATCATAAGCTAGATTCATCGTTATGGTTTCGACCAACGCTGATCGCACTTGGTTCAGCGATTTTGGCCTTTGCGACAGTCGAATTTGATCGCGTTTTCGATATTGATCGGGTGTTTTTTTTGCGGGCAGGAATCGACGATGCACGGGCGATTCTTTCATCGGTCACAAGTTCGATGCTGACCGTAACAACGGTTACGTTTTCGATCATTATGGTGGCCTTGGTATTGGCATCGCAGCAATTTTCGCCACGGATTATTCGTAATGTGATGCGCGATACGCCTTCGCAGTATGTTTTAGGCACATTTATTGGTACATTTATCTATAGTTTGCTGGTGTTAGGCCAGATTAACGATCAAGCAGCGTTAATTTTTGTGCCGATTCTCTCACTTGCCACGAGCATTCTGCTCACGCTTTTGAGTATTGTGGCCTTTATCTACTTTGTACATCACATTGCCGAGACAATTCAAGCCAGCGTGTTAATTGCCCGCGCAGCTGAACGCACAATTGATGTTTTAGATCGACGCTTCCCAGAAACCTTGGGCCATGCAATGGAGCACATCCCAGCGCCGCCAACCCCCAGCACACCCTCAACCACGATTCACAATCCCAAAGGTGGCTATATTCAGGCGATCGATCCAGTGCCATTGTTGGCGTTAGCCCAGCGTTTCGATGTTGTCGTTTATATGGATCGCGCGGTCGGCGATTTTGTGCCAACTGGGAATCCATTATTACACATGTTTCCTCAACGGCAGCTTGATCGCGATGCGATCGCTGAATTTCAAGATGTGTTTGAGTTTGGCTTAGAGCGCACGTTGTTTGATGATGTCTTGTTTGGCATTCGCCAGCTGGTTGATATTGCGCTTAAAGCGATTTCGCCTGCGGTGAATGACCCAAGCACGGCCATTAATGCGATCGATTTATTGAGCGATGTGCTCGCCCAAGCCATTCGTCGCCCTGAGCAATCGCCATGTCGCTATGATGAATTTGATCAGCTACGGGTGGTTGCAAATACGATTACTTTTCGTCAGATGTTGGGCACTGCTATCAACCAAATTCGGCAATATGCCAAAAGCGAAATTGCAGTAACTGCACGCTTGTTGGTTTTGTTGAATGAAGTTGCGTTAGCAAGCGATGACCAAGAGCGCCGTGCAATGCTCTGGGAGCAAGCATGCATCATCACGCGGGGAGCCGATCAAGGAATTAGTGATCCCTATGATCGGGCCTATATTAACGAGCATTTGCTAACCCTTGCCAACACTTTAGCAATTTCAGCTGAGCAACGAATTATGCTGACAGTTGGCTAATTGCGGGATCGAAGCGCTCGACCGTGTAGCAATTGCGGCCTGCGGCCTTGGAGCGATACAAGGCTTGATCGGCGGTTTGGGTCAGCCGTTCAGCCTCATTAATTGTCTCAGTCCAAGCAATGCCAAGGCTAATCGTAACATTGACGGCGGTTTGTTTGAGCACATAGGGCGTGTTGGCAATCGCGGTGCGCAAGCGCTCGGCAATCACGATTGCCTCTTGGATTGAGGTATGCGGCAAAAAGACCAAAAATTCTTCGCCACCGTAGCGCCCAAATACATCGCTATGGCGCAACACCAAGCGCGCTCGTTGGGCAATACCGCGCAACACTTCATCGCCGCTATCATGGCCGTAGGTGTCGTTAATTGTTTTGAAGAAATCAATATCAAACATAATACAGGCCCAGCCTTGATGCTCTGCTGGTTGATGTTGGAGTGCTTGCTCAATTTGCTCGTACAACCCACGCCGATTGAGAATCTCGGTTAGCGAATCAGTTTTGGCCCATTCGGTAAGTTGTAGGTTAATTTGTTGAATATCGGCTAATTGCTGGTGTAAGTCATCGTTTTGTAAATGATAGAGTGCAGCTTGATTGCGTGCTTCATCTAAACGATACATTGTTTGCAGCACTTGCATACGACGCACCGATTGCTCGTTAAAAACCGTATCTTTTAATTCATAATACTGTTTATAGTGTTTTAATGAGGCTTTAAAATCGCCCAAAGCCTCATAGGTATCAGCCAAGGCCTGATGAATACGATAGACTTTTTGTTGATTGGTGCTTGGGTTGATCGAAATCAGCGCTTGTTCCAGAATGACACGGGCATTTTGATAGTGCTTAATCTGATTGAGCAAAACACCATGGCGAATTAATGCTTCAATCGCTTCATGGCTATTATTTGAGGCACATGCTAATTCATAGGCATAGGTAAAATGCTCAATTGCTTGATTGGATTGCGCCAGCCCAGCATAGGCCAAACCCAAATTATTATGACACTCAGCTTGGCCTTGTTGCCAATCGATTTCGTGATACAGCGCTAGCGCTTGTTCGCCATAACCAACTGCCTGCACAAATTGGCGCAGGGCACAGGCTGCGCGTCCGCTGTTATCGAGGATTTCGGCGCGCATGCGTAGGTGGGCCGGAAATTGGGTCATTGCTTCGAGCAAACGCAAGCCATGGGCCAATTCATCAAGCGCAATTTCTGGGCTTTGCAATTCGCAATGCAAAAAGCCCAGATTATTGCAAATCAAGGCTTCATACCATTGATCATTTAATTGGACAGCATCGCGCTTGGCGCGCAACAAATATTGCAACGCCTCGGTATAATTGCCCAGCACAATCAGCAACACACCCAACGCATTATGTACAGCTGCGCTATGAATGCCACTTGCCAAAAAAGCATCGCTATCTTCGGTACCAAGCGAAGCCGATTGAAAACTGGTATCCAAAATATCAAGCCAGTGCGGGTCGGGCTGGCGTGGCGGGGTCAGCTGGCATAATTTGCTGGCCCGAAAAAGATAGGTTAAGGCCTGATGATACGATTGTTCGCTAAAGAGCAGCTTGGAGCGCCAATAAAAACAATCGATCAAACCTTGGGTATAGGGCTTGCCATTGTCGCCAGCCATGCGCGCCAAGCCCTCGGCCTGATGGTTGAGCGCCCAAGCTTGTTCATGGTCAACTAAACGCAATTCGGCAACTAATCGGTTCAGCACATCGACATGCTGCATTGGGTTATGAATTTCGGCCAATGCAGCATGTAACGCTGCTAAAGTTGTTGCATGCTTCATGCTTGCCACGCAGTGTAATGATTAAAAATTCGTTGCATTCATCATAGTGGCTCATGGCAATTGATGCAACTCTTGCGTGGTGTTTTTAATTGCTACAATGGCTCGCGCAGCCACCACCAAGCTTCATTAGCCACTGCCGCGTGTTGTAAGCTCGCAAGTTTATCGGGCGCAACCAGCCAATCTTCGAAGGCAGCTCGGCTACAGAGCAACGCGGCTCCCGCTGGCAGGCCGCGTTGTTCAAGCAGCTTCAGCACGTGCTCTAAACCATGCGCGCTCAATTCGGGCACGTCCCCAGCTGCATAGGCATCGAAGGTCGTCACATAGGCGATTTGGCCATTATGCAATTCAGCAATCAGGCCAATCGCCAATTGCTCAGCATCAAACACGCATAGCGCAAGACCAGCCTCTGAGCCAAGCTGGGTGATAAATTGCTCGATCCCAGCATAGGTCCAATAGTTCCAATGGCATGCCGGCGGCGGCACGGTTACATAGCCTTGGCCATCGCCCCACAACAGCGAATACACCAGATGATAGTAGGCAGGCATACTTAGGCCGCGTTGTTCCGGCTGTTGCGCTTGGCGAGCAACGTCGGCCAAATGTTGCTTGCTGATGACATGCACCCGATCCCAACGGCCTTCACTGGCCAATTCTTCGGCCAAGGCTTGGGGCGTGGTTGCCAGCTGGCCCGTAATTTCACGCTGAATCTGATTGTTGCTATCGACCGCGCGCAAAATCTGTTGACCATCGTGGAGCACATAGAGGCCGTGTTCGCCAGGCCGTGCTGCTTGGAAATATTTGCCAACTTCGATAAAGCGGCCAATATTGCGCCATGTGATCGGATCAAGGTCCAACACCTGCCAAAAACGATCAATCATGCTGCACCTCAACAATTGCAATCGTATAGGCTGCTAGGCTAAGTGGGTGCTGTAGTTGCAATTCAGCGCCTTCAAATGCGCCCCAAACGCTGGTTAAGCGCACTGGCTGAGCAAAATCCAAGCTTGAGTTGATTGCTTCGGCGGTCGGATTGGCAACAAACAACATCTCGCGACCTTGGTAGCAATGACTGGTAACCGCCAGCTGTTGATGCTGTGGACGCACGGGCAAACCAGCAGCTAGCTCAGCGCAAAACGGGCCTAATTCGGCATGACTAAGCAAGCCCAAATGGCCAGCACCCAAGGCAACTTGACGCTTGCCCGCCAATTGATCAGCCAAGATCGTACAAGGCGCAAAATATTCATCAAGGGTTGGCAAGGTTGGGCCAAGCCAGACGGTCGCTCCAGCTTCGGCAGCCTGCAACAAGCGTTGTTGATCGGCGTTGCTCATCCAATCGACGCTTTGGGCAAACACCACTTTATAGTCGGCAATGCGGGCGCTACGCAAATGGCTATCGCTCAAATCGTAATCGATATGATTGATTTCAAGCGTGCGTCGCAACGAGCCATACCAACTTTGAGGATCAAAATCGTCGCTTTCAGCTTCGAGATCGCTGCTAAAACCCAAATCTAATTCGACCCGATTGAGCGCAGGCGGCAGCCCCAACAGATCAACATGACCATAGTGCAAGGTCGAGGTTGCTGCTCGGTAGCGACCAAGATCATAGCTCATCAGCACCAACGCCTCTGGCTTGCGCTGAAAGTTCCACCATTGCTGCTGCTGCAAAAAGCCCATCAAACGCTCGAAGAATTGCGCATACTCTGGTCGATAATCGCCATGGCGGGTAATTGGGCATGCCAACCAACGATCGCGCTCGACCAACATATAAAAATTAAAGGCTTTGACTCCATACATGAGTGCCGCCAAGCTCACAAACTCGGTTTCGGCTGGCATTGGAGTCATGGCGTGGTGAATCCACAGGCCGCTGCCAAACTCAGGGATAAACGGCAGACGGGTCGTGCCAGCCATATAGCGCACCAAGGTTGTCGCACCATCAAAGCCTTGCGGTTGGCGATAATAATTAATCCCTACCCAATCGACATGGCCGTTGGCTTCCATGGCGTTAATATCGAGCGGCGTGCGATATTGAAAGGCAACATCGTGGAATAACGGCACATCAACCACGCCGCGCTCGCGCAGCATGTCGGCCATGGTGGCGACAATCCAATTAACATGCACTTCTTTGTAGCGTACCCAATCGAGGTGGGCAATCAAGTCGGGGCGGCTGGCGATGTCGGCATCGCGGGGCGCAACCACCGCCTCAAAGCTGGCATAGTTGGTGGCGTAGGCGTGATTCAATTCCTCGATTGCGCCATATTGCTCAGCCAACATTGCTTGATACAAGGCCAACGCCGAGGGACTATAATCGGTGGCGTAGGCTTGCTCATGAAACATATAGCAAGTTTCATTATCGCTTTGCACCGCCACAATTGGCCCATGCGGCGCAAGTTGCGGCACAATCACTTGGCACATGTGGTCGAACCACACGCCAACTGCCGCCACATATTCAGGGCTGGTATACGATGGCACGGGAAATTGATGCGGCGGATGCAAGCCCGCTGCCAAGCTAAAATGCAACGTATCGAGCGCAGTGCGTGCCTGCATCGCTGGATCGTCCAAGATCCATTTGGGAAAGCCAAAGTCGGTCAGTTCGGCGTTGATCAACGGGCCTGGCCGTACAATCAGCCATATCTCGCGTTCATGGCATAGCCGAATAAAGGCCGCCAAATCCTTGCGCGGATCGACTTGGCCCCAATCGTATTCGCCGGGAGCGGTTTCATGCACGCCCCAAGGAATATAGGTTTCGACCATTGAAAAACCAAGCGCTTTGGCTTGGTCGAGAATGTATTCCCAGCGGTCGCGCTCTAAGCGCCAATAGTGGATAGTGCCGGAATAGACCGGCACCTCCTGCCCATTGACTGCGAGACCATTGGCAGTTAGCGTGACGCTCATGCCGCAGTTCCTCCGTTACCCTCACCGTACAAATGGCAACGAACCCAGTGATTTGGCGCAATCGTCTGCACGTCGGGCATAACCTTGCGACAAACATCCATAACTTGGGGGCAACGCGCCGCAAACGGGCAACCAGGCGGCGGGTCGATCAACGAAGGTGGCTCACCACGGGCCACAACTTCGCGCTGCCCAAGCGCAACTTCAGGGTTCGGCACCGCTGAAAGCAAGAGTTTGGTATAAGGATGGGCCGGATTGCCGATCAATTCATCGCTATCGGCACCTTCCATCATCTGGCCCGCATACAATACCATAATCCGGTCGGCAAAATAGCGAGCGCTGGCAATATCGTGGGTAATGTAGAGGTAGCCAATCCCAATTTCTTTTTTGAGCTTGGCCATTAGGTTCAGCACGCCAATCCGAATCGAAACATCGAGCATCGAGATTGGCTCGTCGGCCAGCACAATTTCGGGATCGACCGCCAAAGCGCGAGCAATTGCCACCCGCTGACGTTGGCCGCCAGAAAGCTCATGAGGATATTTGTTGGCAATATCTGCTGGTGGATTGAGGCCCACCGTCGCCAACAACTCGTGCACCCGCGGCAACAAATCGCTGCGCCGCTCAACTTTATGGTGAATCTGCAACGGGCGCATAATGTGGTGGGCAACCGAGTGCGTTGGGTTCATCGAGCCAAACGGATCTTGGAAAATCATCTGCACGCCGCTACGGTAGCTCAGCGAAGCACCGCGTTTTTCGGTTTGCAAGACATTTTGGCCACGAAAGAAAATCTCGCCTCTGGTTGGCTCCATCAAGCGGGCAATTAAGCGGGCGGTTGTGCTTTTGCCGCTGCCCGATTCGCCCACGACCGCCAAGACCTCGCCACGGCGAATTGCAAACGACACATCAGTTAAGGCATGCACATGTTTGCTGCGAAACATGCCGCCAACCGGAAAGTGTTTGGTCAAATTGCGCACTTCGAGCACCACAGGGTCGGGAGATTCGGCTAATTGCCACTGCTCAGCAGTTAACACAGTTTTGGTCATGACGCACCTCAATACAAGTGACAAGCCACAAAATGGCCTGGTTCAACTTCGCGTAGGCTTGGCTGTTGCAGTGGACATGGGGCAAAGGCCTTGGAACAGCGTGGGTGAAAGCGGCAACCGCTTGGTGGTTCGAGCATGTTTGGCGGCGAGCCAGGAATCCCAGTCAAGGTTTCTTTGGGACCAACCAAGGCGGGGAACGAGGCCATCAAGCCTTGGGTATAGGGATGCAGCGGCTTGTTGAAAAGCTCATGAGCATTAGTCGTTTCGACAATCTCACCAGCGTACATCACGCCGATGCGGTCGGAAAACTCGACCATCAGCGATAAGTCGTGGGTGATAAACAAAATCGAGAAACCAAGCTCTTTTTTGAGATACTCGATTTGCTGCATAATATCTTTTTGCACCACCACATCGAGCGCGGTGGTTGGCTCGTCCATAATCATTAATTGAGGTTTGAGCGCCAGCGCAACCGCAATCACCACCCGTTGGCGCATACCTCCGGAAAGCTGATGCGGATAATCATCAACCCGATTGCGATCAATCCCCACAATGTCGAGCAATTCGGCAGCCCGATCTTTGGCTTGTTGCTTAGTGGTTTTGGGCTGATGGCGCTGAATCACATCGGCAATTTGTTCGCCAACGGTCAAAACGGGGTTGAGGGCATTCATGGCGCTTTGAAACACCATCGAAACATCACGCCAACGGAAGGCTTCGAGGCCATCCATATCCATTTCGAGCACATCGTCGCCATCGAACAGCACATTGCCGCCAGTAATCACCGCGGGCGAGTGCAAAATACGCATAATCGCGTGGGCGATGGTCGACTTACCGCTGCCCGATTCGCCAGCGAGGCCAAACACTTCACCTTGGCCGATGCTGAACGAAACGTGCGAAACCGCTTGAACAGGCCCGCGCAAGGTCTGGTATTCGACCGAAAGATCCTGAACATCGAGCAACGGCTCTGCCGTACTACTTGCGGACGACTGGGGTGACAAGGACGTTGGCACGGTTGCGCTTGCCATGAGTAGTCTCCTTTTCGGCACGTAAGCGAGGGTTGGTAATTTCGTCGAGGGCATAGTTGAGCATGGTCAAGGCAAAGGCACACAAGGCAATACAAATGCCGACTGGAACGAATGTCCACCACGCGCCAGTCAAAATGCCGGCGTTATTTTGCGCCCAGTAGAGCATCGTGCCCCAGCTGGTAGTGCCAACATCGGTCAAGCCAAGGAAGGCCAAACCAACATCAGCGCCAATCGCATAGACCGTCGAACCAACCATGCTGCCAACAAACACCGAGGACATATTTGGCAAGACTTCGCTAAACAAAATTCGCGGTGTGCGTTCGCCGCTCACGACTGAGGCCGCGATAAAATCTTTGGCCCGCAGCGAAAGCACTTGCGAACGCATCACGCGGGCAGGCCAGGCCCAGCCAGTGAGCGTCAAAACCATCACCACTGTCACCGGCCCCGGTTTGAGAAAGGCCGCTAGAATAACCAGCAACGGCATGCCCGGGATAATCAGCATCACATTGGTCAACAACGACAGCAGATCATCAACCCAGCCACCAAGATAGCCAGCTGTGAGACCGATAATTGTGCCCACAATTGTTGAGGCGATGCCAACGCTGAGGCCAACGCTGAGCGATAAGCGTGCACCCCAAATTAGCTGGCGAAAGACATCTTGGCCTTGGCCAGTGGTGCCAAGCAAGAAGGTTTTGCCCCCAGGGGCGGGCTTATCGGCGACCCACGCCGGAGCTAAGTGGGCACGACTTTCCATCTTCTTGGGGTTGCCTGGAGCAATCCATGGAGCCAGTAAAGCCACCAGAATAAAGAAAAACAGAATGCTTACGCCAAGCATGGCTTTGCGATTGCGCACAAAGGCACGCAATAAGGGCCAGCGAGCGAGCCAAGGCCGAGCGATTTTGGTTGGTTCGCTTGATTTTGAAACCAAGGTTTTTTCAGGGGTTGCTTGCATGGCACTACTCCTAACGTCGAGTGCGTGGGTCGAGCCACACATACAAAATGTCAACCAAGAAATTGGCTCCAAGCACCGCAAAGGTAATCATCAAAAACAAGCCCTGCATCAATGGATAATCCAAGTTGCGCACTGCTTGCAACAGCAAATAGCCCAAGCCTGGATAGGCAAAGATGATTTCGGTCAGCAAGGAGCCGCTGAGCACAAAGCCAAGCGCCATCCCAAACGAAGTAACGTTGGGCAACAAGGCGTTGCGGGCTGCATAACTAAACATGATTCGTTTTTGCGATAAACCTTTGGCCTGCGCCATGGTGATGTAATCCTCGGAGAGAATCCCGACCATCGTGTTGCGCATGCCAAGCATCCAACCGCCAATCGAAGCCAGCACAATACAGCTCGCTGGCAAAATCATGTGCGTAACTACGCTTTTTATAAAGGTGAGGCTGCCCCAATTGACCGATAGCGCATCACTATAGGCGTGGCGTAAGGGGAACCAGCCTGCTTGAAAGGCAAGGAAATACAGCGCAAGCATCGCTAAAAAGAAGTAGGGGAATGCGCCGATGAAGGTCAATAGTGGTGGAGCAACTGAATCGAGGATGCCGTTGCGCCGCCAAGCGCCGATAATCCCCAACACATTACCGAAGAAAAAGCTAATCACGGTGGCTAAACCAGCCAGCAAAATCGTCCACATAAAGCCAGTGGCAATCACAGTTGTAACTGGTGCCGGAAAGAAGTTGATTGAGATGCCGAACTCTCCGCGACTCAAACTCTTCAAATAGGTGAAATATTGTTCGAGCAAAGGGGCATCGCTTAGGCCATAAGCTTTGCGCAGCGAATCGATTTCTTCAGGGCGGAGTTTGCCTTGAAAACGGGCGAAGATGGCAGAGGCTGGGTCACCAGGCATAAGCCGTGGCAGGTAGAAATTGACGGTAAGCGAGACCCAAGCCGCGACCGCGTAAAAGCCCAGCCGTCGCAACAAGAAACGCATGGTTCTTCCTTTCAGGGTTTCGCGCCTGGGTCGGGTTGGTGCTGGAGCCATAATGGCTCCAGCACACGACCAAACCAGACACTGCTTATTTTGGTTTGATGTTGGTCAAGAGGATCAAGCGGTCGGGTTGGGCGAACGATGAAAGCAAGACATATGGGTTTTCGGCGGTTGGGAAGTTGGTAAAGCGTTTGGTATTGTACTCGCCCCAGTAGATGTTTGGCATAATTGGAATAGCTGGAGCTTCTTGAACGAAGATCATCTGAATTTCGTTCATGATTTTCTTTTGTTCGGCTGGGTCTGAGGTTTTGACAAATTGTGAATACAATTCATCGACCTTTGGATTGCCATAGCGGTGCCAGTTGTCGCCGTTGGCTTCGCCAATGGGGGTATCGGCGGTTTCGCCCGACATCAAGCCACGATAGAATTGCAATGGCGTTGGGGCATTGTTGCTCCAGCCAATCGACATATCAAACTCGCCCTTTTGGACTTTATCGAACCAAGCGCTAAAGTCGTAGGTGCGGGTGGTGGCGTTGATGCCAATTTCCTTCAAGCTTTCAGCAATGATTTGGTCGGCGGTTACCCAGTCGGTCCAGCCTGAAACCACGTTGATGTCGTAGGTCATTGGTTTGCCATCTGGCAACACGCGGATGCCATCAGCACCACGGGTCAAGCCGGCTTCATCCAACATTTTGTTGGCTTTTTCAACATCGAATTTGACCCAATCGCCAGCAGCAACAGCTTCAGGGTTTTTCCAAGCAGCAAATGAATCGGGCAAACCGGTTGCATCTGATGGTGAGTTATAGCTGTAGGTAGCAATTTCGGTAATTTGTTGGCGATCAAAGCCCATGCTGATCGCTTTGCGCACGTTAGGGTCGTTGAATGGAGCCTTGGTGGTGTTCAACAACAACATTACTGGCGCATTGACTGGTGGGAACCAGTAGTGATTGTTTTCTGGATCTTTGGCGACATAGGTGTTTTCAACATCAGGAATGAAGTTGCTAGCCAAGTCGTTTTCGCCATTGATCGTTGCCAAGTTGGCAGCGTCGTTGCTTGGGTAGGCTGGTTGGCGAATGCCATCGATGTAGGGCTTGCCAGCTTGCCAGTAGTTTGGATTCTTGCCAAGTTCCCAAATTTGGTCTTGGAAGCGGACGATTTCGGTGAAGGGGCCACTGGCCACAGGAGTTTCGTTGGTGAAGGTCACTGGATCAGCGATCTTGCTCCAAATATGTTCTGGCACAATCATTTGATGGCCAATATCATACATGGCGATGGTTGAAACTTCTTTGAACTTCACGACAACTTTGTTGCCATCGGCGGTAACCGTATCGATGAAACGCATTGCAGCGCGGCCATTGCCTTGCAGCTTTTCGTTATCTTTCATCAAGTTGAGGGTGTAGGCAACGTCTTTTGAAGTCAAAGCTTCGCCGTCTGACCATTTTACGCCATCGCGGATGGTGAAGGTCAACTCGGTGTTATCGCTATTCCAAGCCCATTCCGTGGCGAGCCATGGCTCAATTTTGCCGGTTGCAATGTTGTAAATAAACATTGGCTCGTAGATCCCGGCGGCGGTTGGCCAACGGTTATCGCTGGCAAATGGGTTGAAGTTGCGCACCCAAGTTGATTGTTGTTGATCAGAAACCGTCAAAAATACTTTGCCATCGCTGCTCGTGGAACCGGTATCTGTGGTTGCCGCAGCAGTTGGTTCGGCGGTTGCATCGGTGCTGCCGGTGGCAGGAGCTTCTGTTGCAGTAGCGGCTGGAGCGGTTGTGCTTTGTCCTTGAGTTGCTTGTGGCGTGAGGGTTGACGCATCACCACATGCGGCCAACATGCTGGTAAAGATAATAACCAGCATCATCAACGCAGGAAACCGTAGCTTCATGGTGGATACCCTTTCTGTATGCGATAGATCGTTCTATCCACACACCCGCGCTGGTCGGTGGGCCCTACTTTCCAGGCGGGCGACAACTTTGTCGCGTTACACGTTCCGAGGAACGTCGCACGATTGGCGAATGATCAAGGTGGTTGGCAAAATGCTACGCTCAATCGGTTGCTCAGGATTATTCATCCGCACGAGCAACATTCGAACAGCTTCGCGCCCTAGTTGTTCTAATGGCTGGGCGACCGTCGTCAGTGGCGGTGCTACCTGCGAGGCTTGCGCAATGTTGTCAAAGCCAATCACCGAGATGTCACTTGGAATCCGTAATCCGGCATCGCGAACTGCTTCCATCACCCCAAAGGCCATGACATCGTTCGAGGCAAAAATTGCTGTTGGCGGTTCTGGTAGACGCAACAAGCTTTGCGCTCCACTATAGCCTCCTGGTTGATAGAACGTCCCCTCATAAACCAATTGCGGATCGACAGGCAAGCCATGGTCACGCAAGGCCGCTTGATAGCCACTCAGGCGATCTTGCGAGCTGAGCATGTCCATCATGCCTGTGATAAAGCCAATCCGTCGATGACCAAGCTCAATCAGGTAGCGCGTGGCATCGTAGCCACCTTGCCAATTCGTCGTAATTACAACTGGCGTGCGCTCATCAAGCCCTTGATGATCGATCAGGACATAGGGAAACTGGGTTTGATCAAGGGTTTCCAAGTAGGCTTCGAGGTTTTCTGGCAAAACCAACAGCAGCCCATCGGTCATCCCTTGGATCAAATTGTTGACGTAAATCCGTTCTTTGATTTTGCGGCGATGGGTGGTATAGAGCATCAAATTGTATTGTGCTGCACTGAGTGCATCATCAATGCCTTTGACGATTTCGCCCATATAGCTTGAGCCAAGATCACGCACCAACAACCCAACTGCATATGAACGCCCGCCAGCCAGACTTCTGGCCTGCTGGTTGACGACATAGCCCAAGCTTGTAATCGCTTTCAACACACGTTCACGGGTATCCGATTTAACATATTCTTTGTTGTTGACGACCCGCGAAACTGTTGCATACGATACCCCAGCCTCACGCGCCACATCCATAATCGTGGTGCTGCTGAGGCCATTGCCATTACTACGGCGGCTCCGGGGTGTTTTGAGGGTTTGGGTTGCTTGGTCGAGTTTCTTGCTCATTGCGTTGTGCGCCTTTGCATCTGCGAACCAGATTGTGATTGTAAGCACTTACAGAAATGTTGTGGGGTTTTGCACCTAGAGAGGCTTGTTTGGGTTTTTATTTATGCAAACGCTTACAGAAAAAGATTGTAAACGATGGGCTGAACTTCGTCAAGTGGCGAGAAAATGTCGCTATGTAGTTAGGGATCAGAGGTCGGGGGCTGGGGATCGGGAATTGGCTACAGGCTATGGGCTATGGGCTATCGGGAATTGGATTGGCAACCATGTCCCCTCACCCCCCAGCCCCCTCTCCCACTGGACGTGGGCGAGGGGGAGCACTCAGATTCACCACGCAGTGCGACAGAACCACGCGATGGAAGCCCCTCGCCCGCCACGTGGGAGAGGGGTTGTTAACCTGATGTACCAGTACAGCTATGGGCTATCGGAAGATTGTTCGTGCAATTTGGGCAATTCGTGGCTAAAAACTTAACCTTCGTGCTCTTCGTGCTCTTCGCGGTTTCATTCTTCGTGAATCAATTGCTTGGGCAGTATGTTCTATGCTCTATGCTCTCTGTTCTATGTTCTACACTTGGCCAAATCCGTCCGCTGATTGGCACGATTAAGCCTTGTAGCCACCATCGCTGCCAGCTATGCTTATGGCCAGATCGTTGTTATAAACCAATTTGAAGGTTCAACATGACAGAGATTAGCAGGCCAATTTATGTGTTGCTGTTGCCAGCAGTACAATTGCTCGATTGCGCGGGGCCAAGCCAAGTGTTTTATGAAGCAAGCTTGCAAGGCGCAGGCTATCAATTACAGTTTTGTGGTATAGATTCTAGCGTCGTGAGTGCCCAAGGTTTAGTGCTACAAACCCAATCGGGCTTAGTTGAATTACAGTCTGAGGCCACGATTTTAATTCCAGGAGTACAACTTGATGCCTATGCAAACCAAGCACAGCCAATCGATCCAGCCATCATTCAGTGGCTGCAAACTGCGGCGGCACTTGGCTGTCGAATCGCGGCAATTTGTAGCGGCGCATTTGTGCTGGGCGAGGCTGGGCTGCTCGATCAGCGCGCATGTACCACCCATTGGTCTGCAATTGAATTATTACAACAGCGCTACCCCAAAGCCCATGTTCGTGCCAATGTGTTATACCTTCAAGCTGGGCAAATTATCACTAGCGCAGGCATTAGCACAGGGATTGATTTGGCACTTGCGCTGGTTGAGCAAGATTATGGCTCATTAATCGTCGCCAAAATTGCCCGTCAATTAGTGCTGTATTTGCGGCGCAGCGGCCAACAAGCCCAGCACAGCATCTATTTGCAATATCGCAATCATCTGCATCTTGGGGTGCATCGTGCCCAAGATTATTTGGCCGAGCATGTTAGCAAAGCTATTAGCCTCGAACAGCTGGCTGACATTGCCAAACTCAGCGTGCGTTCACTGAATCGAGCGTTTCGCGCAAGCATTGGTCTAACCCCGATTGGCTATCAGCAACAACTGCGGCTCGAACTTGCTGCGACCTTACTCAATAATCCAGCCTGGAGCATTGAGCAGGTTGCGCAACAAGTAGGCTTTAGTGATGCACGTCATTTTCGGCGGCTTTGGCAGCGCAATTTTGGCACAACGCCCACGCAACATCGCCATCATCAGGAGCCAGTTTCATGTTAAAACATCTTTTGCGCAGTGTGAGCTACCTACTGCTCGCCTGCCTGCCATTAACCCTTGCCGCTAGCGTTGGTAGCTATTACTCAATGCAAATTGCCATGAGTATGCGCAACAATAATCCCAACATTCAAATGCAACCAAATCATCACGATGCCCAAAAACCTACCGCGCTGATCGTGCTAGGCAATACGGTCAGCGAAATTACCGATGTGCTCGCCCCGTATGCCTTATTAGCCAAAACTGGCCTGTACAATCTGTATATTGTCGCTGAAACGACGAGCGTACGTAGCGTGAGCGGTGGGCTGGATGTGCTGCCTGATCACTCGTTTGCTAGCGTAGCGGCGCTGCTTGATCAACCGCCAGCGCTGATTATCGTGCCAGCAATTACCGATATTCAAGCGCGCGAAAATCAGCCAGTTTTGGCATGGCTACGCCAACAACTCCAGCCAGCCAGCATTTTAATGGCATGGTGCACCGGAGCTGAAGTTCTAGCCGAAAGTGGCTTGCTCGATGGCTTGCCTGCCACGGCGCATTGGGCCGATCTTGCTCGGTTGGCGCAGCGTTATCCACAGGTGCAATGGCAAGATAATCAACGTTATGTCGATACAAATCAGCAGATCATCACTACCGCTGGGTTAACCTCAGGGATTGATGCAACCCTCTATTTTTTGCAAAAAACCCATGGTTCAGCAGTGCGCCAAAACCTTACTCAAGCAATTAATTATGCAGATCAGCGTTATCTTGCAAGCGCTACCATGCAAGCCTATCGCATCGCACCAAGCGATAGCGTGTATCTGCTAAATGCAGCATTCTATTGGCCTAAAAAAACCATGGGCGTTTGGCTTGAGCAGGGAATTGACGAGCTAGCGCTAGCGGCGTTTTTTGATGTCTATACTGGTTCGTGGGTCTATGATTTTCGCACAATTGCTGCTGAGCCAAGCATTCGTTCAGCCCATGGCGTGCAATTGATTCCACGTTACCAGGCTGAAGCAACGCCTACAATCGATAGTTTGCTCGGCTTTGGGGCAAATCAACCAGCCAAAACATGGGCGCAACAGCATAACATCGGCTATGAACGCATCGATTTGGCCCAAAATAGCAATTATTTTGGCTTGGCACTTGGCCGATTTGCGACAGATCAAGATCAAGCAAGTGCGCAATTTGCCGCCAAACGCATGGAATATCGCCAGCCATTAGCCTTGCAGGGCGCAAGTTGGCCGTGGCGAACCCTAGGATGGATAGGATTGTGGTTTGGGGTTGGCTTGGGTGCGTGCTACGGACGGTGGCGGATCAGCAAGCGCAAATCCGCCACCACGAAAACTTAATTAGGCTAGAACTTCCAATGGTTGCACTGCATTGGCCTTGACCACGCGGCTATACCAGTGGGCGCTGGCCTTGGGAATCCGTTCTTGGGTTTCGTAATTGACCCAAACCACGCCGAAGCGTTGGCTATAGCCCTTGGCCCATTCAAAGTTATCCATCAATGACCAAACGAAGTAGCCAGCCAAGGGCACGCCAGCGGCGATTGCATCGGAGCAAACGCTCAGGTGATCGTGCAAATACTGAGTACGGCGGGTATCGTTGACTTCGCCATTAGCATCGGGGCCATCGTTGTAGCTAGCACCATTTTCAGTCACATAGATTTTGCCTGGGTTGTAGGCAAATGCCAAGCGCTTGAGCAAATCGCCTAAGCCTTGAGGATAAACTTCCCAGCCAATATCGGTGTATTCCGAATCGAGTTTGGGCGCAGTGCCAGTTTTGGGATCGTGAAGCACAGCGCGGCTGTAATAGTTTACGCCCAAGAAATCGGTGGTTGCAGCCATCGCCTTGTAATCGCCATCTTGGACGAAATCGAGGCCATTGGGCAAATAGCCAAGCTCAGTGTAATCGCGCACCATATCGGCGGGATATTCGCGGCCATACACTGGGTCGAGGAACCAACGATTGAAGAAGCCATCGAAATGGCGGGTGGCATTCAGATCTTCGGTGCTACGTGAAGCAGGCATGGCTGGCGTAAAGTTGAGGGTAATGCCAACGCTGGCTTGGGGAACGTTGCGCCGAATCACATCGACAGCCCAGCCGTGGGAAAGCAACAAGTGGTGGCTGGCCTTGAGGCCGTCGTTCCAATTTTTGCGGCCTGGAGCGTGCTCGCCATTTTGGTAGCCAAGCAAGCCAGCGCACCATGGCTCGTTATGGGTAATCCAATCTTTGACAGTATCGCCCAACGCGCGGCTAACCGCATCGGCATATTCAACAAAGGCTTCAGCAGTGGCTCGCACTGGCCAGCCGCCTTGATCTTCGAGAATTTGGGGCAAATCCCAGTGATAGAGCGTTACAAATGGCCGAATATTATGTTGCAACAGTTCATCAACCAAGCGTCGATAGAAATCCAAGCCTGCCTGATTGATCGCGCCGCGTCCGTTTGGCAAGACGCGCGGCCAAGCCACCGAAAAACGATAGGCTTGCAAGCCCAAACGCGCCATCAACGCCACGTCATCACGATAGCGATTGTAATGATCGCAGGCAATATCACCGTTTGATTGGTCAAGAATAGCGCCAGGTTGTTTGCAAAAACGATCCCAAATTGATTCGCTACGGCCATCGGCAAACGCAGCGCCCTCAATTTGATACGACGATGTAGCGGAACCCCAGAGGAAATCGGAAGGAAAAGCACGCTGAGTCATGCCGGAGTACTCCTTACAGACATGCAGTGTCTGCATACTCTAGCCGCATTGCCCCACGCCCGCTATTGTACGGTAGGTTGCGACGCTTGGCAATGGGCTTTTTTGCTTGATTTCGCTTAAAACCATGTTTGGAACCGGTTTCAGAGCGTATCTTAGCAGATTCAGCCTATTTTCACAACAATCGCATGAGCAAGATGATTAAATCATGCTAGCACCTATGTGAATATGTTTTATTGGCGAACAAACTGTTTGAAGCAAAGATTTTGTGTTGAGCGCAATCGTTTTTGTTGCTCACATTCTTGCTAATCAATTGTCAATTCAACGATTGCTTGTGCTTATACTCTCGCAAATAGTTTCGCAGCGCGGTGGTTTCTGCACTGCTGATCCCTGACCCCCAATAACTGATCCCTAATCATCGTTTCGCCACCCTTCCGTCCCGCCGCCGGCGGGAGACGCAGGGAGTTTTCAGCCCCCTGCACCCCCAAATGTTTCTTCGTGGATTATTCTTACGCTGCTTGTACGCCAAACGTTGTGCTATCGACGCTTCGCGATCTTCGCGGTTGCACAGATCCCAATCCCCAAATGTTTCTTCGTGGACTGTTCTTCCGCTAGCTGCACGCCAAAATTGATGCTATTAGTGCTTCGCGTTCTTCGCGATCTTCGCGGTTGCGTAACTCCCGATCCCTGACCCCTAGCCCCTGACCCCCATTTACCGCGCTTGATAAAAATCGCAAATCTCGGTGAGTGGGCAGCGCTCGCAGGCTGGGCGTTGGGCATGACAAATTTGACGGCCATGCAGCAAAACACTGACATGAAACTGATACATTTGATCGTCTGGCACAACTGCTTCCAACAAATCATGTGCTGCATCTGCCGAAACTTTGGGGCCGATCATGCCAATGCGTTTGGCCACGCGATGAATATGGGTATCAACAATCATGGCTGGCTGATTGCAGGCAAAACAAAGCACGCAGCCAGCAGTTTTGGGGCCGATGCCGGGCAAGGCAGTCAACCAAGCTCGCGCCTCGTGGAGGCTCAAATCGCGCAAAAAATCGAGGCTAAATTCGCCGCGTTGCTCTAAAATGACAGCCAAGGTATTTTGAATGCGGGCTGCTTTGATTTTGGCCAAGCCGCCAACCCGAATCGTTTCTTCGAGCTCGCTTGCTTCGGCATTGAGCACTGAGGCCCAGCTTGGATAGCGCCCTTTGAGTTCGCGAAAAGCCCGCCCGCTATTACGATCAGAGGTATTTTGCGAAAGAATCGTCAAAACCAATTCATCAAGCGGATCGCGTTGGCTGTGCAGCACCCGTGGTCCAAAGCGTTCGCGCAAAATCTGCAACGTTTGCAGCACTTTCTCGGGATTAACCATTTCTATTCCTTCTGGGTTGCAATTGGCCGCAAAGCCGAGCGGCGCATCACCATTTAATAACGATGAATCAGCATGGAGCTTAATCATTATATCGTGTTTGTATAGCAAACTTTACTGCAAAAAAATTATTTCACATCGCAAATGATTAATTTGAATCGCGCATAGTTCATTGTAAGCGGTTCCATGCTATGATGAGATGTGCCGCAGGCAACAACACAAGGAGCAGAATTGGCATGACAACCAAACGACCAGGATTTAGTGTGTGTGTGTTCTGTGGTTCGCGCAATGGAGCGCAACCCGACTATAGCAATGCTGCTAGGGAACTTGGAATCGCTACCGCGCAACGCGGGTTCGGTTTAGTCTATGGTGGTTCTTCAAATGGCTTGATGGGTATCTTGGCGAATAGCGCGCTGGAAGCTGGCGGCTATGTCGAGGGCATTATTCCCGATGGCCTGTTTTTGAAAGAAGTTGCCCACCCCCGTTTATCGCAACGCTTTGTTGTGCGCAGTATGCACGAACGCAAAGCAATGATGGCCGAACGCTCAAACGCCTTTATCGCGCTTCCCGGTGGTTTAGGCACGTTCGAGGAATTATTTGAGATTTTAACCTGGGCCCAGCTTGGCATTCATGCCAAACCAATTGTGGTCTGGAATGTCAAAGGCTATTACGACCCGCTGCTGACCTTTATCGAAGCGGCGGTCAGTCAAGGCTTTGTAGCTCCAGAACATCGGCGCTTTATCTCAATTCGCACAACGCTTGATGAAGTGCTCCACGATGTGACCAATTTCAAAGCGCCAACCAGCATTGCCAAATGGCTCGAACGCGATGAATTGTAAACCTAGCGCGCAATTCCCCCACGCTGCTTAAAAATGCAACCAGGGGCCGGAATAAGCAAGCATTCCAGCCCCCAGTCAGGTTTTTTATAGTGATGGCCTCGCCCGCAAACGAGCAAGAGTAATCAGCGCAATTAGCGATTAACCATAATTACCGGAGCATAGATCGTCGTGTTAATCGCCCACTTGTAGACACTACCCGAACAGAAATCGGTCGATTTTGTGCCAGTACCGTTATCGTCGGTGGCAACCCGCAGGGTTGCGCTCAATGGGGCATTGGCCCAGGTATAGTTGAGCGTACGCGAAGCCCCAACCGCCAACGGCTGCTCGAGCACAAAGCTTTGCAAGACCGTATTGCCATGATACAGGGTCAATGGCATACCTGCCGGAATTGCCACGTTCCCACTTGCATTCTCCAAAATAATGCTAATCTGGGTGTTTTGTTGAACGATCCGCACCAAGAGTCCATTATCGCGACACATGGCATACAACACCACTTCATCACAACCTTGGCCTTGGTTATCGTCAGTCACACAAACCTTGGTGGCATATTTGCCAATGGTGGCATAGGTATGGTCTGCGCTAGCAGCTGTCACTTGGGCAGCCAGCGGCAGCGTATCAATCACCCCATCGCCCCAATCAATGCTGGCGGTCTTGGTATCGTTGGCAAATGGATCGCTCAAGGCCAAATCAAGGGTAAATTGCTCGTTATAGATTTGGAATTGATCAGGGCCAGCAGCAACCATTGGCGCAACATTGCGCACAATCACCGTGCCATTCAGAATCGTTTCGCCGCCATCATCATCAAGAATCTTGACCGCAACTGGACGAGTCGTGGTTCCATCAATCGAGCGTGCATCAAAGCGCGTAATTGCCGTGTTCGAATCGTCAAACGCCCCATCGTTATCCAAATCCCAAGCGACGCTCAATGGATCGTAGCTGGTTCCAGCATCGTCGATCATCACTGCGAGCACGCCAAACTCGCCTTCGTTGACAACCATGGTGTTGGTAAACAGCCCAGTTGGAGCTAGATTCGCCACGCTGAGATTGGCACTCGTGGCTGTTACAGCGCTCGCTTCATCGGCCAAGGCGGTTGCTTGAATGCTGATTGGCGTGCCAGCGTCGTCTTCAGGATAGAGAATGCCAATCGTTGCGGTCAAACTTGCGCCAGGTGCAAGCATCAATTGCTCAGGCAGATCCAACACATTGCCAATCCGCAGCTCAATAATATCGGCTTCAGCAGGCAAATCAAGTTCGATTTGCAAATTATTGGCGGTAGCTGAGCCTTGGTTGATGATGGTCACCAGATACTCAACGGCTTCGCCTTCGTTGATTGCGCTGCGATTTGGCGTAATCGTGACGGCTAAATCAGCAGCAGCTGCAACCTCAGCGAAGGTGTAAACGGCGTTATTGTTCAAATCCTCATCATACGAATCGCTATCAACAGCGACCAAGGTTTCAAGATATTCCCGTTGATCAGGATTAATCTTGAGCGTCACCGCAACCGTTGCGACCTGACCAACTGTCAAACTTCCCAACTGACAACTGACCAATTCAGCTTCTTGAATACAGCCAACACTGGCATTATGCAAGCTCGTACCTGCTGGCAGATAGAATTCTAAGACCGTTTCGGCGGCAACCGATGGCCCAGGATTGGTAATTGTCGCGGTAAGGGTGGCCAATTCGCCAGCATTCACCACGTCTGCATAGTCAACCGTCAAATCGAGATCCGATAAGCGTTCGACCGTAAAGGCCACTTCGCCACGATTATCAATCGCAGAGGTTTCGCTAATTGTCGTATCGTTGACCAACAACTCACTGGTATGCGAGATCAAGGTGCCTTCAGCAACATCGGGCTTGACCTGCCAAGTCAGCGTTTTGGCGCTATTTTGGCTGCCAGCGTCAATATCGCCAAGGCTACAACTCAAGCTTGTTGTTGAACCATTTGTCGCCACGCCACAACCATCAGCGCCAGCAAGCGTCACCAATGTATTATTCAGCATGCGATCAGTTACGATGACATCACGCGCTGGATTAAGGCTAATATTCTTCGGTGCAAGGATGTAGCTATAGCTTTCGCCTGCAACCACATAGCCTTCGGCCAAACCCTCGTAGCCCATCGCCACATCAGTAGTCAGGTCGTTGGCTTGCACCGTAACATACAATGGAATCGTTTGGGTATAGCCAGCGCTCGCCGCATGCACCAAGACTTCGTAGCTACCAGGAGCAGTATCAATCAATGGGCTTAGTTGCAGATTGACCAATTGCCCAACCTCAGCAGTAGCACTCGACAAGCTGGCAAAGAACAATGGCTGATCGGATTTCTCTTCAATAGTAAGTTCAATTGGCTGATTCCAATCATTGCCATCGACCGTCAAAACATAGGGCGCGCCAACTTCATGCGGTCGAGCCGCTTGATTCTCAACTGCTTCGACATAGAAGCCAGTTACTGCAAGATTAAGGGTTTTGGTGTAGGCATGTTCATTATCAAAAGCCAATAAGGTAATTGGATAATCGCCATATTCAAGATCAAGCGTATCGGTCAGAATCAAGCGCGTTTTTTCACCTGGCATAAAGCTTGAGCGGGTGAATGACCAATCAACGCCAACTGGCATATCTACGACATCAACGAAAATCTCATCACGTTCGCTAAATTGATAGGTTGCATCAATTTCAACGCTGGTGCTGTTGAAATTCGTCAGGGTCAGGTTATCGACACTGGTGCGCAGGCTAAAGTCTGGTTCGCGCACCGTCACTGGAATGTTGAGATAGCGCTCGCTGCCATTCGACAAGGCCACCAAAGTCACGGTGTAAGTCCCGCCGAGCAAACTAGCGGCTGGGGTTAAGACCACGCTCGATTGAACTCCGGCCAAGGTTGGTGTCAGAATTGGCGTGTTAATTTGGGCCGCAAAGCCTTCAGGCAATTCGGCAATTTCCAAAAACACTTGCTCTGGATAAGGATTGACACTCGAAGCAATCGTCAAATTGGTTGTGCCTGCCACGCCAGCATCCAAGGTTAATCCACTTGGATTGGCACTGATGCTGAATGGCGCAACCAATGGCGTTGCCGCAGCAAAGCTCGACTCCGACGTGCGGCCCGTGCCTGAATCGTAGCCAACGATCATCACATCGTAGGCCTTACCACCAGTTAAGCCCGTCACGATTTGCGTGTCAGCATCGCCAACATCAATAATTGAGAGATCCTCATCAAACTGATCATTTTGGCTACGGACATGAATTTCATAGCCATCAATATCAGGGTTTGGATGCGGCTCCCAAGCAATATCCAAGCTACCATAGCCTGGCGTAATCACGGTGGTGCTCGTCCAGGTTGGCTGCAATTCGTGCAACACGCTCACTGTGTTGGGGAAATATTGGCGGCTTGGTGGATTTTGGCCGTCGTTGACTTCGAGCCACAGGTTGTAAACGCCACTCTTGAGCGAGGAAAGATCAAGCGTTTCGCTGGCGTTTTGGACACCTTCGGCGTAATCGAAGCTTGCCAACGGATAGCCACCAAACTTCGTTACTGTCCCAACATCAACCGTAATCGTCTCGGTGGCCATAATGCCATCGGCGCGCAAGAAGTTATTGGTTTTGGTATAGCTCGCCGTATCGGTAATCGTATCTTGGCTAGCGTAAATCGTTGCGGTTGCGGTGTAAGGCGTGCTTTGCATCCAGGCCAAATCAACAAGATTATTGCTGTCGTTCTGGTTGCTAACAGCCAACTTTTCAATTGGCGGGCCATAGACCGTGCCGCTGACATTGATAATAAAATCGAAAGCTGGTGCACGTTGCAAGACCAATTTCCACTGGCCAAGCTCAGCATTGGTCACATTCAGGCTGGTTTGGATCATTGGCGGTGATGTGAGATCTGGTGCTTGGGTGATTGGGTCGCGAATATCGCGTGGATCAACAAACACTTCGTTAAAGGTCACGTTGCCAGAAGGATTGCTGCCGGTAATGCGCAAGCCATCAGGCCGCACCAAACTAACCTGCAAATCGCTATCGCTGACTGAGCGCAACATACTCAACATCAAATCGCCAGGCCGAGTCATTTCGACCGTGCTAATGATAATTTCTTGATTGTTGAAGCTGTAATCGTTGAACAAAGCTGCATCTTCAGCACTTAGGCTCGCTCGATTGAGTTGCTGTTTGGCGTTCAAATCGTGCAAATAGCGAGCGCGGCGCAGCGATGGAGCATCGATCAAACGATAATCATCGACATTGCCAACACTAAATCGGCCATTGGTATCAACGTAAATTCCATAGTTGGCTCCGGCAATATTGACGCTGGCTTTGAAGCCCCACGTATCGCCATTGCCGCGCTTGAACTTGCCAAACTCCATGCCAGCGCCAATAAAGAAATCGTCGCTGGGGATACGCAAACACACTTCGCGGGTGCGGAATGGCAGCCAAACCCGCCAACAGCTATCGACCAAGGCCCCACGTTTAACCCCAACCTCACCATAGATTCGCCCAACCAAGTTGAATGCGCCATCTTTCGTCCAGGCAGTCAGTTTCATATTGCCACGGGCAATCACGGCGTTAATATTCATTTCGGCGGTAAACAAGAAGGGCACTGCGCCATCGGTAAAGCGCATTTTGGCACTCGCACGAGCTGCTTCAAACATCGAGAAAATCTTCATCGATGCGCCGATGCCAATCTCGAATTTGTAAGGGTTTTTGACATATTCCATAGACATATTGCCATCGGCTGTGACGGCACGGAAGCTGCCAATCCCCATTTTGCTTTCGATTGTGGCCTTCATTTCGATTTTGGTCACATTGCTGGTCAGGGTTACCGTTCCCTCAATCCGCGTTAGATCAAAGCCACTTGTCCCCAAGGGAATCGTACACTTGAGCACGACACCAACTTTGCGCAATTGGAAGGCATTAATCGCATCTGCTGAAGCAGGCACAATCCGCATTGCCACGGTTTGATTGCTGCCAGCAAAAATCTCGACGCTCACGCCTAAGCCGCTACAGCCAGCGCCACTTGCATTGGGCAGCTTCAACTCACCACCAGCAGCGATGATCCAGCCATTGCCTTCCTTTTTGAGCGTGCCTTCGAGGCTCAGCGACATATCGCCAACTTTAATTTCTGGCAATTTGAACGAGCCACCGCCAATCGAAAAGCCTTCTTTGGAAATCTCAATATTATAGACCGAGACCGATAAACCGCCCCATTCCTTGGGTATCGCAAATGTGGCTTCGCGAGCTTTAACCGTGCCGTTTTCGATGCTCGCTTCTTTGATCGCCAGCTTCATGCCTGCAATCGTCAACTCGAAGCTATCGACGCTGCCAGTCACTTTGCCATCTTTATCGATCTGGACCATCCCTTCGGCTTCGGCAGTTTGCGAGGCGAGGGTGATTGAAACTTTGCCAGCAAAGACAAAGCTATACGATTTATCTTGCTTGAAATCTAGCCCAAGTGTGCCCGAAATTGTGACTGAATTGGTTGGGCTTGGTTCGCCATTTTCTTTGCCGATCGTAAATTTGACCGGAATTTTGACCGCCGCATCGCCAAATGAAAGCCCATTCTCGTCAATCACCACTTTGGTGAGAATAATTTTGGTGCTGCCAAGAAACGCTGGCAAGGTCAGGCTGGCTGAATTGGTCGAAAAGCGTTGGGTATTGAATTCAACATTTTTCAATTCGAGCTTCGAACTTGCCACGGTTAGGGTTAATTCCTTGAGTTTGCCAGAGAATTTGCCCTTTTTATCCCATTTCGCGCTAAATTTGGTTTCCATTTCGCTGCTCTTGATCAGCACTTTGAGCGTGCCTTCAAGCTCAAGTTCCATGGCCGGGTCGGTAATGGGATTGGTTACGACAAACTTAACTTTATTTTTGGTAAAGCGAATGCTCTCGCCAAGCCCAAAATCCGGCAAATCGCTGGCAATAGCACCTTCGCCAATCGCAAAGCCATTTTTGGTGATTGAAACCTTCTTGACTGTGATGGTTAATTTCTTATCTTCTTTTTTCTTATCGCCCTCTTTGGGTGCTCCAGCCGAGGCATTTGGCTCTTGCTTCTTCTCCGAGGGGAAGGTAATGGTAAAGCTAGCTTCATCGACCTTCAAGCCCGAATTACTAATCACCACATCTTTCATCTCGAGATCATGGCCGGCAATTTTAAGCTCAAGTTTTTTGATTGTGCCTTTGACGTTGCCTTGCCAATCGATTTTGAGTTCAACCGGAATTTTGCGATCGTTACTGGCGACGTGTAAATCAAGCGTACTATCAATCTGGAGGCTAAAGCCATCCTTGCTATCGTACATGATCGTGGCGGAGTTTTTGATAAAGGCAATTGCTGGAGTATACGCTCCGGTTTGGCTCAGCGCAGCTGTTTGAGCCAAAAGACTGGTTGAACTCAGTGGATTGGTGCTCGTCGTCGGTTTACCCAAGGGGTAAATATTGGGCAAGGGAATTTTCACCCCAACCCCGCCAAAGGTAATTGATTTTGAGGTTACTTCGATCTGCGCGACAATGCCAGTTAGCTCACCAAGCTGCTTGGGCATGGTTAACAGCGCTTGCTTGACTTTAATTTTATCGCCGCTGAAGGTCGCATCTTTTACTTTGACCTTCAAGCCAGCAAAGAACATTTCAAACTCGTCGATTTTGGCTTCGCCCTTGCCACCTGGCTTAATCAGCCCTGTCAAGCGCAAGGTATTCTGCTTCACCGTGCCCGAAACAGGATTTGTGCCAGTAAGAATGCCGCTGGTAGTAATTTTGGTGGTTGGGGTTAATTTCGATGTCGTACTAATGCCAGGCAACGAGACCTTGAGTTCGGTCATAAAGCCAGCTTCACCAGACAGAATCGCCACATCGCTAATCACGGCGCTGCCTAAAAGTTGGAAGCCAGCCAAATGCTTAATCGTTGGGGTAATTGTGGGGCTTGGCGTGATAAATGGCTTGTCTTTGCTCACATCAATTTCAAAATCGCCCTTGAACAAGGGAAAATTTTCTTCAATTTGCGAGACACTGCCATAGGTTGTTACGATCGTTGGCGTTCCAACCGCATCCCATTTGATTTTATCGTCTGGCCCGAGGCGCAGGTGATAGGTATATTTGCCATTCTTTTTAAAGCCAATTTCGACCGCGCCTGAAGCCTCAGTCTCGCCAAAAAACGTTGTAAATTCTTCAGCCGCAATCACAATCTTGCCAACCTCTTGTTGGGTTCGCTTGGTTGAGGTAACAGCTGTAGTCACTTTAATCGAGGCTGGTTTGGTATCAGGGTTGATAATTAATGAATCTTTGACTGTCAGAGTGCTGGTTAAAATGCCATTGCCCTGCATTTTTACCGGAATTTCATAGGTTTTGGTTTGATTAACATTCAAATTGCCAACCGTACAGATCACCTGATCAACATCTTTGAGCAGACAACCATTGACTGGCGCTTGAAAAATACCATTTGCTGGCAAACGCTGGGTCATTTCAACCGCTGAGGCAGCTTGACCACCAGTATTGCTAATCGTCACCGTGTAGGTGATCAGCTCATCAAAACTGGTTGCTAAAGGAGCAGTCGCGGTAATTGCCAACTTGGCATATGGCGTTTGAACTGGATTATTGATCGCCACTTGGGGTTGAATCTGCAACTCGCTAAAATCGGCTTCTGCCTGTTGGCTTGGCAAGCTGGCCAAAAATTGGGTCATTGCTGGGCTGCTTAGCCCAACCGAGCGGGCTTTCGGTCGAGCTGGGCTACTTGGCAAGACTGGCATCAATACCGTTTCCGCCGGATCAAGTGCTGGCTCGACAACAGCAAGTGCTGGAGTTTCAGTGCGGGGCGAGTTTGCAACGGCGGCTGGCATCTGCGCATTCGCAAGGGCATCGAATTCTTGGGCAAAGGCCTGCGGGTTAGTATCAGGGCGGGCAGTCATCTGCCAGGTTGCGCCAATCGCCGCTTGATTATTTTCCCATAAATAGGCATCAGCTTGCAGCGCTGAGCTGACTGCTGGATCATTAATACTTGGGTGCATTGGCAAGCCCAGGGCCACCCGATTAAGATAATAGCTAATTTGCTCCTCGATCGCTTTATCACCAGCGACTTCGGGCAAGGTGCCATTAAACACATCTTGGACAGCCAATAAGGCAGCTTCTTGAAATAAATCAGGATCAGTAGCGGCAACGCGTTGCAAGTAGGGATCGAGCGCTTCGGTTTTGCCACGAATCAAGCCAGTTGCTTGGGCTTGGGCGGGCGAGGCGGCAGCAGGGTTGGGAGCTGCAGACGATGTTTGGGGATGGACTACCAATTGAAGGCCCAACAATAGGATTAAGCTCAGGCGAACCGCCCGGGCAAACCGACTGGTTTCACGAATCATACAAGCTCCCTTATTAATACCACCAAGCCTACAATTGAACCCAAACAAGGCCCTGAAAAAAGGCGCACTGAAATAGCCAGCAGGCGTACGCGCTTGTGCCGAGAAAACGAATTAAACAAAGCTGTTGCGATGAGATAGCGACAACAATACGCCTATTACCAACGCATGCCTATAGGCTATTCGTCCTATCGAGCAATTTATCCCCCATAGCACCAACAAGCACTATAATGAAGCAGGGACTAATGAGGTATAGCTTGCTCCGACGAGTGTTGATCTCAGCCAGCAAATGAGGTGTTGCGCATGTTTACGGTTGGTGAATTCGCCAGAATTGCCCAAGTTTCGAAGCGTTTTTTGCGCTACTACGATGAATTAGGCCTATTTCCACCAGCAACTATTGATCATAGTAATGGTCGACGTTATTACAGTGCCGAGCAATTGCCTGCATTAAATCGCATTTTGGTGCTCAAAGACTTGGGCTTTTCGCTTGAACAAATTCGCGATTTGAGCCACGACCAGATTTCTGCCGACCAAATGCAACGTCTCTTGCGCCAAAAAAAAGCTGAAATCGAGGCCCATCTGCGCGAAGAACTGCAACGTATTCAGCGGATAGAATCACGGCTGAATGCGCTTAACGATTTCGACAAGCCGCTGAATGTTGTGCTCAAGCCAATGCCCAGCCAAGCAGTGCTCAGCACCCGCATCATCGCCGAAAACTTCGAATCTGGCTTGCAGGCAATTCAACAGATTCGCCAGCATTTGCCAACCAGCAAACGCTATGGCATGTGTTTTTGCATTTGCCAAACCCACAATGACTCGCTGTTTGATATGGATCTCGAAATTGGCTGTTTTATTGAACAACCATCGCATGCTCCGGTCAAAATTTCCCAGCAACTTCAATTAAGTTTCGATCAGCACCCAGCCAGCGAGCTCATGGCCACAGGCGTTGTGCAAGGCCCGATTGAAAAGATTCTGACCACTTATGAGCAAATTGGGCGTTGGGCCGAACTTAATGGCTATCGCCCAACTACTCTACCGCGTGAAATTTCTCTGCGCCTGCCCGAAAACCCCGATGGCAGCGATTTGCTGACCGAAGTGCAATTTCCAATCGAGCCAATTCAAAAATGAATATCTGATGAGTGCGCCAAAATAAGTCTTGCAGTTAACGCTACGTGAAGATTTAGACTGCTCATGGATTTGATTTTCTAGTGAGGAAAACCCATGACAGCGAATAATCTGATTTTGGTAACTGGCGGCACGGGCAAAACTGGCAAACGAATTGTTGAGCGTTTGCAAGCGCAAGGCCATAACGTGCGGGTTGGCTCCCGCTCAGCTAGCCCCAGCTTCGATTGGGATGATCAGCAAACTTGGCCCGCAGCCTTGGCCGATGTCCAAAGCGTCTACATCAGCTACCAACCAGATCTGGCAATTCCCAGCGCCATCGACACGATTCGCGCATTCAGCCAATTGGCGGTCGCCAGCGGAGTCAAACATTTGGTGCTGTTATCTGGGCGCGGCGAAGCTGCCGCCCAAGCCTGCGAGCAAGTCGTTCAAACCTCAGGAATCGCTTGGACAATCGTGCGGGCTAGCTGGTTTATGCAAAATTTCAGCGAATCGTTTTTTCACGAGCCGCTACTGAATGGCCAAATTTTTCTGCCCGTCAGCGAAGTCAAAGAGCCATTTATTGATGCAGATGATATTGCCGATGTAGTAGTTGCCGCATTAACCAATGTTCAAACTCACGCTAGTCAACTTTACGAAGTAACTGGGCCGCGCTTAATGACCTTTGCTGACGCAGTGAGCGAAATTGCCCAAGCCAATGGCAGCCCAATCGATTATCAGCCAATTCCAATCGAAGCCTATATTGGGGCCTTGCACGAGCAACAATGGCCCGCCGACATGATTTGGTTGGTCGAATTTTTGTTTCGCGAAGTGCTCGATGGCCGCAATGCCCACCTCAGCGATGGAGTCGAACGCGCTTTGGGTCGCCAGCCCAACGATTTCAGCAATTATGCTCGCGAAGCAGCAGCCCGTGGTGTTTGGCAACTTGCTAGCGTAAATCACTAAGATGCCCTCACCCCCCAGCCCCCTCTCCCACTGAACGCGGGCGAGGGGGAGCACCCATTTTTACTAACGAATTGCCGAAGAACTATGCCGTTAAAACCGCTCGCCCGCACTACGGGAGCGGGGTTAGGGTGAGTGACTTTTAATTTTGGAAGGAGTTTGGCATGTCAAACCCAACAATCCTCGTAACCTATGCCAGTCGCGGCGGCTCAACGGTTGGCGTAGCGCAAACGATCGCCAAGGTGCTCGCTGCACAAGGCTTGCAGGTTGAGCTTTTGCCAATGCAGCAGGTGCGCGATTTGAATCGCTATCAGGCGGTCGTGGCTGGCAGTGCAATTCATAAAAATCGGTGGCTGCCAGAGGCTTTGGCCTTCGTCAAGCAGCATCAAACTGCATTACAAACTAAACCCTTTGCTGCCTTTTTGACCTGTTTGGCCTTGGCAATGACCAAGCAACCAGCCAAAACCAGCGCCGATGTAGCCGAATGGCTGCAACCTGTGCGCAATTTGGTGCAGCCACAGAGCGAAGGCATGTTTGCTGGCGTGCTTGACCTCAACAAAATCAGCTTAGGTTATCGACTATTATTTCGCGCTGCAATGCTCGTGCGGCGCTGGCGTGAAGGCGATTATCGCAATTGGTCAGCAATTGAAGCGTGGGCCGCTGGCCTGCCCCAGCAACTTGCGATGTAACAGGCTTTGGGGATCGGTTGTTGGGGGTCGCGGATCAGTGATGAGTAACCGCGAAGGACGCGAAGATCGCGAAATACAAAGAGCACACATTTTGGCGAGCAGCCAGCACAAAAACAGTCCACGGAGAAACATTTGGGGGTACAGGGGGCTGAAACCCCCCTGTGTTTCCCGCCGGGGCGGGACGGAAGGGTGGCGAAACAGGTTTGGGGGATTCGGTTGTCAGGTATCAGGAACCAAGCAACCGCGAAGGATAAAGAGCACAAAGTTTGGGGTTAAGAAGCATATCAACAATCTACGAAGAAACATTTGGGGGTGCAGGGGGCTGCCCCCCCCTGCGTCTCCCGCCGGCGGCGGGACGGAAGGGTGGCGAACCATTGATAAAACTAAAAAATTCAATCAATTAATGCTTCAGCCGTGGATCAAGCGCATCGCGCAAGCCATCGCCCAACAAATTAAAGCCCAGCACAGTCAGCATAATCGCAATCCCTGGAAACAGCGCATACCACCATTGACCAGTGCCAACATATTCGCGGGCGGTTGACAGCATCGAACCCCATTCAGGGCGCGGCGGTTGTGCGCCAAGCCCCAAAAAGCCCAAGGCCGCAACACTGGTAATCGATGAAGCCACGCTCAAGGTCATTTGCACCAAAATGGGAGTTAAGCTGTTAGGTAAAATATGGCGCATCAGCATCCGAGTGCGGCTAACTCCAACCGCCTCGGCGGCGTGAATATACTCTTGATTACGCACGCTCAACACCGCCGCCCGGGCAATCCGCCCAAAAATTGGCACTTCGATCACAGCCACCGCCAACATCGCATTGAACAATGGCGGATCAAAGATCGTTTGCAAAATTGGCAGGTTGGTAATTTGTTGGCTAAATTTATACGAAAACGATTCACGATTATTGCTGATCGCCGTCAAGGCAATTGCTAGCAGAATTGAGGGAAACGCCAGCAAAATATCCATCAGCCATGTCGTGATTGTATCGATAATGCCGCCGAAAAAGCCTGAAACCAGGCCCAGCAGCGAGCCAAAAATAACCGCCAAAACCACCGCAAACGTGCCAACCGTCAGCGAAATTGGCGCACCATGCAACACCCGAATAAAGATGTCGCGGCCTAGTTGGTCGGTGCCAAATGGACGTTCAAAACGTCCCCAAGGCGTATCTTTGCGCGCTTTATCGATGCTTTTCTTGGCAGCGTCGGCGCGTTCTTCCTGGCTCATCAGCCACGACGGCGGCTGCAATTTATTGGCGGTATCACGATTGAGAGTTTGGTCGAGGGGTTGCACAATCGGCGTGATAATCGCAATTGCAAACAAAAAGGCACAAATCGCCATGCCCATGATGCCAACCGTGCTACTCAATAGCCGCCGCCGAGCATCACTCCAGAGCGAACGCGGCTTGCGCAACAGTAACGCTTGATCGCTCGTCGGTTTATTGGTGATAGTTGGTTCAGTTGTCGCCATAGTCACCCTTTACTAGCCCAGTGCAAAACGCCGAGCAGCGTTATTTAAATTGAATCCGTGGGTCAAAGAAGCGGTAGGAAATATCAACCAAAGTATTGATCAACACAAACACCAGCGAAACAAACATCACGCCACTTTGCACCACCGGATAATCACGCGCCAAAATGCCGTCGAGCAACCAGCGCCCAATGCCTGGCCACGAAAAAACCGTTTCAGTCAAAACAGCGCCGCCAAGCAAAAAGCCCAGTTGCAGCCCAATCACCGTAATTACGGGAATCAGGGCATTACGCAAGCCGTGGCGCAAAATCGTAATCCTTGCCGATAAACCTTTGGCCCGCGCCGTGCGAATGTAATCTTGATAGAGCACTTCGAGCATCGCCGAACGCGTCATACGCGCAATGCTGGCCAGCGGCACAGTTGCCAAAGCTAGGCTGGGCATAATCAAATGTTTAAAGGCATTTGTGAATATGTCAAATCGCCCAAGCAACAAGCCATCGAGCAAATAGAGGCCAGTAATTGGCTCAAACGTGCCATGCAAACTGGTATCAAGCCGCAAACTGGGATCGAGCCATTTGAGCTTGACCGAAAACAAATATTGCATCATCAAGCCAAGCCAGAAAATTGGGATTGAAACGCCAAGCAGTGCCACAATCATACTGCCAGCATCAAGCAACGAGCCACGTTTGGTCGCCGAAACCACGCCCGTGGTTACCCCAACCACGACCGCAATCAACAAAGCGCTGAGGGCCAATTCAATTGTCGCTGGAAAACGCTCCTTTAATTCTTTGGAAATTGCTTGGCGGGTTTTGATCGAATCGCCAAAATCGCCAGTTGCAAAATTGGTGATATAGGTTACATATTGGCTTTCAAACACGTTGCCGCCCTCAAAATTGAGGTATAAGGGCCGATCAAGCTTGAGTTTGGTGCGCAGAGCTGCGCGCTGTTCAGGGGTTGAGCGCTCGCCCAAAATAATAATCGCGGGATCGCCGGGGATGGTGCGCAACAGGGTAAAAACCAGCAGTGAAATGCCAAGCAGGACGGGAATAATGCCAAGCAGCCGACGAAAAATATACCCAAGCATGCATTCTTCCTTACTATACGCCGCTTGTTAAGGGCTAACAAGCGGCGTAGGCTCGGCTATTGGTTATTTGGTGATCGAAATTGGCGCGAACGATTCGCCACCAGTTGGGTTTGGCACCCAACCTTGAAGCGATTTCTTGGCGGCCAAGACTGGGGGAGCATGAACAATCGGAATCCGTGGCAAATCGCTATTAATCAACTTGCCAGCTTCTTGGAACAATTTAATCGATTCGGCAGGTGTAGTTGCGCCACCAGCATCAGCCAGCAACTTCCAAACTTCTTCGTTGCTATAGCCAGCTTCGTCGGCGTTGCCTGGGCCAAAGTGGGTGAACAAGAAGTTGTTTGGGTCGCCATAGTCGCCCGTCCAACCCAACATCACCATGCCGTTTTTCAGGCCAGCATCCCAGTTATCGAGGTATACGCCCCAATCTTCGGTTTTGAGTTCAACTTTGATCCCAACGTCGGAAAGTTGAGCGGCATAGAGTTCGGCCACCGACTTAGCATCGGGGTAGTAAGGCCGTGAAACCGGCATATACCACAATTCCAAAGGCAATTCGGTGCCATCGGTCAAGACCATGGTGCTAAAGCCATCGGCATAGCCAGCTTCGGCCAACAAGGCTTTGGCTTTTTCAGGGTCATAGGCATATGGCTCTAAATCGCTTGGGCGATAATCCGACAAGCCATCGGGCAAGAAGTCGTCGGCAATTGAGCCAACACCGCCATACGAAGCATCGAGAATTTCTTGCTTGTTGATTGCATAGGCCACTGCTTGGCGAACTTTCACATCGTCAAATGGCTTATTGTTGATGTTCAACGACAAGTAAGCGATGTTGAACGGAGTCAAATCGACAACTTGCAACTCGGCACTTGAAGCGATTTTATCGCGGCTATCAGCGCTCAAGTTGATCGTGAAATCAATCGTGCCAGCTTCAAGCTCGGCCAATCGTTGGGGAGCTTCAGCAATAAAGCGTACAACCACACCTGGCATTTTGGCCTTGTCGCCCCAATACTCTTCGTTACGCACCAAGGTAATGCTTTGGCCAGCATCCCAGCGCTCGAATTTGAAGGGGCCAGTGCCAACGCCGCCAACTTCTGGCGAGCCATATTTTTCTTTGGCAGCTTTCACCGCTTCTGGCGATGAAATCCCGAAGTATGAAGCAGCCAAATAGCTTGGCAACAACGGTACAGGGCGGGTCAAAACAAACTTAACTGTGGTTGGATCGACGGCCACAATTTCTTTGAAGGCGCTGTTGGCATCGCCAGCATAGCCACCAAAGATGTCGGGCACGATGTTGTATTGCTTGCCTTCGGCGCGGAAGCCAAACTCAAAATCAGGCACGAACAAGCGCTGGAAGTTGAAGACAACTGCATCAGCATTGAAGTCGGTGCCATCTGAGAATTTGACCCCTTCGCGCAGGGTAAACGTCCACTCGGTCGAGTCGGCGTTTGGTTCCCATTTGGTTGCCAATTCTGGCTGTACTTCCAACGTGCCTGGCTTGAAACCAAGCAATGATTCTTGAATCTGGCGGGTCACGATCAAGGCCGTGCCTGTCGTGGTATCCATTGAATCGAGCGAATCTGGCTCGCCCGAACCACCAAAGACCAAATAATCATCGGCATTGCCAGTTGTTGGAGCCTCGGTTGCAGCAGCGGCTTCAGTTGGCGTGGCTGCGGCGGTGTCATCTGTAGGAGCGGTAGTTGCGGCGGCGGTGGGTTCGCCACCAGTCGCAGGAGTGGAACCAACGGTGGCAGTTGGGGTGGCACTTGCGCCACAGGCAGCTATCAGCGGTATCATCAATACCAGCAGCAAGAGCCAACCAATCGAACGCTTACCCGGTTTACGGAAAGACATGAGACCTCCTTAAGCTAGGCGTTCCTACGATAGTCTTACACTCGTCATCTCCACTGATCCAGAGCGGTGCGGTTTTCGTATTATAGGGCAAAATCCATGTGGGGTAAAATCTTGTTAATCTATTATGATTAAATTAAAGGTATTCCCTTGCTCCCCAGCTTCCTTCTTACAAGGGTAGGTTTTGAGCAATTGGTCAGCGGTGGAGCGTTCCCTCACCCCCAGCCCCCTCTCCCACGAAAACGCGGGCGAGGGGGAGCACCCCTGATTCACCAAGAAATTGGCAGAGAACCACGATCTTAAAGCCCCTCGCCCGCGCCACGGGAGCGGGGTTGGGGTGAGGGGATCTTAATACCCTTTGTAATAATCTCTTACCTCCAACCTTTCCTTCGCGGTTCTGTGATCGTGAGGAGAAACCAAATTTAGTCGGCTTGATAACAAAAATTTGATCAAAAAACCCTCTCCTGCGACGCAAGAGAGGGCTTGGAGTGGGTGAGAAAAAATTAAAGGGCGGTTTGGTTTTCGCGCACGGTGGCCAATTTACCAAGGTGGCAGGCTTCGCTCAAGCTCACCAAATAGGGCAAATCTTCGCCATATTCGATTACGCTAATCGAAGCATTGGTAATCCACAGGCGGTTGATTCGATCCATATTGATGCCTAAGGCATCGGCAACCAAAATCTTGACAACCACATCGTGGGTTGAAAAAACAACAGTTTGATCGGCGCGTTCGCTCAAAACCCGTTCTTTAAAGTCGATCACGCGCTTAAGAATGTTGGAGAAGCTTTCGCCATTGGGCATTTGCGAGCGGGTGGGGAAATATTGCCACTCGCGTAATTCGGCACCATATTGGGCTTTAACATCGGGGCTATAGAGTCCCTGCCAATCGCCGTGGTGAATTTCAAGCAAGGCTGGGTCGTCAATAAATGGCACATCGGGGTGGAATTCGGCAATCGCGCGGGCGGTGTTGTTGGCTCGTTGCAAGGGGCTGGCATAAATCACATCAAGCTTTTCGCGCTTGAGGCGTTGGGCTAAGGCTTGGGCTTGTTGTTGGCCGAGTTCGCTCAATGGCGCATCTTCTTGGCCTTGATAGCGACCGATTTTATTCCACTCACTCTCACCGTGGCGCACCAAAATTAACCGCATAAAGCCTCCAAATGTAAGGATGAAGGGCGAAGGATGAAGGATGAATGGCCCTCACCGAGGCGATTCATCAGTCAACTTAATCCTTCAGGGTTGCAGGGTTGTGCGTCGTTGCAGTGAGTGAGCTGCATTGCTCTACGGCGTTGTATCATACCAGATCTTGCAAGATTGGTGGTATCCTGAGCAGATTGCCCAATCGTGGCGAGGCTGTGGTCGTCAACTTTGCGCCAAATGATTGCTTAGTTTTAGAACACTAAAACTACAAACGGCCCAGTTGGGCCGCTTGTAGGAGAGAAGAGTGTGTGTGAGGAGGAAGGATTTGACCGTAGTATGCCAGCGCTAGCTTACGGCCCACCTAACAATTAATCCAGCCCATCCTCCTATCAGCAACTAGCCACATGGCCTATACTTCGCTCTTACCCCAGCCCTGCCTCGCTGGGCTTTTTTTATTTCGTCAAACGCGCATAGCATCAATCTAAAAATATCTACCTATCTATAATAGCAACTTAATTTAATCAGGCTGCAAAAACGCAAACTTAATTGCATCAATTTAAACAGCGGGCATTAAATCGAACGGATATTCGTTTATTGCGCGCACATATATGCATCTACCTATCAGCTAGAGTAAGTGCATCGTGAGTGTTCACCAAGGAGGTTGTATGAGTGATCCCCCAGTCATAGGGGCATTGAAGAGTATGACAAACTCGGTCAAGGCTTGGTCAAATACGCCACTAGAATCAATCTTCAACCAAATTAGCTCAGCGACCGAGCCAACTTCAGCGCCCTACTTTCTACAAGCGCAGCGCTTTAGTCTAAGCGAAACAGCGCTTTTTCCAGGCAAAGAACGTCCGCAGGTTTCCGCAGATTTGCACAACGAATTCATGATGGCAATTAACCAATGTAGTGAGGATCCAAGCACTCATTTAGCCCAAATGCTCAGCATCTTTCAGGATTATGCGTGGGCTGTCAGCTACCAAACGAGCCAAAACGAACCTGTTGATCCGGTTGTGTCGCTCTACGATTATGCCCGCACCAAGGCTGCCTTGGCAGCAGCTGGCGATCAAGCGTTATTGGTCGGCGGCGATATTTCCGGCGTGCAAGATTTTATCTACACCATCGCAGCCAATCGGGCGGCCAAAAGCCTGCGTGGGCGCTCGTTCTATTTGCAAATGCTCACCGAAGCGCTGGCTGGCTGGGTTTTGGCCCAAGCAGGCATGCCAAGCAGTAATTTGCTCTACAGCGGCGGTGGGCGCTTTTATGCCATCGTGCCAGCTGAATGCTCCACGCACATCGCTCAATGGCGACGTGAGCTTGGCCAATTTTTGCTCAGCGTGCACGATGGCGAGTTGTATGTTGCCTTGGGTGCGGCCACAATCGTCGATGCAGATCACGATTTTGGGGCCTTGTTTCGCGCAGTCAACGACAATGTGACTGCTGATAAACGCCGGCGATTTGCAACCCTTGATTCGCAAACAATCCAAGCAAGCCTGTTCACGCCGCGCGGTCATCGCGGCAACGAAGAAGATCGCTGCGCAACCTGTGGCTATATGGGGCCAACCAAGCTCTTTGTTAACGAGCAAGTTGATGTAGGCGAAACAGCAGGTAAGCTTTGTTTGCTCTGTGAAAGCACAATTAAGCTTGGTTTCAGTTTGCACTATGCCCAATTCCTTTGCATTAGCCGCCCAGATTCCAAACTTAACGCTGTTACTGAGCGCGCCTCATCAAAGGATATTTTGGCGGCCTTGGGCACACAGGTCGAGATTTGTGCCAGCTACAATGAATTACTCAACTATCTCGAAAAAAATAGCAATGGCTCGATCCACGTGCAAATCATTCGCCCATTTGCCAACGATCTGAAGCTGTTAACTGAGCTACGTAGCCAATATCGCCAGCATGTTTTCAGCTTTCGCCCAATCGTCAATGTTACGCCCAAACAACCCAATGGCGCGGTCAAATCGTTTGATCAGCTTGCCGATGCCAGTCGTGGGATTAAGCGCTTTGGGGTGCTGCGCATGGATGTTGACGATCTTGGCGATATTTTCGGCTATAGCCTTGCCAAATCGTCATTGGCCCGCATTTCGAGCCTCAGCGCCGCCTTCTCGCGCTTTTTTGAAGGCTGGGTCGGCGAAATCTGCCGCAATCAACAACTCATTACGTCAATCTACCAAGCCGATCAAACCCAGAGCGAGCAGATCTACAGTGTCTATTCTGGTGGCGATGATCTGTTTGTGGTTGGCGGCTGGGATGTATTACCGCACATCGCGAATCGCATTCAGTACGATTTACAACGCTATACCGGCTATAACCCATTAATCCATGTTTCAGCGGGATTGAGCCTGCACACCAAGAAGTTTCCTTTATATCAAGCGGCCAAACTGGCTCACCACGCGCTTGATGAGGCCAAGGATGCTGCGCCGCGCAAAGCAATCCGTAAAAATGCCTTGACATTCCTCGATCAAACAATTGCTTGGGAAGCCTATCCGGCGCTTGTGGCTTGGCATCAGCAATTATGGCAACTCTATCAGGCCGAGCATGGAATGGTGCGCTCGCTTCTCCAAGTGCTGATGGAGTTGTATAGCCAATATCACGATCACGGCCAAAGACGCCGCGAGTCGGGCAAAAAGCAGACCGCCTATGGCCCCTGGATTTGGCATGGCAAATATCAACTGGCGCGCATTCGCGAACGCCACAAGCACAATCAGCAACTCGAGGACTTATTGCTCAAAATCGATAAAACCTTATTTACTGGCTTTGATGATCCTGATCGGATTAGCCTGCGCACCATCGAGCAACTTGGCCTCGCCGCCCGTTGGACTCAATTATTAATTCGTGAGCAAGGAGATTAATATGCCTGAGATTAGCGAACAAGACCGCGAAGCAATTATTGCTGGCGACGATATTGAAAAATTAGTCGAAGCTGCGCAAAAAATTGGCTCCCGCCTAGCCTACGCGCGCCTAACCACCAGCCAAATTCGCGGCATTTTCGGCACAGTGCGCCGCATCGAGATGGATTGGGTGATGCCCAGTTTGCAGCAGCAACGGCCTGATGCTGTGCGCCGCGCCCAACGTGAGTTTGCCTTGCTCCAGCCACGCTTGGCCTATCAAGCCAAACGCGAACGCGGAGGTGCAGTCCAAGCGCTCAGCGATGAATTAACCCCAGCCATTAAATTGGTAATGGGAGCAAAAAATTCCAGCCCAGATAATTATTACCAACGCTTCCGCAACTTTGTCGATTTCTTTGAAGCAATTTTGGCCTATCATCGCGCATTTGGCGGCCAATAAACGATTTGTTACAACAATTAATGCATATAGCGTGAGGAAGATTCATTATGTCAGATCAAACACCAAAAATCAAAATTGTTGGCCGCATTTTCGTCAATTTTGAAATTCATGCCTTAACTGGCTTGCACATTGGCGGCGCAGCAGGCACATTGGCCATTGGCAATGTCGATAATCCGGTTATTCGCAATCCATTTAGCAACGAACCCTACGTCCCAGGCTCATCGTTACGGGGCAAAATGCGCTCGCAATTGGAAAAATTGTATGGCTTGGCCCAAAATGTTTCAATTGGCCGCGATGTATCAATTCATTCGGCCAAAACCCAAGCTGAATACGATAATAGCCCTGTTTTACACATTTTCGGTATTCCTGCTGCTGATTTTCTGACCGAGCCAACCCGCCTGATTGTACGCGATGCAGCCTTGAGCGAACATACCCGCACTGCATTTCGCGATGCCCGCACCGATTTGCCATACACCGAAGTTAAATGGGAAGCAGCGATCGATCGCGTTACCTCAGCGGCCACCCCACGCCAGCAAGAGCGGGTTCCGGCTGGGGCTATTTTCGACGGCGCGTTGACCTTCACGCTCTACAACGATCAAGATACCGAGCTATTCAACACCGTCATTCGTGGGCTTGAGTTGGTCGAAGAAGATTATTTGGGCGGCCAAGGTGCACGTGGCAGCGGCCAAGTTGCCTTCAAAAAGATCGAGATCAGCTTCAATCACCACGAACAAGCAGTGCTGAGCAAACACAAGCTCGAATCGTTGGCCGAGCTGCGGGCGTTGTGGGCGGATCAAGGCTACGCTGCCAAATAAGAGGAGAGCAGCATGGAATTTAATCTAATTCGGCTCCAGCCTCAAGGCGCGTTTCACTTTGGCATGCAAGGCATCGACATGGAAATTGTCAGCGAAACCTGCCCATCGGATACGCTGTATGCGGCGCTATTTTGGCAGGCCTTGCAACAAAGCCATCGTTGGGCTGATGCGCCTAGCAATCCACCATTCACCATCTCGTCGTGCTTTCCATATGTTGATGGAATTCAACTCTTGCCAGTGCCAATGCTACCGCCCAAGATCAACGAGAAACCAAACGCTGGCGAGCGCAAAAAATTTAAAAAAGTACGCTTTGTATCCAGCGAGATTTTCATTAATCTGCTGGCCGGAACCCACTCATTGCGTAATTATTTTGAGCCAGAAGCCAGCGTGGCGTTACAACATGGCAGCGTGTTGGTCAGCACAGCTGAATTCAAGGCCAGCCAACGTGATGCAGAAAAGCCACTTTGGAAAATCGATTCGATTCCGCATGTGGCGGTCGATCGCTGGAGCAACGCCTCAGCCTATTACGAAACTGGCCAAGTGCGTTTTGCGCCAGGCTGTGGCTTGGCTATCTTGGCGCTTGGCGATATGCAACAACTCATACAGCTCTTGGTGCAAGTTGGCATCGATGGGCTTGGCGGGCGGCGCAGCAAAGGCGTTGGCCAATTTGAGCCAGTCTTGCAAACCGAAACCCTCAATTTGCCAGCCGCCACCAGCGATTCGGTGATTGTGCTTTCGCGCTATTTGCCAAGCGCTGCCGAGCTTGCCGCAGGCGTTTTGGCCGAGCCAGCAGCCTACAGCCTAGAGGATGTGACGGGCTGGATGTATTCGCCAGTAGCCAAAGCCCAGCGCCGCAAAGCAATTTGGATGATCGGCGTTGGCTCGCGCTTAAATCGTGCAGGGCTAGCGCATTCGATTGTTGGCGCAAGCGTCGATGTGGCCCCAACCTACGACAACCACATTGCTGGGGTAAGCCACCCAGTCTGGCGGCATGGGCTGGCGCTCACGGTTGGCTGTAGCCTAGGAGGCGAGCAATGAGCGTCCATTCACTAACTATTGAAACGCTCTCACCAGTGCATATCGGCGCTGGCGGGCCAGATTTGCGGCGCAATATCGATTTTGCAATCTTCGGCAAAACGCTGTATATGCTCAACATCGATGCGGTGCTTGAAGCAATGTTGCCCGAAAATCCCAACGATCGTTACTATCAACAAATCTTGAACGCTCCAGATTTAGGCAGCTTGGTAACAGCCGAGCAGCTGAGCAAGCACCCAGAACTGTATTATTACAAACTTGAGGGTGTTTCAAAGCTGGAAACCATGCGGCCTGCAATCAAACAATGGACAAACGCGCCTTATATTCCAGGTAGCAGCCTCAAAGGAGCTTTGCGCAGCGCGTGGGTGCGCCAACAATATCAACAACGCAACCTCAGCTTGGATTTGGATCGGCTCAATGATCGACGTGAGCGAGCGTTTCAAGGCCAAGAGGCCCGCTTACTTAGCCCAAAAGCGCCACGGCCAGCCCAAGTACCCAACTACGATCTCTTTCGGGCAATCCAAATTAGCGATAGCCAACCTGCGCCTGATGATGCACTTCGGCTATACAACGCAGTGGTTTTTCCAGCAGCCAATCAAGGTATTCCACTCGATTTGGAGGCGATTAAGCCGCGCATGACCTTACAAGCGCGGATCAAATTCGATGACTATATCTTAAAAACCCAAGCCAAACACTTTGGGGTGCACGAGCAAGGATTTAATATCGAAGCATTAAAACAAGCTTGGCGCGAGCAAGGAATCGCCCGCATTCAACAAGAATTGACCTTCTGGACGAATCGCCGTGAAGGCGAGCATGTGCAGCAATTCTTTAGCAACCTTGAACAACAGGCCAATGCTGCTCCCGACAATTGCTTCTTCATCGATATTGGCTGGGGCACAGGCTGGAAGAGCAAAACGCTTGGCGACGTAATCAAAACACCGCAACTCGCCAAGCTCATGCAACGCTATCGGCTTAGTCGCAAAGAATATCGCGAGGGCGATCGCTTTCCCAAAACACGCCGCGCCGCCCGCGATACGAGCGGGAATCTGCGCGTACCATTTGGCTGGATCAAAGTGACGCTAAATTAGAGTTCGTTCGTATCTTAGCCTACTCACAAGACGAGTAGTCAGAAATTGGCGCTACGGAACAACGAAGATAGGAGATTAAAACCCATACCAACAATCTACAACGTGAATATTAGGGGGCGCAGGGGAATGAAAACCCCTGCGTCTCCTGCCTTCAGGCGGGACGGAAGGGTGGAGATCGAAGAACGAGCTGGTAAGAATTAAGAATCAGGGATTGGAACCGCGTTTGAGTTTGAATTAGGAGCAGCACATGCGACAAATTGCTTTATGTAATGTTGGAAATCGTGATGTAGCCGTAAATGGGTCAATCATTCACCCACCACGCTCGGCTGGCATGCAGCATTGGCAAACGTATAGCGAGCATCGATTCAGTGCTCCAATTATCGATGCCTTTGCTGCTTATTTTGAGCAAAAGAAGATTCTAATTGATTGCATCGTATTATTCGATACCGATCAAGCAGAAAATACTATTAAAACTGTAAAAACTCAAAATGATTTTAATTTACGCGATAAAGATACATGTTGGTTTGGCAAAATTCTAGAACGCTATATTCAAGAGCGCTGGAGTCATGTTATTCGTTCGGTCGAGCGTCGTACAATCCATAATATCAATCCAAGTTTATACGACGACGTAATGCAAGCTTTTGGTCAACAGTTAAGCACGATCAATCACCAGAATGATACTAAATATTATGTGCTGGCGGCTGGTGGAACTCCTGCCTTTAATAATGCCTTACAATTTAAGGCAATTGCTCGCTTTCGCAAAAATTGCTTAGTTTTATATAAACCTGAGCATGAAAATCGCCCATATCTTCTCAATATTCCAAAGCAAATTCTTGACTCATTCAATATTTCAACTGCAATTCAGCTTATTCAGCAGCATAATTTCTTTGGCGCAATTACCTTACTTGAAGGTTCTGTCGATCAGAATATTATTGAATTGCTTCATTATGCTAAGTATCGCGAAGATTTCAATTTTACAGCAGCTCAGGATGTTTTAGAAAAAGTTCAGTCTAATGTTAATGGATCATTACGAGATCTAGTTCATTCAATTCAACAGAACGACTATAATACTAATCATGCTGATCGAGAATTTTTGTTAGTTGAGCTTTTTTATAATGCACAAATCGCTTATACCAACGGACGTTATGTCGACTTTCTTGGGAGAGTATTTCGCTTTCAAGAAACAGTCTTACGCCATGTGATTGAAAACAGCTTTAATATTTCAACTGATTATAGCAATGCCCATAAAGCTGAGAATCAGGCAAAATTCAATCAAATCTTAGCCGATGATCCCATACTCCATGAATATCTTGAAAACAAGCAATTCGCAGGCAATAAGCTTGATTATCAACATTTTTCGGTTCCGGTGCTGCTGGCACTACTCGATTTTCTGACGAAAAATCCACAACAAAAATATCTGGCAAAAAAACAGGTAGGAATCTACACTGGCTTGCGTGAACTTATTATTAAACTTTCAAATCTCTCCGATATGCGCAACCAGAGCGTGATTGCTCATGGTTTTAAGGGCGTTTCCGAATATGAAATTATTAAGCATCTCAAACTTAAATCAGAACAAACCCCAATCGATCTATTACACGATATTTTAGCAAAAATCGCGATTGATGTCCGTGAATCGCCATTTCAGCAAATTCAAACTACGTTGACGCAAAAACTTTATAGCTTAATCTAGGAGTATGTGATGAGTCGATTATTAATTTGCAATATTGGTAATCGTGATGTTACGGTGCCAGCAGGAACTTTGCCTCATGATTTAGAGGATAATCATCGGGCAAAAATTAGCTATCTACGTGAACATAAGGCTACAATCAAACGTTCAATTCAAATAACGATGATTCAAAAGATTATCGATTATCTTGAGCGTGATTCGCTTGATTATATTTTATTATTTGGTACGCAACAAACAAATTCAGCTTATCAACACACTGATACCCTCACTGATGCAGAGCTGATCAGCGAGTTATTGGTTGAACGCTGGAACTTTCGGCCTGATCAGATTTTAGTCCATGCGCTTTCAGCCAACCCAACCCACCAAAATGAACTGATTCGCTTTTATGAACCAGTGCTTGCAGCCTACGACCAGCAACTTCAGCCAAGCCAAGTTATTTTGGAGGTAACTGGTGGCACGCCAGCAATGTCAACTGCTTTACAATTAACTGGGACTGAAATTTTTCAAGAGCGAGCCTTGCCCGTCTATATCGCGCCCGATAGTGCGCTGCCGCAACCAATTTCGATTGGGCGGCGCATTTTGGGTGGCCCTTTGCGTAAAGTAATTCAGGCCAATTTAGCAACCTTTCAATATCATGCTGCGCTCGATAGTTGGCGCTTATATCGGCCTTATTTCACCGATCTGCAGAGCGAAAGTAGCGCCAAAGTTATTGAGGGCATGCTGGCCCATGCTGCCGCGCGGGTCAATCTCGATGTGCCGCAAGCGCTTTTGGCAATTCGTGGCTTGGTTGGCTTGGCCGATGGAGTGCACGATCCAAAAATTCATAGCCTGTATAATGCGCTCACGCCGTTATCTCATGAAAATGCGTTGGCGGAAGTGCTAGCATTGGCAGAAATTCGCCTGAAAACCAATAGTTATGCCGATTTCTTGACCCAATTGGTACGTTATGTTGAAAATAGTTTACGTTTGGTCTGTTTGCGCTTAAATATTCCATTTATTAATTGGCAAGGCCAAGCCGACCCGCATGGAGCCAAAGTTGATGCAGGTTGGTTGCGGCAACAGCGAATTGAAAAGATTAGCGTTGGTCAGGCAGGATTACAAAAATTATTGAGTAGTTATGCACCACAGGATGCAAACGTGCAGCTTGTGCTCAAATTAGCCAAAGCATGCCAACCATTGATCGAATTGCGCAACGAAATTACCCATAGCTTGGGCGGAGTTTCGCAAGCTCAAATCGAACAAGCTTATGGCGCAACTGTAAGCACGATTTTGAACAATATTCAGCAAAGCTATCAGCAATTAACTCAACGTTCGCTAAATCAAAATCCCTATGATGCAATTAATCAATGGATTGTTCAATTACTCGATTAATAGTGAGAATAAGGAATATTACGATGCCAACGGCGTTAATCATGCAAATTCGGCCTGTTGCCAATGCCAGTGTTCAGCCAAATTTGGCTCGCGCAACCCATGCCGCCATTTTGAAGCTGATTCAGGCTGCCAAGCCCGATTTAGCTCAGCAAATTCACGATGAAATTGGAGTTAAACCGCTGACCGTCTCGAATGTGTTGGGCCTCAAGCCCCAAGCCAACCGCGCAATGGTCAACACTAGTGACGATTATGGCTTGCGAGTCACGCTTTTAACGCCAGTTTTGGAAGATCTGGCCCAGACTTGGCAGCCAGAGCAATTGGAATTATTGGATCTTGACGGCAGTGCTTGGCGGGTTGAGGCAATTTTACGCCAAGAGCATGAACATCCGTGGGTTGGCCAGCGCAGCTATAGCGAATTATTGGCTCCCAGCATGGCCCAAGATTCGATTGCGCGACGCTGGACGCTGCAATTTCATTCGCCAGTAACCTTTCGCCAGCGCGGGCTGAATCAGCCAATGCCAACCCCAGATTTGGTGTTTGGCAGCTTGCTTGATAAATGGAATGCAGTTGCGCCGCTGAGCTTTCCTGAAGAAGTCAAGCGCTTTGCCAGCGAATGTATGGCTACCAGCTATTTTGAATTACGCTCACAGCGCGAGCCAACCAAAAACCAAGCCTTGCAAATTGGCGCGGTTGGCACCTGCACCTACACTGCCACCTCGCGCGATCGCTACTGGTGTTCGTGTATTGATACCCTCGCTCGCTTTGCCTTCTGGAGCGGCGTGGGGGCGGGAACAACCCGCGGTTTAGGCCGCGCCCGCGTCGTTGAACGCTAAGGAGATTGATCAATGGCCACGCTGTATGTACTCGAACAAGGTGCGGAAATTCGCTGTGACGGTGAACGGCTGGCAATTTGGCAAACCGATCAAGAGCTGGGCAATGTGCCAATGGCCAAACTTGAAGATATTGTGGTGATGGGCAATGTTGGGTTTAGCACGCCTGCAATCAAACGTCTGCTTGATCAGCAGATTGAAGTGACGTTTTTGACCACCCAAGGACGCTATCATGGGCGGCTGATTGGTGAAGTAACCGCCCATGTTGCGCTGCGGCGCGCGCAATATCGGCGGGCTGATGACGAAGCATGGGCTTTAGCGATGGCCCAAGCCTGTGTGAGTGGCAAATTACGCAATTGCCGCGCGGTGTTGCAACGCTTTGCGCGCAATCGCCAAAGCGTCGATGCCAACGTCCAGGAATCGATCGCAGCGCTCGAACATTTTATTGAACGGGTTGATCGCACGACCAAAATCAGCTCATTGGTCGGAGTTGAAGGCAGCGGCTCGGCAGCCTATTTTGGCGGCTTACGCAGCCTGTTTGATCAAGAATGGATGTTTAATAATCGCAATCGTCGCCCGCCAACCGACCCGGTGAATGTTTTATTATCGTTGGGCTACACGCTGTTGGTGCACAAAACCCTAGGAGCCGTGCAGGCAGTTGGCTTTGATCCCTATCAAGGATTTTTACATCAACTTGATTACAATCGGCCATCGTTGGTGCTTGATTTAATTGAAGAATTTCGGCCAATTTTAGTTGATGCCTTGGTGATTCGCTGCTGTAGCGATGGTCGGTTAAGCGCGAGTGATTTTAGCCCCAGCGACGACCCAAAGCATCCAATTTTGCTAAGCAGCGAAGGCAAAAAACGCTTTGTTACTGCGTTTGAAGAACGCATGCGTACCGAGGTAACCCATCCTGATGGGGCAGATGGCCGACCTGGCAAAGTGAGCTATTGGCGCTGCATCGAACTGCAAGCGCGCCAGTTGGCGCGGGCAATTCAGACTGGCAATGGCTATCAAGCTTGGACAACACGCTAGGAGGATCGATGCTCTATTTGATTTCCTACGATATTGCAGTTGACAAGCGGCGCACCAGAATTGCCAAAATCCTTGAAGGTTTTGGTCAACGAGTGCAATATAGCGTCTTTGAATGCGACCTAACCGCCAAGCAATATAGCAAACTGCGGGGTAAACTGCACAAAGTGTTGCGGCCTGCTGATGGCGATAATTTACGTACCTATCGGTTATGTGGAGTTTGTGCGCCGCACACCGAAATTGTTGGCAATGGGCCAGCGCTCGAAACCAGCGTCACGATTTATATTTTTTGAAATATGGCTCTAGCGTGGGCCAAACTGAGGTTATCCACAATTTAATGTTCATAAAATGCCGCGCGATCCGATTCTGAAGGCCAAAAAGCGAGTTATCCACATGCAAATTTGCCTAAAAACCCGCCCAAAAATGACCAAAAAAATCGGACCGCGCAAACCGCGCGTTTTAGGGCCTTGCAAAGCCATGAAAATTGGGGTATATTCGAATAACCCAAATCCTCGTCAGGGGATTAAAACCTTGCGCTGGCAGGCCATGGATGCCGTAGACTTCCCACGCTATTCGAATAACCCAAATCCTCGTCAGGGGATTAAAACGTTCATCTATTCGATGGTCTGAGCAAAGAACGCTTATTTATTCGAATAACCCAAATCCTCGTCAGGGGATTAAAACCTAGACCATTCAGGCTTGCAACTGCGCTCACACCAGCCTTGAATTCGAATAACCCAAATCCTCGTCAGGGGATTAAAACTTAGTAACATACTAGACAATGCTGGTTCATATCAATTCGAATAACCCAAATCCTCGTCAGGGGATTAAAACCCTAGCAACAAATCGCGATCAATTGGCAAGCAAGTTGATTCGAATAACCCAAATCCTCGTCAGGGGATTAAAACCAATAGTCTATACCGCAAAACAGTAGCACTGGCAAAAGAGTATTCGAATAACCCAAATCCTCGTCAGGGGATTAAAACCCACCCCAAAATTCATTCAGGATCGCGACGGCATCTAGGGGATTCGAATAACCCAAATCCTCGTCAGGGGATTAAAACTCAACCACGACATCCTGTGGGGCAAAACTGTGGTGCAGAAATTCGAATAACCCAAATCCTCGTCAGGGGATTAAAACATCAGTAAGAAACTTGCCAATAACCCAAGCAGTTTCAGTATATTCGAATAACCCAAATCCTCGTCAGGGGATTAAAACGAAGAAGATACGCGGTCGTATAACCGCACCACGGTCAATTCGAATAACCCAAATCCTCGTCAGGGGATTAAAACTAATGACGTTATTCGCGAGCTATGGTGTGCTAATATTCTTTTATTCGAATAACCCAAATCCTCGTCAGGGGATTAAAACCCGCAACCTTTTACAAGCAAGCACTGGAGTTGCATTCATTCGAATAACCCAAATCCTCGTCAGGGGATTAAAACACAAGATGTCGTGTTCAATGCGTTGGGCATCGATGACAGATTCGAATAACCCAAATCCTCGTCAGGGGATTAAAACCGTCCCTAGGGCAATTGCGCCAACAACAACGGTTAGCTTTGATTCGAATAACCCAAATCCTCGTCAGGGGATTAAAACTGCAAACCGTGTTTTTAGTGATGGTTGCCGCCACAGTGATAATTCGAATAACCCAAATCCTCGTCAGGGGATTAAAACACCATCTTCGTCGTTTCTGTCAATCGAGAGGTATTTGAATTCGAATAACCCAAATCCTCGTCAGGGGATTAAAACTTATCAATCTCAAGTTGCGTTCGTTCTGTCATTGTTTATTATTCGAATAACCCAAATCCTCGTCAGGGGATTAAAACCGCGAGATGTCAGGAGCCGCAGCTGTGGAGTTCGGAGCTGCATTCGAATAACCCAAATCCTCGTCAGGGGATTAAAACTCTATATGTTCTTTTGTCAAGCGCGCCATAATAGATTCGAATAACCCAAATCCTCGTCAGGGGATTAAAACCAACTTGACCACCCGACCGAAGCCTTAGCCGACTTCCATTCGAATAACCCAAATCCTCGTCAGGGGATTAAAACTAACCATTACAGGATCGCAATACGGATTTAAAACGGTGATTCGAATAACCCAAATCCTCGTCAGGGGATTAAAACATCCCGTTGATCATGCCAACCGCGAGCGCTTGCGACAGGATTCGAATAACCCAAATCCTCGTCAGGGGATTAAAACGGTTGATGCGCTATTTGCATCAGAACCAAATCACGGCATTCGAATAACCCAAATCCTCGTCAGGGGATTAAAACACCATTGATGTGATAACAATCCCAGCTGCGCAACATATCGATTCGAATAACCCAAATCCTCGTCAGGGGATTAAAACCCGAGATGAAGCATTCGATATTCAGCGCTGGATGTTGGTATTCGAATAACCCAAATCCTCGTCAGGGGATTAAAACTAAAATCAGATTCCCGATCCTTCAGCGTCGCTTTGAAGATTCGAATAACCCAAATCCTCGTCAGGGGATTAAAACCTTGATCAATAAGCAGCATCTTGGTTGGCGCTTTGATAAATTCGAATAACCCAAATCCTCGTCAGGGGATTAAAACCAACCACCTCTGAGCGCGTCATGCGGGTTAGAGCATCATGAATTCGAATAACCCAAATCCTCGTCAGGGGATTAAAACGCTACGTAACTCGTTGCAGCGCGTCACATAGACCGCATGGATTCGAATAACCCAAATCCTCGTCAGGGGATTAAAACGAAAAAACCAACCAATCCGTCGTTCTTCCGACAACAATAAATTCGAATAACCCAAATCCTCGTCAGGGGATTAAAACTGTCAACTAAGAGGGCTAGGCAGGGCGCTTGCTGCGGTGAATTCGAATAACCCAAATCCTCGTCAGGGGATTAAAACTGGTTTGCCGTTGAATCTCAGCATCCACCAGTTCCTTGTATATTCGAATAACCCAAATCCTCGTCAGGGGATTAAAACGTTGTACTCGCATCCCCCTGGATAATCCCATGTCTCTCGCTCATTCGAATAACCCAAATCCTCGTCAGGGGATTAAAACTTAACACCAGTTGTTAATCCCACTAAATCGGCGTGAATTCGAATAACCCAAATCCTCGTCAGGGGATTAAAACGCACCAAAATGGGTTCATGCCGCATTTGATTTAATGCTTATTCGAATAACCCAAATCCTCGTCAGGGGATTAAAACACGCTAAATAGCGCTCGTGGTGGCAATGTCCCGCTTCATTCGAATAACCCAAATCCTCGTCAGGGGATTAAAACATATCAACGTCAATACGCCCATAAGCAGCGGCACTATGGCATTCGAATAACCCAAATCCTCGTCAGGGGATTAAAACGCAGTGCTGCCGAACGGATCAACAGCCAAGCCAAGGCGCTGGGCATTCGAATAACCCAAATCCTCGTCAGGGGATTAAAACTGATACAGGAATAATAACTTCAAAGTCACGAGCATTTTTCAATTCGAATAACCCAAATCCTCGTCAGGGGATTAAAACCAACTTCGGCCCTTTGCCCAAAATTGCAACTAATGCATTCGAATAACCCAAATCCTCGTCAGGGGATTAAAACTGATACTCCTTTTCTGCTTTCAAATTTCCCATCCGAGTGCATTCGAATAACCCAAATCCTCGTCAGGGGATTAAAACCATCAAAGAGCATGCCGAGCAGCATAGCATTGATATTCTGCAATTCGAATAACCCAAATCCTCGTCAGGGGATTAAAACGTCCACGCGCCGAATCCACACGTAGCGCAGTTCGCGCTACATTCGAATAACCCAAATCCTCGTCAGGGGATTAAAACCATTGTGGTAACTGAACTCATCAGCCGCGCGGGGTTCAGCGGGATTCGAATAACCCAAATCCTCGTCAGGGGATTAAAACGGCTTAGTGGTCACAATGTCCAAGTCAGCGTGCAAATTGCATTCGAATAACCCAAATCCTCGTCAGGGGATTAAAACATCAGACTGAGCGTTATACATCGCCTCAAACGCTGGACGATTCGAATAACCCAAATCCTCGTCAGGGGATTAAAACCCAATTAATAATAGGTGTTGTTAGAAAACCAATATCGGCTGTATTCGAATAACCCAAATCCTCGTCAGGGGATTAAAACGGCTACGAAGGCCAAAGCATTATTGCTCACTCACTTTCAATTCGAATAACCCACATCCTCGTCAGGGGATTAAAACCAAATAGTTGCTCACCGCTTCGCAGCCGCTGTATAAGAATTCGAATAACCCAAATCCTCGTCAGGGGATTAAAACCAACTGATGTTTGCCGAAAAAGACGGCGAGATACTAGAATTCGAATAACCCAAATCCTCGTCAGGGGATTAAAACCCAGTAATTCAAGCAGCAAAGGACTGCTGGAATCCAATTCGAATAACCCAAATCCTCGTCAGGGGATTAAAACTAATTCGACCGCAAAACCGTTGATTGTACCGTATTGCAATTCGAATAACCCAAATCCTCGTCAGGGGATTAAAACCCGCTGCCAGCTTGTTTTGTTCCGACGATGATTGCAACAATTCGAATAACCCAAATCCTCGTCAGGGGATTAAAACCAAGGCTATCTTCTCTGCCTGTGCAGCAGCTTCGCGGGCCTATTCGAATAACCCAAATCCTCGTCAGGGGATTAAAACTATATCATCGGGCAGGGATAACCCTGCCTCTTCATAAAATTCGAATAACCCAAATCCTCGTCAGGGGATTAAAACTAAGTAGGAAACAAATTAGCGCTTGCCCGTCAAATTGCATTCGAATAACCCAAATCCTCGTCAGGGGATTAAAACCTTGGTATCCATGGCCGCTGCCGCTTCTTTCTTACCAGATTCGAATAACCCAAATCCTCGTCAGGGGATTAAAACGTCAATAAGTGGTCGGCACGGGACGTTCGGGTACATTCGAATAACCCAAATCCTCGTCAGGGGATTAAAACTTTCGGTCGTGATAGCCCCAGCTCGCACGCCTGTTTTGAATTCGAATAACCCAAATCCTCGTCAGGGGATTAAAACGCCGTAACGGTCAGCGTTGACCCTTCAATAAATGATGGATTCGAATAACCCAAATCCTCGTCAGGGGATTAAAACTGAATGTGAACGAATAATGGTAACAGCAAAGGCTATCATTATTCGAATAACCCAAATCCTCGTCAGGGGATTAAAACTCAGATACATTTGGGATAGGAGTAGTAGGGTGTTCTAGAAATTCGAATAACCCAAATCCTCGTCAGGGGATTAAAACATTTACGAGTGGCAAATACCGCTAGAGTATCGATGGATAATTCGAATAACCCAAATCCTCGTCAGGGGATTAAAACATTCGTCAAGCCTTCGCGCTTCATCAGCGCTAGGCCAGCGTCTATTCGAATAACCCAAATCCTCGTCAGGGGATTAAAACCGGCGCGACGGCACGCTTTACAGAGTTCATGTGGCAAACAGATTCGAATAACCCAAATCCTCGTCAGGGGATTAAAACATTGACGGGATCGATGTAGTCACGAGCGCGGATGGTGCATTCGAATAACCCAAATCCTCGTCAGGGGATTAAAACTGCTTTGATGGCCGTAGCGATTGATTGATCTTGGCTTTCAATTCGAATAATCCAAATCCTCGTCAGGGGATTAAAACAGTTAGAAGCTATCCGACTCGCGGCGTGCTACTGCCGCTAATTCGAATAACCCAAATCCTCGTCAGGGGATTAAAACGGCTCTCGTAAGCGCTGAGACCAAGAGACACTATGCGTTCAATTCGAATAACCCAAATCCTCGTCAGGGGATTAAAACGCAAAAGCAAGGGTAGCCTGAAAATGGCTACTTTTTGAATTCGAATAACCCAAATCCTCGTCAGGGGATTAAAACGTATGTCTACCAGCGGGCCACGGTATTACCAACACGGGCAGAATTCGAATAACCCAAATCCTCGTCAGGGGATTAAAACCAACATCGTATGCCTTTGATATTGGATTGATTGATAAAATGTATTCGAATAACCCAAATCCTCGTCAGGGGATTAAAACCAACTTGCCAAACTCTTGTACCATATTGGCAACTGATGATTCGAATAACCCAAATCCTCGTCAGGGGATTAAAACGTACTCTACGCCGTCAATCAAAAGCGTATAGCTTATGATTTATTCGAATAACCCAAATCCTCGTCAGGGGATTAAAACAGAACGCGCTAGCAACTTCGCTGCAATCCACTGTATAAATTCGAATAACCCAAATCCTCGTCAGGGGATTAAAACTTACTTTCGCGGTAAGCGACGTTACCCATACTATCTAACCAATTCGAATAACCCAAATCCTCGTCAGGGGATTAAAACGACATTTCCTTCGGTGTCCGTAGGGCTTGCCCACGTGGGATTCGAATAACCCAAATCCTCGTCAGGGGATTAAAACAAAGTTGCCATATAATACCTAGCTTTCTGCCCTCTAGAGATTCGAATAACCCAAATCCTCGTCAGGGGATTAAAACATTGGTTGCCGTGGCACGCTTTGCGAGCTACGTACAAAATTCGAATAACCCAAATCCTCGTCAGGGGATTAAAACCCTATTTCGTCAACCCTACCAACGGCCGGTTAGTTTACATTCGAATAACCCAAATCCTCGTCAGGGGATTAAAACACACATGGCCAAAGCAATCGGTGATTTCAAACTCCATTATTTATTCGAATAACCCAAATCCTCGTCAGGGGATTAAAACGCTCCAAATGCCTTCTCGCCACTGGTTGCAATCACCCCATATATTCGAATAACCCAAATCCTCGTCAGGGGATTAAAACAGCAACAGTTCTTGAAATTCTGGCAGAAGGGTTTCATCCATTCGAATAACCCAAATCCTCGTCAGGGGATTAAAACTATATTCAATCGTGCGGGTTGGGGTAACTGGGGATAATATTCGAATAACCCAAATCCTCGTCAGGGGATTAAAACCCACAAAATCACGAAAGAGGGCTGGGGCCATAGCCAAGCAGATTCGAATAACCCAAATCCTCGTCAGGGGATTAAAACTCATTGATCGCATGGTGGTCACATTGTTTTCAGGCATTCGAATAACCCAAATCCTCGTCAGGGGATTAAAACAGTTATCGACCTCGCTATATTCATCTATCGTACCAGAGACAATTCGAATAACCCAAATCCTCGTCAGGGGATTAAAACTATTCGCAGACGTGGCTAGTAAAGCAGTAGATACAATATTCGAATAACCCAAATCCTCGTCAGGGGATTAAAACTCAAGCAGGCTAGTGGTATTTATGCGCCTATATTCGAATAACCCAAATCCTCGTCAGGGGATTAAAACCCATTGCTGAGCAAGCCGCTAAGCGCCTGACCTATGACATTCGAATAACCCAAATCCTCGTCAGGGGATTAAAACAGGATTGTTCCAGCGAAGTGCGTTGAGCGAATCCCTAAGGATTCGAATAACCCAAATCCTCGTCAGGGGATTAAAACCGAACAAGTCATTGACCTTCATCTATGCCGATACACATTCGAATAACCCAAATCCTCGTCAGGGGATTAAAACGTAAGAATGCCATTCGGATTTTCAAGCGTGATCTTGCATTCGAATAACCCAAATCCTCGTCAGGGGATTAAAACTAGATAGCGCCAACTTGATCGCCGGCCAGACCAATATTCGAATAACCCAAATCCTCGTCAGGGGATTAAAACGTATCAGGCGTTAACAGATCAAGCCGCTCCAAGGCTATTCGAATAACCCACATCCTCGTCAGGGGATTAAAACCGATGATTACAGCGATCCGCGTGAAGGTGGTATGGAATCATTCGAATAACCCAAATCCTCGTCAGGGGATTAAAACCAATTCATGCGCGGGTCAATCGCAGCACATCAATCATCAATTCGAATAACCCAAATCCTCGTCAGGGGATTAAAACTCCTCGTTATCCCCATGCGGGCAGCGCGCCAGCAGACCAAGATTCGAATAACCCAAATCCTCGTCAGGGGATTAAAACTGATGTTTGCCGAACCAGCGCAGCAAAACCTCACGCTAATCGATTCGAATAACCCAAATCCTCGTCAGGGGATTAAAACCTATTGTGAGTCGGGTGCAACGGAGCTTGAAAAGGTATTCGAATAACCCAAATCCTCGTCAGGGGATTAAAACTGAGATGTCGTGGCAAGCGACCATCAAGCAAGCGCCATTCGAATAACCCAAATCCTCGTCAGGGGATTAAAACCCTGAACTGCTCTACGAACCGAGTACCGATCATGTATTCGAATAACCCAAATCCTCGTCAGGGGATTAAAACAAAACTCCCTCATGCCACACCGTTCTTGGCTCTCGCATGGCATTCGAATAACCCAAATCCTCGTCAGGGGATTAAAACATCCGCAGGCGCTTATTGCCTATGTGGCGTTTGCTGAAATTCGAATAACCCAAATCCTCGTCAGGGGATTAAAACCGCGCACGGAAACCAAGAGGATGGGAACCCCGTTTTGGATTCGAATAACCCAAATCCTCGTCAGGGGATTAAAACCATGCCAGCCGATCCACGGCTTGAGCAGCATGTTCATCGATTCGAATAACCCAAATCCTCGTCAGGGGATTAAAACTCAATATCAATCGGGGAACAATTAGCAAGGTCGATCTTATTCGAATAACCCAAATCCTCGTCAGGGGATTAAAACGCCGCTGGAATCGGGACGTTTCTCAACACGCTTGCGAGCATTCGAATAACCCAAATCCTCGTCAGGGGATTAAAACCAACTCCAGACCCGCTGACACCATGCGTTTGATCTGGATTCGAATAACCCAAATCCTCGTCAGGGGATTAAAACGGTTTCCAACTGCCATCAGCAGGCCCAAGCATAATTTGTATTCGAATAACCCAAATCCTCGTCAGGGGATTAAAACACTGGCCAATTGGGTGCTACTGTGTTATCGCTTTGGATTCGAATAACCCAAATCCTCGTCAGGGGATTAAAACTCGCTTGATACCCTCGCGTAGATTCCGACTTTGGTCATGAATTCGAATAACCCAAATCCTCGTCAGGGGATTAAAACCCATTTTCGCGCCTTCGCCAACGCCCTCACCACCGCCAAACATAGTCGATTCGAATAACCCAAATCCTCGTCAGGGGATTAAAACTTAAAGGACGTTCTAGTGTTGCGATAAATTCAATTGCAGATTCGAATAACCCAAATCCTCGTCAGGGGATTAAAACTCGTGGTTGACCGGAAGAATCGCAGCGGCGTGATGAAGGATTCGAATAACCCAAATCCTCGTCAGGGGATTAAAACCAATTTGCGGTCGAAATTGGTCAAACGGAGAATGATTTATTCGAATAACCCAAATCCTCGTCAGGGGATTAAAACCCACTTCCAACCATTCGGGCTTATCCATAACCATAACCTCAATTCGAATAACCCAAATCCTCGTCAGGGGATTAAAACGGGTACTACTTACGATTCGTGGCATGAACAATAAATTAATCATTCGAATAACCCAAATCCTCGTCAGGGGATTAAAACACAAAGTGAACGAACAGTTTATGGTAGACGTAGAAGCGTATATTCGAATAACCCAAATCCTCGTCAGGGGATTAAAACCGTTTGTTTGGCGGCTGACCTGTGCCTATTGCTGGTACAAATTCGAATAACCCAAATCCTCGTCAGGGGATTAAAACGATAGATCGTAGTGGTTAATAGTCTCGTTTGGCTTGATCATTCGAATAACCCAAATCCTCGTCAGGGGATTAAAACGAAAGCGTGATTCGAGCTGCAAGGTGCTTAGTAGATGAATATTCGAATAACCCAAATCCTCGTCAGGGGATTAAAACCAAGCTCGTCAAGCATGTTCGTGAGGTGAAATAATGGAATATTCGAATAACCCAAATCCTCGTCAGGGGATTAAAACTTATGCAGCTTATATCGAAGTACCAAAGGTAAGTATGTATTCGAATAACCCAAATCCTCGTCAGGGGATTAAAACTTCGCATTACAGGCTCAGAAATAGATGCGCTTCGTTCGCTATTCGAATAACCCAAATCCTCGTCAGGGGATTAAAACCCGCTATACTGTGGCTACTGAATCAATGTTTATGGAGGATTCGAATAACCCAAATCCTCGTCAGGGGATTAAAACGCCAGCCGCCGCCACCCTTCCACAATTCAACCAGAAATTCGAATAACCCAAATCCTCGTCAGGGGATTAAAACATCATAAAAGCACAGCCAAATGTGAACAATACCATCAATTCGAATAACCCAAATCCTCGTCAGGGGATTAAAACTCACCCCTTTACGAACAATAAATGAACAAGCCACCAAAAATTCGAATAACCCAAATCCTCGTCAGGGGATTAAAACCGCCTATGATGCGGCTATGGCTTTATGGCGCTACCACAGCATTCGAATAACCCAAATCCTCGTCAGGGGATTAAAACACTGTAGTATAGTGCGCTTTTCATGGCTTGTCACTATACTATTCGAATAACCCAAATCCTCGTCAGGGGATTAAAACCAATGGAATTTGTGGCTGAATGCGCACATCTTCACGAATTCGAATAACCCAAATCCTCGTCAGGGGATTAAAACACATTGCCCAGCTGCGTGCCCATGATCGGAAGTGCATCATTCGAATAACCCAAATCCTCGTCAGGGGATTAAAACGAATTTTGCTACTCATACCGCACTCGCGAAGAGTACGAAAATTCGAATAACCCAAATCCTCGTCAGGGGATTAAAACCTAAGTAGGAAACCAACTACCATCGACCTGTTAACTTACCATTCGAATAACCCAAATCCTCGTCAGGGGATTAAAACGCCAGTTGGCTTGCAACGGGATTGTTCGACGGCCAAGAAACATTCGAATAACCCAAATCCTCGTCAGGGGATTAAAACCATGAATTGCGGCCATGGTGTTCAATTTTTCTGCAATGGTGAATTCGAATAACCCAAATCCTCGTCAGGGGATTAAAACTCCGAGCCTATGGTAACAGAGGCGCATGCACCAAACATACATTCGAATAACCCAAATCCTCGTCAGGGGATTAAAACTCCGAGCCGTATTAGAGGGCGCGATTCATAACCAGCAAATTCGAATAACCCAAATCCTCGTCAGGGGATTAAAACCGTCGCGGCTTCGTGCGTTGGGAAAATATCAACGATTTGGATTCGAATAACCCAAATCCTCGTCAGGGGATTAAAACCCCCGCAGCAAATTTGACCCTCAGGATCGTCTAAACGATCATTCGAATAACCCAAATCCTCGTCAGGGGATTAAAACAGGTTTTTGCTTGCATACCATTGTAGTTTGCGCCGATATTCATTCGAATAACCCAAATCCTCGTCAGGGGATTAAAACATGTTAGCACCTCGTCCCGCGTCAACCGGCTCGACACCATTCGAATAACCCAAATCCTCGTCAGGGGATTAAAACTGAACCGCGCAACGTCGTGCGCGTTTTTGCGTTGGCCCAACGCGATAGCGCCAACAACATTCGAATAACCCAAATCCTCGTCAGGGGATTAAAACCGAACGCTTGTTGGCTTACGCTTGCCACCACTAATCGGATTCGAATAACCCAAATCCTCGTCAGGGGATTAAAACTTAACCCTTGCTGTGTAGTGATTAAAAAATCACTCTTGTATTCGAATAACCCAAATCCTCGTCAGGGGATTAAAACTGTGGTACTTTGAATTCGAGTTACAAGAAGACGAATAATTCGAATAACCCAAATCCTCGTCAGGGGATTAAAACTGAAAAATTCGCCGCTTGAGTCCTTGTCGGCCTTGATTGTTTGCATTCGAATAACCCAAATCCTCGTCAGGGGATTAAAACTTAATTTCCCAACCGCTGCCGAAAGTGACAAAATTGCTGTATTCGAATAACCCAAATCCTCGTCAGGGGATTAAAACCTCAATAACCTCAACCAATAGTTGAGCCGCTGATTGATTCGAATAACCCAAATCCTCGTCAGGGGATTAAAACTGCTTCGCCCAGAAGGTATGGATGATTTCTGGGCCATCGTAGATTCGAATAACCCAAATCCTCGTCAGGCGATTAAAACTCACCACCAAACAGCTCGTCAAGAAGCTGGCCGCCTATCATCATTCGAATAACCCAAATCCTCGTCAGGGGATTAAAACTCAACAGCTTTGTACCAAGCCTTGCCGCCGACAATCTATTCGAATAACCCAAATCCTCGTCAGGGGATTAAAACGTAATAGGTCGTGCCAATGCCGCCAGAAACGGTATTGGGATTCGAATAACCCAAATCCTCGTCAGGGGATTAAAACTGGCTGTACATAGACAAGGCCAGCTAAGCCATTTTGAAATTCGAATAACCCAAATCCTCGTCAGGGGATTAAAACTTCGATAGCGCATCGACACCTTTTGAGATTGTATCTACATTCGAATAACCCAAATCCTCGTCAGGGGATTAAAACCAAATCCTGAACAGCAAATATTTGATGTAAAAGATTCGAATAACCCAAATCCTCGTCAGGGGATTAAAACAACAATTGGCAACGGCGTTGAAGGTTTGATGGCACTAGATTCGAATAACCCAAATCCTCGTCAGGGGATTAAAACGATTTCAAGACCTATTATCAAGAAGCCAAACGCACGATTCGAATAACCCAAATCCTCGTCAGGGGATTAAAACGAAATTTACAGTTGAGGAGAAACGCCGTGCAGCACAGTTATATTCGAATAACCCAAATCCTCGTCAGGGGATTAAAACCGATAGATTATTAAGTCTACCGCTTTTTTGACTGCGTTTTATTCGAATAACCCAAATCCTCGTCAGGGGATTAAAACTTAAGTCTAACCAAGATCGTTAGGCTTAACCGTTGTGTAGTGAATTCGAATAACCCAAATCCTCGTCAGGGGATTAAAACCGAAGGTTGGTATCGGTAGCCAGTACTGGCCGTCTACGACAAATTCGAATAACCCAAATCCTCGTCAGGGGATTAAAACCAAATTCCGATAACCGTACTGGTACATAGACATGGGATTCGAATAACCCAAATCCTCGTCAGGGGATTAAAACTAATGGTGTTGAGGCGCACGAAACGATTAGCGCTGCGATTCGAATAACCCAAATCCTCGTCAGGGGATTAAAACCCAAAGGTTTTAAACAAGCTATGATAAAACAAACTGGAGCATTCGAATAACCCAAATCCTCGTCAGGGGATTAAAACCTTGATGATAAACATTTGTATGCTATTGAAGTATTGATTCGAATAACCCAAATCCTCGTCAGGGGATTAAAACCTTGATGATAAACATTTGTATGCTATTGAAGTATTGATTCGAATAACCCAAATCCTCGTCAGGGGATTAAAACGTCTCTCCACGCAGTCAAACCCGCGATAGCTTGACTGCAATTCGAATAACCCAAATCCTCGTCAGGGGATTAAAACGCTGTCGATTCACCTAGCGACACCGCTGCAATTCCATTCGAATAACCCAAATCCTCGTCAGGGGATTAAAACTTTCAAACTCTACGCGTTCGCCGCTAGCGTAATTTGATAATTCGAATAACCCAAATCCTCGTCAGGGGATTAAAACCCAAAGGTTTTAAACAAGCTATGATAAAACAAACTGGAGCATTCGAATAACCCAAATCCTCGTCAGGCGATTAAAACGGCCAACATTTCCGGCTTGGGCAATTCGTCTGCGTTGATTCGAATAACCCAAATCCTCGTCAGGCGATTAAAACGCCTTATAAGGGCTGATTTTAGCGAGGTATTGAAGTACAACAGCGATTATTGATCACCACCCTTCCGTCCCGCCTCAAGGCGGGAGACGCAGGGGGTTTTCATCCCTTACGGGGGTAGGTTTTTAAGGAATGGGGGGACGGATGGCGGGTGTGGTGGGCCATGGATCGGGACGGAGGCGCATGGGCAGTGGGATGGGCCGCCCGTGGAGATACTGGGTCTGAAGCCAGAGCCAGCCCAACCGGAGCACACGGATCACACGACGGCCCGCCGCCCACAGGTCATGCAGGTTGGGCAGTGGCACCACCGCGTCCACGCTCCCGTCCTCGACCGCGCTGCCCATACTGGTTAGCCACAGCGTGGCCACCGCCAGCGCCAGCCAGAGCCGCTTCGCCCGTTGCGGGTCGGTCATCTGCGTTTGCTGCCACTGCCACATGCCGCGTTTGGTGCATTTGAAGCCCTGTTCACACCATGCCCGCAGCCCATACCACGCCGCATCGCTGGCCGTCGCGGGCAGATCGGTCAGGATGCACCACGGCTCGGCATGCTGCCCATCCATCCACACCAGCAACGTCGCTGCCAGCCGATACCGTTCTTGAAACGCCTGCACGGCCCCCCGCCATGTCGGCTGCTGGGAGCTGACCAGCGTCGTCGGAGCCACCGATCGCGCTTGGCCTTCGGGCCGCACCGTGCGATGGCGCGTGATTCGTATGAACGGATGCCAGCCGTGGGCCTGAATGGCACGGTAGATCGTCGATGACCACAGGCCGCGATCGGTCAGGACAAGTACCGTCCAGGTGGCAGGAATAGCGGGCTGGATCCGGGCCAACAGCCGCAGCCAGTGGGGATTCCACGCCTGTTTCTGGGTGCCATGGAGGATGGCCCACGCGACGGGAATGGCGTTGCCGCGATACACGACACTGATTGTCAAACAGGTAAAGCGATCGCGCAGCGGGGTGGCATCGAGGGTGAGGGCGAGCTGAGTTCCGGTCCAGAGGCGGAGAACCCAGGCGAGGAACGGGGCAAAGCAGGTGGTGACATCAACGGTGCGGCGCTGGTCGCCAGATTTATGGGCGGCATCGACACACCATTCGTACAAGCGTTGTTCAATCGTATTGACCTGCAGCCCAAGCAAGCAGGCCAACCACGTCGCGATGGTGCGTCGTCCACACCCGCGGGTGTGGGCGATCCCGAAACTCCACCAGGCTAAGCCGCGGGCAACCGATCGACTTAAGTGCGGAAAGGCCCTTGACACCACGCCTTCCCATGCGGATAATCCACGATGACGCATCGCGACCTCACAGGTGTTGATTGGTTGTTGACACCCTGATCATACACCAACGGTCGCGATGCGTCATCGCTTAAATCTTAAAAACCTACCCCCGTAAGGGGTTTCAGCCCCCTGCACCCCCTAATATTCACGTTATGGATTGTTACAATTTTTTCTGTTACTCATTCTTCGCACTCTTCGCGGTTCCTCATCGCTGACCCCTGACCCCTGATTACTAGCCCCTCGTTCACCACCCTTCCGTCCCGCCTCAAGGCGGGAGACGCAGGGGGTTTTCACCCCCCCTGCACACCCTAATATTCACGTTGTGGATTGTTACAATTTTTTCTGTTACTCATTCTTCGCGCTCTTCGCGGTTCCTCATCGCTGAACCCTGACCCCCTGATTACTAGCCCCTCGTTCACCACCCTTCCAACCTTACACGAGGCTGATTATGACAAGTATTAGTAACTATTGATTGTTAAGGGTTGTGGCATAAAACTAAATTGGGGCTATGCGCTGGGGGAGCCGACTGCGGCAGCGGTAGTGAGGTAGCGCATAAACAGTGGCAACAAGTGTTTCGTGTTCACCATATGGCCTTGACCCACAAGCTGATCGTAGCTAGCATTGGGTATCTGCGCGGCTAAGGCTTGGGATAGGCTGCGAATGCCAGCTGGGCTTTTTGCGCCGGCCATCACATGCACGGGAATTTTGCATTGACTGGCCCGCTCGAACGGTGGCAGATCGGCGGTTAAGCTCAGGTCGTAGGCGAGCGTTGGGGCAAGTGCGACCATGGTTTTCCAGCCTGGCATGAAGCGCATCAGCCAACCAACAATTTTGGGCATGCCGATGCCTTGTAAAAAGCTGGTGATTGCACGGGCATGCTGGCCATGAGCAAGCATTGTTTCAATCTTGGCGCGCAAACTTGCATACTCGGCTTTTTCGGTTGCATCGTGCACATAGGCCGGATCATAGAGGAATACCTGATCGAGCTTTGCGGGATAGTGCAGCGCTGCTTCGAGCGCCAAAACTGCTCCCGAGGAATGGCCATACACATGGGCTTTGCCACCAGCAACCTCGATAAGCGCCAGCAAATCTTCAAGCTCACGCTCAAGGCTATACGGCAAGGTATCAGTGCTATCGCCACGCCCACGCCGATCGTAGTTGTAGACGGTAAAAGCTTTAGCCAAGGCTTTGGCATCGCTAACAATCGGCGGAAACGAGCGAAAACATGTTGCGCCAGTTACATAAATCAGCGGCGGGCCACTCCCATACACATCATAGGCCAAACGTGTTCCATCTTGTGAACTGATAGTCTGCATTGCAGCTCCAATCATAGCAAAGCGGTAACTGCGGCAGTATAGCATAAATAGAACATATGATCTATAACTAAATCTCCTTAGCTTTATCTGCTCATAATTGCTGACAATAATTAATAGCCTTGTGGTCACGCCATGCGTGGCCTTTTTGTATTTAGGGGTTTCAGTTAAAATGATAGCCAGTCTACACAAAGGATTAGTCGTATGACCAAGGTTAAAAAGCAACGTTTAGATCTGTTATTAGTTGAATTACAACTTGCGCCAACCCGCGCCAAAGCCCAAGCATTAATTATGGCAGGCGATGTGATCGTCAATCAGCAAGCTGAAACCAAAGCTGGCACGTTGGTTGATCCTGCTGCCCAAATCACGCTTAAATCGAGTTTGCCCTATGTTGGGCGTGGTGGGCTAAAACTTGCCCATGCGCTTGATAGCTTTCAGCTTGACCCGCAGGGCCAGATTGGCTTGGATGTTGGGGCTTGTACAGGCGGGTTTAGCGATGTGTTGTTGCAGCGCGATGCAGCCCATGTCTATGCAATTGACGTTGGCTATGGCCAGCTCGATTGGAAAATTCGCCAAGATCCACGGGTGACGGTGCTCGAACGCACCAATATTCGCTATTTGGAGCACTTGCCTACGAGCGAAGAGCAAACGGCAGCGCTCGCAACCTGTGGGGTCGTCGATGTTTCGTTTATCTCGCTAGGCTTGGTACTGCCAGCAATGCTGCGCTTGCTGACCGCCGATGCCTGGATTGTCTGTTTGATCAAGCCGCAATTCGAGGCTGGCCCTGAGCATGTTGGCAAAGGCGGCATTGTGCGCGACTCGGCGGTGCATCGCCAAGTGATTGAAAGGGTGGTGCAGCAGGCAGCTGATTTAGGCTTAGGTTTGGCTGGATTAACCCGCTCGCCAATTACCGGAGCAGAGGGCAATATCGAATTTCTAGGCTATTTTCAACGGGGCGCTGCTGCAACAATTGATTTGTTGCAGGCGTTAAGTGGCGTAGGTGTATGAGTGATGTTTGGCAACAACAACGACAGCGCATGGTCGACGAACAATTAATCACGCGCGGCATTCATGATCAGCGGGTTTTGGCAGCGATGGCGCATGTGCCGCGCCATTTATTCGTGCCAGAGGCCGCGCAAGCCCAAGCCTATAGCGACCAAGCCTTACCCTTGACGCTGGGGCAAACCATCTCACAGCCCTATATTGTGGCCTTGATGGCCCAGGAATTGTTGCTGAATCCTCATGAACAGCTCCTTGAAATTGGTGCTGGTTCAGGCTATGCTGCCGCAGTATTTGCCGAATTGGTGACCAAGGTTGTGACGATCGAGCGCCATCAAGCCCTCGCCAAGCAGACCCATGCGCTGCTCCACAACTTAGGCTATCGTAATATCAAACTGATCTGGGGTGATGGCTCGTTGGGGTATCCGGCAGCAGCGCCCTATCATGCGATTAGCATTCCGGCGGCCACGCCGCAACTTGCCCAAACCTTGCTCAGCCAGTTGCACGATGGCGGGCGCTTGGTTGCTCCAGTTGGCGAGGCCCACGATCAACGTTTAATTCGGCTGCAACGCCAAGGCCAAGATTGGCAAAAAACGAGTATTAGCAACGTTCGCTTTGTGCCGCTGATTGGCGCTGGTGGCTGGGAGCAAGCACCAGAAACCACAGCGGAAGGAGAGTAGGCTCAATGTTTAATCCACAGGCTGGCTACCCATTTCGCTCAGATAACAAACCGCGCAATGAGCTATTTGAATTTGCCAAAGCATGGCTTGGAACAACCCTTGCCTTTGCTTTAGTCTATCGACACAGTATGCCATTGATTGATGCAGTAATCATTATGGGCATTGCCGCTGGCCTCGGCATTGTCATCCACGAATTAGCTCATCGCGTGGTAGCGCGGCGCTTTGGCAGCCAAGCCCATTTTTTTGCTAACGATGCTATGTTAGTGATTTCGGTGTTGCTGGCATTAACGGGCTTTATCTTTGCAGCTCCTGGGGCGGTGCATCATCGTGGCTATCTGACCAAAAAACAAGTTGGCTTGGTGGCGGCGGCTGGACCAGCCAGCAATATGGTTATCGCACTGCTTTCGTTGATTCTGATTCCAATTGCCAATATGCTTAATATTCAGTTTCTGTTTAAGACTGCCGTCTACAGCTATGTAGTCAATTCGCTACTGGGGATTTTTAATATGATCCCGTATGGCCCGTTGGATGGCGCTAAAATTATGGACTGGGACATGCGAGCATTCATTGCCATGGCCTCCGTTGGTGGGCTATTGTATGTTGTACAATACCTGCCGATTGCCAAAACCTTGTTTGTCTTTGGCTTCTAAAGCTTTTTTGGAGGATGTATGCGCCGACCATTGTTGGCTGGTAATTGGAAGATGCACTACGGGGTCAGTGAGGGTGTGGCCTTGGTTGAGGCACTTAGCGCTGATTTGACCGATTTGAACGACCGTGATGTGGTGGTTTGCCCACCATTCACCTTGTTGGGCAGCTTAGCGCCCTTGCTCGATGGCACCGCCGTGGCCTTGGGTGCGCAAAATATGCACTACGAAGCTAAAGGCGCGTTCACTGGCGAAATCGCGCCCCAAATGCTCAAAGAATTGGGCTGTAGTTATGTGATTTTGGGCCATAGCGAACGCCGCCAATATTTCGGCGAAACCGATGAGCTGATCAATCGCAAAGCTCATGCTGCCTTGGCCAATGGCCTCAAGCCGATCGTGTGTGTTGGCGAAGTTAAGGCCGAACGCGATAGTGGCCAAGCAGAAAGCGTCGTGGTTGGGCAATTACGCGGCAGCTTGGCTGGATTAAGCGCCGCGCAATTGCGCAGCGTCGTGATTGCCTACGAACCAGTCTGGGCCATTGGCACTGGCGATACCGCCACTCCCGCCGATGCCCAAGCCATGCACGCCCGCATTCGCGCCGAGCTAGCAGCCTTGAGCGATCAAGCAACCGCTGACGCGATCATTATTCAGTATGGTGGCTCGGTCAAGCCCGATAACGTCGATGAATTGATGGCTCAGCCTGATATTGATGGCGCATTGGTTGGCGGAGCCGCACTCAAAGCCGCCGATTTTATTCGGATTGTACGCTTTAAGTAGGATTAAATAGTTTTAATCAAGCCCCTCGTCGTTGAATCCGACGAGGGGCTTTTTGTTTTGTGGTTGCAGTTATTTTTATGGGCAAATATAACAAGCCAGGGTTATTTACATCATGGGACTCATCTCGCCTCAGCGCATAGACAACTTCATGGAAACCACATTAAGCGCCACAATTGGCTTGCTAGGCTGATAGAAATGAATGTGGTATGCAGATCATAAACGATGCTTATCAGAATATTGATTAATGTTCATTAATCACAGCATATTTAAGCCCATCAATCCCAACATTGAATACCCACTAAAGTACTAGAATAGCTTGTTTTGGCATTAGATGTGTGATAAAACTATAGCACCGCAGTAAATACTATTAAACGTTAGGAGCTATTGTATGGCGCATCTTCGCAGGATAGTCGTGTTAAATTTCATTTTTAGCAGTCTTATTATCCCAACAAGTATTAATAGTCAAAAGATAGTTAATCAATCCACCGAAGTAAACTTAGATTCTGTAACACGTGAAAATGCGGATTCACCACAGACAGCATTAGCCGAAGTAGAGCCGAATAATACCATCGCAGCCGCTAACAGCATCACCACGGGTCATGCTGCTGGTCATGCAAATGCGACGATTGCCAATTCAAGCGACATAGATTATTTTAAATTTGTAGTTACTGCCAACCAAACCTTTGTGATCGAAACCTATAACGTGGTTGGCACAAGCAATGATGCAACCGGATTATGGCTGTATAACAGTAGCGGTACGTTAATCGCCAATGATCAAGGTGGTAACAACGGAACTGGCAATGTCAATGCGCGGATTGTTTTTACGTTTGTAACCGCAGGTACTTATTTTATTAAAGTCGGATCGGATTATTTTATTAACTGGTCTGGTACATATTCCTTACGTGTATTGCCCAAATACGATCAAGCTGGTGCTGCATGGAATACAACGAATGATTATGAACCGAACGATGTGTTTGCGATTGCAAATACAATTACCCCAGGTTATCAAAATGCAGTTACCCGTCAAATTTTCGATAATAGTAATTATGTCTCAGCTGATGGCGACCAAGATATTTATCGCTTTACTGTAGCTGCCAATCAAACATTCGTGATTGAAACCTTTGATGTTACTGGCAATAGCGGTGATGCAACTGGATTGTGGCTGTATAACAGTAGTGGGACATTAATCGCCAATGATCAAGGCGGTAATAACGGAACAGGAACAGTTAATGCGCGGATTGTTTTTACCTTTGCAACCGCAGGTACTTATTTTATCCACGTCGAATCAGACTATTTTATCAATTGGACGGGTACATATTCGCTGCGAGTATTGCCAAAATATGATCAAGCTGGTGCTGCATGGAATGCAAATAACGATTATGAACCGAATGATGTGTTTGCGATTGCAAATTCAATTACTCCAGGCTATCCAAATGCAGTTACCCGCCAAATTTTTGATAATAGTAATTATGTCTCAGCTGATGGCGACCAAGATATTTATCGTTTTACGGTAACCGCCAACCAAACATTCGTGATTGAAACCTTTGATATTACCGGTAATAGCAGCGACGCAACTGGATTGTGGCTGTATAACAGTAGTGGTAGCTTAATTGCCAATGATCAAGGCGGCAATAATGGAACTGGCAATGTCAATGCACGAATTGTCTTTACCTTTGCAACCGCTGGTACTTATTTTATTCAGGTAGAATCAGATTATTTTGTCAACTGGACGGGTACATATTCGCTACGGGTGTTGCCAAAATATGATCAAACAGGCGCTGCCTGGGATGCAACGAATGACTATGAACCAAATGATGTTATCCCAATAGCTAATAGTATCGATTTCGAATCAAAAAATGCAGTCAATCGTACTCTATTCGATGCAACAAATTATGTTTCACGCTATGGCGATGAAGATTTTTATCGCTTTACTGTAACTGCTAATCAAAAAGTAATTATCGAAACCTTAAATGCACAAAGTAGTTCCGGACGTGCAACTGGATTATGGCTGTATAACAGTAGCGGTACGTTAATTTCTAGCGATCCCTATGGAACTAATTATTCAGGTGGCATTGATGCTCGAATTACGTTTACATTTGCAACAGCTGGAACTTATTTTGTAGCCGTTGCTAGTAATGATTCGCTCTATTGGTATGGCTCATATACATTGCGTATTTGTAAAGATAGCTGCTTTAAACCAGTGTATATGCCATTTGTCAGGCGTTGAGCGTGATCAATGCTCCGGCCAAGCACTCTGAATTATTGTGTTTGGTCGGATCATGCAAATTGCCATTGGAGGAAAATGCAATGCTAGCTGATTAATTGAGGCTTGTTATGGATAGATATTTTCCGTGGATGCCCGATGGCTGGCCCTATGTGGCGACGATTCCATGGCTTGAGCCGACAACTCGTTGTATTGGCTGGCTTGGCCACGATCAACCCTATGCGATTGGCCGCATCGAACCACAGCTGCTTGCCAAACTCCAGGCCTACACGCCCTATTCAATCTATCACTATCGGACGGCGCAGCCGAGTTATTGCCCATTATGTGCTGGCGAGCCAACCGATCAACACGGCAACATTGATCAGGCAGCAATTGGTTTAGGTACAGCTGAATTACGGATTATCGGCGCTGATCAACAATGCTATGCAGTGCCAAATAATCTCGTGCATTTGATTCAGATTCATCGTTATCAGCCGCCGCACCATTTCTTAGCAGCAGTCGCCAGCGGCCTTGCGCCCGATTCAGTTGCCTATCAAACCCAACTGCAAGCAATTTTGACCGAGCGTGAACGAGCAGCGCTTGCATGGTATCCGCAGGCCAAAGCACTAACCGCCGAAATTGAATCGAGCATCAACCAGCTTGTCCAAGCCAAACCAGCATTTATGTCAATCTTGGCCGACATTTCGCGCAAATATCAACGTGAAGGAGCATTTGTTTTGGCCAATCTATTACAACCACCGTATGCGCCGCTGCTCATCGGCCTGTTGTATCAATGGCAAATGGGCGATTTAACCGATTTGGCGGTGCTTCAATGGTTAAATCGCCGTAATCTGCTGCCGATTAACTGGTTAATGCTGGCGCATCAGGTTTATTAATCATCTCTTCGACAATGTTGATAATTTCGCTAACTGAAATATTGAAAACCCCAGCTTTGCCTTGCACAAAGGCTTCGCGCCACGAATCGTAGCCTTCCATGAAGCCCGGATTGCTGACATTGGTATCGACCAACTCAGTCAGGCTTTGTTCAAGCGTGCTGGCAACCACCGGAAAGTGGTTGAGTTGGTTGATTGGCTCAGGCGAATGGGGATTTTTCACATCCACGCCAGCAATGCTGATATGAAAAATTGCACCCAAGACTGAATGATACTCAATCTTGTTGATTAACACCGCCGATTCTGGCTCGTGCGAGCGGGTTTGATAGCGCCAAACTTGGCCTTCGCTGAAGTAGTAGACATTTTTGGCTTCGCTCATAGCAAGTTCCTCTCATTAAAATTGATTTTAGCCAATATACCAAACAATTGACTCGTTGGCAGCATAGGCTTGTTGCGCCATGAGCTGAAGACTCTCCAAACAACCAACTACTGCATTGTAAACGCCTTGTTTCTCGCGCTCTGTCATATCGGTAAATTCGGCAAAATCAGCATCAAACCGTTGTTTAAGCTGCTCGTAAGGAAAATCTTGCAACATTGTCAATAGCGGTATAAGTTCATCATGCAGCAGAATATGAAGTCGGCTATATCCCATCGAAAAATCGCCAATATGTACAGGATGCTCCTGTGTTACAGGCCAATAAGGAATCACTTGATCGCGCACGAGTTGCTTGATTAATCGTTCTAATAACGACCAATAGCTATTCTCCACGGTAAATGAATAGCAGGCTTTTTCAGGGCTAAGCTCATCCATTGGCACCATGGTATAGGTTTGCAGATGGCTACGTCGATGTGTAACTCGATAAATCGGATCAATACTGCACCAATATTCATGTTCAAGGGTTTCATCCTCTGGTATATTGTCAGTCACTGCTTGGGAAATGTCGACTCTTTCTTCAATTTTTTCTAACTCAGCAAGATCTTCGGCGGTTATACGAGTGAAATAATACGCTATTCCCATACATTCCCTCCATAAAATAGAACAAATGTTTCAATTTATAAGCAGAGTATAGCATATGCTGCGAGCATTGGGCGCAGGATTTGCTATGCTAAGCAGCACTATTTCGCAGGAGCAAACGATGAAAAACTATCCATTACCGGTTGCGCTCAATATTCCTAGCGGCTGGATTGTGCATTTCAAATACGTTGTTTGCGGTTGAGCCATTGCTGGCCGATGGCGCGATCAATCGCGAGTTTAATACTTCTGAGGACTTGATTTGGATTGAGCAGTTAAGTTTTAGGTGTTTTATTGGTTAGGTCGATTGTGAAGATCCCCTCACCCCAACCCCTCTCCCGTGGCGCGGGCGAGGGGCTTTAACGTTATGGTTCTCCCGCAATTCCTTGGCGAACAATGGTTGGCTCCCCCTCGCCCGCGTTCAGTGGGAGAGGGGGTTGGGGGGTGAGGGATCGCCCCACCGCCGATCAATCGCTCAAAATCTACCCTTGAAAGGAGTGGATTTGGGGGGTGAGGGGCTTTTCATGGTGTGGTTCTGGCCCAATTGGTTGGTAACCAAAGGAACACTCCCCCTCGCCCGCGTTCAGTGGGAGAGGGGGTTGGGAGGTGAGGGAATGATGCAAAATCTAGCAGTACAAATTATTGCCTGGGCTTACACCAAGTCGATTGGTGATCGATTGGTATGAGCTGACCCGACTTTGCACTTGGCCGGGATTGCCACCATTGCACTCGACCGAGCCGTTAATGCTGCGAATGGTTTCGCCAAAGCCATTGCCATTAACCATCGCATCGTGAGGAGTCATCGAGCCAGGGCCACGTTGGGTCATCCAATACCAGAGCGCGGTTTTCCAGGCTACAGCTGAATCACGCGATACCAAATCGGGGTCGTTGAGCAGATTCAAGCCTAATGCTTGGCCTGCCAACCCATAATTGTAGTTCCAACTCAACTGAATTGGGCCACGGCCAAAGTAGCGTTTGCCCGGGGCACACGGCCATTGGGCGCTATTTTGGCAATATTCGCCTTGGGCAATTTCGGTAATATGCACAAAGTTGCCGGTTTCGTGGGCAAAGTTTGCCAAAGCAGCAGCGGCTTCGCGCTTGCGAACTTCGGTCGAGCCAGTGCCAGCAAAGGCTGGATAGAAGGCTGCTGCCTGCACTAAGCCCTCATAACTGTAGAAGGAATTGCGATTGGGGAACATTTGCTCGAATTGGGCCTTGCTGACGATTGCCCCAAAGCCCGATGCTGGTGGGGGATTCGTCCCGCCACAGGTGGTTGGCTCCCAAAACCAGGTGCTGATCGTTGGATCATAGCCTGGGTTAGCGTGCTCGGCCACATAGAAACTGCCATTGTAGCGCACGATGTTGCCCGTGTAATATTGGCGGCCTGCCACCCAATCGGTGTAGCTACAGCTGCCGCCGCCACCGCCACCGCCGCCGCAGCTGGTTGGCTCCCAGAACCATGTACTGATCGTTGGATCATAGCCTGGATTATCGTGCTCGGCCACATAGAAACTGCCGTTGTAGCGCACGATGTTGCCCGTGTAATATTGGCGACCTGCGACCCAATCGGTAAAATTGCAACTTTGCGCCAGGCTCGCTTCGGAAGGAGCGAATGATTCACGAGCCATCCCAGCCTGTGGATTGAGCAGACTGCCCCAAAATGCGCTGATCAAGAGTGGCGTAAGCAACAACTTGCTCAGTTTCGAGGGAGTCAGTTGGGGGAGTTTCATACAACCTCCTAAATCGATGCTTCAATTGCCCATCGTCGTTGATAACGGCGCGCTTTAAGGATCGCTGCCAGCCTTGGCAACCACCCAAACCGCCAGCATGCACCAAAAAATCAGCCATGCCAATTGAACGAATCTAGCCTTCCATCTTTATTATTCCAGTGGAATTACAAAGAACGTATCATGCCAGATTGGCAATGTCAAGAATTTTCCTTAATAAAAGGTTTAAATTAGTATAAATATGATTAAAAATAACTAGATTAAAGTAGGGGAGGCCATTTAACCACGCAGAACGCGAAGGATCACCAAGCACGAGCTTAAGCGAAGATGGGCATGGAGTGGCTTCCAATGCCCATCAAGCAAACTTACTCGCCTTCAATCGCATGTTTGGGTAAAGCATATTGGTTGATTGCACGCTGGCGATTGCTTTGGCGCAGCGCAGCTTCAGCCCGCATCGTTTGGGGCAAATACACGCGATATGTTGCGCTAGGATTGGTTGCGGTTGCCGTCGGTGTGTTGGTCGGTGTTGCCGTCAGGGTGTTGGTTGCAGTTGCCGTTGACGTGTTACTCGCTGTCACGGTCGGCGTTTCAGTTGGCGTGTTCGTCGGCGTATTACTCGCTGTGATGGTCGGAGTGTTCGTCGGTGTTTCAGTTGGCGTGTTCGTCGGCGTATTACTCGCTGTGATGGTCGGAGTGTTCGTCGGTGTTTCAGTCGCAGTTGCGGTTGGAGTTAATGTTGGCACACCAACCCAAAAGCCGCCTTCAATGCTAAATTCGCCGCCAGTGCTGGCAGCGTTCGCATCGGCCTGGCCAATCGAGCTATGCAACTCAAAATCGCCACCGGTGCTCGTTCCGCCGCCACTATCGATGGTCGACCACTCAAGGCTAAATATTCCGCCAGTTTGAGCTTGGGCCAACTGAACCGCAAGCATGAGGCCAATCAAGGGAAGGAGCCACCAGATCAAGCGCTGTTTCATATGCGTTGACCCTTGGCGCTCCGCCGACCAAGCAGCCAACCCAAGCCAAGTGCCAAGCCGACTATTGGGAGTAGCCAAAGCCCTGAAAATCCGTTTTGGGCTGGTTGAGCGTGCTCCAACGCAGCAAGCCGAACATCAAAGGCCGCTAATTGATCAGCTTGTTGATCAATGGTTTTGGCTTGGGCGGTGGCTAAACTATGCAGGCCTTGAATCGCTGCTAGCGCCACGCCATCAGCATCAACCGTGGCAATATGGCGATCGTCGCTGCCTAAGCCAAAGGCTGTGTAAAAATCTTGGGCCGTTGGGCCAATATGGCGCACCGTTGCCCCTTCGCTGGTATAGTTCCACGATTGAACGGGAATTGCAGCCAGCTGATCGAGCAGCAGCTGAGGATCAATTGTTGCAAAGTTCGATTTAAGATTTTTATCTGATGAATTAGTCCAAGTGCCACCCTTGCTCAGAAAAGCGCCACTTTCAGTCGCCAAGATTGCGCCATCGGGAATCATAACCTTCGTGCTGCTCCCAAACCACGCGCCGCCTGGAGCACGCACAATAAACTGGCCAGGTGCAGTTGTCGAAACTGTATCTTTTTTGTTGGTTTGTTGCCCAGCCCAGACAAAACTGCCAGCATGGGCCGCCACCGCATTCTCACCAGCGGCAACGGTATAATCGGCCAAAGTTGTGTTGCCGCTACCACCCAAAATTGCCGAGAGCGTGCTATTGGCATTGTTGTTCTGGCCGCCACCAACGAAGGTACCAGCCCCAGTCGCTTGGTTGTTGATGCCACCAACGACTGAAGCATAGGTATTGGTTGCATCATTATTAACGCCACCAGCCACAACCGCATATTGACCAGTCGCCGTGTTGGTCTGACCGCCACCAACAAAAGCTCCAGTGTTGGTAGCTTGGTTCGATTGACCACCGCCAACCGTCGCAATAATCGAAGAAGCGATATTGGTGCGACCACCAGCAATCACCGAGTAACTTCCACTCGCTGCATTGAGTTGGCCGCCGCCGATGCTGCTAGTATCGCCGCTAGCAGTATTGCTTGTGCCACCAGCAACCGTGGTGTAATTGGCGCTAGCAGTGTTGCTGTTACCTCCACCAACCGTGGCCGATTGCTGACTTGTCGTATCGCCAGTTACCCCAGCGGTGTTATTAGTGCCGCCGCCGATGGTGCCATAATTGTCGTAAACCCGATTGGCTTGGCTGCTAGTAGAACTACCGCCGCCGCTGATCGTAGCAAATTGCGCCGTAATAGTATTGTTGTAGCCACCAGCAATTGTCGAATAGTCATCGCTCACGCTGTTACTTCGGCCACCGCCGACCAGCGTATAATTATCGCTGGCAACATTGGCGCGACCTCCGCCAACGGTTGCATACATTTGGCTCATTGCATCGCCAGTTAGCCCAGCGCTGTTTTCGCTGCCACCGCCAATCGTGCCATAATCGTCATAGATTGTATTGCCAGTTGTGCCGCCGCCACCAGCAATTACACTATAACGGCCACTGATCGTATTATTGATCCCGCCGCCAATCGTTGACCAAGCAGCGCTAACATTGTTGGTTTGGCCACCGCCAATCACCACATATTCTTGGCTCGCAGTGTTGTCGATGCCGCCGCCAATCGTGGAATAAACATCGTTTGTTGGTGCGCCATCGTTGCTGCCAACGCTATTGCCAGCGCCGCCGCCAATTGAGCTATAGCTATCATAGGCACTGTTAAGGCTCGCCGCATTGCCACCGCCGTTAATCGTGACCCCAACGCTGTTGCTTGTGATCGTGTTGCCTTCGTAGCCACCAATCAGGTTGGGGCTAGAGATGTTTTGGCGAGTCCAGAAGCCAGGCAAGGCCAAGGCCAAAGGTGCGGCGGTCACTTGTTGGCGTGGCGTAAGCGGCGTATAACTACTACTGACATCGGCCTTGACCGCTAGCTCTATCCAACGGCTTTCACCATTAAAGAAATCTTCGCCAAAATTAAGCTGGGTTGTAAACAAACCATTACTCACATTCAGATCAGCTTGGGTTATCGTTGCTAAGGCTGTGCCACCTGTCGCGCTCGAATACAAGCTAAATTGAAAATCAAAAACGCCATTCGCGACGCTGCCACTTTCGCGCAACATTCCTTGGTAGGTAATTGTTTCGCCGGAGGGTGCTAAAACTGCCGCTGGTTGCTGGTTGGTTTGATCCTGAGCGGCAACAGGCAAAAGCCATGTGCCAGCTAAAACCAAGCCGATCAGCATGAGATAGCGTTTACGAATCATGTTTGCTGCTCCTATCAATAAATAACTATCAACCACCATCTTCCATTGCTCTCAGGTAGGTTTTTGCAACACCCAACGAGAGGCTGGCCTACTACCACTGTTATACCATTCTTGGCAACTATGATCGGGGTAGAATGAGCATGCAAGCAACAAAAAATGCCAGCTGGATGATCCAGCTGGCACTCAGGCAACGTACGAGTTTTTTTATTTAATTGTCATGGGCAGATAAAGCGAATACTGAATTGCTGTCGCGCCAAACTCGAAGGCTCCAATATCACACCGCGCTTGGTCGTCGTTATTGCCATCGACAGGCCGTGGGAAATAGCGTTGATCGGTTGCGCCACAATCGCTGGAGCCTGCATCAATTGCCGGGCTGGTGGCACTCAGGCTAAAGCTGCGGGTAAAGCCACCATGGAAAGCAAAGCTCCCCAGCTTGGGCTGCACCCCAATCAGATCGCCGTTGGCTTGGGTCAGATTACAGGCTGCATCGGCATGCTCAATCAAGACATGGCCTTGGCTGCTGATTAGGCCTGAACAATCGCGAGCCACGTTGCTCACATCGTTGCGGTTGCCTGCCACAAGCGTGTTGATCAGCTGCACGGTCGAACTGTAGAGCGCGGTAATGCCTGGCCCATCGTCCTCGACAATTTCTTGGGTGTAGGGGTGCAACAAGGAGTTGGTATTCGAAACAATCGTCGAATTGTGAATAATCAAGGCATTTGGGTTATAGGAATGATAGATTGCAGCGGCATAGCCATCGGCGCGATTATAAGCAATCGTGCTTGAATCAAGCCAGACCTTGCCGCCATAACCGGTGTTAATCGCCCCGCCATTGCCGCGACATTCATCGCGTCCGGTTCCAGTTATCTGGGTATAATTTTCGCTAAATTCGCTATGGTCAATCGTGGTTGTCCCAGTCATAACCGCAATTGCCCCAGCTTCATTCGCCCAATTGCCAACAAAGCGTGAGTTGCTGATCGCCAATTGGCCATAGCTTGCAAGCGCGCCGCCATATGAGCAATAGAACGAGCCACCTCCACCATTGCCAATAAAGCTGCTGTTGTTAATCGTAGCCGTGCCGCCGCCATGAACGAGTGCTTTTGGTGTATTGTTGCTCAACCTTGTTGCACTTAGCGTCAACTCACCTCGCACGTTGGCAATAGCAGCTGAACCATCGGAGGTGCCAACATGGCCCGCGATCGTAGAATTGCTAATGCTTAAGCGTCCGCGACCATTATAAATAGCCGAGCCAGCAGCACCTTGCGATTCACGCAGCGTCGAGTTGCTAATATTCACGCTGGTTGCATCAATATACAACCCGCCGCCCGAGCCAATGCCACCCATATAGACATGACGCACCCGATTGCGCTCAATTAGGCTGTTGGTGATCGTTAAATAGCCACTCAGCGAGGCAATGCCACCGCCATGATTATTGTAACCAAAGGTAGCTGGGCTGGTAATAATCCCATTGGTCGTAATCAAGCTACTATCAATCGTCAATGAACCTGCGTGATGCAGAATTCCATGACCATAAACCGTTGATTGTTCAGGAATGCCATCAAGGAAGCCTTCACGAACTTGCAGATTGCGTAGGCTTACAGTGCCGCCAGTAATCTCCAAGGCCCGATCAATCCGATTGGCATCGATAATGCTGGTTGCCGAGGTCACGCCCGTAATTTGAATTGTGCCATTCAAGTCAAGATCGCCCGTTTGCGGGCCATCAGCACCAATCAGGCTTAATTGATAACTGCCTGCGGCCAATTGTATCGTATCGCTAGCCGAACCAGCAGGACACGCATCAACCGCCAAATCGGTATTGGCCGCTTGAACTGCCTCGCGCAACGAACATGTGCCATTATTGGGCGTAAAATCATCAACCAACGTATTAACCGTAATTGTCGTGTGCAATACTTGCGGTTGATTGATATTCGCCGCCGCTGCTTGCCAACTAAGTGCCAACCCCAAACTCCCAATCCCTATCCAACGCACAAATCGCATATCCCTACCTCACTACAAAATACACCAGCAGAGCATGTGGTCATAAAGTCTTATGGTTCATCTGCTTAACCAGATCCAGCAACCCTAAACCGTGGATTCACTCGATCAACGGATATCCTAGCATTGCCTAGGGCACTTGTGCGCACTATATATCTGTCTATGCAGCTGATGTACAAATATTAGCCGCACGGTGTCGGGCAGTATCCGCATGCAAGCAACAAAAAATGCCAGCCGGATCATCCAGCTGGCATTCAGGCAACGTACGAGGTTTTTATTTAATCGTCATGGGCAGATAAATCGAATACTGAATTGCTGCTGCGCCAAACTCGAAGGCCCCAATATCACACCGCGCTTGGTCGTCGCTATCACCATCGACAGGCCGTGGGAAATAGCGTTGATCAGTCGAGCCACAATCGCTGGAGCCTGCATCAATTGCTGGGCTGGTAGGATTCAAGCTGAAGCTGCGGGTGAAGCCACCATGAAAAGCAAATCTCCCCAACTGCGGCTGCACGCCAATCAGATCGCCCGTGGCTTGGGTCAGATTACAGGCTGCATCGGCATGCTCAATCAAGACATGGCCTTGACTGAATAGTAGGCCTGAGCAATCGCGAGCCACATTGCTAGCATCGTTGCGATTGCCCGCCAACAGCGTGTTGCTCAGCTGCACGGTCGAGCTGTAGAGTGCGGTAATCCCCGGCCCATCAAATTCGACAATGCTGCCATCTTCAGGGTTCAATAAATTATTGGTATTCGAAACAATTGTTGAGTTGCGAATGATCAAGGGATTTGGATTGCTACTATGAAAAATTCCTGCCGCAAAGCCATCGGCATGATTATAGGCTAGCGTACTGGAATCAAGTCGGACTTTGCCGCGGCCAGTGCTCATCGTACCGCCATCGCCAATACAGATGTCGCGGCCAGCCATGAATTCACGCGCATCATTGCCGCTAAATTCACTGTGATCGATGCTTGCCGTGCCAGTCACAACCGCAATTGCCCCGCCTTCATTCGCCCAGTTATCGATAAAGCGCGAATTGCTCACGCTCAATGCACTACTACTATTGATTGCGCCGCCTTTGGAACAATAGAACGAGCCATTGCCACCATTGCCACGAAAGAGACTATCGGTGACGCTGGCTGAACCAGCATAAATGCGCAGCGCACTGGGCTGGTTATTGCTAAAAATACTCTTGTTGACGATTATTTGACCACGGTCAGTCGCTACAACTGCGCTAAAGTCACCGAGGCTTGAATGGTCCTCAATCGTTGATCCCGTAATCGTCAAATGCCCGGCATCATTATAGATGGCTGAACCAGTACCGCCGCTTGAGCTGTTGAAATTTGAATTGCTAATGCTGACTGTACTTGTGTCAATGTACATCCCTGCACCAGGTCCACTGGTCTCCAGATACACATAGCCAAGGTGATTATCTGCGATCAAACTATTGGTGATTGTCAGATAGCCAGTCAACGAAGCAATCCCACCGCCAACCATATCGCCGCTAGCACTCCGCCCATTCTTCGTAATAATGCTATTGTCGATTGTCAATGAGCCTGCTTGATGCAAAATGCCTTGGCCATAAACGGTGTACTCTTGAGTGGTTCCTGGCCGAAATCCTTCACGCACTTGCAGATTGCGCAAGCTGACGTTGCCGCCAGCAATATCCAAAACTCGATCAATCCGATTGGCATTGATAATGCTGGTTGCTGAGGTCACGCCGGTAATCTGAATTGTGCCATTCAAATCAAGATCGCCCGTTTGCGGGCTTTCAGCACCAGTTAGGCTTAATTGATAGCTGCCTGCGGCCAATTGAATCGTATCGCTAGCCGAACCAGCAGGACACGCATCAACCGCCAAATCGGTATTGGCCGCTTGAACTGCCTCGCGCAACGAACATGTGCCATTATTGGCGGTAAAATCGTCAACAAAAGTGTTCACGGTAATTGTCGTGTGCAATACTTGCGGCTGATTGATGTTCGCCGCCGCCGCTTGCCAACTGAGTGCTAACCCCAAACTCCCAAGCCCAATCCAACGCACAAATCGCATATCCCTACCTCACTACAGTTAGTACCAACCAATCTCACATGGTTGGCTCATCTATATCAGCAACAATCAATAGCTTAATGAAATCGATCCCAAAACATAGCTCATAATTCGTGTAGGCTACGTTGGCTTATGCTGAGCTGATGGTATCATCGCACGCTAAACTTGTGCGCACTATATATCTGTCTATGGAGTTAAATTGTTGGTAGCGGCAAGAAAGAAAAGCGCTTGATGATTGAGCAGATGCCAGGCCAAACACGAAGGCTTCACGATCAAACAGCACGCATAAGATCAAAAGAAATGGCGTTGATCGGTGTGCCGTCATGCTATAATTAGGCTGGTTGTGGCCCTTGCACGAGAGTTAGCATGCCCACAATTATCCCAAACCCTAATAATTACTTGAATTTAATCCCAATGCTCAATCAGCAAACAGGCAATCGCATTGATTGTCGCTTTGGCATACACGTAATGATCTTGAGGCGATAATCAAGCGCTGGATCGTTTTAGCTTCAACGAGTAAAGGAGTTGGTTTCATGAACATTCGCCGCAGTTTTATAGTGGGTTAGTTATTGTTGGGATTAATGGGCTGTGGCAGTCAAGCAGTCAGCAAAGCCACGCCGCAGCCAAGCGCTGTGCCAACCAGAATTCAACAAGTGCCCGCTGATCTAGAAATAACAATTAGACGCAGCATGTGTTATGGCACATGTCCAGTTTATGAAGTGACCATTGATCATACAGGCAAGGTAGTGTATGAAGGCAAAGATTTTGTAAAAATCGTTGGTCAGGCTGAAACGAACATCAGCAATGAACAACTGCTGACGCTCATTAATGCGTTTGTTGAACGCAATTATTGGGATTATCAAGCTTCGTACAATGAAGGCCCTGAGTGCGTTGGCGGCAGCGCGACTGATAATCCAGGTGCTGCCACATCGATCACTATGAATGGCAAGAGCAAAGCGGTTTGGCACTATTATGGTTGCCGCGGCTTTGCTGGCGAAGATGGGTTATTCGCGCTGGAAAAATTGATCGATACAACAGTCAATGTCAAACAATGGACTGATTAAATGTTGCTACTTTTGTGTACTGGCACATCACGTTAACCACAGCCTGATTCCCTCACCCCAACCCCTCTCCCACCCAGCGGGCGAGGGGCTTTAACGCCGTGGTTCTGCCGCACTGCGTGGTGAAAACCAGTGCTCCCCCTCGCCCGCGTTGCATGGACTGGCTTTCAAGGGTCGGTTGTGAAGATCCTCTCAGCCCAACCCCTCTCCCGCCCAGCGGGCGAGGGGCTTTAACGCTGTGGTTCTGCCGCACTGCGTGGTGAAAACCAGTGCTCCCCCTCGCCCACGCTGCATAGGATTGGGGCTGGTGGCTCCCTGCCCCCCAATCTTATGCTCTATGCTCTATGCTCTCAGTTATTGCTCCAAACGGCGACGCACCGCAGCAGCGTGGGCGGTCAAGCCTTCGGCCTCAGCCAAACGCTGGGCAACGGGGCCTAAGCGTTGTAAAGCTTTTTCGTTCAAGCCGACCAACGAAATCACCTTGCGAAAGTGATCAACATTGACTGGCGAGGCATAGCGGGCAGTTCCGCCAGTCGGCATAATGTGCGATGGCCCAGCCACATAATCGCCCAAGACTTCAAATGAACGCTCGCCAATGAAAATGCCGCCAGCATTGCGCACCTTGCCAACATATTGCCAAGGATCGTTCAGCAATAAACAGAGGTGTTCGGGTCCATAGGCATTGCTAATTTCAAACGCGACCTCCAACGATGGTACAAGCACAATCCCCGAACGATTGGCCAAGGCTTGGGCCGTGATCTCCGCTCGGTCTAGCTCCTCTAGTTGGCGGGCAACCGCAGCTTGCACTTTTTCGGCCAATGGCAACGAGGGCGTAAGCAAAATCGCCGAGGCCAACAGATCATGCTCTGCTTGGGCCAACAAATCGGCGGCCACTAATTCAGGGTTGGCATCAGCATCGGCAATCACCATGGTTTCGGTCGGGCCGGGCAAGGCTTCAATATCGACCGTGCCATACACCGCTTTTTTGGCCAGCACCACAAATAAATTGCCAGGCCCAATAATTTTATCCACATGGGGCACGCTGTCTGTGCCATAGGCCATGGCCGCAATCGCCTGCGCCCCGCCCAAGCGAAAAATCCGATCGACTCCAGCAATATCGGCAGCAACCAATACGAGCGGCGAAATCTCGCCAGTAGCACGTTGTGGTGGCGAACAAACAATAATCTCGCGCACTCCAGCAACCTTGGCCGGAATCACTCCCATCAATAGTGATGAAGGCAATGGCGCAGTGCCACCAGGCGCATAGGCTCCAATCCGATCAAGCGGCAAGACAATTTGGCCAAGCGCACCTTCATCGCTCCAATCGACCCAACTTTGGCGGGTTTGTTTGCGGTGAAAGCGCTCAATTTCGGCGGCAGAAACCCGCAAGGCCTCAATCAATAATGGATCAACCAAGGCATAGGCAGCTTCGATTGCCAAGCGATCAACCTCAAACTCGTTGATCGCCACACCTTCGATGGTGCTGCTCCAATGCTGCAAGGCTGCATCGCCATCGCGGCGTACACTGGCCAAAATCTGGTCAACCGCTGCGGCTGGGGTTGTGCCAGCGCCAAACATCGTATCAAGGCTTTGTTGCAAACGCTCAGGAATTTCGATCGTATCTAAGGCCACTCGCGCTAATGGCCCTTGTTTGGCCAACGCAAGATCGGTATAAAGCTTAATCGGCATAACGGCTCCATCTATGCAAGGTCAAGGCCCTAGCATGCTACCAAATTCAGGCTTGAGCGCAAATGCTCAATTCGGCCCACGCCTTAAGCTGCACAGGTTTGGGCTATAATGCCAACATGGCAATTGCAATGTTGACAACTAAACTGATGATTCCCAGTCCGCGGACAAGCGTCGTTAACCGCAGCCAGCTGCTGGCGCGGCTGCAGCGCGGCCTCGATCGGCGGCTAACTTTGGTTGCAGCGCCAGCAGGCTTTGGCAAAACAACCTTGCTAAGCACATGGCTGCACCAAACCAGCTATGCCAAGGCGTGGCTAACCCTCGATCAGCGCGATAATGATCCGTTGCGCTGGCTGAGCTATCTGGTAGCAGCGTTGCAAACGATTGAGCCAACGCTTGGCCAAGGTGTGCAGCAAGCACTCCAAGCAGCGCAGCCAGCCCCAAGCGAGCAACTGCTCGTTAGCTTAATCAATGAGATTAATCAAATCAAGCAACCAATGCTGCTGCTGCTCGATGATTATCATGTGATCGAAAATCAAGCAGTCGACGATATGCTCAATTTTTTGCTGGAGCATATGCCCAACTCCATGCACCTTGTGGTGGCAACCCGCGAAGACCCGCAAATACCCTTGGCCCGTTTACGTGCCCGCGGCCAACTCAACGAATTGCGAGTTAGCGATTTACGCTTCAATTTGGCTGAAAGTAGCGAATTTCTCACCACAGTCATGGGCTTGCACTTGCCAGATCAGGCGATTGCCAAACTCGAAACCCGGACCGAAGGCTGGGTTGCTGGGCTACAACTCGCGGCACTCTCACTCCAAGGCCAGCACGATCCAAGCAGTTTTATTGAAACATTTAGTGGCCAGCATCACTTTATTTTAGATTATTTGCTCAGCGAAGTGCTGCACCAACAAACGCCGGCGATCCAAGCATTTTTGCTCCAAACCTCGATTCTCGAGCGCATGACTGGGCCGTTGTGTGATGCAGTCTTGAACCAAACCAACAGCCAAACAATGCTCGCCCAAATCGATCAGGCAAATTTATTTATTGTGGCGCTCGATCAGCAACGCGCTTGGTATCGCTATCATCAGCTATTTAGCGATTTACTCCGTCAGCGTTTGGCCCAACAACTCAGCCAGCCAGAGCTTGTGGTGCTGCATCAACGGGCCAGCCATTGGTATCAACAGCACGATTTGCTGCTTGAAGCCTTTCAGCATGCCACGCTGGGCCACGATTATCAACGAGCCGAACAATTGATGCTCCAGATGCCGCTGCACGCCAATGGTTTTGTCTCGGCGATGCTCAATTGGCTGGCCAGTTTGCCCAGCGCAGTGCTTGATCAGCAGCCTTCGTTGTTGGTGCGCTATGCGGCAATTCTGCTAGTGCTGGGCCAAACCAGCGGCGTTGAGCCAAAATTGCAAGCAGCAGAACGTGGCTTGCAACAACAGCCAGATAATGAGCATACCCGGGATTTAATTGGCCAAATTGCTGCCGCGCGCACAACCATCGCCTTAACCCAATATCAAATTGAGACGATTATCGCCCAAGCCCAACGGGCATTTGCCTATTTGCATCCCCAAAATTTGCCTTTTCGGGCAACAACCAATTGGGCCTTGGCCTATGCCTATCACGTGCGCGGCGAACGCCAGAACACGAACATTGCCCTGAGCCAATCAATCGAATTGAGCCAACAAGCCAATGATACGTTTACCCTAATTTTGGCCTCAATCGGCATGGGCCAATTGCACGAAAGCAACCTAGAGCTGTATCGGGCCGCCGCAACCTATCGGCATGTGCTGCAATTGGCGGGCGAGCAGCCGCAGCAAATCATCTACGAGGCCCAACTTGGCTTGGCACGAATTTCCTATCAATGGAACGATTTGGCCGCCGCCGAGCAGCATGCCCAGCAAAGCCTGCACCTTGCGCTGCAATACGAGCAAGGCATCGATCGCTTTATTTTGTGCGAATTGATGTTGGCCCAAATTAAGCTGGCCCACAACGATCTAGCAGGAGCAAAACGGCTGCTTGAGCAAACTGAACAATTGGCGCGCCAGCATAATTTTGTGCAACGCTTTGCTGAAATTGCCCATCTGCGGATTCAATTGCTCTTGCGCGAAGCCAAATTGAGCAACGCCAAGCAACTTGCCACCAGCCATCAACTCGCATTTTGCCAAGCCCAGATTGCTTTGGCCCAAGCTCAGCCAGCAGCGGCAATTACCATCCTAACGCCGCTCCAGCAGCAATCCCAAGCCAACAATTGGCCCGACCAGTTGATGCAAGCTTGCTGCTTGTTGGCGCTAGCTTATGCCGCCCAAGGCCAAAACGAACAGGCAATCGAATGGCTCAAACAGGCATTACCACTGGCAGAGGCCAATCAATTAATCCGCACATTGCTTGATTATGGTCCTACAATGCAACAACTTTTGCATACAGCCCAAGCCTATGGCCTGCACTCGTCACTCATCGAGCAGGTGCTGCCGCTGTTTACCGATAATTCCTCAATTAAACCCCAAGCCAAGCTAGTCGAGCGGCTGAGCGAGCGCGAAATCGAGGTGCTCCAACAGATTGCCGCAGGCTACACCGACCGCCAAATTGGCGAGCGGCTGTATTTGTCGATCTACACGGTAAAAGTGCATGCCCGCAATATTTATGCCAAACTTGAGGTCACGAATCGCACCCAAGCCGTTGCCCGTGCCCGCAGCCTTGGCATCTTGCCCCAAACCTAAACCCCACAACCAAATGAAAATGCAGCCTACCTCGCCGAATAACTCGTTTGAGGTATGACAGGCTGGGAACGGAATTGTATCCTGCTAGCAGATCGAGCACGACGCATAGTTCAAAGCAGGAAGCTATGGCAAATTCATCGCCGCATTATCAGATTCAGATCAAAGGCCAGCTTGACCCAGGTTGGGCTGAATGGTTCGATGATTTAGCCATCAGCCATACGCCGCAAGGCAATACGCTGCTGACTGGCCCAATCGTTGATCAAGCAGCATTATATCGGGTTTTGCGCAAAATTCGCGATTCAGGCTTGAGCTTGATTGCAGTCGTGCCACTTGAGCAACCTATCAGCATTTCACAAGGAGCAAGCACCATGGCCAACCAACGCCGCCACGCCATTCTCATTGGGATCTTTTTTATCTTGGCAGCAATCAGTTCAATTCTTGGCCTACTCTGGTATGCGCCATTGCTAACCGAAAGCGATTATTTGCGTGCAGGCGCAGCCAATGCCAACCAAATTGTGTTTGCAGCGCTGATGGAACTGGTTCTCGTGACGACCGCCGTTGGCACAGCCGTCACGATGTTTCCGATCTTACGTCAATATAGCGAACGCATTGCCTTGGCGCACCTGTGTTTTCGCTTCCTCGAAGCAGTGGTGATTACGATTGGGATTGTGGGCATGTTGGCCTTGCTTAGCATTAGCCGCGAATTTAGCAATTCAGCCGCAGCCGATGAGCAAAGCTATCGCGTGGTTGGCACAGCGTTAATCGCCATCCACGATTGGACATTTATGCTTGGGCCAAATTTCATGCTCGGCCTCAACACGATTATGTATAGCTACATTTTCTTTCAAACCCGCCAAATTCCCCGCCCAATCGCCACCTTGGGCTTAGTTGGCTCAAGCCTCATTTTTATTGCAGCACTCTTGGAAATGTTTGGAATTATCGAGCAACTTTCGACTTGGGGTGCACTCTTGGCAATTCCGGTTGCGCTCACCGAACTGAGTTTGGCAATTTGGTTGATTACCAAGGGCTTCAAAACTAGCTCACATCCAGCAAAAACTAGCTCAAGCCAACAACTCATCAATAGCAGCCCAATCTAAGCATTTAGCAGAAACGGTATAGTGGTTTATTGGATTGCCAATCGTGTTCCCTCACCCCCCAGCCCCCTCTCCCACGAAAACGCGGGCGAGGGGGAGCACGCGTTTTTACCAAGGATTTTTGCACGAAACGAACCACGGCGTTAAAGCCCCTCGCCCGCGCCACGGGAGAGGGGTTGGGGAGAGGGGAATCTTAACAACCTACCCGTGTAAGAGCCCCCTCACCCACTGGACGTGGACGAGGGGGAGCACGCGTTTTTACCACGCCGTGCTGCAGAACCACGGCGTTAAAGCCCCTCGCCCGCGCCACGGGAGAGGGGTTGGGGAGAGGGGAATCTTAACAACTTACCCGTGTAAGAGCCCCCTCGCCCACTGGACGCGGGCGAGGGGGGGCACCCGTTTTTACCACGCAGTGCTGCAGAACCACGGCGTTAAAGCTCCTCGCCCGTTGGGCGGGAGCGGGGTTGGGATGAGGGGATCAGGCCGTGCTTAACCTGATGAACCACTACAATTCGGCAGAAACGGTACTAGCGCACTACCTCCTTAATCGCTCTTGCATACAGCCGCAAAACTCTGTATGCTTAGAGCGATTCTCCCCTTCCAACCGCAAAGGTAGGTGCGCAATGTCGCAACCCACAGAGCAAGAACTGGTTACTAAACGGCTCAAAACTACGGTCTATTGGTTGCTCGGCGGCTCCCTAATCTCCTTATTTCTGTATCTGTTTATGGGCGATTTGGTTGCGGTTGCCAGCTTTACGGTTACCAGCGGGCTGTTAGCCACGGCATTTTGGCTGATTCAACGCCAATACAATCAGCCAGCAGTGGTCTTGATGAACATGGCAGCCTTAAGCTTGGTGATTGTTGGCTCGTTTCGCTTTTTCACCTTGCTCTCAATCGCCACCGTGACGATTATTTCAATTGTGTTGGTGTTGCCGTTTGTTGATAGTAAGCGCTTGCTCGGAATTTGCGGTTTGGCTTGGGTCGTCAGCATCGTCAGCATCACCAATCGCCTGCGAATCGATCAAGTTGCTGGCTCTGAGATGCCAGTTCGGGTCATCCTCAACTCGCTCTCGATTTTGATTATTATGGGCTTGCTTTGGCAAATTCACCGCCAGCTGACCACCAGCCTGCAAGCCAGCAACAGCGCCAACCAAGCCTTACGCGCCAGCCAACAATCACTCGAACAGCAAATTGAGCAACGAACCTCAGCCTTACAACGGGCCTTGCGCGATGTCCAAGCCCAAGCAGATAGCCAAGCGGTGTTGGCCCAACAGTTGGCCGAACAACAAACCACCATTCGTAACCTCAGCGTGCCAATTTTGCCAATTACCCAACATAGTTTGGTCGTGCCCTTGGTTGGAGCCTTGGATGCAGAGCGCTTGAGCACCTTGGTTGAGCAAATTTTGACCAATCTCAAAAGCCAACGCACCCGCAATTTGATTCTTGATATTACTGGCGTGCCAACCTTGGATCGTGATGCAGGCCGAACGTTGCTCAAAGTGAGCAATGCAGCCCGCTTGCTGGGAGCAAGCACGACCCTAATCGGCGTGCGCCCAGATGTGGCCGAAATGCTGGTGAGCATTGGGTTGGATTTGCGCTCAATTCGCAGCGAAAAAGACTTGCAAAGCGTCGTGTATAGCCTCGTGCAAACCTCGTAAAGGCGAAGCATTAAGCTGCTATTAAGTTGTGTTCGATGAAATTACCCGCCAGCACGGGCTTGAGGTCAGTAGTTTTGTGCTGGTTGATCCTGCTCTCCGCCATCTACCCAACAATCAATAAATCCATTGCTCATAGCTGACATCGATCACTGCAATGCTTCGCTAGCAAGCCCCACAGGGTTAATAAACATGCCCTAGATTATCTAGATTGCTAGATTAGCAATGAGGTATATTCCCTCACCCCCCAGCCCCCTCTCCCACTGCACGCGGGCGAGGGGGAGCACCTATTTGTACCAACAAATTGCGGAAGAACCACAGCATCAAAAGCCCTTCGCCCGTTCGATGGGAGAGGGGGCTGGGGTGAGGGGATCTTAAAACCTATCCTTGTAAGCATCGCCGGCCCCTAGCCCGTTTGATGAGAGCGCAGTTGAATGAGACAATTAATTTAACCAAACGCCCGCTGGAGCACTCTCCAGCGGGCGTTACGATCACCATTACAATCTAGAATTAGCCGCGTTTTTCGACTGGGACGAAATCGCGGGCATCGTAGCCAGTGTAGATCTGGCGGGGACGCGCAATCGAGGTTTCCTTGTCGTTGTGCATTTCATCCCATTGCGCCAACCAACCCACTGTGCGTGGGATAGCAAACAACACAGGGAACATATCGACAGGGAATTTCATTGCTTGGTAAATAATGCCCGTGTAGAAATCGACATTGGGATAGAGTTTGCGTGAAACGAAATATTCATCTTCCAGCGCAATCTTTTCAAGTTCCAAGGCAATGTCGATCATTGGGTTGCGCCCAACGACTTCAAACACATCGTAGGCCAGCTTCTTAACGATTGCAGCGCGGGGATCGTAGTTCTTGTAGACGCGATGGCCGAAGCCCATCAACAAGACTTCACGATTCTTAACCCGGCGAATGTAATCGGAGACATTGCTGGCGGAACCGATTTCTTGCAACATTCGCAGCACTTGCTCGTTTGCGCCACCATGCAGCGGGCCATACAACGCAGCAGCAGCAGCAGCCATCGCCGAATAAGGATCGACGTTTGAGCTACCAACCGAGCGCATTGCATTCGTGCCACAGTTTTGCTCGTGGTCAGCATGCAAAATAAACAAGACATCCAAGGCTTTTTCCATAATTGGGTCTGGTTGATAGGGATCAGCCTTTTGGAACATCATCTTCAAGAAGTTGCCAGTATAGCTCAGCGAGTTATCGGGGTACACATAGGGCAAACCCATGCGTTTGCGATAGGCATACGCCGAGATCGTGGTTACTTTGGCAATCAAACGGGCAATTTGCAAGCGGCGGGTTGCTGGGTCTTTGATGTTTTTAGCTTGAGGATAGAAGGTTGACATCGCGCTCAGCGTGCTAATCAACATCCCCATTGGGTGAGCATCAAAGTGGAAACCATCCATCAACTTTTTGATATTTTCGTGGACCATCGTGCGGTGAGTAATTTCATGCACCCAGCCATCAAGTTGTGGTTTGGTTGGCAATTCGCCGTTGAGAATCAAGTAGGCGGTTTCGAGGTAGCTGCTACTATCGGCCAATTGCTCAATTGGGTAGCCGCGGTAGCGGAGAATCCCAGCGTCGCCGTCGATATAGGTAATTGCGCTACGGCATGATGAGGTGTTATTGAAGCCTGGATCGTGAGTCATAAGCCCAAAATCTTCAGCATCGGCTTTAATCTGACGTAAGTCGAGGGCGCGGATGGTGCCATCGACGATGGGCAATTCGTAAGTTTTCCCAGTACGATTATCGGTGATCGTCAAGCTGTTAGTCACCAGCGACCTCCTAAAAGCTTAGAACAAAGCTGAGGCGACATTGCCTCAAAAATTCTGATTGGTGTGTCATTGTAACATAAGCTGCCCAACATTCGTTGCTAAAATAGGCCATTATGACGCACCATGTTGGCACACTGCGTTAGATTATAGGCTTGGGATGTTCGACCAGCTCGGTTAACACGCCATGCAGGGCTTTGGGGTGCAAAAAGGCAATCCGAGTTCCATGAATGCCAGGTCGTGCTTCGCGATCAATCAAGCGCACGCCTTGGGCTTGTAACTGCTCCAAAACATGGTCAATATTTGCAACTGTATAAGCAATATGATGAATGCCCTCGCCACGTTCGGCCAAAAATTTAGCAAACGCCGCTTCTGGGCTAGTCGGGGCAATTAATTCCAATAATGTATCACCCACGTTGCCAACTGCCACCCGCATATGGCGTTCGGGCATTTCGATAATTTCCCATTGATCAAGCGCCAATTGATCCCGATAGCTGGCAATTGCCTGCTCAAGATCGTGCACCGCCAAGCCAAGATGATCAACCTTCGTGAGCAATTGCTCCATTGCAGCCTCACAAAACACATTCCAAAATCAGTCTTTTTAAGTGTAGCGCCAGCATCAGCAAACGTAAAGGCAAGGGGCGAAGGATGAAGGATGAGGGATGAAGGATGAAGGCAGAAATCAAAATGATCAGGCTATGAGCTGGTGGCTTTGTGTACTAGTTCATTAGGTTAACCACGGCTTGATCCCCTCACCCCAACCCCTCTCCCACGTGGTGGGCGAGGGGCTTTAAACGCGTGGTTCTCCCACAATTCCTTGGCGAAACATGGTCGGCTCCCCCTCTCCCGCGTTCAGTGGGAGAGGGGGTTGGGGGGTGAGGGCATGCCATTGGTTGCCAACCTAATGAGCTAGTACACATAGAGCATAGAGCATAGAACATAGAACATAAAGTCAAAAGGCAGAAATCAAAAGGCAGAAATCAAAAGGCAAAATGATCAGGCTATTGGCTTCGGGCTATGGCAAGCATCATCAGAAAAATCTGGGCCAATCTGTGGCCAAAAAAAATTAATCTTCGCGTCCTTCGCGGTTCCCTCAATCTGATCCCTGACCCCTGACAACTGATCCCGCACCTCTTCATTGACCCTTGACAACCGTCTGTTCGGACGGTATAGTACCGTCTAGGTAGACGGTTTGGAGGTTCCATGACCAAAAAAGACCCACAAGCAACCAAGGCCAAGCTTTTACATGCCACGGTTGCAGTGATTATGGCCGATGGTGCGGCCAATCTGACACTTGAAGCAGTTGCTAAAGCAGCTCAGGTGAGCAAAGGCGGTTTGCTACATCATTTTCCCACCAAAGAGGCTTTATTTTATGGCTTGCTGGAGCTAGGCAAACAAGCGTGGGAGGCATGCTTGGCTGCTGAATTAAGCAAAGAAGCAAGCGATCAGCTGGGCTATTGGCATCGCGCCTATATCCATGCCAGCTTCAACCAAGCGCCTGAAGATATTCAAATCTTGCATGCCATGCGGCGAGTTGTCTCAATCTATCCCAATTTATTTGAGGCTTGGCGCGAAGCCTATGCCCAGCCGATTTCGATTCCAGCTGACGATCGGCTAGCGTTAGGCCGTTCATTAACGATTCAACTGGCCTGTGATGCGCTGTGGTTTAGCGAATTGATTGGCTTGCCAACCATGCCCTCAGCCACTCAACAAGCCCTTTACAGCGAATTATTGAGGTTAACCTATGAGCATTGATTCGCTCACATCAAACAATCCACCCGAAGATTGGTCGCACATTCATTGGAAGCCGCGCTTTTTTGCGGTTTGGCTGGGCCAAGCCAGCTCTTTGGTTGGCAGCGCCCTCACCCAGTTTGTGCTGATCTGGTGGATTACCCAAACAGTAGGCTCGGCTCAATCGCTGGCAATCGCTGGCATGATGGCGCTCTTGCCCCAAGCAGTCTTTGGGCCAATCGGTGGTATTATCGCTGACCGCTGGAATCGGCGCTTGATTATGATTAGCAGCGATTTAATCTCAGCGCTCAGTATGGTTGTTTTGATTGTGCTGTTTGCCACTGAACAGATTCAGTTGTGGCATATTTATACCTTGATGTTTCTGCGCAGCACGATGCAGGCCTTTCAAAGCCCTGCCGCAACCGCGAGCACCAGCCAACTTGTGCCACCAGATTGGCTAACCCGCGCCGCTGGCATGAATCAGATGATTTATGGCTTGATGAGCGTGGCCGCCGCGCCACTTGGGGCCTTGGCAATGAGTGTCTTTTCGCTCGAAGGCGCATTGATGATCGATGTGGTCACGGCACTGCTCGCAATCACACCATTGTTGTTTTATAAAATCCCCCAAACCATGCAAACCAGCGCAGAGCAAGTGAGCATGTGGCAAGATTTTCGCAGCGGCCTCACCATGGTTATGAGCAATCGCGGCTTAGTGCTGCTTTATGGCGTTACCTTGTTGATGGTTGCGGTTCTAATTCCAGGTTTCGTGCTCACCCCGCTGTTAATTCAGCAAGAATTTGGCGGTGGCGTTGAGCGAGTTGCCTTGATGGAAGGAGTTGGCGGCCTGGGTATGATCATTGGCGGCGTGCTGATTAGCCTGATTCAGTTTCCAATGCGCCGAATTGTGTTGGTGCTGGTGATGTTTGCGCTTTCGTCAGCCATGGTTGGCTTCACTGGGATGGTTCCAGGCCCACTCTTTTGGATAGCGGTTGTGCTGTGGTTTATCAGCGGCGTAACCTATACAATCGGCAATGCGCCAATTATCGCCATCATTCAAACAATTGTGCCCAACCAACTGCAAGGCCGCGTGCTCTCGCTCTATTCAACCATGATTGGGCTGGCAGGGCCAATCGCCTTGATTTTTGTCGGGCCGCTCAGCGAATTAATCGGCATTCGCATGATTTTTATTGCAGGCGGTTTTCTGGCAACGCTGGTTTGCCTGCTCGGGTTTCTATCGCCCAACATTTTAGGCATTGAACAACAACCGGTTCAGGTCGAGCAACATTAATGGTCAAGCGGCTTGCATAGTTTCTATGGAAGCCGCTTAATTATTTACACTTAATCAAATAGATCAAATAAAGGATACGACTCAGGATAGGCCGCTAAAATGGCTGGATCATTCCAGATTTGATCAAATAGCGCATTAATTTGTTGCACATCTTCAATCAATTGCAGCAGAAAATCATTATTAAACGCAAAATCGCCACCTGCTTCAATGCTCACATGATCAACTGAATTCAATGCATAAACTACCTGAATCTCGCCACTTCTGCCCTGTACTTGAAGCTTCAAGCGAAAGTTATTAACTTTCATATAGGCAAAATCGCTGTTCAATTCTGCATCATGGGTGCGCAGCGTCAGCCAAGGCCTAAGCTGTTCAGCAAAGCGCTTAAGGGTTGCGCGATTAAACCAACAATCAAAATGATCAACCTGAAGCCAACGATCCTTAATGTTTAGACGAACCAAAACCATTTGATTTGGCAGATCAAGCTCAACAAAATGCAAGCTAAGCCGCTGCGTAGTACCCAAACCAATGATTAGCGGTTTAATCTCCATTGCTTTTCCCTCCAAATGTATACGCCGATTAACGAACAGCTTGCTTGGAATATTAATTCATATTTTATTTTTGCCAACATTAGACCAGGTATGCTAAACTAGCATCAATACAATTATGGGGCTGCCCGATTCTTCCCCACGGGCATATGCATGGATACAATCGAATTCATCCACCTCCAACCTTCCGACGAGATCGAAATCATTATCAACGGAATCCCACTACTCACTCATGTTGCCAACATCGAACAACATTCGCTTGATCCTCAAGACCCATATCAAAAAGCTGGCGATCACATCAATATTCAGACTTACTATTTTGCGCAATTGAATCCACAACGTGGCTATTTAGTCTGTTATGATCAATTGCCACTCCTTCGTTGTTGTAATATTTGCGACAATCCATCGATTATTAGCCATATGACGGTCACAGCGGAGTTAGTTATTTGGCACACCTTTGATCGATGCTTTAACAACTATAGACCCTATCCATGGGCATACAATGGGCTTGGTCCATTTATCTTTGATCGGCAGCAATACACTAGAGCGTGGCAACAAGCGGCCCAAGCGATCTTTTCAAACGTGATCGGATCCGATTTATTCTATGATGGTGGGTATTATGGGTGGGCGCTTCGCATTAAGGATAATCATGCGGCGCTGCTTAGTGCTGGCCAAACAATTAGCCTGAATTATGCAAACACGACTGGCGAATTTCGTTCTGTTGATCGCTATCAGGAACATCGCTGGCGGCTTGATTGTATGCGCGAGCATGCGTATTTAGTCTGCGAAGGTACTAGCCATTACGAACGCATAATCTTCGCTCACGATTCAACTATCTTTACGCAGTGGTTTGGCGCAAAACTTGATGATTATGTGCAATTATGGCAAAATCCACGCTTGCACACCAAGCTTTTCAATGCCTACCGATGGGATGTTGCCCAAGCCTATATCATCACCTTACCAATCGCGTTGACTGTACTTGTTCCTCAGCAAAGCTACCAAGTTGTAGAAGCCATCGATTTAACTATCGAACGCTATCAGCGCTTGCTTCAATGATAGGTGGAACTTATATTTTTCAGCAACACAGAATTTAGGTACTTTCCCTCACCCCAACCCCTCTCCCGTCCAACGGGAGAGGGGCTTTAAATCCATGGTTCTTAGCAATTCGTCGGTAAAAACTTCTGCTCCCCCTCGCTCGCGTGCAGTGGGAGAGGGGGTTGGGGGGGTGAGGGAACCACGCCTGTCAATTCAACGAAAACTATTCCTCGCTCTTTTTCTTGAAATCGACGAAGCGATAGCCAACGCCACGCTCGGTCAAAATATAATGCGGATTTGCTGGATCGTGCTCGATTTTTTGGCGCAAGTAGGTTACATACAAGCGCAAATAATGGCTTTCATCGCGATATTCCGGACCCCAAACTTTGGCAAGCAAGGTTTCGTGGGGCATTACAAAGCCAGCATTTTGCACCAGATGATAGAGCAAACGATATTCAGTTGGGCGCAGGCTAATTCGTTCGCCATTGACCAACACTTCACGCCGATCAAAATCGACTGTCAAGCGATCGTCGATTTTGGTGGTTGAAACTGCTTGAGTTGGAGTAACATAATGGCGGCGTAACACAGCCCGCAAACGGCTTACCAACTCACGATGGCTAAACGGCTTGCCAATATAATCATCAGCGCCAAGCTCCAAACCACGAATCCGATCATCTTCTTCGTCTTTGGCAGTGAGGAAAATCACCGGGATTGCAGAAAACTCACGCAAGCGGCGCAAGGTTTCGTAGCCATCCAAGCCAGGCATCATAATATCCAACAGCACAGCGTCGGGCATATCTTCGCGCACTTTTTCCAGCGCTTTGCGGCCATTTTCGGCGCTAATCACGCGGCAACCCTCGGCTTCAAGGTTTACGCGCATAAATGTGACCAGCCGTGGTTCATCATCAACCACCAGAATGAGCTTATCGCGTAGCTCAACATTGAATGTATCCACAACAGACTCCTTCTGTAGGCGAATGTTTAAGCCAATAGTTAATCAACAATTGCAAACATCAGCCCACCTTCGGCAACCAGCGTGCCATCAACCGTGGCTTTAGCTTGGCCCTTGCCAATGCGGCGGCGCATTTTATCGAGGCTTACTTCTAATTTCAGTGTATCACCAGGCGTAACTGGACGTTTAAAGCGAAAATCATCGATCCCAGCAAACATCGCAATTTTGCCAGCATACTCTGGCTGGCGCAAAATGATGAATGCCCCGACCTGGGCCAAGGCCTCAACAATCAATACGCCAGGCATTACTGGCCGCCCGGGAAAGTGGCCAGCAAAGAACGGCTCGTTCATGGTGACGTTTTTTAGACCAACCGCGCGCACCCCATCCTCAAGCTCTAAAATCCGGTCGATCAACAGAAAAGGCGGGCGGTGGGGTAGGGTGGCCAAAATATCCTCAATATTAAACATCGCAACACTCCTAGCGGCTTTCAAAACCTCTCACAAAGCTCTCAGATAGCCTAGCCCCTAGTGTAACCGAGCCTAAAGCCAGCGGCAAATCCGTTGACGCTGGTATGGTTTTCGGGTATGCTTTGGCTACGCGATAACTTTCACAAACACCGAATTTATGTAGGAAGCGTGCTATGACGCACACATTAAAACAATTGGAAATCCCAAGCACGTTACGCAATGATCTGCAAGCCGTCGAAGATCGCATTATGCATCGGGTCGAATCCCAATCGGCGCTGATCACGGCTGCTGGTCAACACATTGTTAGCTCCGGTGGTAAGCGTTTGCGGGCCATGATGGTTCTGCTTGCTTCACAATTAGGCCAGTACCGCTTGAGCGATAGCTTGCATGCAGCAACCGCCGTTGAGTTGATTCATGCAGCGAGTTTGGTTCACGACGATTTAGTTGATGATGCCGACCGCCGCCGGGGCAAAGTTACCGTCCATGCCAAATGGGATCAGGGCGTAGCATTGATGGTTGGGGATTACCTGTTTGCGGTTGCTGCTGGCGAAATGGCGCTAGCTCCCGACCCACGGGTGATTCAGATTTTCGCTGAATCGGTTATGACGATTTCAGCCTCTGAATTGCACCCTGTCATGGCGACGCTGCCCACAGCCATAGCCCTTGAACAATATTATGCCAAAATCGGTGGCAAGACCGCAGCCTTGTTTGAAGCTGCTGCCGCAGCTGGCATGGTTTGTGGCGGTGGTAGCCCAGAAGAAATTGAGGCTGCTGCCCGCTATGGCTACGATATTGGCTTGGCCTTCCAAATTGTCGATGATATTCTCGATTTCGTCAGCACCGAGGAAACGCTGGGCAAGCCTGCTGGCAACGATTTGCGCGAAGGCACCATTACCTTGCCATTAATCTTGGCAGTCAAGGATCATCACGAACATCCCTTAGTTAATTTGCTTGATCAATACGAGCAATTAAGCGATGCCCAAGTTGAACAAGCAATTAGCCAAGTTAAGCAGCTTGGTGGTATCGATCAAGCAATCGCCGAAGCGCGTAGCATTACCCAACGCGGCCTCGCAGCGCTTGATATTTTCCCACCATCGGCTGCTAAAGAGCTGTTGCGCGAAATCTCAGAGTATGTGCTCGACCGACATTTCTAAGCTGCGCTAGCTTGGTTGAGTCAACCCAAATCTAGCACCTCGACAAAACCCTGTTGTATTGCAGCAGGGTTTTGTTTATCCCAAAATCCAGCAAGTACCTTATCCAAGATCCATTTTACATCCATTTGGTTGTTCTATGATTTAGATAACACTATTGAGTATCTATAAAAATATCGCATCGAATGGAGCTTCAATGAACAAGCAGATTTACTGGCGGAGTATCGCAATTGTTGTATTATGTGCTGGTTGTAGTTCTCATGGCCCGAAGCGTACAAGCATGCCCAAGATACCCTATCCTGCTTCAGCCAACTTCCAGCACGAGCCTACCCCGCTTGGATTGAACCAACCTAGCCGAACAATCACCTATACAACTGAGCTTTCAACAGCTGAAATAGTTCAGTATTATGTAAATGAAACGAAATTAGGTGGCTGGGATAAAGTATTTATTAGAGAACCAGATCATACGTTAGAATTAGCTTCAATGGAGTGTCCGATTATTGCAATGACCGTGATCATGTCTCCAACCACACTATACACCAACGTTTCCCTTCACTTCAGCCAAGATGATTGTATTTAAACATAGGTAGCCTAGAACTCATTGAGGGAATCGCCATGACAATCGTTCATTTAGCCCCAGTTACCCGCGAAAATTGGCAGGCATGTTGTGAATTGAGCTTGCCCGCTGAGCAACAAGATTTCGTCGCCTCCAACCTTTATTCAATTGCTGAGGCCCAGTTTTACCCAACCATGCACGTACGGGCGATTATGACCCAAGCAGATACATTGGTTGTCTTGGCGGTCTATGGCCTTAGCCCAAACACTGGCCAATATCGCATCGCCCGCTTGATGATCGATCAGGCCTTTCAAGGCCAAGGCTATGGCCGCGCCGCAATGCAGGCGATTTTGGCGGAGGCAGCAGCGTTAGGCACGATCGATCAGGTCTGGCTATGCTATCGCGAGCACAATCATGCCGCCCGTTATTTGTATCAATCCCTCGGTTTTCAGGAGCAATCCTGTGATGCGAATGGTCGAATTGTGGCCATGTATCCATTAGCAACCCATGATAAAGAGCAGCAAGCAGCCAATTGTAGCGGCATACCGCTTGCTTAATGCCAGCCCAAGCGCACATATCAGGAGCATTCAGACCATGGATTTGAATAGTGGCTATCCGTTTTGGGCCGTTAAAAATGGCTTGTTAGGCACGTATCCTCGTCTACAACAGGATCTCAATTGCGAAGTGGTGGTGATCGGTGGCGGCATTAGCGGCGCACTGATCGCCCATTATCTGACTGAGGCCAATATCGAAACCGTTGTGCTCGAAAAACGCGAGATTGCTGGTGGCAGCACCAGCGCCAGCACGGCCTTGTTGCAATATGAAATTGATACGCCACTAACTGAATTGGTCAAATTGGTGGGCGAGCAAAACGCCGTTCGCGCCTATCAACTTTGTCGCGACGCAATTGATAAGGTTGCTGAGGTTGCGCAAAAGGTCGGTGTAGCAGACCATTTTTCATATAAGACAAGTTTATATCTTGCTAGTAGTCGTTGGCATGTCAAACAATTACGCCAAGAATATGAGCTGCGCAAAGCTAACGGTTTTAATTTGGATTTTCTGGAGAAAGGCGCGATTGGCGAACGCTTTAGTTTTAACGCTCCCGCAGCCTTATATTCCTACAACGCAGCCGAAGTTGATGCTTTTCAGCTAGCCCACGGCTTATTCAAGCATGCTGCCCAACGTGGCGCGCAGATTTTCGATCGCACGAGTGCCAAGGAATGGCATGCCGATAGCGCTGGCGTGACGGTGACGACTGATACAGGCTGTCGGATTCATGCCAAATATTTAATTTTGGCTGCTGGCTACGAAGCTCAAAACTATATCAAGCAAACATTGGTCAAATTTCGCAGTAGCTATGCGATTGCCAGCGAGCCGTTGAGCGATTTCAGTGGCTGGCACGAGCAATGTTTAATTTGGGAAAGTGCGCGACCTTATGTCTACATGCGCACCACCAGCGAAGGTCGGGCGATTATCGGCGGCGAAGATGATCGAATTGATATTCCGGCCAAGCGTGATGCCTTGCTTGAACGCAAAGCAGCCAAATTAAGCAAACGTTTTAATAATTTTTTCCCGCATATTCCGCTGCACGTTGATTATCGCTGGGCTGGCACGTTTGGCGAAACCAGCGATGGCTTGCCTTATATCGACCATTTGCCCGACCAACCGCGCATTTTGCTGGCCCTGGGCTATGGCGGCAATGGCATTACCTATAGCATCGTTGCTGCCGAACTGCTACGCGATCGGCTGTGTCAACGCCCAACCCCCGATGCAGCGATCTTTCGGCTCGATCGCCATTGAAGCCAAATTGGGCAGATTGCCCAAACCACGCTAAAAGTCATTTGTCACAAGCAATTGACTATGCTATAATCGCCAACCGAACTGTGGAATATCAGTGAATACGCGATTCTCATCGAGATGGGCGGAGGGACTGGCCCGACGAAGCCCGGCAACCCCAATTTTTTGGAAGGTGCAAAATCCTGCAGGTTCGGCCTGATAGATGAGTTGACGCATGCGGGCCTCTCTTTTGAGAGGTTTTTTTGTGTAATGCAACCAATGACTGACGTACTTAAAACTGTTTGGTGGGACGATGTGCCATGCTTGATCGATCAATTGCGCTTGCCAGCAACGCTGGATATTGTGCGTTGTGAGGATTTAAACAGCGTTATCGAAGCGATTCGCTCAATGCAAGTGCGAGGCGCGCCAGCAATTGGTATTACGGCGGCATATGGCATGGCGCTGGCTGCTAAACGCAGCACGGCCCAAACCAGCAGCAAATTGATCGAAAAACTTGCGAAGGCCAAAAGCCTGCTTGATGCAGCGCGACCTACGGCGATCAACTTGGCGTGGGCTACGCAGCGGATGCTCGATATAGCACAGGCAAATGCGCAGCTTGAACCTGATCAATTGCGTCAACGCTTATTGGCCGAAGCCGAAACCATTCGCGACCAAGACGAGGCCATGTGCCGCGCCATTGGCCAACATGGCAAAACGCTTTTGGCCCAAACGCGCAATGTATTGACCCACTGCAATGCTGGTGGTTTGGCTACTGCCGCCTATGGCACAGCGTTGGCCCCAATTCGGGCAGTGCACGAGGATGGCCAGCCAATTCACGTTTGGGTTGATGAAACGCGGCCATTTTTGCAGGGCGCACGCCTTACCGCGTGGGAATTGCAGCAGGCAGGCATCGATCTTACCTTGATTACCGATAACATGGCCGCCTATTTTATGCAGCAAGGCCATGTTGATTGCATTATTGTTGGCTCGGATCGGATTGCGGCCAATGGCGATGTTGCCAACAAAATTGGCACCTATGGTTTGGCAGTTTTGGCCAAAGCGCACAACATTCCACTGTATGTTGCAGCGCCAACGTCGACCATTGATTTGCAGACTGCCACTGGGGCGGCAATTCCAATCGAGCAACGCTCAACTCAAGAAGTAACCCATATCGGGCAACAGGCAATTGCCGCAGAAGGCATCAAAGTAGCGCATCCAGCCTTTGATGTGACCCCTGCGCACTTGGTTACGGCAATTATTACCGAACAGGGTATTGCCTACCCGCCATTTGCCGAACAATTACAAACCATGGTCGAGGCTGCCAATGCCGCCAACGCTCGCCAGTGAGTTTCGTTGCCAAGCAATCGCACCATTTGATCTGCCCTACACCAATCAGGCAAGTGCATGGGCAGCCCAAATGCGATGGACGCAAGGCTATCCAATTGCGCCAACCTTTGTCGCTCAACCCTTATGGAGTTTGAGCACCCATGGCTTTCCTGGCTTGAACAGTGACCCACATTTTGATCTAGCCCAACTCGAACGTCAGCTTGAAGCCCATCAATTGGCCTATCTCGAAAATACGGTTGGCCATGTGGCAGTTGACAGCGTTGAACAATTGCTTGATCATACACCGTGGCTCAATGATCGCCAATTGCGGCCCCAAGCGTTGGGTTTTGGCTTGTATGGCCCGTTAAGTTTGGGCCTAACCTTGGTTGATGATCAAGAACGCCCATTATTGGCCGATCAACGCTTGCGCGAGGTCTTGACACAACATTTACACTTACGGATTGGTTGGCTGGCTCGTGAATTACGCATTCACGACATCCAAGGCTGGGTCTGTTTGATTGAGCCATTTTGGAATGCCCAAGCCCAGCCATTTAGCCCAATCAGCCAAGCAGAAGCCTATGGCTTGTTGGCCGAAACCATTCAGCATAGCCCAATTGCCTGTGGCATCGCGCCCACAGGAGCGGCTGTCGATTGGCAGCTGTTGATCAAAAGCGGCATGCGGGTGTTGGTTTGTGCCAAAGAGCAACGCCAAGAGTTGCTGGCATGTGGCAAATGTATCAATGAATATTTGGAAAACGGCGGGGCGATTATCTGGGAATGTTTGCCCAGCGATCCCGCTCAGCTGGCCGAAATGACGGTCAGCGCTGTGGTCAACGAATGGACTGAATTATTACGTGATGCACTCGATCGTGATATTCTCAACAGTCGCATTCTTGATGGCTCGTTATTAACGATTGCGCAGGGCCTTGCTCAACACGAGCCAAGCCACGCCGATCACGCGCTTGGCCTGTTGGCCGAGGTTAGCCGCGTCATTCGGACGCACTATAAATTGCAGTGAGCGCTGCTATCCACGTAGCATAGCGGCGATATCGTTACTCATATTAGGAGTATGTTCGTGCGGATTGTTGTAGCTGGATCAATTGCCTACGATTACATTATGGTGTTTCCTGGGCAATTCAAAGATCATATTTTGGCCGATAAAGTTCACGTCTTGAGCGTGAGCTTCTTGGTAGAGTCGATGAAGCGCATGCGTGGCGGCACAGGGCCAAATATTGCCTATAACTTGGCCTTGCTTGGCGAACGCCCTACCGTTATGGGAACCGTCGGCGAAGATTTCAGCGAATATCGAACCTGGCTCGAAAACGCTGGGGTTGATACTGGCTTGATCAAAGTTATCGAAGGCGATTTCACCGCCTCGTGCTTTATCAACACCGACCTTTCCGACAACCAAATTACGGCGTTCTATCCAGGTGCAATGGCCCAAGCCCATCGCCAGCGCTTGCCACTCGATGGCCATCGCCCAGATTTTGTGATTATTGCGCCTAACGATCCTGCTGCCATGGCGCAGTTGGTGATCGAATGCCAAGCCAACAATATTCCCTACTTGTATGACCCAAGCATGCAAGCACCCCGCATGAACGGCCCTGAATTGCTGGCCGGCTGCCGCAGCGCCGCAGCCTTGATCGGCAACGATTATGAATTTGCCATGATGGCAGAAAAAATTGGCTGCACCGAGGAAGAATTGCATCAAGTCGTTGGCCTAACGGTTGTTACCAAAGGCGGCGAAGGTGCTACAATCTACCACAATGGCCAAGTTTATGAGATTCCAGTGGCCAAGGCAACCGTAGTTGCCGACCCAACTGGAGCAGGCGATGCCTTCCGCGCCGGATTTGTGCGAGGCTACTTGGCAGGTTTGCCCATGCCAGTCGCCGGTCGGATCGCCAGCTTGACAGCATGCTATGCCATCGAGCATCACGGCACGCAAGAACATCGCTACACCAAAGCCGATTTCGTGGCTCGCTACGAAGAAAATTTTGGTGCCGAACCACTTTTAGCTGAATTATTCGGCTAAATCAACCATGGTCATGTCAGTAATGCTACGCTGGTAGCTTACGATTCAGGTATTCAGGGGTGCAGTTCATCCTTCATCCCTTTGACTTCATACTTTTATTAAGGAGTTTTTCGTGGCTAAGGATTTCGATATTAAAGATATTAAGCTCGCCGACGAAGGTATGCGCCGCATTGCCTGGGCCGAGCAAGAAATGCCAGTCTTGCGCCAATTGCGCGAACGCTTCAGCAAAGAACGTCCACTTGAAGGCATCAAAATGTCGGCATGTTTGCACGTTACCGCTGAAACCGCAAACTTGATGCGCGCCTTGCAAGCTGGTGGCGCTGATATTGTGTTGGCAGCTTCAAACCCACTTTCAACCCAAGATGATGTTGCCGCAGCATTGGTGCAATATGACGAAATCCCCGTCTATGCCATCAAGGGCGAAGATAACGCAACCTACTACAATCACTTGAAAGCCGCCCTTGACCACGCTCCACATATCACCATGGACGATGGTGCCGACCTCGTGAGCGCCGTCTTGAAAGATCGCCGCGAATTGTTGCCAAACTTGATTGGCTCAACCGAAGAAACCACCACCGGCGTTATTCGCTTGCGCGCTATGGCCAACCAAGGCGTGCTCGAATTCCCTGTGATCGCGGTCAACGACAGCCAAACCAAGCACTTGTTCGACAACCGCTATGGCACTGGCCAATCAACCCTCGACGGCATTATCCGCGCAACCAACGTGTTGATCGCTGGTAAAACGGTGGTTGTTGCTGGCTACGGCTGGTGTTCAAAAGGGATCGCGATGCGCGCCCATGGTCTTGGCGCAAACGTCATCGTCACCGAAATCGATTCAATCAAAGCCCTCGAAGCTGCAATGGACGGCTTCCGCGTGATGCCAATGGTTGATGCAGCGCGCATCGGCGACATCTTCATCACCGCAACTGGCGATATTCACGTCCTCGACGGCGAAGATTTCGCTGCCATGAAAGATGGCGCGATTGTTTGTAACTCAGGCCACTTCAATGTTGAAATCGATATTCCAGCTTTGGAAAAAATGGCTGTTGAAAAGAAACAACCTCGCCAATTCATCGATCAATACGTTATGGCCGATGGTCGCCGCATCAACTTGTTGGGCGAAGGCCGCTTGATCAACTTGGCTTCGGCTGAAGGTCACCCAAGCGCCGTGATGGATCAATCATTCGCCAACCAAGCCTTGGCCAGCGAATACCTCTTGACCAACAAAGGCAAATTGGAAAACAAAGTCTACGCTTTGCCAGTTGAAGTTGACCAAGAAATTGCCCGCTTGAAGCTCGCCGCAATGGGCATCAGCATCGATGTCTTGACCGAAGCTCAAGTAACCTACCTCAACTCATGGGAAGAAGGCACCTAGTCTAATTCCGCCGTTGCGGTATAAACCTGAAGTATCAAGTGCGATACAATCCAGTAGCAGAATTGGGTTTAGCAATCAACCCAATTCTGCTACATCACAATGGAGCGATCATTATGGATGCACAGCTAACAGTTATTTTTGATGGAGAAGTATTTCGGCCTACAGAACACATTGATCTTAAGCCAAATACGACCTATACCATTACTGTGCATACTGATGAGGCATTAGAACCAATCAATGCTTGGGATGTATTGCAGGAATTGACTGGAACAATAACAATGCCTCAAGATTGGTCGGAAAATCATCAACACTATCTCTATGGTGATAAGGATACATCGAGCTAATGGCACTTCAGCGAGTTTTTGTCGATACAGCATTTGTTCAAGCATTACTTAATAAAAATGATACCTATCATCAGCAAGCACGCAAGTTATTACCGTATATCCATCAGTCCCACCAAGTTTGGATCACAGAAGCAGTATTAACTGAAATTGCCAATGCATTAAGTGGCTCACTAAGAAGTAGTGCTGTTCGATTTATAAACTCTTGTTATACAACACCAAATATTGTTGTACAATCAGTATCAACTGATTTATTTCATAAAGGTGTTGAATTATATTATCAACGTGATGATAAACAATGGGGTTTAACTGATTGTATTTCTTTTGTTGTAATGCAAGAACAAGGCTTGTATGAGGCCGCTACTTCGGATAAACACTTTATCCAAGCTGGTTTTACTGCATTGCTCCTCAATACTTAATTGCTGCTAGGAGATAAAACTCAATGGACGCAACAACATTTATGCGTGCTCCACAGTTCTTCTTCACCTCAGAATCGGTGACTGAAGGACACCCCGATAAAATTTGTGACCAAGTTTCCGATGCGATCTTGGATGAATTGTTGGCCCAAGACCCAATGTCGCGGGTGGCTTGCGAAACCGCTACCACCACTGGCTTGATCGTCGTTCTTGGTGAAGTTACCACCAAGGGCTATGTTGAAGTTCAAGACATTGTGCGCAAAGTCGTCAGCGACATCGGCTACACCCGTGGCAAGTTCGGCTTCGATGCCGAAACCTGTGGGATTATCGTTGCTTTGCACGGCCAATCGCCCGACATCGCCCAAGGTGTTGATGTGGCCTTGGAAGTCCGCGACGATCAAGCAAGCCGCGAAGCTGAAATTGAAAAAGTTGGCGCTGGCGACCAAGGTATGGTCTTCGGTTTTGCGTGTAACGAAACCGATGAATTTATGCCTTTGACGATTTCGTTGGCTCACCAATTGACCCGCCGCTTGGCCAAAGTGCGCAAAACCGGCGAAGTCGGCTACTTGCGCCCAGACGGCAAGAGCCAAGTAACCGTCGAATATAGCCACGGCAAGCCCGTGCGCGTTGATACTGTGTTGATCTCAACCCAACACGACCCCAACGTTGATAACGAACGCATCCACAAAGATGTGATCGATTTGGTAATCAAGCCAGTCATTCCTGAAGGCATGCTCGATGAAAACACCAAGATTTTCATCAACCCAACCGGTCGCTTCGTAACCGGTGGCCCAATGGGCGACTCAGGTTTGACTGGCCGCAAGATTATCGTTGATACCTACGGCGGCGTTGCTCGTCACGGTGGCGGCGCATTCTCAGGCAAAGATTCAACCAAGGTCGACCGCTCAGCTGCTTACGCTGCCCGCTACGTTGCCAAAAACATCGTGGCCGCTGGCTTGGCCGATCGCTTCGAATTGCAAGTTAGCTATGCCATTGGCGTTTCAAAGCCATTGTCAATTTCGTTCGAAACCTTTGGCACCGCCAAAGTCAGCGACGAAAAATTGTTGGAACTGATCAACAAGCACTTCGATTTGCGCCCAGGCGCGATCATCCGCGATCTTGATCTGCGCCGCCCAATCTATCGCCAAACCGCTGCCTACGGTCACTTTGGCCGTGCCGACATCGATTTGCCATGGGAACGCACCGACAAAGCCGAAACCTTGCGCGCCGAAGCTGGCCTGTAAATTTCAGCAAATTCTAGCCAAGAGCTACCTATAAAATGGTGGCTCTTGGCATTTTAGGAGCCAAATCATGTTAATTCGCCCTGAAACCAGCGCCGACATTGCAGCCATCACCACGATCAATCAACAAGCCTTTGGCCGCAATGGCGAAGCCGATTTAGTTAACCAATTACGTCAAGTAACGCCCATCATTTCCTTAGTTGCCGAATTAGATGCGCAGTTGGTTGGGCATATTTTGTTCAGCCCTGTGCAGTATGATCAAGCGCCAAACAGCATCACAATTTGGGGCTTAGGCCCGTTAGCAGTATTGCCAAGCCAACAGGCCAAGGGCATTGGTTCGGCCTTGGTCAATGCTGGGCTTGCAGCTTGTCGCCAAGCCCAAATTCAGGCCTTGGTTGTGTTGGGCGGGCCTGAGTATTATCAACGCTTTGGCTTTCAAGCTGCTGCCAACTGGAATCTGCGCTGCCATTATCCGGTTGCTGCCAAGTTTTTTATGGCCCAAGAATTAGTTGAGCACGCATTGGCAGGCTTGGATGGAACAATTTCCTATCACCCAGCCTTTGATGCAGTTTAAGCCTGTAACCTTGCCCAAACGCTGGCGTATTAAAGCCAAATAATGCAGGGAGAATGTTTATGGATACACTATTTTGGGGCATTGCGCTTGCGGTTATCGGCCTGATCATCGCAGTCCACGTAGCCCATTTATCCAAACAAGAAGAAGCCAAACAAACTGCCAAACAGCGCTACCAACAAGCGTTGCATCAAGCGCGTACAAACCCTGACGCTGCCAGTTCACAAAACCTAGCCCAAGCCCGTGGCAAGAAGTATATTGAACTGCTAGAGGCCGAGCGCCGTCAACGTGTATACAATGATCAGTCTACATGGCAGGTTGATGCAGAGCTGATACGGGCGAAACAACAGCTCGTTATTAGCCGCCACCAGCGCAACCAAGGCCCAACCTCGTACGCCGAGTGGCAACAGCAAAATCAGCAACAGCAATAATCAAAGCGAACATAAGCAACCATCTCCAACAGATGGTTTTTTATTCAATCCAAAAAACGAAAATATGTTCTATTATAGAGCGGTGTTTTCAAGGAGGAACGAATGAATAACCAAGCTAGTTGGACTGATGGAGCGATTAGCGCAATTACCCTCTTCGTGCCCGATGCGATTATGCAGAGCACAAGCCAGTTTTATCAGCAAACATTTGGCTTGCCAATGGTCTTCAGCGACGAGAATTCCATGGTTTTTCAATTTGGCTCAACATTGATTAACCTGCTCACCGAGAGCGCAGCAGTTGAATTGCTTGCGCCGATGGCTGTGCCCAAAGCCGATACACGCGCCTTATATACGATTACCGTTGCTAATACCGATGCAGTCTATGCAGAATTACGTGAGCGTGGCGTTGAGTTTATCAATGGGCCAATTGATCGCTCGTGGGGCGTGCGTACCGCCAGCTTTGCCGACCCTGCTGGCCATCTCTGGGAGCTAGCTCAACAGATCTAAGAGTTATTCGGCAGCTAGCCCTCTATGTTTCAATCACAACCAGCTAGCTGTTGCCCCTACCTACCCCTAGAAAATCCTCGCTTAGGCATTGGTGTATCATTCTGAGCAACAAACCGTGGCTTAGCCAAAAGACAAGGATCGCAAACTAATGCACGTGCGCTTTATAACAATTGATTTCGCTGCAATCAAACCAGCCATCGCTGAATATTATGTTCAGCTGCCAACCCATGTCGATTCATTCTTCGAGGATCGTTTACTGCATGCAGCGTGGTATCAGATTATGCTTGATCAGGCAGTTATTGGCTTAGCCGCAGTGCATGATGCAAGCATGCTGGTGCATTTTTCGCTGCAACCTGGCTATCAGCAGTATGGCCAAATTGCTTTTGAGCAAGCCAAAAAATTAGCCAATGTGCAAGCTGCCTTTGTGCCAACCAACGATCAATGGTTGCTGAGCCATGCGCTCGATCAATATCGTCAATTGCAGAAACAAGCCTATTTTTTCCAAGCCAATCACCAAAACGTGCCCGAAGCAAGCCCGAACGAACAGCTCAGGCTTGCAACTGAAGCCGATATTGGGCTGATTACTGAGCATGCCAGCGATTTGTTTGATCAAATTCCGCAACGAGTGGCGTGGCAACAGCTGTTTTGTTTTAGCATTAATGACGAGATTATTGGCTTTGGGATTATCGAGCCAAGCAGCATCTATCACCAGGTGGCCAGCATTGGCATGCACATCAATCTGGCCTATCGTCAGCAAGGCTATGGCACACGCTTAATTCAAGCATTAATTCGCCATTGCCAAAACCAACAAATTCAGCCAATCGCTGGCTGCTGGTACTACAACCATAATTCCAAAAAAACCTTAGAACGGGCAGGAATGGCTAGTGCAACGCGTTTATTACGGATTGAGTTTTGACCAAGCTAGGTTCGATGTGTGGTTTAATAGAGCTGCATGATTAAACACAATGAGGAGTTTTATGCCAATCGGATACCACGCTGGCCGCGCCATCGAGCTGACCCCATCGATCTTATCGGCCAATTTTGCCACCCTTGGAGCCGATGTTCAGGCCGCCGACGAAGTAGGTTGTAGCTGGATTCAGGTTGATGTGATGGATGGCCATTTTGTGCCCAACCTGACCTTTGGTCCACCAGTCATCAAGGCGATTCGGCCATATTTCAAGGGAACGTTGGATGTCCACTTGATGGTGAGCAATCCCGATGTGCTGCTTGAGGAATATGCTGCGGCTGGTGCAAACCATATTACGGTACATCAAGAGGCCAGCGTGCATTTGCACCGCACAATTCAGCGCATTCACGAGCTTGGTTGTACTGCGGGCGTGGCGCTTAATCCAGCTACGCCAGTCAGCAGCCTCGAAGATATACTCGAAGATCTCGATTTGGTGCTGATTATGTCGGTTAATCCTGGCTTTGGCGGCCAGAGTTTTATTGAACGCAGCCTAGCAAAAATTGCAGCCGTGCGCAATTTGCTTGATCAACGCAAGCATGAGGCGGTGATTCAGGTCGATGGTGGGGTTAAACCAAGTAATATTGCCCAGATTGTGCAGGCAGGGGCGACTAATCTGATTGCAGGCTCAGCCTTTTATTCGTCAACAATCACGCCTCACCAAGCGTGGGATGCCTTTGTCGCCGCTTTGGCATGACTTAAGTCACCCGCTAAATCACCCATTATAGGGAATGTCAGAATAGGAGCAATGGCCTATACTTCTTCCATCTCCTTCTCCTCTCTTCTCTCGCTAGAACCCCGCAACTGCGGGGTTTTGGCGTTAAAGAATGTTTTTTAAATGCGGTGCTGGCCGCTTGGTAAAGTCCCACGTTTACCAAGCGGCCAACTGCCCTGATGCTTCCAAACCACAGGAGCGCCGCAATGAGAGTGTGTAGGCTTAATATAGCAAGCACCAGTTCCAAAGCCTGTTCCAAGTGGGTAGCATTTTGGTTCCAACAGCTTTAGCAACGCAAAAACCTCAACCCCAGCCAAAACTGTCAGACCAACGCCATTTGGAAACCTCTAGCCACAGATTCTGCTTTATAGTTGCATTTTGCCCTTGCATTGCACCATTCCAACCCTGCCGATCCAAAGGCTTAGCACTCGAAAGGTTGCGTATGACATTTGCTTGGCGAAGAGTGGGCACACTGGTTGGCTGGATGATTTTTGGGATGTGGGTCGCTTTTGGCTATAGTGTGGTGTACCAAAACCAACAGCGGGGCATCGCAAGCGTCGATTTTCAAAGCTACGCTTTAGCTGCCGAACGCATGCAACACCAGGCTAATCCATATCCGGCGATTGCTGAGGCCCAAGCAATGTGGCGCAGCGTGCATCTGTGGGAACAGCGCATGCTCAACGCACCCGATCCCGCGGCAAAGCTGGCAGTTAAGGCGCAATATGATCAGGTTGGTCAGATTGTTGGGCCATATCTTTATCCACCAACATTGGCCAATATGGTCACGAGTTTGCAGATTAACAGTCTTGGCATGGCCGCAATTTTGAGTATGGCAACGCTTGGATTTGTGGGATTTTGGCTGTATCTGACCAAACAAAGCAGCGCTTGGACAATCTTGGTGATGCTTAGTTTGGAATGTATGCTGGGCATTGTTTCGGGCAATGTTGAAGCCTTGTTGCTGCTCGGCAGTTTGCTTGGCGGTTATTGGGCGCTCTATGGTTCGCGGCTGGCTGCGGCGCTAATTATTGCCCTGCTGCTGTTGATTAAGCCCTTCTATGCCCTGTTTTTCGTGGCTTTAGCAGCGCTGGCTTACTGCAATGTAGCTGATTCAGCGGCGCGGCAAGGGTTAATTAAACGAATTGCCAGCATTGCAGCGCTGGCTTTAGGGCTGATTGGGTTAGAAATTTGGCGCTGGAATAGTGCGCTACGTCACGAAACTTTTAATTATTTAGCCAATACCTTCGAATACCAATGGTTTAATTTTGCGGTGGCCGAACAAAGCCCAATGAGCATGTGGAACCGCACACCATTGCAAGGCTTAATCAATCTTGGGATCAACCCAAATAGCGCCCAAATATTGGCACTTGGCTTATGGTTGATTGGGTTAGCTGCAAGTTGTTGGCTGGTTTGGCGCAAACAGGTTGGCTTTCCATTGCTCTATGGCTTGAGTTTTTTGCTCTTGTATTGGGGCAGGCCGGTTGGCTGGTCGTTCTCGTTTCTTGAATTAATTGTGTTGAGTTTGGTATGGCCAACGCTTGGCCGCTGGGGCAAAATTGGCCTCAGCATAGCGATGCTTGGCCTGATTGGCTCGCGTTGGATTGCACTCGGCCTTACTGCTCAAGCCCAAGGGATGCCACTCAATACACTGCAAACCAGCAACTTCGCTTGGGAATCGTGGCTTGTTTTGCCGCTGTGCTTGCTCTGTTTGAGCTATGTAATTCGCCAAAGTACCCACCAATCGCTACGAGCAAGTACGCAGCAAATTCTGGTCAATTAAGCCTATTCTTAACCAATATTTAATAATTATCACAATTTTGCTAAAACCAAAGCGCTTATTTCAACGAATGGAGCAATATAAAAGCATGGTCTAGTGGAGGTTGTGATAATGTCAGGACGTTTCAATCTATCGCGACGGGGATTTTTGGGTGCAATTGGCTTGGGCAGTTTGGCCGCAATTTGGGGCAACAAAGAGGCGAGTGCCAAAAAATATGGCGGCGTTGGCAAAACATTTGATATGGCAACCGTGCCAACCAACGGCAAATTCACCCTGCCAGCCTTGCCGTATGATTATGGTGCATTGGAACCGCAGCTTGATGCAGAAACGATGTACATTCATCATCAAAAACATCACAATACGATGGTTGCCAACTTAAATGCAGCCTTGGCCGATTATCCCAAATTACAAAGCATGAATGTGGCTGAACTTTTGCATGGCTTGAGCAATTTACCAAGCGCGATTCAGACCGCAGTGCGCAACAACGCTGGTGGCCATGCCAATCACTCAATTTGGTGGGCAACGCTCTCGCCTAAGGGTGGCGGCAGTGCTGGCGGGGCCTTGGCAGCGGCAATTAATGCCAAATATGGTTCATTCGGTAGCTTCCAAAACAGCTATAACGATGTTGCTTCGCGGCGCTTTGGCTCGGGCTGGGGCTGGCTCTCAACCGATAGCAAAGGCACGCTCTACCTCGCCAGCTACCCCAACCAAGATAGCCCGTATATGGAAGGGCTAACGCCTTTGCTCGGCGTTGATGTGTGGGAACATGCCTACTATTTGAAGTTTCGCCAAAAACGGGCCGAGTTTTTGAGCGCTTGGTGGAATGTGATTAATTGGAGCGAAGTTGGCCGACGTTACGATCTGGCCATCGCCAAATAAACCCAAAGTGGGCTGCTCGTAGCTACGAGCAGCCCGCTTTTTATGTCAATTATCAAAATCTATTCCAAATTAAAGGTTGATTGTTGGCTATCAGCTTGGCGCGGCGCTTCGGGAAAGCTCACGCCAAGGTGATCGTAGGCGCGGCGCGTGGCAATTCGCCCGCGTGGCGTGCGCTGAAGAAAGCCAAGTTGCAACAAATATGGCTCGTAAACATCCTCGATTGCATCAACTTCTTCGGCAGTGGCAGCGGCCAAGGTGGTTAAGCCAACCGGCCCGCCATTGAAGGTTTCGATCAAAGTGCGCAAAACCCGCCTATCATTCTCATCAAGCCCCAAATCGTCGATTTCAAGGCTGGCAAGGGCGGCTTTGGCAACGTCGAGAGTAATGTGATTATCGGCCATCACCAAGGCAAAGTCTCGCACTCGTCGCAGCAAACGATTGACAACCCGCGGCGTGCCGCGTGCCCGTCGCGCAATCTCCAAAGCCCCAGCCTCGTCAATTGGCGATTTGAGCAAAGCCGCCGAACGGCGCACAATATCGGTCATGGCTTCGACCGAATAAAATTCAAGCCGATGCACCGAGCCAAAACGGTCACGCAAGGGCGAGGTCAGCAAAGCTAAGCGCGTCGTCGCACCGACCACGGTAAAGCGCGGCAACTTCAGGCGCAAATTACGGGCGCTTGGGCCTTTGCCTACAATAATATCCAGCGCAAAATCTTCCATGGCTGGATACATCACTTCTTCAACGGCGCGATTCAAGCGATGGACTTCATCAATAAACAGCAAATCATCTTTTTTGAGGTTGGTCAAAATCGCTGCCAAATCGCCGGCCCGCTCGATAGCTGGGCCAGAAGTAATTTTGATATTCACACCCATTTCGTTGGCCAGAATGGTTGAAAGCGTGGTTTTGCCCAAGCCAGGCGGGCCATAAAACAACGTATGATCAAGCGGCTCTTTGCGTTGTTGCGCCGCAGCAATCGCAATTTTGAGGTTGGCAAGCACTTTTTCTTGGCCAATATATTCGGCCAATTTTTTTGGCCGCAAACTTTTCTCCACCACTTGATCCTCTTCGCGAGGCTTGGGTGAAATCATTCGTTGAGCTTGATCAAACGCATCGGACATGGCATCCTCCTACAGCGATTATAGCACAGACGGTCGCATGCTGGCAGTAGCTTGAATCATCAGAAAAAAAGCCTGATATAATGCGCCATAGCCACTTTACACAGGTACCGCACATGGCCGATCCACCAATTGCATTATGGAATGAAGAACGCGAACAGCGTAAGCGGGCCTTACGCCGCATTTTGATCACTGGCAGCAGTTTTATTGTTTTGCTGATTCTGTATTATGTTTTAGGAGTTGATCTCAGCGTTGGACGCAATCAAATAGCGCTTGGCTGTTTGTTTGGCATTTTGGTTGCCGCCGGGGTTTCAGGCTGGTTGGTCAGCATCGATCAGCCAGAGTTGGCAACCCATGCGATGTTTATTCCCTATTTTGCGCTTATTTTGGTCGTCGCAATCCCGGTTGGCGTAACCAGTCGCGGGATGTATGGTCTATTTATTCCAATTGTGGCGGCGGCGTTATTGTTGCCAGCACGTTGGAGTTTAATTTATGCGATTATTGCTGTTATTGTGTTCGTCAGCACCGATCTGCTTAGTCCTCAGCCATTTTCATTAAATATTACGATTCTCAATCTGCTGTTTGCTGGCGGCTGTTTTGGCACCGCAGCAGCCACAACCTCATTTACGGCGCGACGCTTACGCCAACTGCTGAAAAGTAGCATCGAACATAGCAAAGCGCTTGAGCGCAACCAAACCGTGCTTGAGGAGCGGGTGCAAAAACGCACACTCTACCTAGAAAAAGCACTTGACGAATTGCAACGCTCCAGCGAAACCATTCGCCAAATGAGCGTGCCAGTGCTACCAATTGCCGAGCGCGTTTTGGTCTTGCCGCTGGTTGGCAGTATCGATCTGACGCGAGCTGCCTTGCTGAGCGATGAATTGCTGAATACAATTTATCAACGCCGCCCACATACGATTTTGATCGATTTAACTGGCCTTAACACGATCGATCAAGCAGTTGCCGAATCGTTGGTACAAACCTTGAGTGCAGTGCGCTTGCTTGGCACCGAGCCAATCGTGGTTGGCTTACGCAGCGAAACCGTGCAAGCCTTGCTCGATACTGGCATCGACATTGCCCATATTCGCACCTTCCGCGATGTGCAAAGCGGTTTGGGTTATGCAACCAGCAAACCGAGTTATTAGAATTCCCTCACCCCAACCCCTCTCCCGTGGCGCGGGCGATGGGCTTTAATGCGGTGTTTCTTGCACAATAGTCGGTAACAACGGGTACTCCCCTCGCCCGCGTTGAGTGGGAGAGGGGCTGGGGGTGAGGGAACAAGTATGCTAGCGCACGATCAGTATATTGCCATCAAGCAGCAATTGGCTATCAAGCCAGCGTGTGCGGGCTTTTTGGCCATGCATTCCATGCAAGATAAACTCAATTGAATCTTCAGGTGCGGCAAATTCGCGCAAAATCGACCCGCGGATGATAAACGCTACATATGGTCGAATCCGCTTAGTAGCCAATGGTTCGAGTTGCAAATCAAGCGCTGATCTGCTTCGTGGCTCGACGTTAACATCCTTCCATAGTTCGGTTTGATACAGCTTAACTTCAAAATAGAGGCGCGTAGGATCAACTGATTCGATTTGCTGCCACTCATCATACAAATCACCTTCATGCAGCGTAACAGGCAGATCATCACGAATTGGCGGCCCCCATGCCCAGAATGAGATACCGATACAACTGCCAACTACGAGCAAGCCTGCAAGCAAAAATTTAATCAGTTCTCGCACAACATCCTCATTTCACACCATTCCAATACGGGTTGGATTGAGTGTAGGCTGCGATCGGGTTTGCACCATGCACAATCCTCGCAGTAATGCAGCATAATCATTGCAATTGCCAAAGGCCATAAATCAGCTCACAGGCGCATCTACAAAGCGCGCTTATGCACTATAATGCATTTGAAACATATGGCGCTGAGCCATAGTTGCGAATAGCTGTTTATGGGGGCGATGATGCCGCATTCATTTGAAGCATATCTTGATGAGCAACTGAATAGTTTGCGTGAGCAAGGGGTTTTTCGCAAATTGCGCGAATTGCAAAGCCCAACCGGCCCACGCTCAACCATCGATGGCAAATCGGTGATCAATCTCTCATCAAATAATTATTTGGGCTTGGCCAATCATCCAGCCTTGAAAGCAGCAGCAATCAAGGCAATCGAGGAATTGGGGGTTGGTTCTGGCGCAGTGCGCACCATTATTGGCACAATGAGCATCCACGAGGAGCTTGAACAACGCTTGGCCGAATTCAAGCATACTGAGGCGGTGTTAGTGCTCCAATCGGGCTTTACGGCCAACGCAGCGGTTTTGGGAGTTGTGCTCAACGATGGCGATTTGGTGATCAGTGATGCCCTGAATCATGCCTCGATTATCGATGGCATTCGCCTAACCAAAGCAGCGCGCGCGGTCTATCAACACAACGATATGGCCGATTTGGAACGGGTTTTGCAGGCTAATCAAGGCAAATATCGCAACACGCTCATCGTCACCGATGGCGTATTTAGCATGGATGGCGATATTGCACCTTTGCCACGGATCGCTGAGCTAGCCAAGCATTACGGCGCAATCACCATGGTCGATGATGCCCATGCATCGGGCGTGCTTGGCACCAACGGCAGCGGCACGGTTAGCCATTATGGCATCACCGATTGGGATATTCAGGTTGGCACACTTTCCAAGGCAATTGGAGCTTTGGGCGGGTATGTGGCCACATCGAGCAAATTGCGCCAGCTGATGGAGCATCGCTCACGGCCATTTTTGTTTAGCACCTCGCATCCGCCAGCGGTGGCTGCAACCTGTATTGCCGCAGTTAAGCTCTTGCAAAGCCCCGAGGGCGCGCAATTGCATCAGCAGCTTTGGGAAAATACCAAGTTCTTCAAGGCGGGATTGCAACAGCTTGGCTTTAACACTGGCATCTCGGAAACCCCAATCACCCCAGTGATTGTCGGCGAGAGCGCCAAGGCCATGCAATTCTCCGATCAACTGTTCCAAGCAGGCGTATTTGCTCAAGGCATCGCCTTCCCAACTGTGGCCCGCGACAAAGGTCGGGTGCGCACAATTGTAACTGCCAGCCATAGCAATGCAGATCTGGCGGAAGCGCTCACTATCTTCGAACATGTTGGGCGCAGGATGCAGCTAATTTAAGGTTTCATGGTATATTGGAAGCAGAAAAAATCTGTTCTAGAAATGTGGAGGTCCACCTATCGAAGCGCAAGTTCTTGCCCGCCGTGCTGTTGATTTAGCAGACTCGAAGCAGGCAAATGATATTATCATGCTTGATGTTCGCCCATTAGCCACGTTCGCCGATTTTTTGGTGATTTGTACCGCTGGCAATGAGCGCATGCTACGAGCAGTCGTAAAAGAAATTGATGATCAGTTAGTCCAAGAAGGCGCTCCCACCCCCAAAGTCGAAGGTTCACCCGAAACTGGCTGGGTTTTGCTCGATTTTGGCGATGTGGTTGTGCATATTTTTAGCCCTGAACAGCGCGATTTTTACAAGCTCGATAAATTGTGGCAAAAAGCTACGCCAGTTGTCGTTCTTCAGTAATCGGCGGGTCAAGGACGATCACGTGCGAGGTACATCATGAACAAATCTACACAACGCGAACGCTATGTCGTCTTTGCGCTTGGAGCAGCAGCAGGAAGCGCCTTAGGCTTGATTCTCGGTTCGATCTTGGCTTCTTCGCTAAGTGACGATACGATGCAAGCTATCGGGCGTGGGTTCCGCCGCCTCACAGGCCGCGACCATAAACCAAATTTCGAGCTATTTCTCCAATAACAGCAAGGCCGACTCATACGAGTCGGCCTTGTTGCTTGAGTGGATATGCAAAACTCAAATTTAGATCTCAAGTGAGTTGGCGCGCAAGCCGCGATCACTTGCCGAAACGCTGACCCGGACGTTATCGCCAACTTGCACCCGATTACCAGCATAATTAAACAAGCTCGAATGCACATAGGCATCGCCTTGATTATCGCTGAGCGCCACAAACATAAAGCGTCCTTGAGGGTCGATATAATCAACTCGGGCGTTAATGATGCCAGCAGGAGCACTGCCGCTGAATGAACGACTGCGTTCACGTGGGCCATTGCTCCACTCGCGGCGCGGGCCGTTATTGCTTGGGCGGCCTTGACCAGCAAAGCGATCGCGGCGCTCGAACGAGCGTTCGCCACCATAGGCCCCAGCCTCGCGTTGCTCATAGGCCCGAATGCGCGGCGTTGGCGGTAAAGCGTTGGTCACTAAAACATCGTTGGCTTCATCACCCTTCATGCCCCGAACCACCACAAAACTTACTTCTTCGCCCTCAACCAACCAGCGTCGTCCATCACCAAGTGCCCGTCGATGAACAAACAACGATGCTCCTGCATGAGTTGTGATAAAACCATACGATTTTTCAGGATCGAACCACGTCACCGTGCCAGTACTACGCTCATTCATAACCCATGTCTCCATGTTGGAATTGGTGCTCGGCATAAACCAGTTGCCGAATCACGCTTTATAATGATACTTTGTATCATTAATCTAACAACTTGTCAAGTGCATGGCCCATGTTAAAATTATGCCTGCACACATTAGTATGAGTTAGGGATGAGCGACGATCACATTTGGACAGCCAAATCAATTCAGACATTAATTCAACGGCCAGAACGCCTTTTGGCAGACCAAACATGGCGGCAACGCTTGCAAGCATTTGGCGGTTTGGGCGATTTCTATCACTGGCTCGGCCAACTGCCACTTGAACAGCCGCAGCAATCACTGCTCAAGGTGCTCACAACCTATCCTGGCGCGCCAGTCGATAGTTATTGTCAGATGTTGAATATTCATCAAGCAACCTATCATCGCTACCAAAAAGCTTTGTTCGAGCAGCTAGCCAAATTGCTTAACCAACCGCATCAGCCTCGCAACAACGATCCAAATTCTGCTGCTGATCACGCGCCAATTCACCAATTACGGCCTGTGGTTGGCGATTTTGTTGGGCGCGAGCCTGAGTTCAAGCGCCTAACCCATGCGATTCAGATTGCCCACGCAGCCAAGCGGGGAGCAGCCTTAGTTGGCATTCATGGCATGGGCGGCATTGGCAAAAGTGAATTAAGCCTGATCGTTGCCCAAAACATGGTGCATTTATATCCTGATGCTCAATTGATGCTTAATCTGTATGGCGCGCGCGAACAAGCACTTACGACTGAACAAGCCCTTGGTTTGGTGATTAACACGCTTGATCCCAAAACCCGCCTACCAGAAAAACGCGAGCAATTGTTGGCCCGCTATCACAATATTCTGCACAACAAACAAGTCTTGATTGTTGTTGATGATGCGCGTGATGCTGAGCAGGTACGCGACCTCATTCCGCCAGTTGGTTGCTGTTTGATTATTACCAGTCGCCAGCGATTTAGCTTGCCAGCAATGGCCAGCATTCAGCTTGAGGCGTTAAATGCTGAGGATTCAAGCAAGCTCATCCAAGAAATTTGCCCACGGCTTGATCAGCCAAGTGCTGAACAATTAGCCAGTGCATGTAACTATTTGCCCTTAGCCTTGCGGGTGAGCGCGAGTATTTTGCAGAATAACCCAGCGCTCAAGCCTGAGCATTATTTGGCCCAGCTTGCAGATGAAAACCAACGCTTGCAAGCTTTGCGCGACCCTGACGATCAACAATTGAATGTTGAAGCCTCGCTGGCCTTGAGTTACGCCCAACTTAGTGTTCAACAACAATATTTTGTGCGCCAATTGGCAATTTTGGTGGCCGATTTTTCGAGTAGTTTGGGCTTGGCAATGCTCGAATTGCCGCATAATTTAGCGGCAGAAAACCAACTTTATTATTTATTGCGCCATAATTTATTGCAATACAATAGCCACAACGAACGCTGGAGCATGCACGACTTAATTCGCAGTTTTGCGCTGCGTCAATTGGCAGAGCAGCATGAAACTGAGGCGGCGCTATGGCGTTATTGCGAAGCGATTCGCGATTTGGCCCGCCTGCTTGATGATGTATTTCTTAATCAAATTGGTGGCAAGATTCGCGCAACTCAAGGCTTTGAGCGTGAAGAAAAGCATGTTAATTGGATATTTCAGCATGCACCAAGCCAACTTGGAACCGATCGTGGCGATCAATTGATCATCGATTTAGTATTGGCCACGATTTATAATAGTAGCAATTATTACCCATCAATGGTTGATCGGATTGAATATATCAACAATGCAATCCAAGCTGCGCAGAGAACTAATCAACCATTAGTACTTTCAGACTTATTAAATCATCAAGGAAACCTGCATCGTATTATTGGCAATATTAATCAAGCGATTCCACTTATGCTTCAATCTATCGAACTGGCTGAAAGTCAAGGAATTACGGATCATACAGCTGCATATATCATCCTTTCTTATTGTTATCAACGCTTAGGAACGACAGAAGCACTGCACCTTAGCTTAAAATATGCTATTGGAGCATTTTTATGCAATGAGCAAGAAACCGAAATTCGCAAAGCGTATAATAACACTGCGTTAGTTAACAGCCTCGCCACTATTTATGCACGCTTGAATCATCAAGAACTAGCCCTATATTATTATTTGAAGACGGTTAATATTGGCATAAAACAAGATATTGGCAAAGAACTTAGTATTCATTATGGCAATATCGGCAATCTTTATCGTAAAATGGGTAATTTCAATAAGGCTTCAGAATTTATCAAAAAATCTGCTGAGATTGCCGAACAGTATGATGATGGTGTGTCGAAAGCGGCAGCAGCAGTTAATTTAGCCGAAATATTCGTTGATCAAGCGCAATATGCTGCATCGCTTGCCTACTTCGAGCAAGCAATTCGCCTATTTGGCCAGGCCAATCATCTCTTTCATGTTGCCTACTGCCAATGGTACTATGGCAAAGCCTTGCTGTGGCTCGATCAGTTTGAGCAGTCAATTGCTCAATTTACGCTGAGTAGCGCTCATTTTCAACAACAACAGCTTATGAATCAAGCTAATTTGGTGCTATTTGAACAGCTGAAAGCTGGCCAGATCGAACCACGGCAATTCCTCGCAGAGGTGAAGCCAATCACCTAAAATCGCAAGCATTAGTGCTAGCTCTTTAGTCCTGTGTAGTACAAGCCAAGATGGCCTAGATTTCTTAGGAAATGCCAATGCTTTGGGTATTGATCTTGCTTTGAAAGCCGAGTAGGATGGTAGATACAAGGATTCGGACGCAGAGGAAATGCAACGAAGCCGTTGTATTTTGTAACGCACAAAGGAGTGCCAGAATGCTGAAGAAACGCCTCGAGGGTACGGTCGTGCGGGTAACCTTCAACATCCCAGCCCCACTCACCGCCCAGACGATCACACTTGTTGGCGAGTTCAATAATTGGAGCGAAACGGCGACCCCGCTGTTGCGTTCCGGGGAAGGCTGGAGCACCACCATGGATCTGCCACCCAATCACAGTTTCCAGTATCGCTATCTTGCCGATGGACGCTGGCTGAACGATTGGAGCGCTGATCGTTACGAGCCAAACGAGTTTGGCGGTGCGAATTCGGTGGTCTACACTTAAACCAGCCACAAACGACGAGGCATCAATGAGGATGGCTCGTTGTTTTATTGCTGCTAATAGGTGTTATATTGACACAAAGTCACTCAATCGCATATCATATAGAGAGCCTTGATCATGCTCGCGCAGCGACCTAAGGCTCTTCTGTTGCTCACTACTAGTAAGGATATTCGATATGCTCGATCTACACCCGACCTTTGAACGCGCTACCAGCGATGCGGTTGCCCATTTCGCACCCTTGATTGAGGTCATTGCCGCGATTGCCCATGGCGATGATACCCGCCGCGCCGAGGTCGAGTTTTTATTGCCCCAAATTGATAATAACGGCTGGATTATTCAGGCGGCAGTTGAACGAATTTGGGCTGGCGAACGTGATTTCGCCCAACTTGGCGCTGGCCTCGATACCAATAGCGCGGCCATCGTGCAGGCAATTTTGGTGGCGGTCAGCCAAACGCCCGACCCAGAAGAAGCGCGGTTAAGCAAACTGATCGGCGAATGGCGGCCAATTATCTTGACGGTAGCGGCGGCCTACTTTGGAGTCCAGCACGCCTACACCGATCTTGATGGCTTCTTGCCACAGCTTGAAGCCCAAGCCCAATGGCAAAACTTGGCTCAACGCATCCGCTTGCTCGTCGCAGGCGATAGCAATCGTGAACGGCTCTTGGCAGATCTTGACACAACTGATACCGTTATCATGCAAGCAATTTTCCATGCGCTCGATGATAAAACCACAACCTTGCGGCTCATCCGCGAGGAACGCGATCGGGCGGCGGCTCAAGAGGAAGCCAATGACCAGCAACACGCTTGAACATCGCTGCTACCAACCAAAAACGCTGTTGTATCAGCGACCTTTGCTGCTGCTCCACGGCGCTTGGCATGGGGCTTGGTGCTGGGATAATGCCGCTCACGATTTTGCCGAACGCGGCTTTGCGGTGCATACGCTGAGTTTACGCGGCCATGGCCGCAGCAGTATGCCACGCTATTTCAACACGGTTGGCTTAAACCACTATATCGACGATTTGCTGGCGCTGGTTGCAACCCTCAAACCAGCGCCAATCGTTGTAGGCCATAGCCTTGGCGGCTACATTCTGCAACATGCTGTGATGCAGCATCCGTTGCCAGCGGCAATTTTGCTGGCCAGCATGCCGCAGACTGGGCCATTGGGCTTTACGCTGCGCACCATGCGCACCCAACCAAGTGTGCTCTTACGGGCTTTTGCAACCGCCGATGGGTATGGTTTTGTACGTACACCAGCCTTGGCAAAATATTTATTTTTGCGTGATAACGCTTCCGCCGCCCAAACCCAAGCCATCCACAGCCAACTTGGCAGCGAATCACTCAGGGTTTTGCTTGATGCGCTCATGCATAAACCCAAGCCAAGCCAAATCAAAACCCCAATAATGGTGATTGCCGCCGAGCGCGACCGCGTATTTACCCTCGCCGAGCAGCGTTCGTTGGCCAATGCCTATCAAGCGCCATTAATTATCGTGCCGCAGGCAGCCCACGATTTGATGTTTGACCCTGCTTGGCCGTTGGTTGCCGATGCGATCGAAGGCTGGGCCAGTCGCCATCAAACATCGTTATTCGACCAACCAACCCCCTAAGCCAACCAAAGCTGCATCCAACGTTGGCGGGTGAAACAGGCCAGCCCGCACATCGCGCGCATAGCGTTCGAGCGCCAAATCTGGTGAGAGCGAAGCGCCACCAACCACAATCATCGCTTGTTCAACCGCAGCAACAGCATGCTCAATCGCCGTTGCTTTGGTAGTAGCAATCAAGGCCCGCAAATTGCCGCGTTCAGCAGGCGCTTGCTCCCAAATTTGGGCAGTTTGATAGAGCAAACTGCGCGCACTCAGTAGCAATTGCTCGACCTTGCCAAGCTGCCGCTGAATCGATTCAAGCTCGCTAATGGCCTTACCCGCCAAAGCGGTCGGACGACGCTCGCGGGCATAGTTGCTGGCAACATCACGCGCTGCTTGGGCTATGCCCAAATAGACCGCCGCCATGTTCAATTGAAACCAAGCCCCAGCATTGCTACGGCTCGGATCAATCACGCCAGGTTGGCGGCGTTGCAACAAATTTTCTTCAGCAACAAACACTGCATCGAGCACAATATCGTCGTTGCGGGCTGCGCGCATCGCGGTGCCATGCCAAGTTGGCTCAATCGTTACCCCTGCTTGTTTGAGATCAACCAAAAAAATCGCTGTATCGCTGGTGTCAACAATCGTGGCGCTAATCAGGGCATGGGTTAATGCAGGCGCGCCAGTCGTATAAATTTTGCGCCCATTTAGCAACCAACCGCCTGCAACTGGTTGGGCAGTTGTTGCAAATAAGCCACCTCGGGCTGGGCTGCCCATTTCGCGCTCGCTGGCCGCCGAATTGAGCAAAACCGACTGTTCAACCACCAAACGACTAAGCCGCTCGATCTGGCTTGGTTGCCATGCCCGCCCTTCGATAATTCCGCCAAGCACATGAATCGGCATTGCCAGTACCAAGGCAATTGAGCCATCGCCATAGGCTAATTGCTCTTGGGCCAAAATTGCCTCGAACAAACTCGCGCCAAGCCCGCCAAATGCGGTTGGAATGCTCAAGGCTTGATATTTGGCCGCAAAAAGTGCTGGCAAGTGTTCGAAGGGAAAGCTCGCAGCCTGATCATGCTGAGCTGCGCTTGGCTTGACCAGCGTCGCCATTTCCCGTCCAAGCGCAACAAAGGCTTGTTGGCGTTCAGTCAAGCCAGCATGCAATACATCTATCGCCATTGGTTTATTCCTTAATCAACAACATTATATTCAAAGCTTAGCACAAACCAGCAGCAACTCATCAAATTATTAACTTTGCATAGCCAATTGTCGAATTTGTATCACAATTATTTTTTATAGTACCGCCATTGAAAGTAATTTGTGATTGACAAGGAGTTCGGACATGCGTAAACATTTAGCGGTGGCGGTTGGAGTTGTTTCGTTGGCTTGTGGTGGCTATCTTTGGACCAACAACACAGCTTTTGCCACCAACAACGACCAACCAGTGCATAGCGTCACAGTCAGTTCAAATGCCGATGATGTAACAATCGAATGTCATGGGTCGGGCGTGGCTAGAGTTGCGCCATTGCAGCATTCAGCAATGAGCCAGCCAACCCAACTACACAAACAAGCTGTTGGCGGTGCTTTGCATCTGCAGCATAATACAGCAGCAAGCAGCGACCAGCTTGAAAGCACAACCGAAGCAACTAGCCAACGCGTTACCAAGCCGTTTGTGGCACTCAAAGCTACTGATCAACTTGCAGCAACGACCGAAACAACGAGCGAACAAATCACCAAACCATTTATAACGATTAATTCAGAAACCGTTGAAGGCGATTGTGGAACGGTTGTGGCAATTGGGGCCGTGGCTGGGGTCGATTGGTTTGCGCTCGCCGCCGAAACCATTGGCATTAGCGCCGACGAATTGCACGCAGGCATTGAGGCAGAACAAAGCATTGCCGACCAAGCAGCAGCCAAGGGCGTTAGCAAACAAACAGTTATCGATGCAATTGTTGCCGCTGAAACCGCCAACATCAATCAAATGGTGACTGATGGCGAGCTAAGCAGCGAAGATGCTGAACTCTTTAGCAACGATTTGCCCGAAATGATTGAGCATTTTGTCAGCAATGTGCCAAGCTTCGTTGCTGGTGAAGGGGTTCAATGCTTCCAGATTTCAGGGGGCGAATCAGGCACAGGCGACCATGTTGAAGAAGCCGTTGAATGCGAAGCCGTTGAAGCACTGCCCGCCTTGCCAAGTGAACCAGTTACCGAACCAAGCCGCTAAATCATTGGCTGGTTGCAGCTCTTACCACGCCTGCAACCAGCCTGCTCATGCCACAAGGAACCACCATGGCCGAAATAATCGTAATTATCGAGGATGAAGAGCGGATTGCGCATTGGATGCAGTTGTATCTTGAGCAAGCTGGCTTTGCAACCTATTTGGCAAGCGACGGCCTGACTGGCTTGGCGTTGGTGCAGCAACACCAGCCAAGTTTAGTCGTTTTAGATTTAATGCTGCCGAAATTGGATGGCCTAGCAGTCTTCAAGGCCATTCGCCAAACCAAAAATACACCAATTATTATGGTAACTGCGCGCAGCAGCGATGAAGAACGGATTCAGGGCTTGGAGCTTGGGGCCGATGATTACGTCGGCAAGCCTTTCAACGCCCGTGAATTGGTGGCCCGTGTGCGTGCAGTTTTACGCCGCAGCCAGCCAATTGCGCCAAGCCAAACCCTCAAACGTGGCCCGATTGAGCTTGATTTGACCCAGCATCAATGCACCGTCAATCAGCAACCTGTTGAATTAAGCAAAATTCAATTAGCTTTATTGGCCACCTTTATGCGCCATCCCAACCAAATTCTCAGCCGCGAACAGCTGCTTGAAGCGGTGTTTGCTGGCGATTATGCTGGTTTTGATCGTTCGCTCGATGCGCATATTGCGCGTTTGCGCCAGCGAATTGAGCACGATCGTACAAATCCGCAATATATTATTACTGTGTATGGCCTTGGCTATAAATTTGTTGATTAATCTGGTAGGGTGCTATGCTTCGATCATTACGTTGGAAATTAGGTGCAGCTTTTGGCCTCGTGATTGGCGCAACCCTCTTGTTGAGCGGGCTAAGCGCTTATTTGCTCACAACCCAGCGCTTCGATATTTTTGTCGGCGACCAAAGCCAAATGCGTACCTCCCAACTTGCGCCATGGCTCGAAGCCAGCCATGCCTACAATCCCGATTGGTCGGCGCTGCCAGCCTTATTACAACAAAGCGAAGCCCTGAGCCAAACGGTTACCATGCCGCTTGCACCAGCATTAATCAGCGTTAGTAGCGGCCAACTTTGGCAACAGAGCGCCGAGGCAATTGGCATTAGCCCTGAACATTTGCAAGTCGAGGTTGGCAGCGCGGGCAGTATCGAAAGTGTTGCGATTGCGCATAATGTTAATCCTGAAGATTTGATTATGAGCCTTGAGCAAATTCAACTGCCACATGCAACCATTCCCATGACGTTTGGCATGAGCGGCGTACCAGCCATGGAATCTGGCACGGCGCTCAAATCGCAAATTCGCTATTTTGTTGAATATAAAACCAGCCCTGATTGGCTTAATCTGCTTCAGAAAAAGCTTACTGCCAGCCCAAGCGAGATCGTCCAAAGCGCACAGAATCCCCAAGGTTTTGTGGCCTTGGCGAAAAACTACCAAACCGAGCCAAAAGAACTGGTACAAACAATCGTTGCCGCCGAACTTGAGCGCCTCAAATCGATGTCAAGCATTCCAATCAGCCTCATTTTGAATGAATTGCCGTTGATCGTTGAATCGGCTTGGAATTTTATCGATCCTCAAGCCTTACATCGGCCAACGAATCAGCAGTTTGGCTTTGCCCACCACGATAGTTTGTTGCTGCAATGGGCCTTGCAGGCATTATTGCATGGTGATGAACGGCTGATTATTCTCGATCCAGCGGGCAATGTGGCCTATGATAGCGCCCAGCAACTCAACCACGACCAGCAATTGGCTGCCGATCTGCGCCAACATGCGATTCCGCTCTACGATTTAATTAGCAACGAATTGATTGGCTCGGCCTTGATGGTCACCGGAACCCACGCCTATACCGAGCAACAAGGCGCATTTTTACGCAGCATCGGCCATGCATTAATCATCAGCGGCGCAATCGTTGGCATGATCGTTTTAGCCGTGGGCTTTATGCTGGTACGCACAATTACCGCCCCAGTCTTGGCACTAACCCAGGCCACCAAGCAGATTATTGCTGGCAATTGGCAAACCCAAGTGCCAATTCGTTCGCACGATGAGCTTGGCCAAATGAGCAGCGCCTTCAACCATATGGCCAATTCGCTGGCCCAACAGCGCATGCTGCAAACCCGTTTAATTCACGATTTGACCCACGAATTGCATACACCGCTGAGCGTGATTCAGCTTGAAATGGAAGGCTTGGCCGACGAGTTACAAAGCGCCGATGAGGCAGCACATCACGTTGAACATGAGATTAAATTGATCGTTAGTTTGCTTGATGATTTAACCTTGCTGCTCAAAACGGAGTCGCAGAGCCTCGATTTTAACAAAACAACCCTTGATTTTGCCCAATTGCTACGCGAAACCCACCAGCGTTGGCAACAACCTGCACTTAACGCGGGCATTCAATTCGAACTCAACATCGAGCAGCCACTGCCAGCAATCGCAGTTGATCGCACGCGAATTGTGCAAGCCTTGGGAAATCTGCTCAAAAATGCAATTCGCCATACCCCAGCTAATGGAACGATTGCGCTCACATGCAGCAGCGATCAACAGCAGATTAATCTCAACATTCGCGATACAGGCGAAGGCATTGCAGCGCATGATTTAGCGCATATTTTCGAGCGTTTCTATCGTGCCGATGCTTCGCGCAACCGCGATACCGGCGGGCGCGGCTTAGGTTTAGCGATTGTTAAGCAAATTATCGAGGCCCACGCTGGCACAATTACGGTTGAAAGCACGCTTGGCGAGGGCAGCAATTTCCAGATCTTATTGCCACTTAGCCCAAGCCACGACTGAAAAAATAGTGGCCCAAGCCCACCGTAAACATCAAATTGCCATACAAAGCGTGCTCCAAACACACCAAGCGCAACGAACGGGTTTTGCGGTAGGTATCTCCAAACAACCAGCCGCCGATAATCGTCAAAATCACCGCGTAGGGATTGCGAAAAATAATATGTGCCCAGCCAAACACCACAGCACTGAGCAAGAGCAACCAATCAGCACGCAATAAATCACGATAGCGCTCGAAAAATAGGCCGCGAAAGACCAATTCTTGAATATATACCGAAACAATTGGATAGGCTAGCACAAGCAGCAGCCAAGCCCAAGGTTGTTGGCGCGGCAAATTAAATAAAGTAGCTGGTTGCCAAAGCCAAACCAACAGCACCGCCAGCAAGCTTGCCAAGCCAAAGCGTCGCAGCAAGCGCCAAAGAGCATGTTTTTCGCGCGGATTCAAGCGCCCTTGCCACAGCTCAATTGACACACCACGCCGCCGCAACCAAAACCATGCGCCAAGCGCCGCCAAACCAAGCACCCCAAACCACCAACTGGCAGGCACAGCAAAACGCAGCACCAACGGCACACCACCAAATAAAACCAATAATTCTACCCATAGCCACCACCGCCGCATCGCTTGCATCCTTTTCCTGTTGCATAAAACTTAATTATGCCAGAGCAACGGGCCAAAACCAATGAATAATCTGCTAGCAAGTGATGAACATCAATAGCATTAATTAGAGGTAGAGTTGACCAAAATTACTGTATACTCTATTCTATAAAATAACTTTGAATTTAAGCACAATACCATTAATAAGCATAAGCATAGTAAGGGTGTGTCGTATGCAACATTTCGATCAATTCACTATTCATACATTTAGAGGCATACGTGAGCTAACCCTTGAAGGATTAGGTCAAGTTAACTTGCTCGTAGGCATGAATAATAGTGGAAAAACGAGTATTTTAGAAGCTTTAGCAGTCTATTGCCAAGCTAATAATCCGATTGAGTGGATTCGAGTTGCTCAACGTCGTGATGGTCGTGGTAATAATCTCGCCCGTGAAACTATTTTAGAATCAATCAAATGGCTATTTCCACAAATAAAAATCGATTCAAATCAATTTTATGAAGGATCAATTGCCTTATCTAGCCAAGGTCAATTTAATATTCATCAAGTAAATGCAAATTTCAAAGAGTTTATTGGCTACAATCAAAAATTAATTGATCAAGAATCAAATTCAAATGATATTTATGAGCAAAAAGGTGCTGATATATTGATTGAAGCCAATCAATATACAAATCAACATTCATTATTTAGCGGGAGTCCTTATAATCCAATTAATACTAAATTTCAAATTTGGGAAAATGAACCTTTTCGTTATCGTAGCCTAAAACCAATCCAAACCTTACTTTCAACCTATTTTATTTCACCAATTAGCCATTGGTTTGAAGAAACACAAAAAAACACCTTCTCTGAGATTGTTGTTGAAAATAACCGCAATGAACTGATTGATATTTTGCACGCTATTGAGCCTAACATCAAAAATATTGAAATTTTACAGTTGGCTAATTCAGCTGCAAAATTTTATGTTGACCATAAAAAGATTGGACTAGCGCCAATTAATACTTTTGGCGATGGATTACGCCGTATTCTGACTATCGCCTTAGCAATTCAATCAGTCAAAGGTGGAGTATTACTAATTGATGAAATGGAAACAGCAATCCATCAATCAGTACTAAGTTCTATTTTCAGTAAAGTAGTTAATCTCTGTAAAAAGTATGATGTTCAACTTTTTTTGACAACTCATAGTTTAGAAGCAGTTGATGCCTTGATTAGTGCTAATCAATCAGATCTTGATTCAATTAGCGGTTATCGCTTAGATCTAAAAGATCAGCAAACCATTGTAAAACGCTATAGTGGCGATTTACTTCAGCGTTTACGCTATGAACGTGGATTGGATGTACGTTAATGAGCAGGTATGCTTATATTATAGTTGAGGGTTCGCATGATATTGAGTTTATTATTAAGATTTTATCTTACTTTTATGGATTTCAACTAATTAAAAAATCTGAAAATCTTGATCCATATTGGAAAGACTTAGTACCAGATACATTTCCACATAAAGGTGCTTTACTACAAAGAGTTCCAGTGCCTTATTTTTTACAAAATACTAATATTAATCTAGCAATCCAAAATGCTGGTGGTATTGACAAAATTGTAAATACTATTGAAGAAAATTTTTCAATTATTGAATATATCAAAATTATTAAGTATTGGGATTATTCTTGATTGTGATTATGATAAAACAGTAGATGAGAAATTTAATTTATTTATGAATAAACTCAGAAAACTGCAATCTATCGATGTTCCTACGTCAATGCATGATTTTAGCCAAAGTATATCTAAATTTGGCTGCTATATTTTACCAGATAACCAACGAAAAGGGACATTAGAAGATATCTTGCTTGAATGTGCTAAACAAGTATACCCATCACTCTGTACAGGTGCAGAGCAGTTTATCAATGAAGTCAATCTGAATTCTGATGAATTTGTTACGGAAGATAAAAAAGAGTTCGAGAAACCTGCGGGAAGGTATAAAGCGATTGTGGGAAGTATTGTGAATGTATTACGTCCAAGTAAAACGATCCAAGTTTCATTACGTGAGGATCGTTGGATTAGTGAAACAACGCAAAATCTTCCAGAAATCCAGGCAATTCGACAATTTTTAGCCAATTTATTAAATCTGTCTGTAGAATAATATAGCGCAGCTATTCGTTGTTAAATTGAATAGCTGCACTACATCGAGCAACAATTAGCCTTGCTTCAAGACCAAATAGCGTTGCCAAACTTCGCGCGTTTCGCTGAAATCGCGGCGGGCATGCGCACCACGGCTTTCCTCGCGCAACAAGGCGGCGTAGGTCAACAGCGTTGCCACAATCAACAAATTGGCATCTTCATACTCGCGCACTGTGCCTGGCTCGGTTTGGGCATCACGCCATACCACCAGCTGCCGCAAGGCTGAACCCAACCCATCGGCCTCGCGCACAATCCCCACGTTGCGCCACATCAGCCGTTGCAAGGCGGCGCGACTAAATGGCGTTTCATCGGCTTCGGCAGCCATGGTGATTGCCTGAGTAGTTTGGGGGAAAGTTGGCGCTTCAATTGGCCCATCGGGCGCTTCAATCACGCGCTTAGCCCAAACCAACACCTCAAGCAAGGAATTTGAGGCCAAACGATTGGCTCCATGCACGCCAGTCATCGAAACTTCGCCCACCGCGAATAAATTGGGTACGCTGGTGCGACCATGCAAATCAGTCACCACGCCGCCGGTCATATAGTGGGCAGCAGGCGCAACCGGAATTGGCTCTTTGGTAATATCCAAGCCATGGCTGCGGCAGACTTTGGCAATCGTTGGGAAGCGCAACAGCACCAAATCGGCTGGCAAATGGGTCACATCAAGATAGACATGATCAGCATCGGTTGAAACCATTTCGGCAGCAATGCCTCGCGCCACCACATCACGCGGGGCCAATTCTGCATCGGGGTGTAATTTGAGCATAAAGCGTTCGCCAGCAGCGTTGCGCAAAACGCCGCCTTCACCGCGCACAGCCTCGGAAATTAAAAAGCCCGGCGCGCCTGGCAAGCGCAGAGCCGTTGGGTGAAACTGGAAGAACTCCATATTTGAAACCCCAGCGCCAGCCCGATAGGCCAAAGCAACACCGTCGCCAGTTGCCACGGTTGGGTTGGTCGTGGCTTGGAAAAGCTGACCAGCGCCGCCAGTTGCCAGTACAATCCGCTTGGCGCGCACTTCGCCGCGTTCGCCAGTTCGCGCATCAAGCGTGCGAACCCCCACTGCTTGGCCGTTTTCCAAAATAATTTCGGTGGCCAAAGTCCAAGCGCGCACATCAACATTGGTATTGGCAACCACGCCTGCCAAGGTTGTTTCGATGGCTGCGCCAGTTGCATCGCCGCCAGCGTGCAAAATACGCCGTTCGGAGTGGGCAGCCTCGCGGGTTAGGGCAATTGAGCCATTGTGGGTATCGAATGGCACGCCCAAATTGATCAACTCATGCACGCGAGCTGGGCCTTCTTCACACAATACCCGCACGGCGGCAGGATCGCTGATGCCAGCACCAGCAACCAAGGTATCTTCGATGTGCAATTCTGGTGAATCATGCTCGCCAATTGCGGCGGCAATGCCACCTTGGGCATAGCGCGTATTACATTCCTCAACCGCCTCTTTGGTTACCAACACAACCTTAAGATTATGTTGAGCTGCCAGTTGGGCGGTGTATAAGCCAGCGATGCCTGAGCCAACAATAATATAATCGTTCATAGAACGGAAAATCCTTTCGTGGTTAAGCGCTAGGTTGGGAAAGGTACAGCCGCTGCTCGGCAATATAGCCAGCAACAGCATCAGGAACGAGATAGCGCACAGGCAAACCAGCCTGCAAGCGACTCCGCAATTCAGTCGCCGAGAGATCCATACGTGGGCCTTGAATCCGCACGCTGCGGGTGGCAAGGCTAGGAAATTGGTCGAGCAAGGCTTGCCAATCCAACTCAAAGCCAGGCCGTTCTAAAATAGCAAAATGGGCTAGTTGAACTAAATCGTTGGCAGCATGCCAGCGTGGCAAGCTAGCCAAACTATCAGCACCAACAATCAACCACCATTCCACAGCTGGTTCAATGGTTTGTAGTTCATGCATGGTGTCGATGGTATACGAAACGCCGCTGCGCTCAACTTCGAGGTTAGAAACCGCAAAGGCGGGATTATTGGCTACTGCCAGTTCAGTCATGGCAAGGCGTTGGCTGGCGGAGCTGTAGTGCTGTTGTTTCAAAGGCTGTTGCGCCGTTGGCATAAATAGCACCCGATTCAAGCCCAAAACCACCCGTGCTTCTTCGGCGATCGCCAAATGCGCATGATGAATTGGATCGAAGGTTCCGCCCAAAAGCCCAACCCGTTGCATAGCCATTCCTTCTTTAATAGTCAATATGACACCAAGTGCAGAGTAGTATAGCGCGATTCCGCTTTTTGTCAATATCACACTAAGGCAAAAAGTCAGAAGTCAGAAGTCAAAAGTCAAAAACATGATCCACGAAGGACACGAAGGGACACGAAGGACGAAACCGCGAAGGGGGTGTGGCTTTTGGTTATAGGCTATTGGCTATCGGAGATTTCTTGCAATAGCAACAATTGTTCCGATAGTCAACAGCCTATAGCCATCGTCCCTCTGCGCCTCTGCGTTAAAAATTCGATCCACGAAGCATGCAAAGACAAAATAACCCTTGACGCTGGAATTTGAATGTAGTATACAGTAGGCACGTGTTAGGCGTAGATGCGAAGAATATTTTAGCTTGCTGGAGTACAACCATGACTGAGGCAATTGAGCAATTAGCCAGCAAACTTTCAGTTGAGAATTCAGAGATTGAGGATTTTCTTAAAAAGTTAAGTATTCGGTTTGATCAACCAGTAACAGCAGAAACAGTGTTGGAATTGACTACATTTAAGGAGAATTTCACTTTTGATACCATTTCTCAACATGTAGAACAAAGATTGATATACAACTATATACGAGAAAATGTCAATCTCTTAAATAAAGAAACTTTACAATTACAAAACTATATTCATAATATAATTTCTTATAAAGATATAAAATTTATATATCCAAAAATAGAGATTCAAATAACAAAGCCTATTTTAGACATTAAACATCTTGAAATCATGATAATAATATATAAATCTGAATTAAATATAAAAATCATTAATTACATAAATAATTTTGGTTACGGCCTTAAGAAATTTGGATATATAAATAATTTCACAAATCTAATTATGAGAATGTATAAATTAAATTTACATAATAAATTAGATTATATAAAGAAAATTAATCATAAATATTTTATACATTTAGATAAAATATTAAATACATTATCTAATTATGATTTAACTACAAATATAGATAATATATTTAATTTATTATTTTACATTCAGAATAATAAATTAAATATCCCTAATTCAATAAATCCAAAACTATTTTCTTCTTCAAATATAGATATTAATAGATTATTAACCCTATCATTAAATTATAATGATAAGCAGTTTTTTATTAATTCAATAGTAAATATTTCTAATAAATATATTGGTGTTTACAATAAAAATGATTTATATTATTTACTCTTATTAGAAATAAAATTACCTTTATTTACTCAAAATTATGACTTAACTAAAGCCAAAGGATTAATTTCATTGAATGAAATTTATAATGAATATAGAGATAATGATTATAAAACATTCTCTATAGTTAATTTTATAGAAATTAAAATTTTTATTATTGAAAATATTAATTTATTTCCAAAAAGTACTAGAAATGAGTCTAGGTTCCTCATTTTAAATAAATCATCAAAATCTATATATAATATGATATATTTTTTGAAATTATCATTAAATAAAAAGGTTTTTATCGAAAATATCGAATTTTATATGAACTTATTATTCAGGATCAATAAATTGAGTATCAATTCAATTAATAAACTAATATCAATAGAATCTTATGCGATAATTAATAAAATCAATTTAGATAACACATATAAAAAATTATTAGATATGAATATAGAAAATCATACTGAAAATCAAATAATAAAAATAATTACTGCGAAAACAATAAGAGATATACCAAATACAATAAATCAAATCCAAAATATCAATATTGATAATATAAATTTATTCAAATCAAGGAAAAATTTATATTATAAAATAGCAAATCTATCTAATAAAGATATATATGAAATACATACGTTTCTTAATAAAAATCGTTCTATTACTGATGAACATCTCAAAGATACAATTAATTATTTATCGAAAAGGAATACAGTGCAAACTTATATTTTTGAGTATATTCAGCTGGTTCCAGAACTAAGAAAAGTACAATCACCAATCAAACATCCAGATGATTTGATCGACGATATTCTGTTTAAAACAGGGTTACGGGTAAATGCCCAAAAGTTACTAAGTATTATTAAAAGTTATGACACAAGATTTCATTTACTCGAGTATTGTTCCATATATACGTATACTAAAGAGGCATTACCAAACATCGAAAATATTTCTCAATTCTTAAACTCAATTAAACCAATGACATTCGTTGAATTTCAACAACGACTAAGTTTTATCACAAATCCATCGATTACAACAGTTGATGGATTAATACTGATGTTTAACTCAATTACAAATGATTTATTACCACGAAATATCATGAATTATAATCATCAATTACTTAATGGAGATACCCTGACACACCTTATGACAAGTTTATGGAATCCCAATATTCATCATAAGTCACATATCCAAACAGTGATCAAAGGTTTATGGGATGATATTTGTTCAGAACAAAGAATGTATGAGATTCCATCAGAGGGCCGGGCCGAAATTGAGGCTCCAGCACTATTAACCAAATATACCAATATTCTGTCATTCAAATTCGTTCAAGAAGGGTTAGAAGCGCCAAGTATTTATGTATTAGCCTTATTCAGTAGTAATGGAGATAAACCTTTAGCTGGTACTATTACCGTTAACAGCGATGGCTCAATTAAAGGTTTTGTTGATCTGATCAATAACAAAACTTATTATCTTTTGATTCAATATATGATTATTGCGAATTATCATGCCTTGGTGATACCGCACCACAATGAATATCCAGTTCGGCATCATCAGCAAGCAAATTATCGCCCACGTATTAATCATGAGATTACTATGCCTCAACAACGTCAAATACCAAGGGTTCGACAAGCATCAATTACCAGTAGTTTAAATGATTGGTATGAAGCGCAATCCAAAGCAATTCATGCAGTGGTTGGCCATGAACGCTTTATCAGCAAAACCTTTCGAGCTGCACAAATCAAGTATCTTCAGGCGGCGAAAGCTGGTATTACGCTAAAACCTGGTCATACATGGGTCCAAGGTCATGCCCGTGGAGATGCAACTTTTACCCATGGCACAATTACTCTGGATGGTGATGATCTGCTTAAACCAACAATTTTCAAAGCACCAGAACATATTCAAAACGATCTTTCTAAATACTTTAATATTTAAAAACCGCAAATAGTACGATTGGAATCAGGTTATTGGCGCTAGGTTATTTGGCTGTTTCCGCCACAGATTGCCCAGATTCACCAGATTATTCCTTCCTATAGCCCATAGCCATCTTTCCTCTGCGCCTCTGCGTTAATAATTGATCCACGAAGGACACGAAAGGACGCGAAGCTGGGGCTGTTGGCTATTGACGTTACCAACAAATCCCCGAAAGCCTATAGGCTATAGCCTTTCATCCTTATGTTCTATGCTCTTCATGCTTTGATTTTTCGCTAAGATTTGCTATACTGCGATTAATTGAATACCTCATCACGAGGAGCCGAGGGATCTGGCCCGATGACGCTCCAGCAACCGTCTCACTGAGAAAGGTGCTTCTTCCAGCAGCAATCGCGCTGATAGATGAGTGGCAACTCAATGATTGAAGCCCTCGCCAGTGTGCGAGGAGTTTTTTTTAACCTTGGTTCTGCGCTTTGGCAGCGCTAGCCATACACACAAGGGAATGCGTCATGACCAGCATAAAACCTTACGTCGCCGAATTGGCGAAACGTGTTCTGATTTACGACGGCGCAATGGGTACTAGCTTGGATTTGTATGATCTCAAGCCTGAGGATTTTGGCGGCGAACAGTACTTCGGCGCACGCGATTATCTCGCCTTGACGCGCCCCGACATTATCGAACAGATTCATAGCTCGTTTATGGAAGCAGGCGTTGATGTGTTGGAAACCAATACCTTCCAATCAACCCGCATTCGCTTGCATGAATGGGGCTTGGCCGATAAAACCTACGAGCAAAATTTTAAAGCTGCCCAGCTCGCCCGCAGCGTCGCCGACCGCTACCAAGCCCAAGATGGCCGCAAACGCTTCGTCGCTGGCTCGATGGGGCCAACTGGCTTCTTGCCATCATCCGACGATCCAACGCTCTCGAATATTACTTGGGATGCCTTGTCCGATACCTTCAAAGAGCAAACGATTGCGCTTGTCGAAGGTGGCGTTGATGTGCTTTTGGTCGAAACCAGCGTCGATATTCTCGAAGTCAAAGCGGCAATCGATGGGATTCGCCGTGGCTTGGCCGAACTCAACCGCCCAGACATTGCAATTCAAGCTCAAGTTTTCTTGGATCTCTCAGGGCGCATGTTGCTTGGCACCGATATTCAAGCCACGATGGTCACGCTCGAAGCCTTGGCCGATGTTGATGTGATTGGCTTAAATTGTTCGACTGGCCCTGAGCACATGCGGCCAGCAATCACCTATTTAGCAGCCAATTCCAAATTGCCAATTTCATGTATTCCCAACGCTGGCTTGCCAATGGAAGTCAACGGCGAAACCGTGTTTCCCTTGGAGCCAGAAGGCTTTGCCAAATCGTTAACCGAGTTTGTCAAGGATTTGGGCGTGCGCGTGGTTGGTGGTTGTTGTGGCACAACGCCGGCTCACTTGCGAGCCTTGGTCGATTCAATCGGCAACAATTGCCCACCCAAAGCCAATCAAGCCCCAACTGTTCAACAGGTTTCCTCGGCGATGCGCGCCCTGCCATTGCACCAAGATCCAGGCCCATTCATCATTGGCGAACGGGTTAACTCGGTCGGCTCACGCAAAGTCAAAAAAATGTTGCTCAAAGATGATTATGATGGCGTGTTGCAAATTGCCCGCGAACAGGCCGATAGTGGCTCGCACGCACTCGATGTGTGTGTGGCAATGACCGAGCGCCCCGATGAAAAAGAGCAAATGCAGAAGTTGCTCAAAAAATTGACCATGGGCGTTGAATTGCCCTTGGTCATCGACTCGACCGAGCACGAGGTGATTGACGCAGCATTGCAAATGTATCCAGGCCGCGCAATCATCAACTCGACCTCACTCGAAGGCGGTCGCGAACAGAAATTCGACAAAACCATGCCGCTCGTTGCCCGTTATGGCGCGGCAATTATCGCCCTGACGATTGATGAAGAAGGCATGGCCCATACCGCCGAAGCCAAAGTTGCGATCGCTAAGCGTATGGTTGAGCTGGGCCGCCAAGATTATGGTGTGCAAAATGATGCCTGGCTGTTTGATGCCCTGACCTTCCCATTAACCACTGGCCAAGCCGAACTACGCGAATCGGCCAAAGAAACCATGGAAGGGATTCGCCGCATCAAGGCCGAAATTCCTGGTGCAATGACCGTGCTTGGGGTTTCGAATCTCTCCTTCGGGATTCAGCCACACGCCCGCTCAGCGCTCAACTCGGTCTTTTTGTACCACGCAGTTAAGGCAGGGTTGGATGCAGCAATCATCAACCCAAGCCACGTGATGCCATTTGCCGAAATCTCCGCCGAAACCCGCAAGGTCTGCGAAGATGTGATTTTCAACAGCGATGACGAAGCCTTGCCGCGCTTCATTCAATTTTTCGAAGCCAATGCAGCAGTCGCTGGCGAAGCCAAAGCCGACCCAACCGCTACAATGAACGCCGAAGAGCGGATTCATTGGAAGATTCTGCATCGCAAAAAAGATGGCATCGAAGCTGATATTGATGAATCGCGAGCATGGCGCGAGGCTGGCGGCCAAACCCAAGGCGAAGCAGCCATCGATGTGCTCAATGGCGTGATGCTGCCAGCCATGAAAGAAGTTGGCGATAAATTCGGCGCTGGCGAATTGATTTTGCCCTATGTGCTGCAATCTGCCGAAGTCATGAAGCGTGCAGTTGCCCACCTCGAACAATACCTTGATCGCGTGGAAGGCACAACCAAGGGCAAAGTGGTGCTGGCCACGGTCTATGGCGATGTGCACGACATTGGCAAAAACTTGGTCTACACCATTTTGTCGAATAATGGCTACACCGTTTACGATTTGGGCAAGCAAGTTCCGGTCAATACAATCATCGAAAAAGCGCTTGAAGTTGGCGCAGATGCAATTGGACTTTCGGCCTTGCTGGTCAGCACATCGAAGCAAATGCCCTTGTGCGTGCAGGAATTGCACAAACGCAATTTGACCTTCCCAGTGCTGGTTGGCGGCGCAGCAATCAATCGCCAATATGGGCAACGGATTCTCTTCCCAGAGCCAGAAGTGGCCTACACAGGTGGCGTTTTCTATTGTAAAGATGCCTTCGAAGGCCTCGAAACAATGGATAAACTTTCCGATCCAACCGTACGCGAAGAATATATGAGCGTCATGGAAGATGCAGCCCGCGAATCGTTGAAAGCGCCAGAACGTGGTCGCACCTTGCTGGAAAAATTGGGCAAAGATAATCCAAGCGGCGCGCGTTCAGCAATTCGCAACGATAATCCCGTGCCTACACCGCCATTTTGGGGCGTACAAGTTGCCAAAAAAATTCGGCTCGATGATGTTACACCATATCTCGATTTGAATACACTTTGGCGCTTGGGTTGGGGCATCAAAAACCTCAAGGGCGCAGAATACGATCGCGTGGTCAACGATGAATTCAAGCCACGTTTGCGCCGCATGATCGATGATGCCAAGCGCAATGGTTGGTTGCAACCTCAAGCGGTCTATGGCTATTTCCCAGCTCAAGCCGCTGGCGAAGAGTTGGTGGTGTACGATCCCAAGGATCGCAAAACCGTCTTGACGCGCTTTGCCTTCCCACGCCAACCAAGCCGCGAACGCCTCTGCTTGGCCGATTATTTCCGGCCAATCGAGAGCGGCGAGTTCGATGTGGTTGGCTTGCAAATCGTAACAATGGGCCATGTCGCAGCCGAGCGGGTTGAAAGCTTGCAAAAAGCCAGCGATTATAGTGAATCGTTCTTCAGCCATGGATTGAGCACAACCTACGCCGAGGCCGTAGCCGAATTCACCAACAAAATCATTAGCCAAGGCTTAGGATTAAGCTATCAGGCCAAACGCTACTCGTGGGGCTATCCAGCCTGCCCCGATCTCGAGGAGCATACCAAGCTGTTTAGCGTCTTGCCAGCTCAAGAAATTGGCGTGAGCTTGACTTCGGCCTTCCAGCTTGATCCTGAGCAAAGCACCGCCGCAATCGTCGTGCACCACCCCGATGCCAAATACTTTTCAATTGGCTCAGTTGCCGAGCGCGCCGAAAGCGACATTGCCGAACTAGCCAATTAATTAAAGGATGAGGGTTGAAGGATGAGGGATGAAAATTAACAGGATGAGCACTTAACGCAGAGGCGCAGAGAAACATTAATTCTCTGCGCCTCTGCGTTTAAAGCTAATTCACGAAACACATCCAAACGTGTCAGTCTCTATGTTCTATGTTCTATGTGTATTGGTTCATTAGATTGGGAATAAGTAGCATGCCCTCACCCCCAGCCTCTCTCCCACTGAACGCGGGCGAGGGGAGCATCGGTTTTTAAACGCATTGCGCAAGAACCACGGCGTTAAAGCCCGTCGGACGGGAGCGGGGTTGGGTAAGAATATCAGGCGGTGATGAACCTGATGTACCAGTACATCTATGCACTCATACTTCATCCCTCATCCCTCATCCTTCATACTTTCCTATGCTCTATGTTCTATGTTCTCATGCTTCATTCTTCATCCCTCATCCTTCATCCTTTCCTATGTTCTATGTTCTATGTTCTATGCTCTTTTTTGACTTCATCCTTTCATTTGCTACAATTCAACCTTGATGCTATGCGTCAAGCCATCATCAACAAAGCTCACAGTAATCGCCCCCTCGGCATGCACCCACTCAATTGGCTGCTCATCAAGCAAAACAGCTTTTGGTGGCAACGAGTGCAAATTCACCACGATTGTGCGTGGTGCTGGCTGCCAAGCACCTTGGCGCGCGGCAATAATCAAGTTAATTGATTGCGCAGTTTCAATGCAGCTGAAATGGGTGGTTGCGCTCAAGCCCTGTTCATAGTCGAATGAAATTCCATCATCTTCGTAGAGCGTCCATTCGCTTGTACCGCTGGGATACACATCGAGCGTCAAAGGATCAAGTGGAGCCTCGCCAGTGTAATTGAGCACTGGGCCAAGCGTCAGAATTGCGCCGCCACGCACATACAGCGGCAAACGCTCTAATGGCGCGTGCACCAAAATATGCTGCGCCCCCGTAATCCGCTCGCCAGTCCACCAATCGTACCACTCGCCAGCAGGCAAATAGACCGAGCGATATTCAGCGCCAGGCCGGACAATTGGCGCAAGCAGCAGCTGCGAGCCACACAGCACTTGATCATGCAAGGCATGGGTCGCCAGATCAGCAGGATATTCATAAACCAAGGGCCGAATAATGGGCGCGCCAGTCGTCGAAGCCTGATAAAACAGCGTATACAAATAGGGCAACAAGCGGTAGCGCAAGCTCAAATACGCGCGGGCAATTGCTTCGGTGCGTTCGCCAAAGGCCCAAGGCTCAGCAGGCCGCGTGCCTGAGCACGAATGTCCACGACAGAAAGGCAGAAATGCGCCAAGTTGCACCCAACGTGCCCATAATTCTGGCGAAGCATTCCCGAAAAACCCACCAATATCCACCCCAACAAATGGAATTCCTGAAAGCCCCAAGTTACAAATTTGTGGCAAGGTCATTTCCAAATGTTCCCACAATGCCGAATTATCGCCAGTCCACAAGGTTGCCCAGCGTGATAAGCCAGCAAAACCAGAGCGCGTTAGCACAAATGGCCGCTCATTTGGCCGTAATTGGCGCAAACCTTCATAGGTTGCTTGGGCCATCAACAAACCATACAAATTATGCACTTCAGCGTGGGTTGTGCGCTCATCAGCTGCGCCTTGGGGTGCATTTAAGTCAATCGTGCCGCCATTGCCGCCGCCCTCACTAAAAGGTCGATCAAACACGGTTGGCTCGTTCATATCATCCCAAATGCCACGCACACCTGCATCAACTAATGTCTTATGTAAATTTCCCCACCATGCGCGCACATCAGCCCGCGTAAAATCAGCAAATGCACTATCATCGGGCCAAACATAGCTACTGAATAACGTTCCGTCAGCCCGTTTAATAAAATAATCGTTGGCAATACCTTCAGCAAAAACTGCATAATTTGGATCAGTTTTAACTCCAGGATCAATAATTGTCACCACATTGAAGCCATCTTGGGCCAAATCGTGCACTAATTGGGCTGGCTGGACAAATCGTTCAGGATGCCAGGTAAAAACCCGATAGCCATCCATATAATCAATATCAAAATGAATTGCATCACATGGAATATTGCGGGCGCGTAATTCATCGGCAATTGCCCGCATTGTGCTGCTTGAATCATAGCCCCAACGACTTTGATGATAGCCAAGTGCCCAATAGGCTGGCAACGGCATTGCACCCAACAATTCACGCCATGCAGCGGTAATATCTGCTGGTGTCGTACCTAAAACCAGATAATAATCAAGATCTGGCCCTTGAGTTTTTAAGCTCAATAACGCAGCATCAGTTGCCCCAACATCAACACTCGAACGAAAAGATGTGTTGAAAAATACGCCATAGCACAAATTGGGCTGCAAACCCATAAAAACTGGCATTGTTGCATACATATTATCAATCCGTGGGCCATGATGTGGTTCTGGATCAAGCGTCCAATTTAAAAACTGCTGACCTGTTTTTTCAAGCCAACCAGTCCGCTCGCCAAAACCATAAAAATGCTCAGAATTATAAATTTGCTTTGTGACCAGCCAGCCATCAGCGTTGTATGTTGCAGCCGCAACATCACTAAAAAAAGCTTGTTGTTGGCGATTCGTAAACGTAATTCGTCCATCAGCATGTGCAATATTTACCTGTACATCAGTCATCGCAAGCGTTGTTGTATCGAAATTTTGCACAATTGACCATTCAACTGGCTCCCATGCATCATCAGCCCGATTAACTGCCCATGAACGCCGGGGTAATGGTTGATCATTGCTAAGTGAAACCCGAATCAGCTGTGTGCTACAGATGCTAATTCGCAGGTGTTGGTTTGCCCGTTTAAACAGACAGCTCCGCGCATCGCGATGATCAAGTGTAAACATTGATGAATCTTGCAGCATAATTCCTCCAAAATTGGCCAAATCGAAACAAAAAAACTTGACACAAAGCAGAAATCTATATACGATAAGGCTATACAGAGTAAGAATATTGAGAATGGCGTGTCGTCAATAGAATAGTATCATTTTCGGAGGCTAAAATCATGGCAGAATTTACACTCTGGTCACCAGAAGAAATGCAAGAACGGGCAAAACCAAAGCGTGCAGTTCAACGTGAAACCCGCGAACGCATTATTGCCGAATATACCGACTATTTCCAAAACGCAAAAGCTGGTTTTGGTGGTCAAGTTGTATTAGGCGATGAAGAAGACAAACGCAAGTTGCGTGCACTTGTGCGCGAAGCTGCAACCCGCAGCAACCTTGTATTACGCTTCCGCCCAATCAAAGACAAAAATCGCATTGAATTTTTGGTGATCGACCCACAAAGCCAACCAGCTCGCAAAACTGGTGCTCGCCGCGGTCGCCCCAAAAAGAAGAGCTAAATAGATTAAAAAGGATGTGGATTAATCCACATCCTTTTTTGATTTAAAAAAACCCCTGTGGATTAATCCACAGGGGCGTTTAATTACTCTTCGGTTGCTGGTTCTTCAGCTGGAGCTTCTTCAACTTGTGGGTAACCCAAAGCCAAAATCAAGCTTTCAACATCATCAAGGATTTCCACGTTCGCTGGCAAGTTCAAATCCTTAACCAAGATTTGTTGACCAACTTCAGTCAAGCTGGTTACATCAATATCAATTTGATGTGGCACATCACCTGGCAACGCGCGAACACGTACCACTGATTGAGCCAAGTTCAACACAGCGTTGCCACGGCTAACCAAATCGTTTTCGCCTTGCAATGCAACGTGAATATCCAAATCAACTGGTTGGTTGACATCAACAACGCGCAAGTCGGCATGGATAATGCGATTGCTGACTGAGTTGCGTTGAACTTCCAACAAGAACGCTGATTGGCGTTTTTGACCAGGGATGCTCAACTCGATCAAGCCGCTATAGCCAGCTTTGTTGATGACTTTGTTGAATTCGCGTTCGTCAACTTGGGCTGAGTAGGGTTCGATCCCACGGCCACAAATCCCAATTGGCAAAATGCCTTGGTCGCGCAAGCTTTGAACCTTTTTGCCAGTAATTTCGCGCGGTTGGAGTTCCAACCGGAGAGTTTCGTTCGCCATTGCTATGCTACTCCATGTAGAGTTAAAATAATCTTAGATCGCTGCAAAACTGCGATAGTGTACCATAAAACAGGGTGTTGTGCAAAAAATCAACCCAACGCCACGTTAAATGCACGTTGGGTCAGCAGTTTTAACCACGTTAGTTAATCAAGATAGCCACGTAATTTCTTGCCAAGGTGTGGGTGACGCAGTTTGCGCAAAGCCACTGCTTCAATTTGGCGAATCCGCTCGCGGGTAATGCCAAATTCCAGCCCAACTTCTTCGAGGGTGCGGTAGCGACCATCTTTGAGACCATAGCGCAATTGAATAATTTTGCGTTCGCGCTCAGGCAATTTTTGCAAAACTTCTTCAATTTGTTCGCGCAACATGGTCATCGCGGCAGCATCAACGGGGGTTGAAACCCGATCATCCTCGATGAAATCGCCCATGCGGCCTTCGCCCTCTTGGCCAACTGGCATTTCGAGCGAAAGCGGATGCATCGAGGCTTCTAAGGTGCGGCGCACTTTCGAAGCGGTTATGCCCATGGCTTCGGCAATCTCCTCAGGCGTTGGCTCACGTTGCATGGTTTGTTGCAACTTATGCGAGGTTCGCTTAACTTGGCTAATCGCTTCGCCCATGTGGACTGGCAAGCGAATCGTGCGGCTTTGGTCGGCAATCGCCCGCGTAATCGCTTGGCGAATCCACCAAGTGGCATAGGTTGAGAACTTATGGCCTTTGGTGTAATCGAATTTTTCAACTGCCCGCATCAAGCCAATATTGCCCTCTTGGACAAGATCCATCATGGTTAGGCCATACGAGGTATATTTTTTGGCAATCGAAACGACCAAGCGCAAGTTAGCCTGGATCAGATGTTGGCGTGCAGAGCGGCCAATATCAATATGGCGTTTGAGCGAAATACGATCACTGTGTTCGAGCAGGCCATCATCTTGCAACAAGGTATCGTTGGCGGCGTGAGCCACTTCCATTTTCTTGGCGAGATCGACTTCTTCCGCCGCAGTTAACAATGGTACTTGCCCAATTTCTTGTAAGTACATGCGCACTGGGTCATCGAGCGCAATATCGGAAAGGTCAGGCAAGGCTCCATCGAGATCGTGGTCGCCATCGAGATCTAAATCAAGATCGAGTTCGGCCACGTTGGGGGCTTCGTCTGCATCAATAACCTCGATGCCCGCTTCTTCGATTTGTTCGTAGAGGCTTTCGAGGGCTTCGATATTCGTCTCTGGCTCTGGCAACACGCTGAGAATATCTTCGCGTTTGATGCGGTTCTGATTTTTTGCCGCAAGCTCCAGTAGCTTGTCAATCATTGAAATGGCTCCTCCGAGGTTGAGTCGCAGGCAAGATGTTGTTATCTAAACTAATGATCGAACGCCGCCCCCCAAGCATCGGCACGAGGCGCGGCGACAGTTTATCTATACAATGCCTGAATGCTAAGGCAAATTGTGGCAATCTCATCGCGGTATTGTGCGTGCTGTGATGCCGTTGCTCGTAAGAACAACAGCATTTAGCCACTCGTTTCACTATAGCATTGTTCCTAGTTGATCGTCAACCCTCTCGAAGTACTTTTTAACTAGCAATCTCCATCTTTTGACTGATCACGTTTAGGAATAATGGATTATTGCACGTTTAAAATAATTCGTCAGCCTCTTGATCAATCAATTCTGGGGTACGTGGCCTGAGGCTTGGCCCACGCCGATTGCCCTGCATCATTGCCTCGTAGAAGGTTTTATCGTAGGCTCTGGTGCGCATCACCACTGGCATCGGCACAGCATGACCCAACATCATAGCCTGTTGGCGCGAATCGAGCGAGGCCAACACGGTTTTCAGGCCTTTCGAGCCGCCAACGCCCATAAACACTGCGTCAATATCACGATCATCGTTGAGCAACGCCGTAATCCGCGAGCCAAGTTGGCTCATCACTTCGTTGTCAATTGACGATGGCCGTTGGTCAACCACTAGCAAGGTCACCGAATATTTGCGTAATTCACGGGCAATTTTGCCAAAGATGGTTTGCTTGGCCAAGCTCGGCGTAAGAAAATTATGCGCTTCTTCGATCGTAATCATTAGCTGCGGTGGCCGATCGCTCGTTTTTTTCGAGGCTAGGAAGGTTTCGGTGCGCCGCACCCATTCATCGTAAATGAGGCGCGTCAGAATGTTTGAAACCAACATATAGGCCAATTCGCTGCGATATTGACCAAATTCAACAACCACATTTTTGCCTGCGAGCAAAGCATCGATAATTTGGCGAATCGATGATTGGCTTGATTTGCGGGTTACAAATTTAAGTTGCTCAAGTTGAGCCAATTTACGTGAAAGTGCCGACATCGACGACATGTTCGCACCCGTCGATTCAACAAATTCTTTCAACTGCTCTGTATCTAATTCACGCAGCTTTTGAATCCAATCGTCGCCAAAGCGTTGGGCACAAATAAACGCTGATTCAGCAGCAGTAGGGTTAAGATTAAGCGCGTCTTGCAATAATAAAATGTCATCAACCCGAACTTCATTCAGGCCAATCGTAATTTCGCCATCGTATTTCACGCCTCGCCGCCGCGATGATTCAGGATCGAGACTATAAATATACACTTGACCAGGAAATAGCTGTGATAAGCCCTTGACTTCTTGAATTTTATCTTCAGTTGTGCCGCTCCAGCCATATTCGGAGTGCATATCGAAAATTAAATTACTCGCAGCATTATGTTTAATCACACCACATAATAATAAGCGCGTTAAGAACGATTTACCCGTCCCCGATTTGCCAAAAACGCCATTTGAGCGCTCAACAAAGCGCGCAAGATCGATACATACTGGCACATCCATATCGAGCGGCGTGCCCATTTGAAACTTGCCATCGCCCTCGGCCCCAAAAACCAAGCCAAAATCGTCTTCGCTGGCTTCGTAAATCGGTGCAAAGTGGGCCGGAATCGTTTTAACAGGCCGTGGAGTTTCGAGCGAATCTTCAGGTAACATTAATTGTGGGGTTAATTTAAACGTGCCATAGGTATTGCGCCCAGCCAAAATTTCACGCAACAACGGGTGTTCATCATCAGGCGGATCAGCCAAAATAGAGAGGCTGGTTGCCGCCAGTTGCACATCGGTCAACATCGAAAAAAAGCGATTTTGGCGGCCTTGCACCACCATAAATTGACCAACCCGCAAACGCTCAATATCGTAGCGTTCATCTAAACGAGCAGTTAACCCTTCCAGTAACGATCCGCTCGTCACGACCCCAATCCGTGTTGCTTGTGCCATACTCAAAAACTCCGTACAAACTCGGTAGTTCATTTTAGCACATCTGCGCGACTCCAACAATCCGCGTTTGCTGGTCAGGTTTTGATCCACGAAGGACACGAAGAGCACGAAGCACGAAACCGCGAAGAGCACGAAGGACACGAAGGCTGTTTTGGCCAAAGATTTCACAGATTATGTTGATTAGATTCTTGCTGACCTAACGCATCACTCATGACCCCTAGCCCCTTCATCCCTCATCCTTTCGTTCTCTGCGCCGCTGCGTTAAAATATTGCTCCTTTTTGACCTTCTGTCTTCTGCCTTCTGCCTTCTGCCTTCTGCCTTCTGCTTTTTGCTTTTTGCCTTCTGACTTCTGACTTGATTATGTTCTATGTTCTATGCTCTTTGTTCTTTTTAGCTTCATCCTTCATCCTTCATCCTTCATCCTTTCGTTCTCTGCGCCTCTGCATTAAAACAGTGCCCCTTTTCTGATTTTTGCCTTCATGCTTATGTTCTATGTTCTATGCTCTTTGTTCTGCTTTTGACTTGGCTTACATCTTGCTATAAACGTGTGAGCTTTTTTCAAATTTCAAAACATAGGATGCTTGATCGCTAGGCTACAATAGAGTTAAAGCCGATCAACAAGTTCATAGCAATATCGCCGCTTGGTGCAAGGAGCAGTTAGCTTATGCAAGCACATGCCGGTCAATCGCTGATTCAACTTCAGCAGGTGACAAAGCGTTTTGGCGATCGCGACGTGGTGCGCGATGTTTCTTGGAATATTCAACCTGGCGAGATTTTTGGCATCGTCGGGCCATCAGGCTGTGGCAAAACCACGACGGTGCGCTTGATGACGGGAGTATATATTCCCACAAGTGGCTCAGTAAGCGTATTGGGCAAAGATCCAGCTACATTTAATGCCAGCGATCGCGAGCAACTTGGCTATATGCCACAATTGTTTGTGCTGTACCCCAACTTGAACGTGCTCGAAAATATGCGCTTTGCCGCCTCAATGTATGGCGTTTCATTAACCAAACGCCGCAAACGCATCGACGAGTTGTTGGATTTTGTGGAGCTTGATCAGGCGCGCAAAACCTTGGCTGGCAATATTTCTGGCGGGATGCAACGCCGCTTGCAATTGGCTGCCGCATTGGTCCACGAGCCAGAATTATTATTTGTTGATGAACCAACTGCGGGCATCGACCCTGTGCTGCGGGGCCGCTTCTGGGATCAATTTCAAGAACTCAAGGCGATGGGTAAATCGCTGGTTGTTACCACCCAATATGTCAACGAGGTTGCTTATTGCGATCGGGTTGCGGTGATGCGCGACGGCCAATTGTTGCTGGTTGATACACCCGATGGCCTGCGCCGCCGTGCCTTGGGCAGTGATGTGCTGAATATTCGGGTTGATGCTGAAGATTTGCGCAATGCAGTGCGGATTTTGAGCCGTCATCAATTGGTTTTAGGCATTGAACGCCCGCATAATGCGCCGCTTGGCAGCATGATGGTTTATGTGGATGATGCCAGCACCGCTTTACCCGAATTGATCGCCGCGCTCAATAGCGACCCAACCATCGATACTCGCCAAGTTGGCGAATACAACCCGCCATTCGATGATATTTTTATTACCTTGATGGAACGGCTCGAAACGCCAGTGAGCAAGGAGCACAGCAATGCTTAAAAATCTTGTGCGCATTTTTGCGTTCTGTGCCAAAGAATTAAATGCAATTCGCCGCCAACCCTTACTTTTAGTTGGCTTGATCATCGGGCCGTTTCTGATTCTCTCGTTGTTTGGGGTTGGCTATCAAGGCGAGCAGCCCAAGCTGCGCACTGGCATCGTCGTGCCACCAGGCCACCGCGATAATCCCCAAGTGACTGAATTGCTCAAGCGCATCAGCAACACTTTTTTGATTGATCCAGAACGCCATATTTACGAAAGCGAAGCGCCAGCAGTCGCCGCGCTCGAAAACGACGAACTCGATTTGGTCGAAGTATTTCCCTTGGAGATGACCACGGTCTACTCGACAGGCAAGGCGGTTGATATTCGCTTTATCTATAGCGAAGTTGACCCATTGCTGCGCTCGTGGATTGAATATCTCTCGTATACCCAAATTAATGAACTCAACAAAGGTATGTTGTTCAGTGTGGTTGGCCAAAGCCAGCAGCAAATTGGCACCTTGCGCGATTATGTCAGCGATGCACGCCAGCAAATTAGCCAATTGCGCGAACAGCTCAGCGGCAACAAGCGCGCCGAAGCCCGCCAAACGATTCGGAGTTTGCGCGAATCTGGGGCATTGCAATTAATTGCCTTATCGATGACCCAAAATGGAGCCAGCGAAACCAGCACTTCTACCCAAAGCCTTAGCTCGCTGCAAGCCTCGCTCGACACGCTCGATCGCGATTTGGCTGCAGGCGGCAGCTTGGAAAAGCAAGAGCAGCAATTAACCGAGCTTGATACCCGACTCAGCGAGCTTGATCAACAGGCAGATCGGGTACAAGCAATCGATCCAGCGGTGGTCGTTTCGCCATTGCGTTCAGTTGCCAACAACCTTGCGCCAATCGAAAGTTTGGGCGACATCACCAAAGATCCAGCAACTGCCTATGTGCGTTTTTACACCCCAGCAGTGTTGGCGCTGTTGCTGCAACATATGATGGTCACCTTGGCGGGCTTATCGTTGGTGCGCGAAATGCAACAAGGTAGCTTAGAAATGTTTCGGGTTTCGCCACTCTCTGCCTTCCAAACCTTAATTGGCAAATATGCCAGCTACACGATTTTATCGGCAGTAATTGTCAGTGTTTTGGTTGCATTGATGGTGTTTGGGCTAGGCGTGCCATTCTATACCGGCCAACTACTCAACTTTGCCTTGCTGACCTTTATGCTCACCATTGCCTCACTGGGAATTGGCTTTTTCATTTCATCAGTGGTCAGCACCGATAGCCAAGCAGTGCAATTCTCGATGTTGGTGCTGTTGATGTCGGTCTTCTTCAGCGGCTTCTTCATCTCAATTAAATCGTTTTTGCCGTTTGTGCAGAATATCGCTCGCGGCCTGCCCGTGACCCATGGGATTGCCAATTATCAACAAATTATGCTGCTCAATCGTGCGCCAGAAACCAGCACCTACATCTGGCTCGGCGGCATAGCCTTGGTATCATTTTTGCTTAGTTGGTTGATATTCAGTCGTCAATTTCAACGCAAATAGTATAAAACGAGCATCAAGCACCAATACAATGGAGGAAACGCAATGTTTGGACACTTCTTCAAAACCATTTGGATGGCAGGCAAATATTTTCTATTGGGCTTGGCAACTGCTGCCCTGACAGCGCCCCAAACCGGCGCAGAAAGCCGCCAACTGCTGAAAAAACGCATTTTGGGCTTGTTTGATCAAACCCTGCCAACCACACCGAGCACAATTGAACACGATGAGCATGGGGCCGCCGCGCTCGATAAGCAAGAGTATTGGCAAAATGGTGCTGAAAAGCACAGCGTCTTGTAAGGAGAAGCACCATGTTTCCATTAGGCGATGATAACTCCAAACTCCGGCGGCGCGGTTATGTAACTTATGGCTTGATTGCGCTCAACGTGCTGGTGTTCTTCTACGAAATTTCGTTAGGCAGCGAAAGCCAAGCCTTGCAAGATTTTATTATGACCTGGGGCGCAGTGCCCGAACGCATCGAAGCTGGCGATGGCTGGATCACCTTGTTGACTTCGATGTTTTTGCATGGTGGTTGGGCACACTTAATCGGGAATATGCTGTTTTTATTTGTCTTTGGCGATAACGTCGAAGATGCCTTTGGCCATGTCAAGTATTTGGCTTTTTATTTGATAACTGGCTTAATTGCTTCGGCGGCACACATTCTGCTTAACCTCAACTCAGCGAGTGCTGGAATTCCCAGTGTCGGGGCATCAGGCGCAATTTCGGGGATACTTGGAGCCTATATCGTTATGTTCCGCAGCAATTCGGTTCGCGTGTTGCTCGGGCGTTTCGTACAAACGGTTCCTGCTTGGATGATGATTGGCTTGTGGGCAGTGCAACAATTCATTGCCACTTTCGCCACCATCACAATAACCAGCCAAACCAGCGGCGGCGTTGCTTATGCTGCACATGCTGGTGGCTTTATCGCTGGGGTTGTGATTGGCTTTGTACTAAGCCGCATTCAACCAGCGCCCCAATTGGCTCAACGCCCGAAAGCCTAATTATTTGGAGGAATTGATAATGAACAACGAACAAAAAAATCACGATGAACCTGGTTTTGGCGAAAAAGCCAAAGATTTTATTCAAAATTTGTTTGATCGCGATGAAACGCCAAACAACGCACCAGTAAGCCAAAATGCTGAAGTTGAAGATGAATCGAACAAACCACGCGACCGTGGCATTGTTGAATACACCAAAGATTTTGTCAGCAACATGTTTGGCAATGATCGCGCTCACGAACGCCGTGAAGAAGGCGAAGCCAATACTCCCCACGATCGTGGCTTTGCCGAATATACCAAAGATTTTGCTGGCGGCTTAGTTGGCCGTGATCGCGATGAAAATCCAAATCCAACCGATGCTGCGGCAGAAAAAGCGCGCAATGTAGCAGAAGCAGCTCAAAATGCAGCCCAAAAAGCTCGCGAGCAAGTAGACAAACAAAAAAATCACTAAACTTGATTAACCCAAAACAACGCAGTCGTTCAAACGATTGCGTTGTTTGTTTAATTGCGTAAAAGCAGATCAATCACATGGGTCGCCATATCCTCGTGAAATGGTTCGCCAGTTACCAACAAGCGTAAGAAAAATGGCCCAATCAACATCTCTAGGAAGATTTGGGCATTCGTTGCCGCTGGCAATTCGCCACGCCCAATCGCCCGCTCCACCAAAACCGCAAACTGCGCCACCCAAATCCCCCAAACCGCTTGACGCGCCTCGGCAGCTTCAGCCAGATTGGAAACATCAACACACGCGCGACTGAGTGCAGCACCCTCAGGTGATTGCAAATAACGCACCAAACTGGGCAAAAAGCTCAAAACATCATCGCGAAACGCTCCAGTGTCGGGGTTCGGCACATGCTGATCAAATAAAGCCAAGACCGTATCGGCCACCAGCATGGCTTTGGTTTTCCAGCGCCGATAGATCGAGGTTTCATGCACGCCCGCGCGTTGGGCCACATCGCCAATGCGCAATTGCGCATAACCCTGTTCGAGCAGCAGCTCGCCAGTTGCTTGCAACACTGCCGCATGGACTTTGGCGCTGCGCCCACCTGGACGTTGGCGATGCAACAACGATTGATACACGGTATCTTGCTCGTGCTCTGCTACTGCTGATGGCTCTGATTTCATAACAATTATCCTTCTATAATTATTGCAAGTTTCTTGCATTAAGCCAAAAATTATTCTATAGTTAGCACATAATGCAGGAAAGTTGCGTTTACAAGCGCAAGCAATTCATGGCCATACGAGGAGCATACCATGGATGAATATACAATCAGCGTTCAGGGCACGCTTGGCGCAGAGGCGATTCGGGTTTTACAACGCAGCACTGGCGCTGAGCAATTTATCGCATGGCATGGCATCACCGCTGTAAACCGTTTTTGGCTGTGGGATGTGCTGTGGCCGCATGGCGAAGTGCAACTTGTTGGCTTGCCCGGCCATGGCGCTGTGCCCAATCAACCAAATAAGCAATGGAGCCGCTGGACTCAAGCGCATTTGATTGAAACAGGCATCGCCAGCCTCAAGCAAATTAGCAATGGCCAGCCAGCTACCATCATCGGCCACTCGACAGGCGGTCTGATTGCCTTGGGCATTGCCCACCAAGCACCAGAATTGGTCAAACGCCTAATCGTCATCTCGCCAGTTGTTTGGTCAGAACTCAGCGGAATTGTGAGTTTATGGCAGCGTTTTGTTGGCAAACCAAGCTTGCTCAAGGCGATTATTCATAGCTCGCTAGGCTTGGGCCGCTATAGCCATTGGGCTTTTTCCAAATCGCTGGTTGCCTTTATCAAAGATCGTCAAGGCTTTTATAGTAACCCCAAAGTGATTAAAACGATTAGCGATGGCTATGGCCAAATGCAACAAACTCCGATTGCAGGCATCGCTGGCATCACAACTGTGCTCAAGAATGCTGATTTGCGGCCCTTGATTTTGGCCAAGCCAACCACCGTTCCGACCTTAATTGTGCATGGCCAACATGATCCAATTGTGCCATTTAAGCAGGCTCAATGGCTTAAATTGACACTTCCCCACGCCGATCTCTTGGCAATTCCCAAGGTTGGGCATTTACCGTATGCAGAACAAGAAGCTTATGTCAACCGTGAGGTTGATGCATGGATCGAAAAAACCGCCTAAACGTGCAATAATAGGCCAGGGTTATTGAGCGTCAGGAGCGTTTATGCGGTGGCTTATGCGGTTATCGGTTTGGGAATGGATTGCGCTCATAACCTTGGGCGCTTGGCTTTGGCAGCGCATCAGCCAGCGCAGCAAGTATCAAAGCTCACAACGGCAGCGTTGGTTCATTGATATGTGTGTTGTAATTACCGTGCTAGCGTTAGTTGGCAGCGCAATTTGGCAAATTCGTTGGCTGGGATTGGTGGCGTTTGGTGCGGCGGCGTTGGGCTTGGCGCTTGGCATTCGCAATTGGATGTTGACGATTCGCGGCTGGTTTAGTCGCAAATAATTCAGATTTGGCTATAATACAGCAGGTCTTTTAATTGGAGATGATCGTTGTGAAGCGCTTTTTAGCTGGCCTGCGTCCTTTGATTCAGCAATTGCCCTATAAATTTCCCCGTGCCTATGATTTGCTGGTGCATCATGGAGTTTTTCGTTGGCTGGGAATGGCTGGCACTGAACAAACAGCGCTGGTGGCAAAAGCCTTGCAGCACGAGGGTTGGGCCATCGAAGCGCCGATCGGCACTGGCCGATTAACCCTCAATCTGTATGCGCAACGCCCCAATTTACAAGTGGTTGGCATCGATTTGGCCATGCCAATGCTTAAAGCAGCCCAAGCTGAGCTAGCAAAAAAAGGCATTATCAATGTGCATTTGATTTGTGCCGACATGACAGCGCTGCCCTTTCGTGCCGACCAATTCAGCCAAATTGTGACATTAAATGGCTTGCAGGTTGTGCCACACGCCGAAACATTAATTGACGAATTATTGCGCGTTGCCGAAGATGGCTGCTCGATTGCAGGCACAGCTACGGTTGATATTGGTTTAGAGCCACGCGGCGGTTTGCAGCGCTTGCTGGTGCGTAGCGGCATGATCAATAAACTCAATCCTGAGCATTTGCACGAAATTATCAGCCTGACCTGGAGCAAACTGAGCGCCAATCGGCGCGGTGCGGTCTACAATTTCTTGCGCCCACGCCTCGATCGCGCCACTGGCGAGCCAATTAACAACGAATAGAGAGAGGATAATCTTGGTATGATCTTTTTTGGCAAACGGAGTAATGTTGTTGATACATTAAAAACGTTTTGGCATAGCTGCCCTGGCTGTCAAATGAACGTCCCTTTTAATGTACATTTCATCTATAGCTATATTCATTTATATTTTATTTTTGGCGTGATTACCAGCCATCAGTATATTGAAACCTGCCCCAACTGCTTGCGTCGCCAAGTTGTTCCCAAAGAAGCGCTGCCGCTTGAAATTCGTCAAGGTCGCTATGCGAATATTACTCATCAATTTGGTTTAGCTGCCTTAGCTGGGTTGATTATTGTGATGGTGCTAATCAACGCCGTTAAGTAAGTCCCCACACACCCAACCCCCTCGCCCACTGGACGCGGGCGAGGGGGAGCCGCCAGGGTGCACCAATGTAAGCCAACTCTCGCTGGACTCAGGCGAGGGGGAGCACCCGTTTTCACCACCAATCATGCCAAACCCACACAACCAAAAGCCCCTCGCCCGCGCCACGGGCGAGGGGTTGGGTGTGAGGGGATATTAACAACCTACCCCCCCCAGCCCCCTCTCCCACGAAAACGCGGGCGAGAGGGAGCCGACCCTTGTTTCCCAACGAATTGTCCAAGAACCACAGCATGAAAAGCCCCTCTCCCACCGCAGTGGGAGAGGGGTTGGGGGTGAGGGAATCTTAACTACCTACCCTTGAAAGAAGCAGGTTGAGAGCTGAGGGATTCAGTTATGGCAAAATTGGCACAGCCAAAACACGGAACGCTTTATCGCCAGCTTTGACCAAGGTTGGTTGGCCAGCAAATTCGAGAATCGCGGCGGCTTCGCTATCGGTCACAACATTACCTTCGCGCAACTCGGCCTTGAACGTCCATTCTGCGGCAGTTGCCAACTCTTCGGCAGCTGCTGGCTCCAAGTAAATCGTCACACCTTGAGCTTGATATGGCTTGGTTTCGGCCTTCATCAAGGTTTCAACTGCTGCCAAGGCTTTGCGGAATTGGGCGAAACGGCGTTGGCCGTCTGCATTCAAGCCTGAGCGTTGTTCTGAAAAAGCGGCATAGGCTTGGGCGCTGCACGAACCATCAGTCAAATTCACGGTCAAGGTGGTTACGTTAACATCTGAAATCATTGGCTCTGGATCGCCCAGCGGCGTATCGAGACAAAAATCTTTCTCGGCCCCAAGCACATCGCTTAGCAATTGCTTAATTTGGCTCTCGTTGAGCGTGGTTTGTTGCCAGAACATTTTTCCATCTTCATTGTTATATTGGTAAATCAGCTCGCCGTTGCCATACAAACGGAACTGGGGCACAGCCAACAATTTATTATAGAGTGGGGTAACAAACCCACCTTCATTGCGCAATTCCAAGATGGTTACTGCGGCGCTGGTATCGTAGGCATAGCCACCAGTGGCCGCAGGCGTTGCAGTAGCGATCGTTTGGTTCCCGCCAGCAGTGGTAGGAACGGTGGTTGGAGTGGTTTGCCCACCGCAGGCAGTCAAAATCAAAAGGGCAGCAATTGCCGTAATTCGTCGAAGCACTGGAAGTTTCCTTTCAACTGATTTGTTTATGCTAGACTAACGCCAGGTGATTCATAAAAGTTCCCAGAACGAAATCTGGTACAATCGAGGCAGCAATGGCAAAACCAAAATCGCAGCCAAATCGGCTTGGCTATGCAATCGGCAGTGGAATTTTCAGTGGCATGATGGCCAGTATGGTTGGTTGGGTGCTCAACATCGATCAACCAGTATTAATTGTTGTGCTGTTACTTTCGGTCATAGGCGGGGCGATAATGGGCTACCGTTCGCGCTCGTAGTTAATTGTGAGGATGTTATGTCGTTAACCCCTGAACAAGTGCGCCAAGTCGCACACCTTGCTCGTTTAAAATTGGCCGATGATGAGATGGAGCGCATGCGTTTGCAGCTTTCCTCGATTCTCGACCATATTGAGTTGTTGCAAGCAGTTGATGTGACTGATGTGCCGATTACCGCCCAAGTGACCGATTTAACCAATGTCACACGGGTCGATGCGGTAACGTCGAGTTTGCCAGTTGATGCAGCGCTGGCCAACGCCCCCGACCGCCAAGGCGATTATTTCCGCGTCAAAGCCGTTTTCGAAGAATAAAGCCTAAGCTCAGCCCCGCTCAATCAACAAGAGCGGGGCTTTATTGGATGGGGAGCACGCCATGTTTGATGCTCAGTTAATTGGCTATACCCTTGCCGTTGCGTTACTCACTATCACTCCAGGCGCAGATACGATGTTGGTGATGCGCAATGTTTTGGCCCGTGGCCGCAAAGCTGGGATACTGGCAACCCTCGGCGTTAGCTCAGGTTTATTCTTTCATGCGCTACTCTCAGGGCTTGGCTTATCGCTTATTCTTACTCGTTCGGCAATGGCATTTAGTGTGGTGAAATGGGCTGGTGCGCTGTATTTATGTTATCTTGGCTTGCAATCGTTACGCAGCGCCTTCAACCAAACCCAATCAAGCAACGAGCTAGCAACCACGAGCGAACCAAGCGCCACCCCATGGCAGGCCTACCGCGAAGGGTTGATCACCAATGTGCTGAACCCCAAAGTTGCCCTGTTTTATCTGGCGTTCTTGCCCCAATTTATTCGCCCAAGCGATCCGGTGATGCTGCGTTCGTTGCTATTAACCTCGATTCACTTTGTACTTGGGATTGTTTGGTTGGGCTTAATTACCCTGAGTTTGGATAAAATGCGTAGTTGGATGCTCAAGCCCCGGGTGCGGGCTTGGATCGAAGGCAGCACTGGGTTAATTCTTTTTGGCTTTGGCATCCGCTTGGCGCTATCAAAACGTTAACGCAACAATTCAGAGCCTGCTACCGTATCATCAACAGCAAACCAAACGGGGGTTTACCCGTTCTAGGAGGTTCTGATGAAAAATCAACGCAATACCATGATGACTGTTGGAACAGTGGTCGTTGTTGTGGTTGCAATCATAGCGCTAATTATGATCGCCAATATCGTCACCAATATTGTTGGAGCGCTTGTGCCACTCGTTACTGGGAGCTTGCTGCTCTTGGGCAATCGCACCGAATTGATGAAACTGTTGCGAACACGCAATATGGACCTTGGATCACTCAACGCCATGGTCGGGGTTTCGCTGATTCTCTTCGGTGCTGGCACGACGTTATTTGGTGAAAGCTTCCTACGGATTCTGTTCTATGTGCCAGCCATTATTGTGCTTGCGCTTGCAGCACCATTGGCTTTTGGCAAAACCGATACCAGCGCCACCTACCGCGCTTGGTGGAATACGGCACGCAGCAAAGTGCGCCGCAAACCAAGCACGCCAAGCGTGATCAATACCGGTTTCGAGCCAGCGGTCAACAATACGCCGCCAAGCAGCCAAGCACCATTCGATCCAATGACTGGCCAACGGGTGAATGTGAATCCTGCGCCAAGCCCACAAGCTAATTTCGACCCAATGACTGGCCAACGCACGGTCAAGCTTGATCCCAACGAGATCAAGAACGCTGGCGTTCGCCAATAACCTCAATTCGCTAAAAAGCCAAAGCCCCCTGTTGCATTCTGCAACAGAGGGCTTTTTTGCAATTACCAAGCGCCATCAAGCCCATGCGGATACAAGGCCACTTTGGCGGCCTCGCCGCGCAGCATCAATTCAAACGCGGTTTCGAATTCTTCCAAGGGCAAGTGATGGGTGATAATCGGGCGTAAATCGACCTTATTGCCAGCAACCAAGGCTTGGGTTTGATACCATGTTTCAAACATTTTACGGCCTGAAACCCCGTAAACCGTGGCTCCTTTAAACACCACATGGTTGGCAAGGTCGAAATCGGGCAAGCCGTTGGGTGGCAAGCCCAGCAGCGAGGCAAATCCACCATAGCGCAACGAGCGAAAGCCCTGATCAATCGCACTGGGATGGCCCGACATTTCCAGCAGCACATCAACGCCCTCGCCATCGGTTGCGGCTAGCACATGATGCACCACATCATCACGAGAATCTAAGGCGTGGGTTGCGCCCATCGTGCGCGCCATTTCCAAGCGCTTGGGATTAATATCGGTGGCGAAAATTTGCTTGGCTCCTGCTGCGTGAGCAATCCCAACTGCAAACAAGCCAATTGGGCCACAGCCAGTTACCAGCACATTGCGGGTCGTAAGGTTGGTGGCCAAGGCGGTATGCACAGCATTGCCAAATGGCTCTTGGGCCGCAGCCAATGCTGGCGGCATGCTGGGATCGTTGCGCCAAACATTGACCGCTGGAACCGCAATATATTCAGCAAAACAGCCTGGCCGATCAACCCCAATAATCTCGACGTTGCGGCAAATATGGGCCGCGCCAGTACGGCATTGATAGCAATAGCCACACACAATATGGGTTTCGGCGGAGACAAAATCGCCAACCTTGACCATCGTGACATCGCTGCCAACCTCGACCACATCGCCAGCCAACTCGTGGCCAAAAATCATTGGCGCTTTAAAGCGGCTTTGGGCCCACGGGTCCCATTTATAAATATGTAAGTCGGTGCCGCAAATTGTCGCAGCCCGCACTCGAATCAGCACCTCATCGCGTTTTGGTTGGGGAATTGGTGCTGTAATGAGCTTGGCTCCAGGAGCCGCCGCCGGTTTTTGCACCGCCCGCATCGTATCAGTTGCCATAGTTTGGTCTCCTCGTTGAAACCCATGGACGATTGTTTATTTGTAGCATTGTTTTACCCAAATAGCATTTGATTCATTGGCAAGAAGGTTTCGGGCAGGAGTTTGACAATTATCAACACTACTGGCCCCCAATATTCAGCCAAGGTTGATTGTTGGATTGCATCGATGATTCCGATTTGGGGTAAGCCAACACAACCCGCTAAACCAGCTCCGATCAGTACAATTGCTTGGACTAAACCCAAAATTGCGCCAAGCACATGATCTGTTCGGCCCAGAAATAACAAGCCAACTTTCAGGCGCAGCCACGAGGCAATCGCACTGACAAGGCCGGTTACTGCCAACAAACTTAGCAAAAACGCCAAGACACTAATAAAGCCAGGAGCCGTCGCAGGAATCAAACTGATCAGCAGATCGGTAACGCTAGGATAGATTCGCCCTGCAATTGCAATTGCCGTAATTAGCCCTGCTAAAGCTAATAATTGGCGAATTGTGCCCCAGTAGTAACCCAACACGGTGTACCACAGCATAATGCCGATCAAAACCCAATCAAGAATCGTCAAGCGTACCTCCTTGGGCTATTTTAGCGAACTGCGACCAGATTGGTCAATTGCTGATTGGCAAATTGTACGCCAGCTTGCAGCAAGGCTTGCACTTGTTCGGCATTGGCAGCTTCGGCGTAAATGCGCAACACTGGCTCGGTGCCCGAAGGGCGAATTAACAACCAACTTTGGTCGGCCAGCAAATATTTAACGCCATCGCGATCGTTAATTGATTGCAGGGCAACTCCGGCAATTTCGTTGGGTGCTTCTGCTTTGAGCGCATGCACCAAATCAGATTTTTTAAATGGTTGCACCCGCTGATCAATCCGATCGTATGCAAAGGGGCCATATTGGGTTTGCAGCTCGGCAATTAATTCGTGCAATGGCTTGCCAGCGCGGGCCACAATTTCCAGCAACAACAAGCCCATCAAAATGCCATCGCCTTCGGGCACATGGCCCAAAATCGAAATCCCGCCCGATTCTTCGCCACCAATTAATACTGGTTCGGCCAACATCAGATCGCAAATATGGTTGAAGCCAACTGGCGTTTCTTCGACCCGTAAATCGTAGGCCGCCGCCAAGCGATTGACCAGTTGCGTCGTTGAAATTGTTTTGACGACAAGCCCACGTTGGCCTTTGGTTTCAATTAAATGGCGCAACACGAGGGCAAAAATTTGATGCGGGCTAACAAATTCGCCATGAGCATCCATCGCCCCAATCCGATCAGCATCGCCATCGGTGGCCAAGCCCAAATCGTAGCCATCGCGGCGAATCATTTCGGCCAAAGGCTGCAAATTGCGGCCAATTGGCTCTGGGTGCAAATGGCCAAAGCCTGGGTTCATCTCGCCATGAATTTCGGCAACCATCACGCCCAATTCGCGCAACCAACGAGCAATATAGCCCCGGCCAGCGCCATACATGGGGTCGACCGCCACGCGCAACGAGCTACGCGCAATCGCTGAAAAATCGATTAAGCTGCGTAAATGGGCCAAATAGGCTGGCAACGGATCGAAGCGCACAACCTCGCCTGCTTGGGCAGTCATATTTTCGCGCCAAACTGGCTCTGCATATAAGGCCGCGCGACCAGAGCTTTGCAAATCGCTAATTCGCGCCTCGATTTGCTTCATGGTTGCGGGCAAGGCTGAGCCACCAAAAGCAGCTTTAACCTTAATTCCATTATAGCGGGGCGGATTATGGCTGGCGGTAATCATCACGCCGCCTTGGGCCGCCAACTGCTTAACTGCAAACGACAAAGCCGGGGTGGGACAATCGGCTTTGCTCAAGTAGACCGCCAAACCATTGGCAGCTAAGACATTGGAAACAGTAATTGCATAACGATCGGAGAGAAAGCGCGTATCGAAGCCCACGACTGCCCGCGTTACTTCGCCAGCAGGTGTTTCGGCTAAAAGTTGCTCAGCAATTGCTTGGGCAACCAAACGCACATTTTCAAAGGTAAATTCTTCACTGATGACTGCACGCCAGCCATCAGTACCAAAGTGAATTGCCACGAGTTTCGGCTCCTTGCTTGGATTTCAATGCCTGTTATCCAGACAATTGCGTCATTGTACCGCGAAATTGGCTCTTGTTGCGATAGCATTTCGGGCCTTGTAGATTAAGCTCATTTGGTGTAATTCTGCGCAAAAAAGAACTATACAGTGAGCAAGTTGACAACTGCAAACGATTTTGGTACATTCGTTGGCAAGAAAAGAGAGCAACCTCAGCATTCATCCCTCCTTCCAACCATTGCTCCATTCAAATAAACATGCTTAATCAGGAGACGGTTATGTCTTTCTTTGGGCTGCTTACAAAATTCTACAAAATTAAATAGTATTTGCCTGAACTTCTCGATGGATAAAACAGGTTAATTACTCTATCCACTTTGATAGCGATAAGCACGCATTGAGGTTTGAGAGCAGATACTATTTAATCGCATCGATAAATTTAGGAGCGGCTTAGTTCTGATAGAAGGCACGGAGATAGCTGAATGAACTATTTTCGCAAAAAAGCGTGGTTTTTATTACTGATCGGTATTCCACTCTTGCTGCTCTGGACGTGGGAAGGCATTATTGCGGTAACCACTCCAAGTTCACCAATTATTGGAGCCTATCGAATTAGCAATTGGCTAATTCCATGTTTGGTGAGCCTTGTTTTTGGCTATGGAATCGCCCAAACCGAGCCAGACCCGCGTTTGGCGGTTTTAGGCCTGCGCGATCCACGTAGTTTATGGCTTGAACGCTGGGGCAGCTATGGGTTGTTGATGCTGCTTGGAATTACCCTGATTGTCTTGCTGATAAGCTTCAGCTTTAACGTAGCATTTGCCAAACTTGCCAGCACGACCCTCGTAACCAGTTGCTATGGCATGGCTTGGGCTTGGGCCTTACATATTTGGACAGGCGCGCGCAGCAATGTGATTGCATGGATGAGCCTGAGCATTATGCTCCTGAGTATTATGCTGCCAATTCTTATCAACGCTAATCTGGCATGGTCGCTGACCCCAACCCCGCTAGGCTGGCAGCGCGAAAATCCATTAACCAGCCAACTGTTACTCCATCACGGCGTGGTCTTAGCCATCAGTGGCGGTTTAATCGGGGCGGCGCGCTGGCTACCCAATGATATTCGCAGCTTGGCATGGATTCATGCAGATCGAGGTTTCGATGCTTAATATCGCAAAGCTGAGCCATCGCTATCAGCAAAAAATAGCCTTAGAGCAGATTACCTTTCAGGCAGAGCAAGGAATTATAGGCTTGCTTGGGCGCAATGGAGCGGGTAAATCGACGTTGTTGCGCATTTTAGCCACGCTGCAACAGCCAAGCGAAGGCGAAATTTTTTATCACGATCAAGCAAGTATTGAAAACCCCAAAGCATTACGTCAAGCTACAGCCTATTTACCGCAAAATATGGTTTACCCCGCTAAACTAAGCGCCCGCGATTATATTCATTATCTGTTGCGTTTGCACGGCAATTCGCCGAAAGCTGGCGATGAATGGCTCGAAAAACTAGGCCTTGGTTCGGTCGCGCATAAAACGCTTGGCAGCTATAGCGGCGGTATGCGCCAACGCATGGGTTTGGCCTATATTTTGGCCTGCGAAACCCCCATCATTCTGCTTGATGAACCAACTCAAGGGCTTGACCCATGGGAGCGAGTGCGCTTTCACGAATATTTGGCCGCTGCAACGCATGATCGGTTAGTGCTTTTTTCAACTCATATTGTTAGCGATATTGAAGCGATTGCCCATCGAATTCTGATTATTGATCAGGGCAAGTTGGTCTTTGATGGTCATCCACAAACGCTAACCACAACCTCAGCCGAACCAACTTGGCAAATCGAGGCCGAGCTACCGATTTATGGCCAAGGCTACACGATTACCAATGTACGGCGCGAAATTGCTGGTAGCGTACGAATGCGCGGGGTTGGGTTGCCCATTCCGCGCGGAGCAACGAGGGTGGCAACCACCTTAGAAGATCAATATTTACGGCTTACTGATCAGGAGCGAATCGCATGATCCGCTACCATTTAAAACGCAATCTTAATTGGTTATTTTTGGTCGTGATCGTCATTATTGGGTTTTTGAGCTGGGTCTATCGGCGAGGTGGCAGTTGGCTTGGTCAAAGCATGAGCTATTATGCTGTGCTGCAATATTGGTCGCTCATGACAACCGTGCTGCTTTTTGGCATCGCGACAACCATGCCCAGCTGGCATACTCATAATCGCGCCTATGATCCAATTAATGTTGCTCGCCCGCAACTCAAGTATCTGGTTTTTGATGGCTTCGCGCGTTTGGCAACCGTGTTGCTGCCTGTTGTGCTGGTTGGCGTGCTTGGCTCTCTGTTTTTGCAAACGCGGGTTGTAGATATAGTCTCTTCAGAATCGCCGACCAATGCGTTTCCGCCGGCCTTAAACAAACTGACGGTTTGGTTGGTTTTTTGGTTTGGGCCATTACCTGGAATTGCACTTTGGGTTGCAATTAGCGATTTAATTGCTACATGGTTGCAAAGTAGCATCTGGCGCTTGATTACGCTGGGAATGGTGGCGCTGGCTGATGCAGCCAACCGGCTTGGTTTGGCTTTGATCTCACCATCGGGCACAAGCTTGGGAATTGCGCAAACCCATTGCTGCGGCGACATCAGCCAAACCGTCCAAAGTAACTACGACTTTATTGGTGAGCTAATGGTTCGGCCAGCCCTGTGGGGAGCCTATGCCTATCGCATGGATGGCACGCCCTATGCCGGCCCACTGACCACTGCCATCGCCCCCAGCCTCTTGCAAACCCGCGCAGCCTTAGGCATTGTGGCTATCCTATTAATGATAGCGGCTGCGTGGTTGCGCCAGCGCCAGCTCAATCGCATGTTTAATGATACATAAATGACCTTATCAACGAGTTTGCAATAATCGGCAGCGTGCTACGAATGAACGTGGCACGCTTTTTGCTTTATAGAGAATCAGGAAATCGGAGTACTGATTGTAAATATCAGTTAGGTAACAAAGGAGTTTATCGTATGACAACCACAATTGTAGGTGTATTCAATTCAGACGCACAAGCTCAAGCCGCTGTTCGCGATTTGCATGCAATGGGTATCACAAACGATGCGATCTCAGTTGTTGCCCGCGATAGCAGCCGCACTGTTGATGCCGATGGCAACCTGACTCCTGCGAGTGATGATCATATGACTGCCGGCGAAGGCTTAACTGTTGGCGCAGTCTGGGGTGGCTTGGTTGGTTTGGCCGCATTGGCAATTCCAGGGATTGGGCCATTAGTTGGTGCTGGTGCCTTGGTTGCCGCACTCACGGGTGCTGTCGCTGGTGCAGCAACTGGTGGGATTGCCGGCGCATTGATCAATGCAGCGAGCGTGCCAGAAGACCAAGCGTATGTTTATGAAGAACGAGTCAAGGCTGGTAGCACGCTGGTAACTGTACATGCCGATGATAGTCAAGCAGCTCAAGTCCGCAGCACGTTGCGTCGGGCTGGCGCTGAGCGCTTCCAATGGGATACCGATGATGATGTTGCCTACGACCAAAGCAACGAACAAGCCTACGCTGATAGTAGCAAAATCGGGACTGTTGGCGGTGGCGCTGCTGGTGCCATAACTGGCGCAAGCATTGGCGCAGCTGGTGGCCCAGTTGGCGCGGTTATTGGTGGCGTAACTGGGGCAGTCGTTGGGGGCGCAGTTGGCGCAGCTGGCGATACCGCAGGCGAAAAATTAGATGACAACACGCTTGACAGCGATTACACCAATCGCACTGCTGGCGCTTATGACACCACCAATGCTTATTCAAGCAACGCAACCTACGACCGCATGAACGAAGTCGATGCAACTCGCGAATCAATTGCCAATCGCGATTACACCACGACCAACGATACGCCACTTACCAATCGAATTGAAAACAGTGTCCGCGATGTCACCACAGATGATCAAGGTGACGATACCTTCCGCAATGCCGATAAAGCCTATGATGACAGCAGCAAAATCGGAACTGCTGGCGGCGGTGCTGCTGGAGCCGTAACTGGCGCAGCAATCGGCGCAGCTGGTGGCCCAGTTGGCGCAGTTGTTGGTGGCGTTGTCGGTGGGGTTGCTGGCGCAGCCGTTGGCGCTGTAGGTGATACCGTTGGCGAACAAGCTGATAAAGAAACAGGTGCATTCAGCCCTGATAATCAAGCACAATATCGAGGCACCGCCAGCGCTGTCGGTGACAAGTTACGCGATGCTGGCAACAGCGTTGAGCGCAAACTTGATGCTGATATCGACCGCGATGGCGATGTAGGTCGCCGGGGCTAAAGCCCAATTCCTCCAGGTGCTTGGGCAGCGGAGCAAACTTGCTCCGCTGCTATTTTTGGTGTTCAGCAACCGTTGTTAATGCCTGTTGCAACACATTCAAGGCATATGCAACTTGGTCTTGATTGAGGATAAACGGCGGCGTAAGGCTCAAGACATTGCCATCCATTCCGCCACCAAGCACTAAAATCCCTTGCGCTTGGCAAAAACTTGTCACTTGCATCACTGCACTCGGATTCGGCGTAATGCCATCGGCCTGCACAAGTTCCAGCCCAAGCATCAAGCCACGTCCACGCACATCGCCTACCAAGGCACAATCTTCAGCAATCGCGCCCAAGCCCCACAAAAGCTGGGTGCTTAATTGATTAACCTGATCTAATACGTTATGTTCAGTTAAAACCCGAATTGCTGCCGCAGCCCCAGCGCATGCCAAGGGATGTCCCATAAATGTGCCAGTATGCAATGGCTCGCCATTAACCTGCCAATGGGCCATATGTTCGGCGCGGCCAACACAAGCAGCGATTTGCAAACCGCCAGTCATGCCCTTACCCATACAAATAATATCTGGCTCGATGCCATCGTGATTCACACCCCACCACTTGCCAGTACGCCCCCAACCAGTAAAAATCTCATCAGCAATCAACAGAATTTCATACTGATCGCACAATTGGCGCAAACCACGCAACCAGCCATCAGGCGGCACAATTTCGCCCTCGCGACCTTGCACTGGCTCGACAATTAATGCACCCAATGGGCTAGGGCTAGTTTTAATTGCCTGCTCGGTGGTTGCCAAAGCCCAATCAAGGCAATCGTTCGTGCCGCGCCAACGAAATGGATAAGGATACGGCGCACGTTGAATGTGGTTCGATAGTTGGGGTAAGAACGGTTGGCGAAAATCGGCTCGATTGGTTGCTGCTAATGAGCCATAACTCAAGCCATGATAACCGCCAGTGAAGGCCAAAACCCCGGGCTTTTGGGTTGCAAGCATCGCCGTTTTCAGCGCAATTTCGATGCTTTCAGCCCCGCCACCAGCCAGAAAAACCCGCCCATCGGCAATTGGCGCATGCTGTTTAATCAATTGCACCAATTCAATCCGCGCTTCATGGGCAAAAACATCGCCCATGCCGTGAATCAAGCGCTGGCTTTGGGCTTGGATAGCCGCTAAAACCGCTGGATGGCGATGGCCAATACCAACCACCCCAAAGGCCGCCGCCAAATCTAAGTAGCGATTGCCATCAACATCGGTAACGAATGCGCCCTCAGCCTCGGCCCAAACAATGCCTCCGGGCAAGGTCAAACTAGGAGCTTCGCTGGCAGCCAATTGAGCTAAGAGTGCTTGGCTACGTGGCCCAGGTACAGCGCTCACAATCTTTGGTAACATAGAGATATTCCATTCTCAATAATCGACAGCATAAAAAAACCCACGGCTGCGAATGCAACCATGGGTATTGTAGCAAGCTTCAGCGTTTACAAACGAGCGCCACATTCAGGGCAAAAAACACCTTGCCCAGTAACTTTAAAGCCACAACTTGGGCATGAGCGCTCAATCGGAATCGAGCCACTATCAGCAGTTGCATCTGCTGCTGGCGGGGCAAATGGTGCTGCTGGAGCCTCATTTGGCGCATAGCTGGTTGGCGGCACATAATTCTGGGCCTCAACTGGCGGTGCGTATGGTGCTTGTTGCGGTGGCACCGATGAGGCATATGGTTGTGGATACGCTGGGGGCGGCGGGGTTTGTACAGCCACAAATTGCTCATTCTGCGCCCGTTCCAATTCAGCTTGAGCGCCAGCTAAGCGTGCCTGCAAATCGTTGATCAGATTGACCAAACTGGTAACTTCAGGCGCAGTCAAAACGCCTTGTTGATGCAATTCATAAGCTCGTTGACCCAACAAACCATAGTTGGTGGCAATTTGCTGTTGCATATCGCCAATATCGCCTCGAACGCGGCTGGTCCGTTGTAATTTATCGGCTTCGAACTTAGCGCGGTCTACACCTTGAGAAAGCGTGCCTTTAAGATTGTCGAGAAATCCCATATATTCCTCCTACAATAGCTTGGAAACCATAGCTCTACCGTATTCTAGCGGAAATACTCGCCAAATGCTACCTTCCGCAAGGCTTGGGCCATGGGTTGGTTTAACGCTGTACAACGCTCACAAGTTGCAGCTGGGTTATACGCCGGTTGGTACATCAACAAAGAACGTTTTGACCCGAAAGGTTTGCTCTAAATGCGCTCCCAGCGCCTTCACGCCCAAGGTTTCGGTATGATAATGGCCAGCACAAATTAAGGGTATATCGGCTTCGATCGCAGGAAACACAGCTGCATAATTAACTTCGCCAGTCAGCAAGGCATCGCAGCCATCGCGCAAGGCTTGCTCCAATTCACTTGCCCCATCGCCCGAAATCACGCCCACCCGCCGAATGCCGCGCGCGCCTTGACCCCAAATCTTAATCTCGGCTTCGGGAATTCCCAAGCTGGTTTTGATGTGCGCAACAAGGCCATCAATGCTTAATGGCGTGGTTAGTTGGCCAATAAAGCCCAATGTTTGGCCGCGATAATCACCAAATGGCTGCACTGCTTCCCAACCCAAGAGCTTGAGCAACTGAGCGTTGTTGCCAACCTCGCCATGAGCATCAAGCGGCAAATGCGAGGTGTAGAGCGAGCAATCAGCACCCATCAAGCGTTTGATCCGGCGACCGAACCAACCAACCAAGGGCTGTGCATTGCCCCAAAAAAGACCATGATGGGTCAGCAATAAATCAGCATCGCCAGCAATCGCCGCTTCAATTGCCTGCATCGAAGCATCAACGGCAAGCGCGATGGTTTTGACTTCAGCGCGCCCTTCAACTTGCAAGCCATTTAAACTAGCATCGCGAAATTTGGCGGTTTGCAAATAGCCATCCAAATAGCGCACGAGTTCTGTTAGTTGCATTCTTCCTCCTATTCGCCTTGGATTCGCGCCGCAACTCGTTGCCGAAATGTGGCCAGCAACAAGCCAAATAGCCAACGAATTGGCCATAGCAGCCAGCCCACCACCGTATCAATAATCGATGCTAACGGCAAGCCCAAGCGCAAGAATTTTTTGAGTGGCTTCAAGAATGGCAAGCGTGAAAGGCCCACAGTCAAGGCCAAAATTGTCATCGAGATCGCAAATTTGAGCCAATGTGGCGTTTCGAGATGCCACACAATCTTAATCACCGATTCAGCGCCAATCGCCAGCAACAAGGCAAATGCTGCATGCTCAAGGTTTGGCTCCCACTCAATCAAGTTGGTGAAGATTTGGGCCGCAAAGCGCATCACCAAAATCCCAATTGCCACGCCCAAGCCAATGACCCAAAAGCGTTTTTGCGGGTCGGCACTCACCGCCACCACCACGTTGTCAAGGCTAAATGCAAGGTCAATCATTTCAATAATTAACACCGTTTGCCAGAAGCCCGTCACTCGTTGCTTGGTTGCGCCATGCTCATCAACTTGATCGCGGCGATACAAATGGGCAAAGTGATTGACGCTTAGCCATACCAAATAGCCAGAGCCAATCGCCAAAACCCACGGGTTTTCGGTAATGATAAAGGCTACTGCCAACATCAAACCCCGCCCAACATATGCGCCAATCAAGCCAACTTTCAACGCAGCGGCCTGTTGCATGCCCAAAAAGCGCTCGCCATGACCCTTCATCCATTGCAGCCATTTTGGCCATGGAATCGGCTGATCTTGCGGCAGGTGGGCAACCATTGCGCCTAAAACAGCAGCATTGTCAATCGAAAGAATCCCTTCGAGAAACACTAAAAGAAATACAATCTGCAGAATATCAAAAATGTCTTTCCACATGGTCTAAATGTCCTTTCAAACGAGCTAATTGAATCACCTAGTTTCAATTATAAGCCACATCAATCCAGCACTTGTGAAAAGAATGTTGATTATTGATTAACCAACATACACTTAAACACGAAAATGCTAGCCGTAGCTAGCACCTTCGTTCGATTTGATCAGGTCGGAATGATCAAACCGTTATCTTTTAATGAATCGTCGCGCGCACCTGCTTGGTTGCCGCCAGCATCGCCCGCAATGCAGCTTCAACTTCAGCGTAGGTACGGGTTTTCAAGCCACAATCGGGGTTAATCCACAATTGTTCGGCAGGCAAATACTTCAGCAATTGCTGAATTCGCACCACCAATTGCTCAACGCTGGGAATATTTGGGCTGTGAATATCGTACACGCCAGGCCCAATTTGCTGCTGATAACGCCCTTCCAAGCCAGCCAACAACGAGCCAGCGCTGCGTGCATCCTCAATGCTAATCACATCGGCATCAAGCGCAGCAATTGCATCAATAATATCGTTGAAATCGCTGTAACACATATGGGTATGAATTTGGGTGCTCGCAGCCGCATCACTCGTCGCAATCCGAAAAGCGCGCACTGCCCAATCGAGGTAGGCTTGCCATTCGTTGCGGCGTAATGGCAAGCCTTCGCGAAAGGCTGGCTCGTCAATTTGAATAATATTGATGCCTGCTGCCTCTAAATCAGCCACTTCGTCACGCAACGCTAAGCCAATTTGGGCCGCAACTTCGCTGCGTGGCAAATCATCACGCACAAAACTCCATTGCAACATCGTCACTGGTCCCGTCAGCATGCCTTTAACGGGCCGCTTGGTCAGCGACTGAGCATAGGCAGTTTCGGCCACACTCAAGGCCGCTGTGCGATAAACATCGCCAGCAATCACTGGCGGGCGCACACAGCGGCTACCATAACTTTGCACCCAGCCTTCCTGGGTGGCGATATAGCCCGCCAAATGCTCAGCAAAAAATTGCACCATATCGTTGCGCTCTGGCTCGCCATGCACCAACACATCAAGCTCCCATTGTTCCTGCAAGCCAATTACATGGCCAATTTCAGCCCGAATTGTTTCGGCATAGGCCGCCGGATTGCGCTTGGCTTCGGCGCGGGCTTTGCGCAAGGCCGCAGTTTGGGGAAACGAGCCAATCGTGGTCGTTGGTAGCAATGGCAAGTTCAATTTGGCTTGTTGCAAAGCCACCCGTTCAGCATATACCAAGCGCGCAGGCGTTGCAGCACCCAAGGCGGCGCTGCGCTCACGCACTGCTGGCACAATCCGCCCGGCTCCATCAAGCCATTGTTGGCGCGAAGCCAGCGCTGCATCCCATGTGGTTTGAACACTCGCAACGCTGTTGCGCAAGGCCTGCGCCAATAATTCCAATTCGGCCAAACGCTCTTGGGCAAAGGCCAAACCGCTGCTCACCGCAACTGGCAAATTGCGTTCAGCGGTCACCGTTTCGGGCAAGTGCAGCAACGAACACGAACTGCTCAAAATCAAGCGTTCAGGCGCAACAAATTCGCTTAATCCACTGATTTTGGCCTGCAAATCGGCCAAATCGCTGCGCCAAACGTTGCGCCCGTTCACCACGCCAGCCACTAAAATTTTGTCCTGAGGAAAGCCATGATATTGAATCGCGGCCCAATTGGCTTGGCCTTGCACTAAATCTAAGCCAATTCCATGCAGCGGCAGGCGGCAGAGTTCACGATACCACGGCGTAACATCGCCATAATAGGTTTGTACCACCAGCTTGCCATGCTTGCTCAACTCGCGGTAGCAATCAGCAAATGCTTGCCATTCCTCAGCGCTTACATCGCCAACCAAAGCTGGCTCGTCACACTGAATATAGGCCACATCGCAATCATTCAATTCGCGCACAATTTGGGCATAAATCGGTATTAAGTGTTGCAAATGCTTGCTTAATTCTGCCCCCGCCAAGCGAGCCAAACGCAAAAATGTCCAAGGCCCAAGCAAGACAGGCCGTGCTTTTGATCCAAGTGTATTCTGGGCAAAGCGCAATTGCTCTAACACCAAATTGGCTTGCAATTCCCAGCGTTCGGGAATTTCAGGCACTAAATAATGATAGTTAGTATCAAACCATTTGGTCATTTCGAGCGCTGGCACGCCGTCGCGGCCCCGCGCCATGGCAAAATAACCATTTAAATTATTGACATCGAGCTTACCAAAGCGCGCTGGCACAGCGCCCAACATCAGCGCTGTATCCAACACATGGTCATACAAGCTAAAATCGCCAACTGGCACCAGATCCAAGCGCTGGGCTTGGATTGCTAAACGATCCTGGCGCAATTCGTCGATTGCCGCCCGAAAGTCTGCTTCAGCAAGTTTGCCGCTCCAAAAGCGTTCCAAGGCCTGCTTGTATGGGCGGCCAACGCCAACCCGTGGATAGCCCACAACCGTCGTTTGAAAATTCATGCTTAATCCCATTCTAGGCTGGCCGCTGATTGATATTCAGTGACCCGCGTCTCAAAAAAGTTCTTCTCTTTGGTCAAATCAATCGTTTCACTCATCCACGGAAATGGATTGGGTGAGCCGTATTGCGTCGCCAGTCCAATCCGTTGTAGGCGGCGGTCGGCGATATATTGCACATAATCGCGGAACATTGCTGCATGCAGGCCCATTACACCACGTGGCAAGCATTCAGCAGCATATTGGGCTTCTAATTCAACTGCTTGGCAAATTAATTGCACAATCTCAGCTTGAAATTCAGCAGTCCAGATTGCTGGATTTTCAGCTTTGATGCCGTTAATTAAATCAACTCCAAAGTTCAGGTGAATTGTTTCATCACGCAGGATATATTGAATTTGTTCGCCAATGCCTGTTAATACATTGCGCCGATGCAACGAAAGCAACATTGCAAAACCGCTGTAAAAGAAAATACCTTCCATAATCACATAATAGCCAATCAGATTTTTGACAAAGGTTTGCATGCCTGCGAGGGTTTCAGTGTTAAATTGCGGGTCAAGCACTGCCGCAGTTAATTGCATCTCAAATTGATCTTTTTGGCTAATTACCGGAATTTCATGATACATATTGAAAATTTCACGCTCATTCAAGCCTAAACTTTCAACAATATGTAAAAATGCATGGGTATGAATCGCTTCTTCAAAAGCTTGGCGCAACAGATATTGGCGACATTCTGCGTTGGTAATATGGCGAAAGATTGCCAAAACAATATTATTGCCAACCAAACTTTCAGCCGTCGCAAAAAAACCTAAATTGCGCAGCACCATCAAGCGCTCATCTGCCGATAACGTATTCGAGCGCCAAATCCCAATATCACCAGTCATTGACACTTCGTTCGGCATCCAGTGGTTAGCACAACCATTGAGATAATGCTCCCAAGCCCAGCCATAGCGCAACGGCATTAATTGATTTACGTCAACTTGATTACAATTGATCAAGCGTTTATCGCTGGCATTGAAGCGCCCAAATTGTTCAGTCATTCGAAATTCCTCGCTACTCACAGGCTTCGCAACTAGGGTCGTCGATGGGGCAAACATTATCGGCTAGCACGCTGGCCGATTCGCTCACATTGCGCATCCAACGCGGCTGCACTCCAAAGCGATTAATATCCAAAGTCGATTTTTCAATTTGGGTTGCAGCCAGCGTGCGTAGGTAGTAGGTGGTTTTTAATCCCATGCGCCACGCCGTCAGATAGATTTCATTCAAGCGTTTGCCGCTGGTTTCGGCCACATACAAATTCAACGATTGGCCCATATCGATCCATTTTTGGCGACGAGCAGCGCAGGCAATCAGCCATTCTGGGGCAATTTCGAAGGCAGTCAAAAATTGGGCTTTGAGTTCAGCAGGAATCCGCTCAATTTGGCTAATCGCGCCATCGTAATATTTCAATTCGGCCAATAAATCTGCATCCCACAAGCCGCGAGCTTTGAGCGCAGCGACCAATGCCCGATTGACGGTCGTAAAATCGCCCGAAAGATTGCTTTTGACATACAAATGGCGATAGGTCGGCTCAATCGATTGGCTGGTGCCAACGATATTGGCAATCGTGGCGGTTGGAGCAATCGCCAACAAATTGCTATTGCGAATGCCATGCTCAGCCAAGGCTTGGCGCAGCGGTTGCCAATCGTAGTGGCTGCTATGGTCAAGCTCCGGTTTGGTGCTACGTTGGTCGGCCAAAAGCGCCAAACTATCAATTGGCAACATGCCGCGATCCCATTTCGAGCCATGAAAACTGGGGTATGCGCCGCGCTCACGAGCCAAATCAATTGAAGCAGCGACCGCAAAATAGGCAATCGCTTCCATCGAACGATCAGCAAATTCGACCGCTGCTTGACTGGCATAACTGATATTCAACCCATAAAGCGCATCTTGAAAACCCATCAAACCAAGCCCAATTGGCCGATGGCGGGCATTGGCTTGCGCTGCTTGCGGGCGGGGATAAAAATTAATATCGATCACGTTATCGAGCATGCGCACTGCTGTCGTAACCGTTGTGCGCAATGTTTCGAGGTCAAGCGCGCCATCGCGAATATGCGCCGCCAAATTGATCGAACCAAGGTTACAGACTGCAATTTCATCGGCTGAGGTGTTGAGCAAAATTTCAGTGCACAAATTGCTGCTATGAATCACGCCAACATGGTCTTGTGGTGAACGCAGATTGGCAGCATCCTTCCAGGTAATCCAAGGATGGCCGGTTTCAAACAAACGGGTCAAAATTTTGCGCCACAAACCGAGTGCTTCGACCTGGCGCGCCGAACGCAGCAAGCCTTGCGCCGCCAGCGCTTCGTATTCGGCGTAGCGTAGCGCGAATGCTTGGCCATACAAATCGTGCAAATCAGACACTTCATCAGGCGAGAACAACGTCCACGTGCCATTGCTCAACACCCGTTCCATCAACAAATCAGGAATCCACAAAGCCGTGTGCATATCGTGGGTGCGGCGGCGCTCATCGCCCGTTGGCTTGCGCAAATCAAGAAAATCGTCAATATCAGCGTGCCATGCTTCGAGGTAGGCACAGACCGCACCCTTGCGCTTGCCGCCCTGATTGACCGCAATCGCGGTATCGTTGACAATTTTGAGGAAGGGAATCACGCCTTGGCTCACGCCATTGGTGCCATGAATTGGCGTGCCGAGCGCCCGCACAGGAGTCCAATCATTGCCCAAGCCACCAGCCCACTTCGAAAGCATGGCGTTATCGCTGATCGCCCCAAAAATCGCCTCAAGATCATCGCCGACTGTCGAGAGATAGCACGATGACAACTGCGGATGAGTCGTTGCAGCGTTGAATAAAGTTGGGGTGGCCGAGGTAAAGTAAAATTGCGACAGCAGCTCGTAGAAACGCAGGGTTTGGGCTTCGCGATCAGCCTCATTCAAGGCCAAGCCCATTGCCACCCGCATCCAAAAGAATTGCGGCAACTCGCGGCGCAAACCAGCCCACTGAATAAAATAGCGATCATAGAGCGTTTGCAGGCCAGGATACGCCAATAAAGCATCGCGTTCGGGCACAATTGCCGCCGCTAAACGAGCCAAATCGAATTGAGCAAGTTTTGGATCAAGCAACCCTTGCTCAATTCCGGCCTGAATATACTGGATAAATGCCGTTGGATAGCGGGTAGCAACCACTGAACCTGGCAAATATTCGCCAAAAACCTCGCACTCGAGTTGGCTGGCCAAGAGCGCGGCGGCCACAAAACTATAATCAGGCTCCTGCTCAATCCAGCTGCGAGCGGTCAAAATACAGGCTTGGAGTTGTTCGCCAGCAGTCATCTTGGGATAAAAGCCCAAATTAGCGGCCTGCCAGAGCTGATTCGCATCGGTTGTTTGGGAATAAGCGCTGCAAGCCTCAGCAAGTAGTTGCAAAAGCCAAGCAGCCTGCTCGCTAGTCGCTCGTGGCTCAACCTCGATCACATTCATAGAGCATCCTTTATGAGCTAAATAAAAAAATGCCTGCTCCTTAGCGGAACAGGCATAAACCATTACCAAACCATAGGCAGCAGCCTATGGGCATCAATTGCAAGCGGCAATGATCACCCCCTTTGACGCGAAGGGACATCTCGATCATTTCGAACTGAGTGGGCATTCGGACTTAGCATTGAGCCATACCGTTGCGCGACAGTGCCGGAATCTCACCGGGCTTTCCCCAATTTGCAGCCAAGCTACGACAACTTGGCCTCAGACGAATAAAAAATTGTAGCCAGTACTGTAGCAGATGCCAGATCAACCGTCAATCAAGCCTAATTGCTTGATAGAACCAGCTGATTGCCTGATTCCAACGCGCTAAAGCTGGTTAATCGAGTTCAAAATCGAGTTGCAAAGTAGCCGATAATCAAACAAATTGCTGCTTAATTCCGCAAGTCCTAGTACTCAGGGTAGGCCATTAGCTAGCTAGCAGGGTAGCTCAGGGAGCCGAATACATTGAAATGACAGAATAAAACTGCGCCAAGACCATTCTCAAGGGTCGCTGAGGCGATTTGATTAACAACCGAGGACGCTTAATAGACGAGGGATAGTACAGGACTCCTAACCAATTACGATATTGGTGGGAAAAACCCCAAAAAAAGCTCTTGACAAGTGCAATTTGGTTTTGTACACTCTGAGTACGAATTAACCGCAATTGGCAATCGATGTTTATGTGAAGCAAATAGCATTACAACGTTGCAATAGCTAAATACATGGGGTGAGAGAATGTATTTGGTTAAAGCAGGCACATTCAGTAAGCGCAAAAACCACTAATTGAACAAACTCGTTTCTCGACGGATGCGAATTTCGCTCATTAGGCCAGTTTTTGTAACAACCTATCGCTTTGGTGGCAATAACAATCGATAAACCCCTATTTGGTCTTTTTATACAAAAGCGGTAATGTTGGGCTGGTGGTGTTAGAAGCAAGCACTTGCGGAACACAAACAACGTTTGGCAGCCAAGGACAATTCAACTATTAGCAATCTCGGTCGCTCGTCATATCACTCAAACATAAAAGGAAAGCTTCGGCTAACTACTTTCGTCAGATTGATATAACCAGCAAGCACTACGGTTGTGTGCCACAGTGCAGCCAATTTGGCTCCGAACACACAAGGAGGATTACTTCAATGGCAGCAGAAACAGTACAAGTCGACAAAGAAGTGATGGCACAAGTTGCCCAACGCTTCGGCAAGCTCGAGCAAAACGTGCAACAACTGTTCCAAACCCTCAACAACTTGTCACAAACCTTGCGCGAAAAATGGGTTGGGGATGCAGCAACCACCTTCCAACAAGAATGGCAAGGCGAAATGACTCCAGCGTTCAATCGCTTGATTCAAGCCTTCAACACCTTCCAATCAACCACCAACGAAATCAAGCAAACCTTCCAACAACACGAAGACGAAGCTGCGGCAATCTTCAAAGCTTGGAAAATCTAAATCTAGCTATTTTAATTAAGGAGGTCCTCTCATGGCAGATAAAATGAAGTATGATCGTGCGACAATGGAACAAGCTCAGGCAACCTTTGCCAAAGCGCACGAACAAGTTCAAGATGTAACCCAAGAAGTTTTGTCAATTGCAAGCACCATCGACGAAGCCCTCAAAGGCGACGCTGGTAGCGAATTCGTTGATGTTTTGACCGGCATGATGGCTCCATCATTGGCTAAATTGGCTGCCAAGATGACCGAAATCCAAGGCGACATCAAAAACGCTATGGCCGCAATGGATGCTGCTGACTCAGGCGCGAAAAGCACCTTCTAATCGTAATTGGCTCTTTTTATACCTAATTGAGGAGTTTATCCATGAAAAGTTTCTTGATGCGCTTGGCTCGCAAAGTTTTGGAAAGCGTTTTGCAACAATTGATGCAACAATTCAATGTCATTCAAGAACAAGCTTTGGCTCCAATTAAGCAAATTATTGGTTCAGTTGATCAATTTTGGAAGGGTGATGGCGCAACTGCCTTCAAGGAAGAATTGCAAAACTTGATGACACCTCAAGTTACCCGCATCGGGACTGGCATCACCAGCTACCACAGCAACTTGGGCAAAGCTCGCGATTTGATCGACCGCGCTGATAGCACCGCTCGCAACTTGGTTAACTCAAAATTGCGCAGCATCGCCAAGTTCTACTAGTTTTGACATTGAATTATTCAAGATAGATCTTAAGGAGGCCAGTTCATGGCAGCAGCAAAAATTGAGATGATGGTTCCTGAAGTTGCAAAAATTGCAAAAACCATCAACACGGTTGGTCAAGTTTTGAAAACCGTTGCTAAAGTGTTGGAAGTCCTTTCAACCACCCTTAAAGCAACCGCATTCATCGGTTTGGTTGGTGGCGCAGCTGTAGCAAATTACATCGATCAGTTCCGTCCACAAATCGAAAAGATGGCTGAAAAATGTGTTGAAATCACTCAAGATGTCAATACCGCCATCAAGAACTTCCAAAACCAAGACTTCACCGCTTCAGGCCGCTTCGGCTAGTTCTATACCAAGTCATTTTACCCAGTATTTCAAACCGATCATGCACTTGCATGGTCGGTTTGAGTTTAAGCGCTAAAACCTCATTAGCTTGAAATTAAGGCATAAAAAAAGAGCAGGATTTGCACCCTGCTCTTGAACCACGACCTAGTCTAGATAATATTCAATTGGTTCAAGGTTACGAAGAAGGTAATCAAGAAGGCGACGGTCAATAAACTAATCACAATAATCAGGATTGTGTTGAGGCTGGGCCAGCGGCTCTTTTTGGCAGTTGGAACTTCACCAAACAATTTGAGTAATTCCTGGACGACTTGAGCTGCGTTTTGAGGCCGATTCGCGACTTGAACATCGACCATGCGCACTGCCAGCTCGGCAATTGCTCGCACGTCAGCAGTCCGGTTCATATTAACATGATGGTTTTTCAAGACCGCCTGATAGACCTCTTCATCGCTTTTGAGCTTGAAGGGATAGGCCGGAACGCCAACCAGCATTTCATATAAAATCAAGCCGAGGCCATACACATCGGTTGCATAGCTTGGTTTTTGCAGGTGCGGCTGCATAATTTCTGGTGCAGTATAGGCTGGCGGTACCATAAACGAATACCAATCGTTGTTGATATTTTGTGGCGTGCTCGCAATACCTAAATCGAGCAAGTGAATGGTTGGTACTGAAGGATTATCTTCAAAATGCACCAACAGCGATTCGGGGTTGATCCCAAAATGCAACACACCTTTGCTTTGCAAGAGCGCAATTGATGATGACAAACGCATGACCAACCAACCAATATGGTTGACCCACATTTGCGGATTTTTGGTCAGCGCATCGCGCAACGATTCGCCAGCAAAGAAATCTGACAAGTAATAGTAAAAAAGGTGTTCGCCGAGCATCGCTCGCCCGTAGGCTTCAGTCTGAGCACTTACAGTGGCATTTGCATACGGTGGCCGCCAATTTGGCAAGAACGTATTGCGTTCGTTCGAAACGCGAATAGTTTTTAGAAATTCGGCTTCACGTTTTAAGCGTTCAGTATTTTCGCTGCCAACGTGGGCTACTTTAAGAAACACGCGCTCTTTTTGATGGCTGGCTTCATATAAAACTGAAGAGCGTAGTACAACAACGGGCCGCACGATTTCAATATCGCCCAGCCATTTTCCATATCCGAGAATTGTTGGCGATTTTTCAGCTTGACAATAAACTTCTTGACAATACAAATTATTATCAAACGATGTTCGTTCACATAACAGACATACCTGTTTCATGGGCGCTTACTCCGTTCCATGGGTAGTCATGGGAAACCAGATTATGGCTCTATCGTACCGTAATCTGGATTGCTAGGCGAGGATTGTTGGCACTACTCTACTCATTTATTCAAAAGCTGTCAACCACTAGCCGAAATAGAGGTTTATATGGTATAGTTGACGCGTTACACCAGCAATGCGCAATTTCTCTCCTCGTGCCACTTTTTAGCGTGTGTTCAACATCAGATCCGATCAGTGACTGATCGATGGGCGGAATTTTGGAGATGCACCGATGAAAAACTCTATCCAGATGATAGATCGTCCTCCACGGATTCAACCAGAGCTACCTTTTAATCGTTTTGAAATCCCATCCCCGCCAGAAAATCCTGAGGATGCGATTTCGAAACTCATTCAGTTGGCTCTGCCGATGACGATGATTGTAGGTTATGTCTTCGTAACAATGTTTGGAGGGCGCGGCGGCGGCGGCGCTTTGATTCTCATCCCGATGGCATTATCGGTGTTGGCCTCCACAGGCTTCTCAATCTATTCGTTCATTCGCGAAAAAAACCAACGTTTAGAACGTGAACGCCAATACCATGAACAGATCGTTGAATTAAATAAAGATATGCACGGCTATCACGATTTACAACGCCGTTTTTATCGCTATAACTATCCTGATACGCCAAATACGATCAAGGTTATTACCGATGCCAAGCAAGATTTAGAAAAGCCTGAACGTACCCTCCGCTCAAATGCGCGGATTTGGGAGCGACGGGTTTCTGATGATGACTTCGGCTCGGTGCGGCTTGGCATGGGCACATTGCCATCAACCGTGGTTTACGAGGTTAAGAGCGGTGGCAATTTTAGCAGCCCACTCGCTCGTGAAGCCATGAAGCTTGATGCCGATTCGCGCTATGTCTCCGATATTCCGATTATTATCACCTTGCGCTACAAACCAGAAGACGAAGGCGGCTCGAAAGAAAAGGCAACGCCGATTACGCCAACCACCCATGCCTTGGGGATTGCAGGCGATCGCGATGCTGTCTATGAATCGATTCGCTCGATTTTGGCGCATTATGCAGTTTTCCACTCACCTTCCGATTCACGTTTGTATGTTTTGGCCTCAAAATATAACGAATGGGATTGGGTCGAAACCTTGCCCCACTGTCAGCCAGGCGAATATGAGCAACTTTGTTTCGTCAGCGAAATTAAAGAAGTTGCTGATGATGCTGATGAAGAAGGCGATGAATTAGATCAATACATGGAAGGCATTCGTAAAATTCTATCGCAACGCAAAATGCGCATGGAAGATAACGAAGAAAATAATAATAATTCGGGCCGTGGCAACCCAGGCTTACCATTTATGCTGCTGGTGGTTGACCTGCTCGATATGTATGAAAAAGCTGGCGAGCGGTTGCGCGATATTGAATCGGACGCAGCACTTTCAATCTTGATCGAAGAAGGCCCACAGCTTGGTGCTGCGGTCATCTTCCTCGTGCCAGAACGCAGTAAAGTGCCTGGTGGTTGTAAGTCGGTGATCGAAATTGAACGGACCACGCCAGCAACCAACAGTAAGCAAGCCCAACATCAACAATTATTCTTCCGTTATGCCGAGCAGGGGGTCAATACCTTCCGCTATATTGGCGCAGCCGATCACATTGTTAATCGCGAAGAATCGCGCAAATTAGCCGAGGAACTATCGACCCTCAATTTGCGCCAAAGCGCTGGGGCCAACCTTGCCGATGGGGTTGCCTTCTTCGACCTGATGGGCTATGGCTCACTTGATGAACTCAAGGTCGATGCGATTAAGAATTGGCAACGCAGCACCCAACCGAAATATGCCAACTGGCTACGCGCCAAGGTTGGTCGCATGTCGGGGAATAAAACCCGGACTTTAGTTTTCTCATCTAAACGTGATGGTGTTCACGGGATGGTCGCAGGCAGTACCGGTTCTGGTAAATCGGAGTTGCTGATCTCGCTGATTGCAGTGATGGCCGTGACCTACGATCCTTCAGTGGTTAACTTTGTGTTGGTCGACTACAAGGGTGGTGGCGCATTCAAGGAATTTGAACGGCTGCCCCACTGTGTTGACATCATTACCAACTTGGCTGGCGATGGGGTGACCCGGATGTTTACGGCGATTAAGTCGGAAATGCAACGCCGCCAAGTCTTAAACAACGAAACTGATACCAAAAATATCGTTGAATATCGCAAGAAGAATTTCCACAATACCCACTATCCCTACCCATATCTGTTTATCATCATCGACGAATTCGCCGAAATGATCGCCGATCGGGCTGAGTATCGGGGCGAGTTGGAAAGTATCACGCGGATTGGGCGTTCGTTAGGGGTTTCGCTGATTCTGGCTGCGCAACGGCCTAGCGGGATCACCGACCAAATGCGTTCGAACATCAAGTTCCGGATTAGCTTGCGGGTGGAAACTCAAGGCGAAAGCCGCGAAATGTTGCGCCGCTCGGATGCAGCCTTCTTGCCAACTGGTATTCCAGGTCGGGGCTATCTGCAAGTTGGTAATGAAGAAATTGAATTGATTCAAGTGGCCTACACTGGCGATCCCTATGTTGACCCCAATTCAGTTTCGCAAGAAAAAGTTATTTGGCCAGATCGCCGCCGTGCTGAAGGCGTTGACCCAGGGATTGATACCCAAGATCAAAGCCCACCAGAACTGTATAAAGTTATCGTCAGCACGCTCGATGCCTTGTCACGTGATAACAACGTGCCAATTCAACGTGCGCCATGGCCAAACTTCTTGCCACGCGAACTTGCCTTGACCCAACACCTGATCTCAGAAGATCCCAATGTTAATGCGGTTACCTTTGAAGAATATCTGTTGGGCATCGACGAAATTATGGTTGGCTTGCCACGCGAGCATGATCTGACCTTGAACCCTGCCTTAAACAAATGGATCAATGGTACGTCGGGCTGGGTCGAAGATCTGAACTGGCGTGATTATGCAATGCGGCCAGTGCTTGGCTTGATCGATAATCCCTATGCAGCCAAGCAATTACCCTTAACCGTTGACTTCCCACGCGGCCATGCTGTGGTCTTTGGTGGCTCTGGTTGGGGTAAAACCACCTTCCTGCGCTCGATGCTGATGAGCTTGGCTGCAACTCACTCGCCAAATCAGATGCATATGTATATTCTCGATTTGGGTGGGCGAAACTTTAGCGTGCTGGATAAATTGCCTCACTCAGGTGCGGTGATTATTCCTGACGGTGAAGGCTACGAAGAACGGGTCGAACAACTGCTACGCGAAATCAACGACATTGTCGATGCGCGCAAGCTCTTGCTCAACGATGCAGGGATTGCCGATATTTATCAATACAATGCGGTTAATCCAACCAATACTCAGCCAGCAATTTTGGTTGCAATCGATAACTTTGCCGAATTTACTGAAACCTTCGGCGAAGGCCCAGATAGCAACGTTGAAAGCGTGCTGGATAAGCTAATTTCGATTGCACGCCAAGCCAAGCCCTATGCAATTCACTTTATCATCACAATTGGCAGCATTGCTGAGCTATCAAACCAAATCTTTAGCTTGTTTACCGAACGTTACACCTTGAAGCTCAGCGATAACACCGAATATCGGTCGATCGTTGGCGGGCGGGTTGACGACATTAATGATATTCCTGGCCGGGGCTATACCAAGGTTGGCCCACAGCCGCTCAGCTTCCAAGTGGCGGTCGCAGCTGGCATCAGCAGCGATGGCTCGCTCGACCCAACGATCGAAATGAAAGAAATCGACCAGTTAGCCCAATTTATGAGCGACTATGCCCGCACCAGTGGCAAAAACTATCTCAAGCCACGGCGGGTTGATGCAATGCCTAAGGCGATTCTCTTCAAATCGATGTTGCCTGAAATGTATGCCACCATGCTCCAGCGCGAAATTCGCTTCGATGCCGATCTACGGCCTCAATTGAATAGCCTGATGAGCGAAGCATGGGAAAATAGCATCAAGCCCGAAAATGCCGATTGGCTCAAAGTAACGATTGGGGTAATGTCGGGCAACCGGCCACGCACGCTGCAACTTGAAGCCAAAAAAGACGGTGTCCACGGGATGATTGCAGGCGGTACTGGTGCTGGTAAATCGGAATTGCTGATGAGCTTGATCATCGGTTTGGCCGTGCGCTACGACCCCAGTATTCTTAACTTCATTTTGGTCGACTACAAGGGTGGTGGTGCCTTTGATCCCTTCAAGGATATGCCACACACCGTTGATTTGGTGACCAACTTGAATAAATCGCGTGTGCGCCGGATGTTTACTGCAATCAATGCAGAAATGGGCCGTCGCCAAGCGCTGAACGCCCGCACTGGCACCAAAGATATTGTGGAATATCGCGCCAAGGGCTTCCACCTTGACCCACAATGGGGGCCGTTCCCGCATCTGTTTATCATCATCGACGAATATGCGGAAATGATCAGCGATACGCCAGAGTTCCGCGATGAGTTGGAAAGTATCACCCGGGTTGGACGTTCAATTGGGGTCAACCTCTTGCTGGCCTCACAACGACCAATTGGGGTTACCGACCAAATGCGCGCTAACATCAAGTATCGGATCTGTTTGCGGGTTGAAGATATTGAAACCAGCCGCGAAATGTTGCGCCGCTCGGATGCAGCCTTCTTGCCAAGTGGGATGCCTGGTCGGGGCTATCTCCAAGTTGGTAACGAAAATCTTGACCTGATTCAAGTTTCGTACACTGGTGAATCATACGATTATGCAGTAGCAGCAGACGGCACCAAGGCCAAGTTCTATGAATTAATTGTGACGATGGCGCAAAATTTACTCCATCCACGACCACGGCCTCAAACGCCATGGCCAGCGCCATTGCCCGATGCTATTACCTACGAACAACCGCTCAACCCACGTTATGTTGATAAAACCTATCTACCGTTGATGACCCTTGGCCGTTCGCAACGAATCGCAATCAACGCCTTTGTTGGTGATTGGTTTGAGAATAAAGGTCAATGGTTTGGGGTCGATTGGAATCACGTGGCGATGCGCGCAGTCGTTGGGGTGCTCGATGATCCAGGCAATGCCCGCCAAATGCCATTGGTGCTCGACTTCAACAAAGGTCACGTAGTGGTTTTCGGCGCTTCTGGTTGGGGTAAAACCACCATGATTCGCTCGTTGGTGTTGAGTTTGGCGGCAACCCACTCGCCCAACGAATTCAATGCCCATGTGCTCGACCTTGGTGGCCGTAACCTTGAAGTCTTGCGCTCCATCCCGCACGTTGGGACGGTGATTCTGCCAGACGAACAAGGCTATGAAGAACGAATTCAGCAGCTTTGGCGCGAATTGAATAATGTTGTTGACGAACGCAAGAAACTGTTCAGCGATGCTGGGGTTTCGACCCTTTCTGAGTACAACAGCCAAAACGCTGCCAATCCAAAGCCAGCCATTTTGGTAGCAATTGACAACTTTGGCGAATATATCGAAACCTTTGGCGATGATAAGAACAACGATGCCAATAACTTGCTTGAGGTCTTTGTGGCCTTGGCTCGCCAAGCCAAAGCCTATGGCTTGCATATTCTGATCACTGCCAGCCGTTTGAATATTCTGTCAAGTAAGCTGTATAGCCTCTTTACCGAACGCTTGACCTTCAAGATTTCTGATGCAGGTGACTATTCGGCCATTGTTGGCGCACGGCTCTTAGAAGTTGAAGAAATTCCAGGGCGTGGTGCAGTCAAAGTTGGTCGCGATGCCCTCAGCTATCACATTGCCTTGCCACCAGGCACCATTGGCAAAGCCGATGTCTTGGGCGCTGACGGTCAACCACAAGTGACCGAAAAACTGCAAATTCGTGGTGAAGCTGGCCAAATTCGGGTTATCGGCAAGCATATGAATGCCCATATCGCCAATAATCCTGGTAAATACCAAGCTCCATTGGGAATTGCCGCCTTGCCCAAGAGTTCGTCGTATCGCCAAGTGCTGCAAGAAATGCACAACATTGGCCGTGGCGACCGTCCATTTGTCGAAGAACTCAAAGAAGCAACCGCCAAAACCTGGGAATACAACGCAGGCACTGGCAAACAAGCTGGCTGGTTGGCAGCATGTTTGGGGATTGTCTCAGGCAATCGGCCACGCACGCTGCAACTCGAAGCCAAACGTGACGGTGTTCACGGGATGGTTGCAGGGGGTACTGGTGCTGGTAAATCGGAATTACTGATGACCTTGATTGTGGGTCTGGCGCTGAATTACTCGCCTGATATTCTCAATTTTGTCTTGGTTGACTTCAAAGGTGGCGGTGCCTTCAAGCCATTCGAAAATATGCCGCACTGTGTGGACATCGTGACCAACTTGAACAAGTCGGCAGTTGATCGCATGTTCACCTCGATTGATGCTGAAATTCGTCGCCGTCAAGCGCTCAACGCGATGACCGGCACGAAGGATATTGTGGAATATCGCGAACGTGGCTTCCACAAGAAGCCAGAGTTTGGCGCATACCCACACTTGTTCATCATCATCGACGAATACGCCGAAATGTTCGATTCGAACCCTGAATATCTCCCATCGTTGGAAAGTATCACCCGGGTTGGTCGTGCCCAAGGGGTCAACCTCTTGCTCGCTTCGCAACAACCAAAGGGTGTTACCGACCAAATGCGCGCCAATATCAAGTTGCGGCTCTGTCTACGGGTTGAACAGCCTGATACCAGCCGTGAACTCTTGCGCAAACCAGACGCAGCCTTCTTGCCCAACGGCATGCCAGGCCGTGGCTATTTGCAAATTGGCAACGAAAACCTTGAACTGATTCAGGTTTCGTACACTGGCGAAAGCCAAATCGACGATCGCGAAGTGGCTGTGCTCTGGCCAGAACGTGAGCCAGAACCAGTCTCAACCAGCGAAGACACACCGAAACTGTTCGATACTGTGGTGCAAATTTCACGTGAGTTGGTCAATTTCCAACCAACGCCAAAACCATGGCCAAATTTCTTGCCCGAGCGCGTAAGTTTGCAATCACCAATTATCAATGCCAAAGATAATAGCATTATTGTCTTCCAGCCAGCAGTGACCGATTGGATCAACGGTGACATTGAACATCTCTGGCCAGGGGTCAATTGGGAAACCGAGGCCATGCGCACCGCTGCCTTGTTGGTTGATGATCCAAATGAAGCAACCCAATTGCCATTTGTCTTTGATTTCAGCACCAATCACTTGGCAATTTATGGTGATTCTGGTTGGGGCAAAACCTCGTTGTTACGCTCGATCATCGCCGGTTTGGCAGCGAGCCACAGCCCCGATGAACTGCACGCCTATGTGGTCGATTTGGGCGGGCGTAACTTCCGCAGTTTGCGCAACTTGCCACACGTTGGAGCATTAATTTACGCCGACGACGAGACCTTTGAAGAACAAATGCTGCGTTTATTCAGCAAGATGGAACGCCTGACCCGCGAACGCCAACAAATCTTCAGCGATGCAGGGGTCAATACCATCTATGAATACAATAAGCAGTTCCCAGATCAAGCCTTGCCAGCGATTGTGGTCGCAATCGATAACATTGCCATCATCCACGAGAATTACGACGCGGTTGAAGAATCGGTCTTGATTCCATTGGTCCGGCGCTCACTCAGCGTTGGGATTGCCTTTATCGTTACGGCCAACTTCCCAACCAATATGTCAAGCCGCTTTAACAGCTTATTTGGCGAGCGGATTACCTTCAAGCAAGGCCAACAAGATCGCTATATGGATATTGTTGGGCGGGGCGCAATTGAATTTGGCGATGTGCCAGGCCGCGGCTATATTCGGGTTGGCAAACGACCATTGCTCTTCCAAGCAACCTTGCCAGTGGGCTTAGTTGGCCCCGATGGCCGCGACCATCGCAACGAAGCTGAAGAACTTGATTTGATGGGGATGATGATGCAGGCCAAGGTTGAACAACTTGGTGGCATGCGCACCACGCCTGATCCAATTCAAATTCTGCCGCAAATTGTGCCATTGCGCGAAATGCTCGATGAAACCAATAAAGTTGCTGAAGGCAAAGTCATTTGGAGCGTCGTTGGCCAAAGCAACAACCTGATGCCAGCCATGTACGATCTCAAAAAGATTGGGCCACACGCAGCGATTGCTGGGCCACCAATCTCTGGTAAAACCACCTTGCTCTACAACTGGGTGCTTTCGCTGGCCGATCGCTACACACCTGAACAGGTTGCCATGGTCTTGATTGATACCCGTGGACGCTTCTTCAAGTATGGTGGCAAACGCAGCCTTGCTGATTTGCCGCATGTCTTGCAAACCGTCAGCGAAATCGATCAAATGGGTCCATTGTTGGAAAATCTACAAATTGAGTGTCAGGCATTCGCCCAGCAAGCGATTAACCGCCCAGTCTACATCTTCATCGATAACTTTGAAGATTTCAGCGACGAAGCAGAAAGCAAGCGTTCAGTGATGAACGATATGGCAGTGCTGACCCGGCGCTATGGTGGCGAAGGCGTATTTGTCATTATTGCAGGTACTCTCGATGGTTCAGTCAATGATCTACGCCGTCGGGTGATGAGTGCCAACTTCGGAATTGGCTTACGAACAGCTCAAGCGGTTGAATCGTTGCGGGTTATGCGCACACCAAGCGAAGTTCGGGGCAAGGAATTGCCAATGGGTCGGGGCTTTATGGTCAAAGCAGGCCAAACAACCTTGATCCAAGTCGCCAGCCCGTATACCGATGGCAGCCATGTTGTCACCGAAGATGCCAGCGATGAGGCAGAACGGATCATCACAGCTCTTGATGGCTGGGTTGAAACCATCAGCGAGCGCTACCCAGAACGGGCCGCTTGGTCAACTGGGGCAATTACAATTGGCGATAAACCAGTCAGCGTGGAACAAGACCCGACAGTGGCTCGAATGTCGGCGCTGATTCGCCAAGGTATTCAACGCTTGATGCCACGCATCAAAGAGGCAAACGGCGATAGCAACATTGCTGAAACAATTATGCAAAATTATATTTCGATGGATTTTGCAAGCTGGAATAGCTCCGAGCGCCTGCGATCGATGCTGCACCAAATGTTGGTCGATCAGCATATGCACGATGGCCTCGATCTTGAAACCGCGACAATGATGGCCGACATGACCAGCAGCGATGATGAATCGTTGATCTTGACCTTCGAAGGAACCTTAGAAAGCTAAAGTAAAGGGGAGCGATCGACGCTGGTGGATCGCTCCCCCAAGCATAGTACCGTGTGAGGAGTTACTTTCATGGGTGCCAAACAAGCCCGCTTTGAACTTTTTATCGATGTCTATGAAAAAAAGCAACAAGTTGCTCAAACACTCACCAACATTCCTACCGGAGAGCTTGTTGAATCGATTTTGAAGGAATTTCGGCGTGACTTCGATTTTCTTGGTCAAAATCCCGATGCCTATTGCTTGATGAAGCAAGATGGCAGCGTCTTAAGCAATAATCGCACACTCGATAAACAAGTTTCGAATAAAGAACGCTTGATATTTAGTGAAGCAATGCCAAATATGCCAGAATCCGGCCAGCCAATGGGCCGTCGAATTTACTTGCGCGAGCATCCAACTGGCAATAGTTATCGCCTCCACTGGCAACCAGCAATCGTTGGCCGCTTCGATAATCAAGCGGGCAACGATCTGTTAGCAGTCGATTTGGGTAGCCACCCCAATGGGTTGCGGGTTTCACGGCGGCAATTTGAAATTACCGAAACTGGCGGTCATTTCTATATTGAAAGCCTCTCGCCAAACCCAACGACGATTACCGATTCGACGGGGCGACCTATTCAGGTTGATCGCCGCCAAGTCTTACAACATGGCGATTTGATCACGCTGGATCGGAGCCAAATTACCTTTAAAGTCATTATTTCGGATTAAACTATTCGCCGAAAAATCAATATGCAGTTAAAATAGCGCTTGGTTCACACCAGCGCTATTTCTTTGCGCAGATTAATCTTCAGGAGGATGTATGAGCGATTTAGAACATCTGCAAAGTTTGGTTGAAGACGCATTTATGGAAGCACCATTAATGTATGCCAATGGTTTTATCAATGGTTTAGGTTCAACCGATGCCTATACCGTGTTGCAAACTAATGGCCGCGCGGTTGCCGTCGTCAATATGTCATTGCCAGTTGCCAAAACGCTTGGCCAAGGGCTTTTGGCAATGATTGCAGCCTACGAACAACAAACTGGTGAAACCGTAGCAACCCTCGACCAAATCCACGGACGCTAAAGCCATGAATCGACCATACGCTTAGTCGTTATAAATTAAGCGTATGGTCGACCTGTTTTAGCACTCAATTAAGTCAACGGTGATTGATTTATCCTCTTGTACCGCTAACTTAGATTTGCTATAGTGATAAATCTAGATAGCGGTATAGTAAAGAGGGTTTTAAGGATGAGCCAAGCTATTATTCAAGCTCATTATGAGCATTTAGCACAGATTGCCCAGCGTTTTCAAACCTTAGCACACACCACCGAAACAATTTGCCAAGCAATCAAGCAAACAGCCCAGCCTTTAGAAGCAGGTCAATGGCAAGGTGAAGCCTTTAATCGGTTTAAAGCCGAGCTCGATAATGAGGTTTATCCCGCGTTTCAACGACTTAATACGCTCTTCAGCGTTTCGCAAGAAATTACGCTCAAAATTAGTAAGCTATTCGAAGCTGCTGAAGCTGAAGCAGCAACACTTTTTAAATGGGAGCACGGGCCAGCGCAGGGTTCACAATCATTCCAAGCTGGTGCAAGTAATGCTCGATCACTCGAAGCACACAGCGATCTAATACTTAATTTCTTAGGCTACAATCCGTCGGCCAAGCCTGAGTCGTTATGGGCAGCCCCATTTGTCGCAGGCGCAGCTTTCTTCGGCCCAGGCCCAGTCCCAATCCTTGGCAAATGGGGCATTATTCCCAGTGGCTATACTAATGCAGGCAAACGGTTATGGTTGTATGTTGGTGGTTCAGGCCCCGATACCGTTTTCTCGATTCATCAACATGCTGGTTGGGGGCGAGCACCCTTTAAATTAAAAAAACCAAATTTACGCTTTGATTATGGCCCAATCAAAACCAAAGCAGGGCTTGGTTTCTTGCCTGGCGGTGGCTCGACAGCAGTGCCCGCAGGCCCAAACTTTCTGCACTGGAATGTTGAAGGCGGGATGGGGCAAATTAACAAACCACTTTGGCAATCGTTTAAGAGTGCAATTACGAATGATCATCAATTATTGACGCGCTCGGTAAATCCTAAACCCAATATTTTTGGAAGTATTGCTGGTGGCAAGTTTATCCGTGGAGCATCGCGAGGACTCTTTGTCGTTGGGGCGGCGTTTGATGTATATAACATTGCAACAGCCGACGATAAAGTTCGTGAAACAACCAAAGTTGCTGGCGGCTGGGTCGGTGGAGCAGCAGGGGCAAAAGGTGGAGCAGCGGTTGGCGCAACAATTGGGACGTTCTTTTGCCCTGGAATTGGGACAGCGATTGGTGGTGTTATTGGGGGTATTGGCGGGGGTATTGGCGGCTATTTCCTAGGCTCTGAAGGAAGTGGAGCGGTGTATGATTTCTTCAAATAGCCAAACCCCAACCTGGCTCGTCTACCGCGAAATAAACCAAAACCTCGCAATGCTGACGCTAACAACATCACGCATTTATCCGGATGGCCAGATTATTGCGTTTGATGCTGATCCCGACCAAATCCTTGATAGTTCGCATGATCAAGAATATCAGCTGCTCAATGAGGTTTTAAGCAATTGGTTGGCAGCTTATCAGGTTATGAGTTATGCGCTAAGTCATGCCAAAACACGCTTACGGACACTGTTTAAACCAGAGTATCGCTTCTGCTGTCAACAATCACGCGCAACGCTGATCACAGTATTTGAGGAGCGAGGATTGCGCAATACGAATGGAACAGAGCCAGATTTTATTTTTCTTGGTGGCGAAGCACACGTTCATCAAGAATCAACACTCCAAGCATGGGTCCAGAAGTTCAATCGTCATGCTTCAATTGAACTTAAAAACCCAGCTATTAGCCAAATCCTTGAGCAGCTTGATGGCCTGATAATGACCATCAGCACCGAAGTCCATTTTTATTTTCGGCATACTCAGCACAATTTCCAGCAGCATAGCGCTAGCGTCGAGCAGGTAGCTGCTAAGTATGGCTTGGCCCTAAACTCAAATTCTTGGTTGCAATAACCACTCGTAACCCATGCGCCGGATACTTAATCTGTTTAAGCATCCGGCGCAAAATCCATCAAAAGCCCCTCTTGTAAACCAGCAATCCATCGAGTATGCTTGCAGAGTCAATTTTATTTCCTTGGTAAGGCTGCGCCTTTTATTGTAGTCTTAACTGAGAAGCATAGGTGCTTAATCAAGGTTTAACCTGATTAAGCATCAAACATAATCATTGGCTAGTATTGCTAGCAATGATAAAACTTCTGTTCTTTTTATACCCGATGGAGTTTGTGTCATGCCTCAAGAAACCGTTCAGGCGAAGTACGATGTGTTGGATCAAGTTGCCAGCCGTTTTGGCAAGGCTGCTGATACAACAACTGCTATTTTCAAATCACTTGAAAGTATTGCAGCCCGCTTAGAAGCTGGTGAATGGCAAGGTGATGCGCAAAAGGCATTTAGTGCTGAATTTCGTGGCGAAGTTCAACCTGCCTTTACACGCTTAACCACGTTGTTTAACCAAGCCCAAAGCACAACCGTTGAAATCAAAAAAATCTTTCAACAAGCAGAAGAAGAAGCTGCCGCGTTGTTCAAAGGCTCATTAATGGGCGGTGGCAATGGTAGTGGCAATGGCAGCGGCAGCGGCCAAGCAGGTGATGGCAGTGGCCAAGCCGGCAATGGCGACAAACAAGGCAGCGGCCCAACCTACAAGGGCAAAGTTAAAATCCATACCTACGATTACAAAACCAAAACCGGCGAAACCAAGCCACAACTGAAGCTTGGGGTAAGTGGCGCGTTGCTCGAAGGCAAAGGCGATTTACTTAAAGTCGATGGCCCAATTCCCTATACCCTCAAAGGCAAATACCAAGTTGGCTATGGTGAAGTAGGTTTTGGCTTAGGCATGAATGGCGATAAAAAATTCACCATTGGGCCATATGGCGAAGCAACCGTTGCCAAAGGCGAATTAACCAATGTTTATGGCAACAAAAACTTAGGCTACACCGAAACCCTCGAAGGCAAAGCGCTTTCGGTTGAAGGTTTCGCGGGCATCAAAGATGGCTCACTTGGTGCAACCGTTGGTGGCACCTTGGTTTCGGTTACCGGAAGCAAAGGCGTAAACGTCGCTGGGGTTAACGTTGGGGTGAGTGCCGAAGTTGGCCTCAAGGCCGAGCTTGGCTTTAGCATTGGCAAAACTACCAAAGTCAAGTTGCCATTTGTTTCATTTGGCATCTCGTTTGGCGGAGCGAAGTAACATAGAGAGGTTTTAACCGATGGATGGACTTATTCTGGAGCGCAACGAGTTTTTGGTCTTACTCGAAGCCGCTCGTACCAATAAAATTATTGGTTTAGATAACGAAAGCTTGATTCCGCAGGATCAAGCAAGCCATCTGGCCGCCTTGAATCAAGGGGTTCAAGGCTTGGTAGCCAAAGAATTAGCCACGATCAGCGATGATGAAACCGTCATGATCGAACGCGAAATTTTAGAATTCTCACAAATTGTGGCGTTTCCCGATGTTGCCTTTATCACAACCCGCGAAACCCCCGAGGCTGGTGGCCAGCTCTTTTTGCACTATGTCAATCAATTAGGCATTGTTGAGCAAACCCTGCCAACCGAGAATCAACATCGCTTGGCGTTTTTGCCTGATATGCTGGTGCTATTTGATCGCTTGGCGTTTTTGTTGGAAGTACAACCAAGCAAAGCCTTCGAAGCTAGCGTGCGTCTCAGTCAAGATGAATTCTTGGCGATCAAAGGCTTGGCAGAAGATCGCGCTGATGCCCAAGCATTGAATCGCTTAACTGCGGCAGGACTTGATCAACAAGCAGCCCAAAGCCTGATCGAGGCAATTCAAGCGCCAGTATTCAGTGCTTCGTTGGCAATTGTACGTTGCGAAGATACCGAAATCGTCGATGCAATTAATCCAGCAATTCTCCAAGGGCCAAGTAGCGCTTGGGCGATTCAGCTCGACGAAAATAACCCTGAGATATTTGAAGTGCAGGCCATTGATCAAGCATGGTTGCGCGAGCATATTCAGCGCTGGTTTGAACAATTGGCCACCGCAGCGTTATAAATTGGCCTTCATGAAGCTATTCTAGCAAACCAACAAACCATCCACAAACTAGCGCTCGTAGCCAGTTTGTGGATGGTTTTTAATTTTGATCGTTGTTCAAAAGGTAGGATTTTGGTATACTGAAATTGGAGTATTGGAGTGTCGCTACGCCTCATGGGTTATTTTCTCTTTAATCAATTTGGTCTTTTTATTGGCTCCCAAGCTCATGAGCAGCTCACCCTAATACTCTAAATCGACTATCAACCCCATTACAACCTAGGAGCAGTGTCATGAGCAAGGAAGTTGTTCAGATACAGTATGAGCAAACCGCACAGGTGGCTCAGCGTTTCGGTCGCCTCAAGCAAACCGTTGAGCAATTGCAAACGACAATTCGCAATACCGGCCAACAATTGAACGACCGCTGGAAAGGCGATGCCAGTGTTGCCTTTGCCAAAGAACTCAACGACGAAATCTTCCCAACCTTCAATCGCCTGATTAACGCATTCCAAACGGCCCAACAAGTTACCCTCGAAATCCAAAAAATCTTTAGCCAAGCAGAAGAAGAAGCCGCTGGTTTATTCAAAGGCTCGTTGCTCGGCAATGCTGAAGGTGGCAAGGGTGGCGGCAGCTGGCTCGATAGCGTTGGCGGGTTCTTCAGCAGCGTTGGCAATGGGGTCAAAGATTTCTTCGTTGGCGCAGGCAAAGAACTCAAGGATATGGTGGTCGGCGTTTGGAATATGGTCACCAATCCAGTCGAAACGGTTAAAGGTATTTGGCACGCAGTAACCCATCCAAGCGAGTTCTGGGAAGCCTTCAAAGCACCCTATGTCGAAGCTTGGGAAAATGGCCGCCCATGGGAAGCAATTGGCCGTGGCACGATGTTTATCGGCTCGATCTTAATCGGCACCAAAGGCGCTGATAAGGTTGGTAAAGCAGCTAAGCTCAGCAAAGCAGCGACCGTTACCGATGCAGCCGCTGATATTGCCCGCGTCAGCACTCCGCTCCAAGCAGCTGGCGATATTGGCGCACTGGCCAAAGGCGGCAGTGCAGAAACCGCCATGGCTCGCTATATTGCCAATCAATCAAGCCATGTTGGCACAGGCACAGCCTTGACTGATCGAGTAGTATTAGGGGCATTCAAAGCTGATCCAGCGTCAGGCTTCCTTGGCTATATCGGCGAAGCCAATGCGCATGGCGGACGCTATTTCAGCACCACCGCCGAAGTTTGGGATGCGCTTAAGCCAATTGCTGAAGGCGGCAATAATCGCATCTGGCCAGTCAACCGCGAATTCTTGCAATCGCAGCTTGAAAGTGGCATTAGCCGCATCGATATTAAGGGCAGCTCGATTGACGATATTTTGACCAAACGTCCCCAATCATACAGCGCGATGGAAGTGCGCTTTATGCAAAGCCAAGCCTACCAATATGGCTACCGCCAAATTGGCGATAGCTGGATCAAGACTGGTGACTGGCGGGCAAGCACCAGCGGACGGGTGGCTGGCGGAAGTATCGGCCCAGGCGGCGAAGTTTTGCAAACCAGCCAATTCTTGAACGATTAAGAGGTTTTCTGTGAGCAACGATTGTGGCCAGTGCCAAGGCTATATTAGCTATGTTGAGCAACAATTGAGCAGCTATTTGGAGTTTGGTCAATTTCACCGCGTCCAATGCGATGCCCAAAACAACGGCTTGGAATGCTTGGCCTTGTATCATTCGCCAAGCTGCCAACTGTTGATTCAACGCACCGATGGCGCTGATTATTGCGCTTTAGGCACATTTGATGCGCCATTTTTGACCGATCAAATTCTCGACGTTGATGGCTCGCAAGGCTGGTTCAATCTGGTCTATTTGTTGGAGTATCGCGCCAACAAAAAAATCATGACCCAGCGGGTGATTGAACAATTTTGGGATGGCAGCCTCGATTATCATCAATGGCTGGCCCAATTGCTTGCAGGCCAATTTGAGCAGCTGTTGGCGATGTTTGCGCCTGGCGCACCAGCTACATGGCTTGCTGATTATATTCAATTTATGCAGCGGCAGCGCTACTACGGCGGATAAACGGTTTGCTGGCCTACAAACCAAGCAAGCGGTTGCAGGCCAGCAAACATTCGTTAGAGGAACATGGATGGATTCGCATTGTGCAGCATGTCAGGGCTTTATTACCTACGCTGAACGCTGTCTCCAGCGCCATTTCCAAGCCCATCAATTTGTGCGCCAACAGTGCGATGCCCAGCATGGTGGCAGAGAATGTCTGGTTTTATACCATTCACCCATGTGTAATGCCTTGCTCATGCTTTCTGATGGCGAGTACAGCGTTGCACTTGGTCGACACACTGCCCCATTTCTGACCAACCAACAACTTAAACTCGATGGCTCCCAAGGTTGGTACAATGTACTCGATTTGCTTGATCGTCAGGCAAACCAATTGCAACGCTTATGGCACAGCTTCAATCGCCATAAATCCAATGATCTTGCATGGGTGGCAAAGCAACTTGATGGAAAGCTCGCCCAACTTATAACGCTCTTTAACTAAGATGATTACGGCTATTCCAGCAAGGCTACGATTGCAAATGCATGCCAAGCGTTGGAGCATATCATCAAAACCAATCTCGTAGCGTTAAGCAGCCCATGACAATTCATGAGGATGGTCATTTTACCGAAGAGCTGGTCGCATCATCATCACGTCTAGCGCGTATTCCTGAGTGAGTTGTCTGAACTAGTATCGAGGTGGCCCGAATGAATCGTTTTGTACTCACCCAGGCAGAATTAGCGATTATCCTGCATTATCTGGTTGGTGAAGCGCTCGCCATCCATAATACAACCAATGATCTGGCAGTTAGTGCGGAACAACTGCAAACTGCCGAAGATGAGCTGTATGATCGTGGAATTTTACTGCGCGATCCCTATAGCAACCAACTCACGATCACGGGGGAATTAGCGCTCATTTTAGAGGCAACCCTTCAGCCAAGCACGTTGGCAATTTTGAGCATTACCGAACGTGAAGGCACAGGTTTACCCAAATACTTTAGCTTTACCGATGAATTAATCGTGCTCAATTATGTCGACTCACAAGGCTTGCAAACCTTTCTCGAATTGGGTACACTCGATCATGTCATTAAACAGATTATCGAACTAACAACCCAGCCAACCATGGGCAATGCCAACTTACCACCCACTGCCGAACTCACTGCATTAATGCCCGAGGCTGAAAAAGCCGCTTTACTGCTGATCATCAAGGAGCCAGCCGCCGCAACCAGCCAACCAACCAGCCTTTCATGGTTAATGGCCCATGCCGCACTTTGGTTGGCCAACCCACAAGCTGCCAAACCAGAAACAACACCAGCGCAGCAGATTGATCAAGCGATGTTAAGCGACCTTTTACATACAACAATCCAGGCGCATCTTGTTCAACCCCCATCCTAATTAGCCTACAGTACTAAGGGATGGTATACTGCGCCGTATCCTTAATTGGTCAAGCCGTTTTTAGTTGCTGGAATGAGTGTTAACCATGAGAAAGCATAGTTGGTTCACCATCATCGCGTTGCTCAGCCTCTTGTGGGTTGTGCCAGCGCCTGCCCAATCACAGGACGACAAACCAAAAGTTGTCATTACCCACCAAGTCATTACTGAAAAGAATGCCTTGAGCGTCGAGGCCTACTTTAGCGTTCGCTACGACGATGGCCGCGCCGTTCCGGTCAACGAGATCTCTTCAACAGTGCTTGATCTCAAAAATGGTGAGCCACCAGTGCAAGCCGTACCCCAAGATCCAACAACACCGATCAAAATCGCAATTGTGTTGGACCAAAGTGGGAGCATGGCAAACTTTATTGAGTTAGTCAAACAAGCGGCCAATCAGGCAATCGATCAGGCTCCCGCTGGAGCACAAATCGCTGTCTTTACCTTTACCCGCGTCGGCACTGATGATATTTATATCCCAGCCAAGGATTTTACCGACAATCGGGAAGAGGTTAAAAAGTGGATTAACGAAAATTACCAATCAATTTCTGGTGGCGAAACCTGTCTGTATACCGCTGCCTATAAGGCCACCGATTACTTGCTGAATACCTTAAAACCTGAAGAACGCCGTGCGATTGTGCTGTTTACCGATGGTAAAGATGATAATGGGAATGGCGGCCAGTGTAGCGATAGAAACGTTATTGATGTCACCAGTAAGGCTGGCCCAAGCCAAGGTACCAAAACCCCGATTTATACGATTGGGCTCTGTGCGCTGAATTGTGAGTCAATCCAGCCCGAATTCTTAGGCCAAATTTCACGCGACACCCAAGCTATCTCGGTCGTTGGCACACGCGATCAAATGAACAGTGCCTTTATTACGATTATGGATAGCATTAAGAACCAAAAATACACCAGTGGTTTCTTGCGGCCCTGTGTCGAGACGCAAGTAACCTTGGAAGTCCAATTAATTAGTGGCGATACAATTGCAGGCATCATTCCGCTTGGCGCGCATAAATGCTATACGCCAACCGTGAGCGAAGCCAAAATCGCCAACCTCAATCCATTGCCAGAAAACCAAAAGTATACATTTAACTTTTCTACAACAAACACCAGCCCAGTAAACATGGTTGGGGTTGAGCTGCAAGTCCTTGGGCCAAACCAAACCTTGGTCTATACCCAACCGATTGCGGTCAGTATTTCGCCGCAAGAAACCAAAACCATTCCTATGGAAATGAGCGATACCAAACTGAGCGAAGCAGGCAAATATACCTTGCAAGTGCTTGGCTATAGCAGCGATGGTTTTACTTTCCGGATTGGGAACCCAAGTCAACGCAGCGAAATTTTGGCTCAAGAAGCCTTCAATCATACGCCGATCCCAATTACCTTTGAAATTCGTTCAAATCCAGTCGTCGATTATACGAACAATGTGATTCGGCTCGATGATGTGGAAATTACCGATGAACAAAAGATCATCGATCCGAAATTTACCTATTATAAAGTGCGGCTCTTGCGTGAAGATGTGCAAGTTTTTGAATCAGAACGGATTCAACTTGACCCAACCAATCCGAAGATTGCAATTCCCCTTGCGTCTATCCCGCAAGAATTGATTCCGACTGAGCAACAAAGCCAGCTCAATATGCAGATTATCTTGGAAACATCAAATGTTCGGCCAATCGAATCGCCGATCAAGAGTTTCTTGTTTCCTGTAAAACCAAAAGAGCCTTTCCTCAAGCGCTATGGCGTGTATGTGCTGATCGCGTTGGTAATTATTGCGATTGGGGCTGGTTTCTGGTATCTGTGGCGCAATCGCAAGCCCAAGGCTGGCAATGTGCCGATGCCATACAACCCACCAACCCAAGCCTTTAATCGGATTGATTTACCTGGCGTAAACCCAGCAGCGCGCCAAAATCCCAACCAACAGCAGCAACAACAGCAACAATCAGCGGTTCGGCCACCGCCAAATTCAGCAGCAAATCAGCCAGCGCGCTATAACAGCCCAGCGTCAAGCGCTAACGCCAGTATTCCAACAGCCCATTTCGATGGTGGCATGCCCGATAACGGCGCAACCATGATTTATACGCCGCCAGTATCGCAAGGCCGCCAGCAACAATTGAATGTGCGGGTTGTCCAAACGCCAGACCGCAGCCAATTGCAAAATCAAACAATTACGATGTTCCCATGTACCATCGGGCGCAGTGAAGCCAGCGTGATCATCACCGGCGATAAGTTGCTCTCACGCCAGCATGTGGAAATTAGCTTGATCGGCGGGCAATTCTATGTGGCCGACTTGAGCAAGAACGGCTTGTTTATCAACGAACAACGCCAGCAAGCTAATACGCCAATTCAATTGCGTTTGCCCACGACCATTCGGCTTGGTCAAGATACCTATATTGAGCTAAGCCAATAAGCAAGCGGCAGTTTCAGCAACGAGGGTAGCAGCAATGCTACCCTTTTTGATTGGAGCTAGTGCCAACACTCAACAGTGGTGACAGCGCAATCAAGGCTTTATGCTATACTTGTCATATAGGCCGTGTCAACGAGGACAACGCCAGTTTTTCCTTGCTTGCCCTTGCCTCGGTCGTTATACCGGGGTTTTTAACTTAACAGGGTTCGACGGACGAACAAAGTAATCCTTCATATGAGGAGTTGCCTTCATGGAGCAAGAACGCGATCAATCGCGATTGTTAGCAATGTATCACACGATGGTTTTGGCTCGTTCGCTTGATGAGCGAATGTGGCAATTGAATCGTCAAGGCAAAGCCCCGTTTGTTATTTCATGCCAAGGTCACGAGGCTGCTCAAGTAGGCGCAGCCTTTGCAATGCGCCCCAAACACGACTGGATCGTGCCATACTATCGTGATTTAGCAATGATGTTGGCCATGGGCATGACCCCGCGCGAAGTAATGCTTGGCTTATTGGCCAAAGCTGAAGATCCTAGTAGCGGCGGTCGCCAAATGCCAGCCCACTATAGCCATCGCGCCTTAAATATCGTTTCGCATTCTTCGCCAACCGGCACTCAAGTGCCCCACGCAGTTGGCATCGCCATGGGCGCACAAATGCGCGGCGATGATATTGTGGTTTGGACAGCCTTCGGCGAAGGTACCTCATCACAGGGCGATGTCCACGAAGCCATGAACTTGGCTGGCGTGATGAAATTGCCAGTCATTTTCTTCTGCCAAAATAATGGCTACGCCATTTCGGTGCCCCAACACAAACAAATGGGCGTGGAAAATGTCTCCGATCGCGGCCCAGGCTATGGTTTTCCTGGCATTACCGTCGACGGTACCAATGTGCTCGAAGTATACGAAGCAATGACTGCTGCGGTCGAACGGGCACGCCGCGGCGATGGCCCAACCTTAATCGAGGCCAAATGTGTGCGTTTGACCGCCCACTCCTCTGATGATAACGACCGTACCTATCGCTCACCTGAAGATATTAAGGCCATGCGAACTCGCGACCCAATCGCCAGCTTCGAGCATTTCTTGCGCGATGAAGGCTTGCTCGATGATGCCAAAGTTGCGGCAATTCGAGCCGAAATCAAAGAAGTTGTCAATGATGCAACAGCCTATGCTGAAGCAGCACCCTTGCCCGACCCAAGCACCGTCCAAAAATATGTCTTTGCCGAATAAGGTGGCGGTTGCAAGCAGGCAGTTTCGCTCTGTATCATAGAGGTATCACGTGGCAGAATTAAATCTTTTAGAAGCGATCAACCAAGCGCTTGACCAAGCAATGGCCAATGACGAGCGCGTTTATATCATCGGGGAAGATGTTGGCCAACGCGGCGGGGTGTTTCGGGTTACCGATGGTTTGCACGCCAAATATGGCGAAAAACGGGTGATCGACGCGCCACTCGCTGAATCAATTATCATTGGTTCATCAATCGGCGCAGCAATGTATGGCATGCGGCCAATTGCCGAAATTCAATTTGCCGATTTTATCTTCCCAGCTTTCAACCAAATTATTAGCGAAGCAGCCCGCATGCGCTATCGCTCAAACAATACGTGGGAAGTGCCGCTAGTCATTCGCGCGCCCTATGGTGGCGGGATTCACGGCGCACTCTATCATTCGCAAAGCATCGAGGCCTTTTTTACTCATATTCCAGGCCTCAAAGTTGTTGCGCCATCAACGCCTTACGATGCCAAAGCCATGCTCTTGGCCGCAATCGATGATCCCGATCCGGTGCTGTTTTTGGAGCACAAAAAATGCTATCGTTTGATCAAAGGCTATGTGCCCGATGAGCACTACAGCGTGCCCATTGGCAAAGCCGATATTGCCCGCGAAGGCAGCGATGTTTCGGTTATCACCTATGGCATGATGCGCCACTACGCGGTCGAAGCCGCCGAAATGCTGGCTGGCGAAGATATTAGCGTCGAAGTTGTCGATTTGCGTTCGCTCGTGCCACTTGATCGCGAAACAATTATCAATTCGGTCAAGAAAACGAGCAAAGTGCTGGTGCTCTACGAAGATAATTTGTTTGGCGGCTATGGCGCAGAAGTGGCAGCAATTATCGCCCAAGATGGCTTTGAATATCTCGATGCCCCAGTCCAACGCTTGGCTGGCTTGGATATTCCAGCAATGCCCTATAGCTCGCCGCTCGAAAATGAGTTCTTACCAACGCCCAGCAAAATTGCCGATACGCTGCGCGATTTAGTGAATTATTAGGTAGCGCTCTATTGCCCTCACCCCCAACCCCTCTCCCACAAAGCGGGCGAGGGGAGTCAATAAATCATTAGAGTCCATAGCCTTCGCTAGCATAGAAAGGACTGGAATGTCCGTCGAATTTAAGATGCCAAAACTTGGTGAGAGCGTCACCGAGGGAACGGTTGGCCGCTGGCTGAAGCAGCCAGGCGATAGCCTTGAACTGTACGAGCCAATGCTCGAAGTTACTACCGATAAAGTTGATACCGAAATTCCTGCGCCAGTTAATGGCCGCTTGCTCGAAATTCGGGTCAACGAAGGCGATACCGTGCCAGTTGGCACGGTGATTGCGGTGTTGGAAGATAGTAGCAGCGCCACGGTTGCCGCCGATGCAGCACCTGCCACTCCAGCAGTAGCCACCCCAACTAGCAGCAACAACGGCGGCAGCAATAGCTTTATGTCGCCTGTGGTTGCCCGTTTGGTCAGCCAACACAACCTCGATATTAAGCAAATTGCTGGCACTGGCAAAGATGGCCGCGTAACCAAGCAAGATGTTGAGCGCTTTGTGGCCCAACGCGATACTGCGAAGCCAACCCCAGCCCCAATGCCAACCCCAACGCCAAGCGCAACCCCAGCCCCAATGCCGGTGATTAAGCCAAGCTCAACTCCAGCACCAATGCCAACGATTACTGGCAGTTTGCTGGCCAAACCAGTGGCCTATACGCCACCAGCAGCAGAACCAAGCATCGAGCAATTTGCAGGCGATGAGTTGCAGCCGTTGAGCGGCATGCGGCGGGCAATTGCTGAGCATATGGTGCGTTCTAAGGCAACCTCACCCCACGTTACCACGGTGATGGAAGTTGATCTCAGCACGATCATCGCCCATCGCGAGCAACACAAAGCCGATTTCGAGCGCCAAGGGGTAAAATTAACCTTTACGCCATATTTCGTGCAGGCAACTGTGGCTGGGCTGCGCGCGGTGCCAATTATCAACGCGACCTACACCGATGAAGGCATTTTGCTGCATAAGTCGGTGAATGTTGGCATGGCTGTGGCAATTCCCGATGGCTTGATTGTGCCGGTGCTGCATAACGCCGATGAAAAGAGCTTGCTTGGGCTTTCGCGCACGGTCAACGATTTGGCCGAACGCGCCCGAACCCGCCGCTTGACTGCCGATGAGGTCAAGGATGGCACCTTCACGATTACCAATCACGGCGTGAGCGGTTCGTTATTTGCCATGCCAATCATCAATCAGCCTCAATCGGGCATTTTGGGGATTGGCGCAATTCAAAAACGCCCAGTTGTGGTGACAGTGAATGGCGCTGATGCAATTGCGATTCGGCCAATGTGTTATCTCAGTTTTACCTTCGACCATCGCTTGATCGACGGCGCAACTGCCGATAAATTCTTGGCAACCGTCAAGCAACAGCTTGAGCACTTCGCCTAAATCAACATGAGCCAAAGGCGCTGCTGATCGTGATCAGCAGCGCCTTTGGGTTTAACGGGATTGGTTTGTAGGGCTGAAAACCAGCGGCATGCCCTCACCCCCAGCCCCTCTCCCACTGAACGCGGGCGAGGGGAGCCAAAGAATCAGGTCAAAACCACAGCTGCAAAAGCCCGTCGGACGAGAAATGAATTGGGGTGAGGGCAGCAGGCAGTCATTAGCGCAACGAACCCTTAGATTCATCTGCCAGCAGATTAACGAACGAGCAAACCCTTAATCAACAATTCCCAGATTGCCTCGAATTCAGCTGCAAGACCAGGCTCGTTCCAAGCAGCCACAAAGAGCGGGTTGTGAAAACGGGCGGTCGCATGCAAAATTGCGGTTGCAGTCGCATGGGCATCATCAACCACAAACTCAGCATTTGCAACGCCTTCATTGACTAATTGCTCGATCTGGGCAATCAAATGGGCCACATGTTGGTCGGTCACTTCGCGCAACCCTTGGACCAAACCACTATAGGTTGCAAAAAGCTGCGGATCTTGACGCGCCCGCTGTTGTTTGGTTTGCATCAAACATTCCAGCCAAGCCCGCAATTTGGCAACGCTTGGCTCTTGGCGTTGCAATACCTGCGCTAAAGGATTCGAAATTTCAGCCAGCCAGCGTTCGGCTACAGCATCAAGCAAGGCTGATTTGCTAGCAAAATGGCGATAGACGCTGCCATGGCTGACCCCCAGTTCACGCGCAACATCAACCACCGTGGCCTTATTGGGGCCGTAGCGCCGCAGCACATCGACGGTAGCATTCAAAATTCGTTCAGGGGTCAGCATTTCAGTGTTCATACGAGTCCATCCTGTAGCAAAGCGGTTTGTTTCATTTTAAGCGATTGCTACAGCATCGCAAGTGGTTTAGCGTTCGCTATCGAGATGTTGCATCAACGAGCTGTGATAGCGCTCGCCTGCCGCAGCATCTTTGGGAATCACTCGCTCAATCGAGGCCAATTCGTCGACGTTCAAGCCAATTTCAAGGCTGGCCAACGAATCGTGCAATTGATGTAAGCGCCGCGCCCCAAACAAGGGAATAATATCTGTTCCTTGAGCGACAACCCATGCGCTGGCAATTTGCGAGATGCTTGCGCCCTTGGCCTCGGCAATTGTCTGCAACGCAGCCACTAAATCTAAATTACGATCAAGGTTCTCGCCAGTAAAGCGCGGGCCATGAGCACGGAAATCTGAGCCAGCCAAAACCCGTTCTTTCGACCAAGCACCGCTCAGCAAGCCCCGTGAAAGCACACCATAGGCGGTGATGCCAATGCCTAGTTCACGACAAGCTGGCAGAATCTCGGCCTCGATGCCACGTGAAAGCAATGAATATTCAATTTGCAAATCGACAATTGGATGCACCGCCGCCGCCCGCCGAATCGTCTCCACCCCAACTTCCGACAAGCCAATCTGCCGCACATAGCCTTTTTCAATCATCTCGGCGATTGCGCCAATCGTTTCCTCGATTGGCACATCAGGATCAAGCCGCGAAGGTCGATAAATGTCAATGTAATCGGTGTTCAAGCGGGTCAGGGTGTGAGCCAAGGAATTTTTGACTGCGGCAGGCCGTGAATCATAACCAAGCCACGAGCCATCTGGCCCACGCATCGCCCCAAACTTAACACTCAACACAACATCGGCGCGTGAGCGTTCGCGCAGGGCTTCGCTAATTAAAAGTTCGTTATGGCCAATGCCATAAAAATCGCCAGTATCGAGCAAATTGATGCCAGCATCGAGCGCTGCATGAATCGTGGCGATGCTCTCAGCTCGATCAGACGGGCCATACATGCCCGACATCGCCATACATCCCAAGCCTGCTGCCGAAACCACCAAACCACCTTGGCCTAATTGACGCGTTTGCATAGCCACAACTCCATCAAATAATCAATAACTAAGCTTGAGTATATAGTATTGAATGACAGATGTCAATATCTGTCATTACGATTTTGATGCAGTGTTTTTAGCTATGGTATGATGAGCCATGATTCTTGTGGATTGTGGTGAGGTACGCGATGCAACGAATTTGTATTATTTCGGATACTCATGGCAAATTAGACCCACGGGTCGAACAGCTGTTTGTTGGCGCAAGCCGCATTTTGCATGCAGGCGATATTGGGCGGGCGCAACCGCCAATCATCGATCGCTTGAGCGCGATTGCGCCAGTTACAGCAGTTACCGGCAACGTCGATTGGAATACGGCGCTCGATATTTACCCGATTAATACAACCATCGAAGTCCAAGGCATTCGGATTATGCTGCAACACATTGGCGATATTCCCAAGCGCTGGCAGCGCCAATTGCCCCAGCCCGCGCCGCAGATCGCCATCTGTGGCCATAGCCATATTGCCTTGATCGAGGAATATCAAGGCGTGCTGTTTATCAACCCTGGCTCGGCTTCGCAGCCACGCGGCCAGCTAGGCGAGCCAACCGTCGTATTTTTGGATATTCAGGATAATGGCGAATTTAAGGCCGAGCTAATTCCGCTAAAAATGGCCGAATTTATCAAAAATGCTGATTAAACACCAATCCCCTCGCTTTTTGATTAGCGAGGGGATTCTTGGTTGCCAAAAATGGCTTGGGTTTATTCGTGGCGCAGCGCTTTGATTGGATCAAGGCGGGCAGCACGGGCAGCCGGATACAAGCCAGCCACAATCCCCACCACCAAACCAAAGCCAATCGCCAAGCCAATCAACCACGGCGGAATATAGAAGAAATCGCCGCGAATTGGCACTTCTTCGCGTTCGAGGTAGGCAAGCGCAACTCGATTGAGGATGCGGCCAACGCCCCAACCGCCAAGCAAGCCCACAATCCCGCCAAAGAGGCCAATCAGGCCTGCCTCAGTCATAAAGAGCGTGCGAATATTGCCGCGCGAAGCACCGATGGCCTTGAGCGTACCAATTTCGCGCGTCCGTTCGTAAATCGCCATAATCATGGTGTTCATAATCCCGATGGTAGCGACGAACAGCGCCAAGCCACCAACCGAGCCAAGCATAATATTGATCACCAAGAAGATTTTCGAGGCCAATTCAAGCACGGTTTCGACCGATTGCACCCGAAAGCGTTCGGCCCGCAGTTGGGTGGTCAGTTGACGGGCTACATTCAAATCTTTGGCCCGAATCAGGGCATAATCGTAGCCTTCTTTATCAAGCAGATCAGGCTCGTTAAACCACCAAGCTTTGAGTGCAATGCTATCGTTGGGAGTTAATGCAACCAAGTTATTATCGACGCTCGAAACCCCAACCAAGGTATAGTCGAAGCTTTGCGATTCGCCGCGTGGCGTTTCCATCACTAACTGGACTTTTTGACCAATCAAATTATTGACTTCGGCGGTTAGACCCAAACGGCGCAAGGCCCGTTGCGAAATGACGATTTCGCCATCTTTGGTTGGGCGCAACACTCCGGCCAAAGCGGTTGGCGGCGTTTCAAAGGGATTATTGATGCCAATGCCAGGATCAACGCCAACGGCGATGGTTGCTGCGGCATCGCCAGGCAACACTAAGCGCTTGGAGATCGATTCGTTAACATCGACGATTGGCGTAACGCTGACAATATCGTCCATTTGCTGCCACTCGGCAATTTTGGCAGGCGAAATCACGACCTCGCGTTCGGGCCGCACATAGCGCGTGTAGGGGTTGCGCTCTGCATCGCGCGGCTGAACCACCACATTTTCTAGCCCAATTGCATCAAATTGTTGTTGGATGACGCGCTGAACGCCAACCCCAAGCGAAAGCATTACCACAATCGTGAAAATGCCAACCGTCACGCCGAGCGAGGTCAATGAAGTGCGAACTTTGCGGCGGGTTAAGTTGCTCCAAGCAGTGCGTAAAATATCGCCAAATGTCATGCTACAGCCTCCGCCGTTCGTTCAATCGTTTCAATTTGTTCAATCTTGCCATCACGCATATGCACAATCCGATCAGCATACGAGGCTGCATTCATATCGTGAGTAACCATCAACAAGGTTACATTTTGCTCGCGGACAAGCCGTTGCAGCAGCAGCAGCACATCGCGACCAGTGCGCGAATCGAGGTTACCGGTTGGCTCGTCAGCCAAAATCAACACCGGATCATTGGCCAAGGCGCGAGCAATTGCCACCCGTTGTTGTTGACCACCAGAAAGCTCAGCTGGGCGGTGATCGGCGCGATCGCCAAGCCCAACTTGCTCCAGCAGATTTTCTGCTCGTTGGCGGCGTTCGCTACGGCTGCGGCCAGCCAACATCAACGGCAAAGCCACATTTTCCCACGCTTGGTTGGTTGGCAAGAGATTAAAGCTTTGAAAAATAAAGCCAACCCGATCGCGGCGAAAACTGACCAATTTTTTATCTGGGGCTTGACCAAGCTCCAAATCACTGACCCAAACCTCGCCTGAACTTGGGCGGTCGAGGCCCCCAATCACATTCAATAAGGTCGATTTTCCTGAGCCAGACGGCCCAACCAGCGCCACAAAGGTGCCGCGTTCAATTTCCAGATCAACGCCGGCCAACGCTTGGACAGTATTTTTCCCCATTTGATAGGTGCGTTGGAGCTTAGTAGTACGAATTAACGAGGTAGATTGACCCATAGCGACTCCTTGGCAAATAAGCTGGCTTAACCATACCATAGGAATATTCGGCTGTTGCGAGCAATTTTATGATCATCTGTGACATGCAAGCCCAAAGCACTCCTAGTGCCAGCAAAATCCAGCATGATCGATTTAATCAATAGCCAAATTGGCTCTTTTATTTCTAGCCATGTTGGCCTATAATCAACCACGCTCCACAAGATTGAAGATAGCTGAGCTTTTTTAATAAAAAATTTAATATCTGGCTAGCTGGATAACATTTGGGTGTGTTGACGGAGGGAGGCATGCACGATCAGTCCAATCTTGCTTGGATGCCGTAAAACTGATCGCCGCTGGAATTATTCTTTAATTATTAGGTTTATTTGTATGCATTACCAAAATATGTTATGTATTGGCGATAGCCAAACTTTTGGCGCACGTTCGTATGGTTGTTATCCATTGCACCTCGCCCAAATGCTAACCCAGCGCACGCCCTATCAATGGCGCACAATTAATCGCAGTGTTAATGGCTATACTGCGCGCAACCTGTGGTTTAAATTAAATGAAGAAATTGATACAATCAACGATACCTTTCAATCGTGTTTATTAATTGGCACCAACGATGTCGGCAATAATACCCCAATTGATCTTTTTGAAGAATATTATCGCCAAATTATTCGTACATTAGTCATTAAAGGCCATAAAGCAGTGTTTTGCGGCGAGATTCCGCCGATTTATGCTGATGGGCATATTTTCTTTACCAAAGAAACCGTCGAACGGCGCAAGCAATACAACAGCGTCATTGGCAAAGTGGTGGCCGAATTTAGCAAAGCGATCTGGGTGCCAATGGTTGGCTTGAATCGCGAATGTTATGTCGACCCAGTTCACTTCAACGAAGATGGCAATCGGCGGGTAGCAGAATCGTTCTGTGAGGTGATTGTAAATTTATGAAAATAGGAATTGTGCTTGGCACGCGGCCTGAAGTGATGAAGAATTATGCGATTGTGCAAGCGCTGCGGGCAGCAGAAGTGCCATTTGTGGTGCTGCACACCAACCAACATCACGACCATTTATTACAAGCAGCGATTTTTGGCCAAATGGGCTACACGCCCGACGAGATTTTTCCTGGCGATTACAGCATTGGCGCAGCGATTGACTGGGTGCGCGGCCAAATTCAACGCCATGCAATCGACCTTATTTTGGTCAATGGCGATACGGCGGCGGCCTTGGTTGGGGCGATTGCGGCGGTCTATTCTGATGTTGGTTTGGCCCATGTCGAGGCTGGCTTGCGGGCCTTCGATAAACGCATGTACGAAGAGCGCAACCGGATTATGGTCGATGGCGCAGCCCATTATTTGTTCTCGTATACCCAATATCAAGCAGATTATTTGGCCAAAATTCCCGATTTGCGCGGGCGCATTTTCAACATTGGCAACACGACTGTTGATTTGATTCACGATTTTGCCCATGAACTTACGCCACGCCGCAACGATAACTATGCCTACATCACCTTGCATCGCAAAGAATTTACCGATAGCCGCGAGCTGATGGAGCAGGTTTTCAGCACGATCAACGAGCTAGCGCTTGAATTCGATGCCATGATTTTCCCGATGCATCCGCGCACGCGAGCGGCGATGGAACAATATGGTTTGAGCATGGAATTGCTGAATCGGGTGCAGGTGATTGATCCGGTTGAGCCATTTGAGTCATTGGCCTATGAAAAATACGCCAACATTATCATCACCGATAGCGGCTGCATTCAAGAGGAAGCCTACATTTTTGGCGTGCCGTGTGTGACCGTGCGCGACAACACCGAGCGACCAGAAACCATCGAATCGGGCGCGAATGTAGTAACTGGTTTTGCGCCTGAGGCAATTGTATCGGCGGTGCGTAACCAGCGAGCCAAAAAAGGCCAGCAATTTGCGGCGGTCTATGGCGAGCGTGGGGTTGGCCAACGGATCGTTGCATGCTTGCAAGAGCATTTTCGCAGCTGGTCAGATTACTAAAATTTAGTAAATTTGACGCAGCGCATTACAAAATAGCTTGCTAGAATCGGCTAAAAACGCATCCCCCGTGGATGCGTTTTCGTTTATAATTGAAGTGAATTGAATTAATCATCACTTGAGAACTTTAGGTCACTGTTTCGCCAAAGATGCCGACGCGGTGTTCCGCACTTACACGAGGTCATCAATGCGCCGAACCAAGATTGTTGCCACGCTAGGGCCTGCCTGCGACACTGAGGAAAAAATAACAGCGTTGGCATTAGCGGGAATGAATGTTGCTCGCTTAAATTTCTCCCATGGTACTCATAACGACCATTCAGAACGCATTCGGCTCTTGCGTCAAATTTCAATTAAGCTCAATCGCCCAATTGCGGTCTTGCAAGACTTGCAAGGGCCAAAAATTCGGACTGGCAAATTAGTTGATAAACAACCAATCAAACTCACAACTGGCGAAAGCTTTGTGATTACGATTGAAAATGAAGTTGGGCGAGTTGGGCGGGTCAACACCACCTACAAAAATCTCCCCAGCGACTGTAAGCCAGGCGATCGGATTTTGCTTTCTGATGGTTTGATTGAACTGCGAGTGCAAGAGTGTACCGCCACTGAAGTCATTACCGAGGTAGTAACTGGTGGGATGTTGCGCGAAAACCAAGGCATCAACTTGCCTGGAGTCGATGTCAGCGCCCCTGCCATGACTGAAAAAGATCGTGAGGATTTGATCTTTGGCTTGCATGAAGGAGTCGATTACGTTGCGATTTCGTTTGTGCGCCGCGCCGAAGATGTGCAATTAGTCAAGCAAGAAATTACTGGCGCTGGCTATCACACGCCAGTCATCGCCAAAATCGAAAAGCCCGAAGCTGTCGATAATATTGAATCGATTGTGGCCGTTGCCGATGGGATCATGGTTGCTCGTGGCGACTTGGGCGTGGAAATGCCGCCAGAAGAAGTGCCATTGATTCAAAAACGCATTATCGCTGCCGCCAATCGGGTGGGGATTCCGGTGATCACCGCAACCCAGATGCTCGAATCGATGATTGTTAATCCACGGCCAACCCGCGCTGAAGCCAGCGACGTGGCGAATGCAATTCTCGACGGCACCGATGCGGTTATGTTGAGTGGCGAAACCGCGAATGGCGCATATCCAGTTGAAGCTGTGACGATTATGGCGCGGATTGCCGAAGTGACTGAGCGTGGCGCACCACCACGTGATGCTCTACAACGCAACGCTTCGGATGCGCCAGAAACCTATTCGCACGCAATTAGCCATGCTGCTTGCGCAATTGCCGAATCGATCGATATTGCAGCGATTGTGGCCTTTACATCGTCGGGCTTTACCGCGCATTTGGTTGCGCGCGACCGGCCACGCGTGCCGATTATTGCCATGACCCACGAATACGATGTCTACCATCGTTTGGCCTTGCTGTGGGGCGTTGAAGCGCTCCTTTGCCCATTTGTCACGCGGCTTGACGATTTGAGCAACTTAGCCCGCGCGATTATGATCGAGCGCCAAGTTATCAAGCCAGGCGATTCGGTGGTAATTACCGGTGGTCACCCCTTGGCAGTGCGTGGCACAACCAACTTCCTCAAGATTCTTTCGATCTAAAAAACACGAGGCCGCTCAGGATTGAGCGGCCTCATGCTTTAATCATTAAACTTAGCGCATGGCAAATGGCGCATAGACTGTATAGGTTGGTGCAACCCAACTTGGCTCGCCATAATTCCACGCCGCAATGCTCGATGATTCATAGGTATTGCCAACCATATCAAACACGCCACTCAAATACATGCGGGTTGGCGTGGCAACTAATGCATTAACCAAGAAGTTGGCTGCATAAGCCTCGCGCTGCTGAACTCCGCCACCAACACTATTCCAAACTCCGTTCCAGCGCAGGATGCCAGGGCTAAGCACGCTGCCAGTCACACCGTTGAATTTGCCAGCAACATACAAACCATCAGCGCCCATTTCCAGGTCATGGATGGTACCGTTAATCACGCCATTCAAGGCCGACCAGCGCGAGCCATTCCAATAAGCAATTTTTTGGGCATCTATGCCAGCAATGTTGCTAAATGTGCCCGCCACGTAGAGGCCCTCAGCGCTAGCCTCAAGCTTTTGAATACTGCTCACACCAGTGATGATGGTGTGCCATTGCGCGCCATCCCAGCGGGCCACTTGCGCGCCGTCGCTAATATAGACAACGCCGTTCAAGGCTTCAACCACAGTCACTTGATCAAATGAGGCAGGCGCAGCAAAGGCTTGCCATTGACCGTTATCCCAAATGATCAAGTTGGCACTATCTACCCCAGCGAATTGGCTAAAATCGCCAGCTACGTAGAGTTTTGCTTGGTCACGGGCAATGCCAAGGACTGGTTGATCACTTACTGGATTCCAAGTTGGCGAAATTGAATTGGTGCGATACAGTTTGGGATTTTGCATGAGGAAGATTGTATCGCTGAACACTTCCAATTGGCGAGCTATCTCTCCATATTGAGAATCAATGGGTTGCTCAATCAGCGATTGCCAACCAGCCGCAGCATCAAAACGAATTAATGAACTGCGGCCAGTGCTCCACATTGAGCTAAAGGGCGAGTAGCCATAGATCGTTTCGCCAAGATTACTGAGAGCCAGCGGCCCCCCATACAGCCCATTAGGAGTCATCGATTCCCAATGATCAGCCCGCCAGACCAGCCGATTCACACCACGATACTGACCATTAATGACTAAATCGCCCAAGGCATACATTTCGTTCTCAAACTCAACTAACGAATATTTGGGAAATTGAATCCAACTATAATGAATGTACCGAGCTTGCCCCAGTACTGTCCAATTTGTACCATTCCAATAATGGAGCGGTACATTAGTATAATTGACATGGCCTAAGGCATACAGGCCATCAGCCCGCATAAGCAGACTTTCAACCCGATTCGGAACACCATTACCAAAGCTATTCCAGTTTGTGCCATTCCAGGCAGCAATATTATGCAGTTGCAAGTTGGTGGTTGAAGTAAATGATCCCCCAATAAGCAACTGATCATCAGCAATTTGCAAATCCACAACTTGTCCAGTTACCCCACCGCCAACATCGTGCCATTGCGTGCCATCCCAGCGGACAATTCCACCTTGACTCTGCGAATTGATTGGCTGAATTGAACCGCCAGCATACAAGCCATCAGCAGCACTCAGCAAATTGAAGGCAAGTCCATCATAGCCAGTGCCAACCTCATTCCATTGGGTGCCATTCCAACGGGCAATATTTTGGTAGGCTTGGCCATCAATCACTAAAGGATAACTGCCTAAATAAAGCTCATTCTGGTGACTCGCCAATACTAGATGGCTAGCATTATCCACCACCGTGGCTAATCCAGTCCAAGTTGTGCCATCCCAATAGGCTAAGTCAATCTGTTGACCAGCAAGGATCAAAGAGCCAGCGGCATAGAGTTTATCCTGATGACCTACGATGGATTCAACATAGCCATCAAGCGTCCCTAACCTCAGCCATTGGCGGCCATCCCAATAGATTACCCCATTGGCTGATTGGTTACCTCTGATGTAGCGTTCAACAGAGCTAGCATAGAGTGTATCGTTCCAAACCAAGGGGTGTTGCAGGCCATAATCATCGGCATTTGCCCCAAAGGCAGCAAATTCGTTGCTCCACGAGCCGCCATTGTTGGCTTCGCTTGGTTGCATGGCTTGGGCTGGGCTGCTTTGGGTGCTCACCAACCAACTGCATAAGGCCAAAATGCCCAAAACACTTCCCCAACGCCGAATAATTCTCATTAGTAACATCCTCTCGATTAGAAGCATTAACATGGGTGCTGACGCTCGATAGGTCAACACCCACAGCAACATTAGCGGATTACCGCAGGCAAATAAACATCATGCAAGACGACGCTTGGGTTATTCCAAACATGCAGCCGCACTTGGGCTGTTGTCGTGAGCGCATGGATCGGGTCGCGCACGGTATAGGTTAAAGTATCAAGCCCAGTAAATTGAGGATATGGTCGATACACAATCTGGGTGCCGCTAATCGTAGCCGTACCATGGCTTGGTGGCGTAACGCTCACCAGTTGCAATTGGCTCGGCTGATCGCTCCAATCATTGGCCAGCACATTGACCGTCACTGCTTGTGGGCGATAGCTAATCGCATAGTCATTTTTGGCGCGAATCAAAGGCTCGTTGCCATATGCCCACGCGGCAAAGCGAAATGACTCATATTCGTTGCCAACCATATCAAAGTTTCCGTTGAGATACATATGGGTCGGGGTTGCCGCTAAGCGTTGAACAATTCCATTGTTGGTTCCAAATACATAGTGTTGCTTTTGCACCCCACCACCAACCCCATGCCACATTGCGCCATCCCAGCGCAAAATGCCACCGCTCACAATCCCATTGGTCAAGCCGCGAAAATTTCCAGCCACATACAGCCCATCAGCACCCATTTCCAGATCAAGAATTGAACCACTAATCGTCCCATTTAAGCCCGACCATGTGCTGCCATTCCAATAGGCGATTTGGGGGGCAAGAACGCCAGCAACGCTGCTAAATGTGCCTGCAATATAGACACCATCGGCGGTTGGCTCAATCTCACCAATATTGACGACATTCGAGGCAAGCATCGTCCATTGGGTATCATCCCAGCGTGCTAACTTAAAGCCATCGCTAATATAGATCTTGTTGCCATAGGTTTCGATAATTACTACTTTGTCGAATGAGGCTGGAGCATTGAAAGCCTGCCATTGGCTGCCATCCCATGTGACCAAATTATGCGCCGTTACGCCATTGAATTGAGCAAAATCACCGCCCACATACAAGCGGCTATTGGCTTTGGCCAGAGCCTGCACAACACGCTCAGCTCCAACTTGGTTCCATGTAGTAGTTCCATTTTGATATAAGGTATTGTTAGATACGACAAAAAAGCTTTGCTGAAATGATTCGAGTAATTGAACTGAATCTCTAATAAATGCTGTTTCCACGATCGGTTGCCAACGCTGATTGCTGCCAAAGCGGGCCAACGAAGCCTCACCATAGCCCCAAGAAAATTCTCCCCCAGCAACAAAGAGATCATCGCCATCGGTCGTCATGCTAAGATCGCCAAAGTTAGAAATCCCATTGGGATACATTGATTCCCACTGAGTGCCATTCCAACGCAAGGCTGAATTGCCCTGGTTTATTGGTTCAGATGCAGCACTCCTATAGGCGAGCATGCCAAAGAGATGTAACTGGTTATCATAAGTCACTAAGGTAGCGCTTGGAGGCAAAAACCAAAAAATAAGCTCGGAACTCATTCTAGAAAGATTAGCAAGTTTCGTCCATTGCGTGCCATTCCAGCGTTGAAATTCATAGGCATTCCCGCCAAGGGTCGTTGATTTGGTCAGAATGTACAAGTCATTATCAAAAAGCGCCACATTATGCACGCTACCGCCAACCCCATTGCCAAAGCTATTCCAACTCGTGCCATTCCATGCGGCAATATTCTTCAGCGTGGGTTCAAGCGTTGAGGTAAACTGACCACTAATATAGAGTTGGCTATCGGCCCATTCCAAATCGAAGACATAGCCATGCAGTCCACCGCCAACAGTTTGCCATTGACTACCATTCCAGTACAGGAGAGCTGTCTTTTGGCCATTGAACATAAAAGAACCACCAAGGTAGAGGCCATCGGGACGCACGAGTATCGTACAAACAATACCGTCAATTCCTTCGGCTGCTGCATGCCATTGCTCACCATCCCAACGCGCTAAAGTCCCATACGTTTGACCATCTATCCCTACGTTTTCGCCACCAACATACAATTGATTCGCATAACTAGCTACAAATAAAGGGCTATGTTGAATCAATTGCGTTGGCATGGCTGTCCACAACGTGCCATCCCAATAGGCAACGTTGATGGTTTTGCCAGCAAGAGTTAAGCGCCCAACAACATATAAACGTTCTTGATGAACAGTTAAGCCTTCAACAAAGCCACTTAATCCATCGAGCTTGATCCATTGCTGCCCATTCCAATAGCCAATGCCTGAATTCGAGCCCTGATGCCCATTTAAAATCGCATACAGCCTGCCATTCCATTCCATTGGCAACAGCGGGATAGAGCCATTGAGCGAACCGTCAGCCAAGAATTTTCCATATAAGCCAAAATCTTGGCTCCATGTGCCAGGATTACTTGGTTGTTGTGGTTCGACGGCGGCAACGGGTGCGGCTAGTTGTTGGATCATGCTCAGGCTAAATAGCATTAGCATGAACAAGCTGGCAATTTTTGGAAGTTTCGACATCAAATTCTCGCTTTGGGTTTCTATTGAGCGGCAAGCAACGTATACTTACCGCTCGATCTCAATTAATTATTTGCTGATATAGGGCAAGAAAAGTTGATAGCGGGCGCTATTGACAGTAATCGTCCCCTCGGTCACACCACCATGGTCATCATCCAGCCGATAGCTGATGGTGGCCGTAAATGGATAGCTGGTTGGCGAATGATAGTACAATTGATTATCAATTATGTCGACTTCACCAACCGTAGCAATCGCCTGGCTGATCGTTAGTACATCGCCATTTATATCGTTCGCCTGCGTCAAAACATCAATCGTGGTTGTGCTCTGTGGTTGTACGGTCAGCGTCATTGGGCTAACGGTTGGCACATGATTCTGCACATCAATTAATACGATGCCAGAAGCTATGCTGCCACGGGTTACATTGCGCACCGTATAGTGCACTGATACAAGGCCTTGAAAACTCGCTGCTGGCAGATAATGCACTTGGTTGCCGCTAATCGTGGCCGTGCCATGGGCTGGTCTGTTGACTGAGACCAGTTGCAGTGGCTCGTTATTGACTGCCCAATCATTGGCCAAGACATCAATTCTGACCGCATGCGGGCGATAGGTGGTGGCGTTGTCATTCACCGCAACCACACTTGCATTGGTACTGTAGAGCTTAATCCGCGCGGTTTGTTGGCCGCCATGGCCATCACTGACCGTATAGGTCAGCGTATCGGTAAAGAATTGCTGTTGCTGGGGCGGGAGATAGCGCAACATATCAGCATCAATCTGCACGGTACCGCTCACAGCTCTGGCGTGGGTGATTGTCAACGGATCACCATTTAAATCAACCAGCCCATTCAGGGGGAAAAAGATCGTTTCATCAACGGGCTGCACCTGTCGCTCTTTGTCGGCAATGAAGGGAAAGTGATTCCAGACCTGCACCCGCACTTGGGCGGTGGTCGTAACGGCATTCAGCGGGTCGCGTACGGTATAGGTGAAGGTATCGGTGCCTTGGAATTGGGCCGCGGGGGTATAAACAATGTTGGTTCCATTGATCGCTACACTGCCATTGCTTGGTGGCGTAACGCTTACCAGTTGCAATTGGCTAGGCTGATCGCTCCAATCATTGGCCAGTACATTGACCGTAACCGGCTGTGGCCGATAGGTAATTGCATAATCAGGTTTGGCTTTGATCAAGGGTTCGTTGCCATATTCCCATGCGGCAATATTGTAGGATTCATACTGATTGCCAACCCTGACGAAGTTCCCATGCATCAGCATGCGAGTTGGGGTTGCCGCGAGGCTATAAACTTTGCCAGGAAGGGTAGACACCATTATAGATTGAACTCCACCAGCGAGACCATGCCATGCAGTCCCATCCCAGCGTAGAATGCCACCGCTCACAATCCCATTAGTTATCCCACGGAAACTGCCAGCCACATACAACCCATCAGCACCCATTGCCAGATCATGAATTGCGCCATCAATCACACCAGATAAGCCCGACCATGTTGTGCCGTTCCAATAGGCGATTTTCGACGCACTTACGCCAGCGACGCTGCTAAATGTGCCAGCGATGTACACCCCATCAGCGGTTGGCTCAATCTCACCAATATTGACCACATTGGTGGCCAAGGTCGTCCACTGCGTCCCATCCCAGCGGGCAATTTGAAAGCCATCGCTGATATAGACCGCATTGCCCTGGGCTTCGACAATCACAACCCGATCAAAACTGGCAGGCGTATTTAAGGCTTGCCATTGGCTACCATTCCAGGTCACAAGGTTGCGCGCTGTTACGCCATTGAATTGCTCGAAATCACCAGCAACGTACAACAGATTATTGGCTTGAGCCAGCGAATGAACTGTCGCCGTGACAGCTTGCGTCCATGTATTGTTATTATTGTCAGCTTGATACAGCGTGGATTGGTAGAGCCCAAAAAAGGTTTGCTGATACTTCTGGAGCGCCTGAGCATAAGAAAGATTTGGTTGATGGGTACGCGCAAGTAATGATTGCCATTGATTGCTTGGATTTAGATGCGCTAAGGTCGAAGAGAATGTGCCCCAAACTATTTGTTCGAAAGCAACATAGAGATCCTCATTGTCAGTGGTGAGAACTGCTGTTCGGTCTGAAGACCCACTACCTTCAATCCCGTTTGGAGTCATCGATTCCCAATGGTCATCGACCCAACGCAACGTCGCCTGACCCTTGATATATTGGGTGGAATTAGGGATAGGGTGCCACGAAATCATTGGGCCAAAGGCCAGTAATTCTTGGTTGTAATTCAACAGCACCGCATCGGGGTAACGAGGCCAATTATAGGAGCCTGTGTAGTGGGAACTCATGGTTGAAAGAGTTGTCCATTGAGTTGTATCCCAACGCAGCAACTGAAAATTACTTGATCTGCTGAGCGCATATAATTCGCCATCGACCATCGCCAAATTATGGGTTGGGTTACTAATTCCATTCCCAATACTATTCCAAGCAGTACCATCCCAAGTTGCTACATTTTTGATTGATGGTTGGAGCGTCGAGGTAAATTGACCGCTGATATAGAGTTGGTTATTGAACTCTTTGAGATCGTAAACCAAACCATAGAAGCCCTCACCAACTAGTGTTAGCTGCGTATCAGTTACCCGTAAAACACCACTTCTTTTGCCATTCATGACGAATACGCCATGCAGATACATGCCATCAGGACGTAATAAGAAACCTACTACCCAGCCTTGCAACTCATTGTTAATAGTCTGCCACGTAACCCCATCCCAACGGGCGACAATGCCATGGGCTTGGCCATCAATCACGATTTTGCTTCCACCAAGATAGAGTTGATTCTCGTGACTGGCTAAAAGTAAGTAGGAATCGTTGTTAAGTCGATAGGGCAAGGCTGTCCACAGCTGCCCATCCCAATAGGCAATATTGACATCTTTGCCGCCAAGCTTCAAGCCCCCAGCAGCATACAGCTTATTTTGATGCACTGTTACCGAATGAACGAAGCCATCAAGGCCTTCAAGTTTCAGCCACTGCTGGCCATTCCAATAGCCAACCCCGCTCCCGGTAGAGTTGGAGCTATACGTGGTAATGCCCGCATACAGCATGCCATTCCATTCAATTGGGCGGCTTGGCATATACGATATATTTATTCTTAATGGTGAGGCAAAGGCTTGGCTCCATGTGCCAGGGCTGCTTGGTTGTTGTGGCTCAACGGCGGCAACGGGTGCAACAGGTTGTTGAATTATGCTCAAGCCAAGCACGATCAGCATGCACAGGCTAGCTATTTTTTGCAGCTTCGACATCGACATTCTCTCCTTGGTTGGATGCGCAGCGGCAAGCAACGGATGCTTGCCGCTCGCTTTGGTTATTTGCTGGTATAGGGCAAATAGAGCTGATATGGTGCGCCATTGATGAGAATCGTTGCCTCGCTTGAACCACCATGGCCATCACTTATGCTATAGCTGATCATCGCGCTTGATAGGGCGCGATCTGGCGCACGATAGCGCAGTTGATTATCGATTATGTCGACTATGCCAGCAGTAGCACTTGCGTTAGTAATCGTCAATTGATCGTTATTCAAATCAACTAGCCCTGCCAAAACATCAATTGTGGTTGTGCTATTTGGTTGCACGCTGATCGTGATTGGGCTAGGGGTTGGCATATGATTTTGCACTTCAATCGTCAGATAGCCAGTGGTAGTAATGCCACGCAATGGATTACGCACGCGATAGCTCACGGTCGTTGTCCCCTGAAAATCGACGTTTGGCGTAAAAAGCAGTTTGGTTCCACTAATCGTAGCCGTGCCATCGCTACTTGCGGTAACTAATGCAAGCTGTAATGGCCCATTATCAATCGTCCAGTCATTGGCCAGCACATCAACGCTGACCGGCTGTGGACGATAGGTTGTGGCATAATCAGGCGCAGCAGTAATTGGCTGGGTAGAGCCATAGTTCCAAGCAGCAATCTTGGCTGATTCATAGCGCTTGCCAACGCTATCGAAGCTACCAACCGCATACATTCTGCTTGGTGTAGCAGCTAAGTGGGTCACGCTGATGGGAGTCTGCGGCGTATAACGATATTGCACGCCACCGCCAACACTCTGCCAAACCCCATTCCAGCGCAGAATGCCTGGGCTAACCACACCATCGGTAATGCCGCTAAACGAGCCTGCCACATATAGGCCATCGCGCCCAAGCTCAAGATCGTTGATTGGGCCATTGATCACACCAGTTAAAGCTGACCATTGCGAGCCATTCCAAGCAGCGATTTTTGCTGCATTCACCCCAGCGATGCTGCTAAATGTGCCAGCAACATACACGCCGCTTGCGCTTGGCTCAATTTGGGTAATCTGATTAACTCCAGTTGCCAGCGTTTGCCATTGCGCGCCATCCCAACGAGCCAGTTGTGAGCCATCGCTAATATAGACATGGTTGCCATAGCCCTCGACGATTGTGACTCGATCAAACGCTGCTGGCGCATTCAAGGCTTGCCATGTTGTGCCATCCCAAACTACAAGGTTGTGAGCTGTCACAGCATTGAATTGCTCAAAATCGCCAGCCACATACAAGCGGTTATTGGCTTGAGCCAGCGAATGAATTTGGGCCGTTGAAAGCAACTCAGCCGTATCGCTGATAACCTCATGCAAACCATTTTCGATTCGTACAAACAACGAGTTTTGGTAGGCTTCAGCTTCGTAGAGCGAAAAAGGTGATTGGCTATTGGGCGGCAATACGGTTCGCCATGATTGCCCAGCTACAAATGTCGCTAATGTTGCTTGACCATTGCCCCAATAAAGATTCGAGCCTGCGGTGTAGACTGTTTCGCCGCTCGTGGCGAGCATAGTCGGCTGTTGGTCACGATCCTTAACAACTAGCCCATTGGGAGTCATCGATTCCCAATGCTCAACATTCCACGCTAATGCCATCGAACCTTGGCTCAATTGAGTAGGGCTAGGATAAGGAAATGTTATCGAGCCAAAAGCTAAAAGTCGATCTTGATAGTTCAATAACCCAACATCAGGATAACGAAGCATGTCTATTGCCGATATTCCTACAATCGTTGTTGCAAGGCTTACCCAAGCGCTGCCATTCCAGCGTTGCAATCGATGGCCAGCGCTCGTATCATCAGTTCGGCTAATCGTATACAGCGTATCATCTAAGAATGCAATACTATGCACTTGGTTGCTAATTCCATTGCCAAAACTATCCCAGCTTGTGCCATTCCAGGACGCAATATTGTTGATCGCAGGATTAAGCGTTGAAGTAAACATGCCGCCAACATACAGCTGATCATTGGCCCATTCGAGATCTATCACCAAACCCGTTAATGGGCTGCCAACCTCGTGCCATTGGCTGCCATCCCAACGCATCACACTTTGGCGTTGGCCATTCTCAGGGAATAGTGTCCCACCAACATATAAGCCATCGGGGCGCACAAGGGTTGTGAGGATCATGCCCTGCACGCCAAGATCGGTATCGTGCCATTGCGTGCCATCCCAACGCGCCAAATGCTCAATTGCTTGCCCATCAAGCGTAAACGGATTGCCACTCGCGAGATATAGTTGGTTGTTATAGCTTGCAAGCGTCACGGATAGGCTATAAGAGATCTGGTTGGGCATGGCCGTCCAAGTGGTTCCATCCCAATAGGCCATACTAATCGGCGAGTCAGCTAAATTGAGCTTGCCATAGGCGTAGAGCTTATTTTGATGCCAAGTGATCGCAATCGCGCGGCCTTCGAGGTTGCCGATTTGTAGCCATTGCTTGCCATTCCACGCAGCCACGCCATGGTTATACATGCCTGAATAGAGGGTGGTATTCCATTCGATTGGGCGTAGCGGATAATCATTCACCTCGGAGCGGTCATAGACTGCAAATTCATCGCTCCAAGTGCCTTCAATTTGTGGTTGATTGGTTGCTTGCGGAATCTGAGGCTGTTGGGCGGTCGCCGCAGGGACAATCGTACATAATCCTAAGCACAATCCAACGATCAAACGCTTCAGGTTCATCTCCATCTCCATTAATTGCATAAAGATAGCTATTGGTTTAGACCACTAGGCTAAACCAGCAGGTCGCTGGGTAAGTTCAGTTTGCGCGCGACAAGGCAAAGAGATTATAGTTTAGGGGAAATCTCTCATGATCAAGCATAGCAACTTTAGGCTAAAGCAACAATGGGTCAAAAGGTGTATCAGCTGGTTAGGGTTAGCCCAATCTATGGGTGAGTTTGGGTGGAGCATGGCGCTGCAAATTCAAAAGAAACCGCTATAATAAGGGCAGCTTTAAAGTACTGTTGATTGTTGCGTCCCGAGAGCAAGCTCAAAGCAAGCACAAAATCACAACCGTTGAGGAATTAATACATGACAGATTCGCTCTTTGATGCAGAACGTGATCCGTTTGCCGATATGCGCAACGCTTTAGAAACTGCGCAACGTGAACGGAAAAATATTTTAGTCGAGCTTGGTGGCGATTGGTGTATTTGGTGTCATCGTTTAGATGCGTTTATCAATGCCCATCCCCAATTGCGCTATTTGCGCGACATCCATTATGTTGCGGTCAAAGTTTTAGTTGGCGATGATGAGCAAAAAAATAAAACCTTTTTAGAACATTTGCCAGGCTTCGATGGCGTACCGCATATTTTTATCTACAACAGTCGTGGCCAATTGCTGTGCTCGCAAGATACCAGCGTTTTAGAAGAAGGCGAGAGCTACCACTTTGGGCGCGTCCGCGAGTTTTTGAGCCGTTGGTCTGAGCCGCGGCTAACACCCTACGATGCCTTAGATACCGCCGAACTCAAACGCTTGGTCGAGCACTATTATTTTGGTGAAACTGCCAATCGTATTACCCCAAGCGCCTAAACAAGCCCAATTTAATTGACGAATGCGAGGGCTTGTTCTACCATGCGCCGCGCAAAGGAGTTTATATGCGTGTGTTGATCCTTGGGGCAAGCGGCCAACTTGGCAGCGAGCTGACCAAAACGTTTGCCGACCATCAATTATTCGTACCCAGCCACCAAGAACTTGATTTAAGCCAACCAACAGCGCGCGCTGCGATTAATCAGCTTGCGCCAGATTTGGTCTTGTTGCCAGCAGCCTTCACCAATGTCGATGGCTGTGCGCTCGATCCTGCACGGGCCTTTCGCGAAAATACGCTGGGGCCAAAATATGCAGCCCTTGCCTGCCGCGATCGCGATATTCCACTAGTCTATGTCAGCACCAACGAGGTATTTAGCGGCAATAGCCAACAAGCCTATAGCGAATACGATCAGCCAGCGCCGATCAATGCCTATGGGCGCTCAAAATGGGGGGGCGAGCAGGCAGTCTTGCAGCATGCGCCCAATGTTTTTATCACGCGGGTTGCTTGGTTGTTTGGCGGCCAGCGCAACTTTGTGCGCACCATCGCCCGTTTAGGCCGCGAACGACTGCAAACCGGCGAACCATTGCGCGTCGTGACCGACGAGGTTGGCACGCCTACCCATGCCGCCGAGGCCGCGTGGGCAATTCGCCAATTGGTCGATAGCAATATTCCTGGGATCTATCACGTCGTCAATGAAGGTGCTTGTTCGCGCCATGAACTTGCTTGCGCCGTCTTAGCAGCAGCCGGCATCGACCTGCCAGTAGAGCCAATTAGCTCAGCAGAATTTAGTCGGCCAAGCAGCCCACCGCCATTTTCTGCGCTCAGCAATAATGCAGCAGCAGCCATGGGCATTCGCTTGCGGCGCTGGCAAGCAGCGGTCATTGCCGCAGTTGCAGCCATCGACGAGCCAACTGAATGAGCCATAACATCGACATTCTGATACCCAATTATAACGGTGCGCAGTTATTAGCAGCCTGCTTGGATAGTTTGCGTCAACAAACCCGCAGCGATTTTCTGATCACGGTGATCGACGATGCCTCGCCAGATGGCAGCATTCCTGCTTTGCAAGCGACCTATCCTGAGGTTAACTGGCTAATTCAGCCGAGCAACCAAGGCTTTGTAGCCGCAGTCAATCGTGGGTTTCAGGCCACCAATGCACCGTGGGTCATTTTGCTCAACAACGATACCGAAGTTGGGCCAGATTTTGTTGCTGCATTAATCGACACGCTTGAGCGTTTTCCGGCCTATGATTTTGCTGCCGCCAAAATGTTGCTCTACAGCCAACCAGACCATTTGCACACGACAGGCGATGGCTACGATTGGAATGGCGTGCCATGGAGTCGCGGGGTTTGGCAGCCAGATCATGGCCAGTATGATGCAATTAGCGAGGTTTTTGGCCCATGCGCCGGCGCAGCAGCCTACAAACGTACCAGTTTGCAACAACTTGTCGATAACGCTGGCAACTTGCTCGATCCTTTGTTGGTGATGTATTGTGAGGATGTCGATCTCAATTTACGTGCTCGGCGCGCTGGAATGCGCACGCTGTTTGTGCCCCAAGCTCGCGTCTTACACCACCTGAGCGCGACTGGCGGTGGCGTGCGAGCCAGCTATTATTGTGGTCGAAATTTTATTGTGCTTTGGCTGCGCCATATGCCAATTCAAGCCTGGCCGCATGCCTTGCCAGCCTTTCTCTGGTCGCAACTCACGATTTTTGGCCAAGCACTCCGCCACTGGAGGGGAGAGGCCGCCCGCGCTCGCTTACGTGGGCAATGGGCTGGGTTGCGGCTCATTCCGCGCATTTGGCGTGAACGAAAGCTAGCCACAGCAGAAGCACAGCGGCTGCTTGCTTGGCTTGGACGATAGGAGTCCCCATGGCCCCGTATCTTTCGGTGGTAATTCCGGCCTATAACGAAGCCCGCCGACTACCACAAACCCTTCCTGTAGTTTTGCAATTTCTCAACGCCCAACCATGGTCATGGGAGTTATTGGTGGTTGATGATGGCAGTAGCGATCAAACGGTGGCAGTTGCTGAAGCAGCATGCAGCGCCTATGCTCAAGCACGAGTTATTCAAAATCCACATCGCGGCAAAGGCTACACCGTGCGCACTGGCATGACCCAAGCCAGCGGCGAGTATGTGCTCTTTTCCGATGCCGATTTGGCAGTGCCCATGAACGAATGGCCCAAACTCGAAGCCAAACTCCAACAACAATATGATATTGTAATTGCCTCGCGCGAGGGCGCAGGAGCCAGCCGCATCGACGAGCCATTTATGCGTCACCTGATGGGGCGAGTGTTCAACCTGATTGTGCGCGTTTTGGGCATTGGCAAGTTTCAAGATACCCAATGCGGTTTTAAAGTTTTCAGCCGCGAAGCCTCGCACGATGTCTTTGGCCGCATGCGCTTATATGACGATACAACCGAAGCACCCAAAGGTGCTGCCGTCACTGCCTTTGATGTTGAGGTGTTGTATTTGGCCTTGCGCCGTGGCTATAAAATTGCCGAAGTGCCCGTTACCTGGCGTTATGGCGAGGAAACCAAGGTCGATAATATTCGCGATTCGTGGCGCAATTTGCGCGATGTGATCAAAGTGCGCTGGAATGCACTCTCTGGCCAGTATCGCGATGTGAAAAATAAGAACATAGAGCATATTTTTTAACCACGAAGAGCACGAAGGCCAGAGGCTATTGGTTATCGGAACATTGGTTAGGATTCAAATCGATCTCCGATAGTCACTAGCCTCTAACTGTAATAGTTCATTAGGTTAACCATGGCTTGATCCCCTCACCCCAACCCCTCTCCCACGTGGCGGGCGAGGGGCTTTAATCCTGTGGTTCTGCCGCACTGCGTGGTGAACATGGGTGCTCCCCCTCGCCCGCGTGCAGTGAGAGAGGGAGCTGGGGGGTGAGGGGACACAGTTGCCAACCCAATGAACCAGTACAAATAGCCTCTAGCCCATAGCCATCCTAATATTCTGTCCTCACTTCATCCCTCATAATTCATCCTTGTATCTTAGCCAATCGTCGTTGTGCGTTCAGGCTCTGGCAAGCGCACCGTAATAAAGAAGGCTGGCAAGAGCAAACCAATCGCCGCAATCATCGCCCACGTTGGCGAGGTTAAGTCGGCGAGGCTACCAATAATTGGGTAGAGCACGCCCGAGGTTCCCCAAGCAAAGCCCATCATCATGGCGCTTGCAGTTGCAATATGTTGCGGCGCATACTCTTGGGCGGTCACAATCGAAACCGGAATATTCGCCATCACCATTGCCCCAACCACCGCCGTCAAGGGGTAATACCACCAATCCAAGGGCGACGACAAGACTAAGCCAATAAAGAGGGGAATTGTGCTCAAAATGCTAGAACGCAATACCACTGTGCGCCCAATTCGATCTGAAATTCGCCCGCCCACAATGCCACCAACCGCCGATGCAATGTTAAATACTGCCAAGGTTGGGCCAACATGAGCATCAGCCAGCGCCTGATCATAGCGATCACGCAGCATAAAGCCCAACAAACTACTATATGAAACGCTCGAAAGCGAGCGCAGTACGCTCATAAACCAGAGCCAACGCAATGGCCCTTGAAATACGCTGATATAATCGCGCAACGTTTTTGGTTGGCTACGATTTTGGGCCGCCGAAGGAATCAGCAAGAAGGTTATAATCCCAATCAGAATGCCAGCTGGCAGCAAATAGGGCAAGCTATTCAAATCAAACTGGGCAACAATTAAGGGGCCAAAGGCCATGCCCAACGTTCCACCAGCAGAGAAGATCGAAACAAACAAGCCACGTTGATTAGGGTTCGCGCCCATGGCGATGTAGGCAGCCCCAGCAGGGTGAAAAATTGCGCTGCCCAAACCGCCAAGCATAATCAACGCACCGAGCATAAAAAAGTTGGGCATATAGCCAATTAATGTTAGGCCAACTGCCGTCAGCACCGGGCCAAACGCCGCCAACCAGCGCCGATCAACATAATCGCCAACTGCGCCAAGCAATGGCTGAAGCATCGAGCCAGCAAACGATAAAATCGCCACCAAAATCCCAGTTTGGCCAATCGACACCTGATAGGTATCGCTAATGCTTGGCAGCAATGGCGAGAGCAATGAAGTCCACATATCATTCATGGCGTGTGAAAACGTCATCATCACCATGACCGAAAGGCCTGTCAGAGCGACAGCCTGCCCACTTGTCCGCGTTGCCATGCAGCCTCCAAAGCGCCTATGAAATTTCCCGCATATTAGGATAAGTATATAGCAGATCGTGGTTTTGCCATCAGGCTTTGGAACTGATTTATCTCATGCTTGCAGTGGAATCCCCTCACCCCCCAGCCCCCTCTCCCATTGAACGCAGGCGAGGGGGAGCACCCGTTTTTAACCACGTAGTGCGGCAGAACCACCATAAAAAAGCCCCTCGCCCGCCATGTGGGAGAGGGGATCTTAACAACCGAGCCTTGTAAGCAGTCCTCTCGCCCACTAGACGCAGGCGAGGAGGAGCACCAATTTTCACTACAAATCATGTAAAAACCACGGCATGAAAGCCCCTCGCCCGCCACGTAGGCGAGGGGTTGGGAAGAGGGGAACCCAATTTACAACAACGTAAAATTTCGCTCATCAGCAAACATCACCACAATTGGCGTGTTGGCTGGCGGTGGTGCGGTGTTGCGTAAATCGTTGCGAATCGCACTTTGGGTTTTGGTTATTCCTACGCCATGCGGCGAAACAAAATAATACTTAATTTCTAAATTCCAATCGCCATCGCCATCTTTCTCAGCGCTGGCATTAATAATTTGTCCGGGCAGCATTTGGCCCCGCGCGCGCAACGCCTTGGTCAAACGCCATGGCCGAATCACAAAGAAGATTAACGCTAGCCCGCCAAACAAACTAAACATCACGGCAAATGCCAGCTGCATCAGCACATTATTCCAATTCACCAGCGCGCTTAATTTGGAAATCTCTGGATTGGCAGGGTCATAGCGAACTGCCACCGAAGCACCTTCGCTCAAACTATGATAGCTTGCTTGATCAATGCTATGGCTTGATTCAAAGCTGCGACTCGTGCCATTGAACGGAGCCTCAAAGCGATAAGCGACAAAATAGCTCGGATCATCGCCACTATTCTCGATCCTAAGCTGGGTGATCGTTGCTTGGGTATCATCGCCATTAATCAGCGCTTGCGTATTGCTAAAATCACGCAGTAAAAAGCCCAAGGCGATACAGCCAACCAGCAAAAACGGCAGACTAAACAGCAACATAAAGCCAACAAATTTGCCGCTGCCATAGGGTTTTTGGCGCGTCACAACAGCGGCATTCTTAGGATTAAGTAAAAATGGGTGCATAGACTATCCTTTGAGCAGTACAACATCAAACACAGTTAACAGTTATACGCGATGAGTATCAAGGTTTTGTTAAGCAGCTGAGCGTAGTACAATGAGCACGAATACGTGGAGGATGCGATGTACAACCTGACAATTGCTCATCTTTACCCTGAACAGATGAATATTTATGGTGATCGTGGCAATATTATCACCTTACGCCAGCGCTGTGCATGGCGCGATATTACAACAACCCTGATTCCGGTGATGCCTGGCAGCAGCATCGATTGGCAAAGTGTCGATTTGGCATTTTTTGGCGGGGGCCAAGATAGTGGCCAAGCGTTAATCGCTGCTGATTTTGTTGAGCAACAAGCAGAGCCATTGCGCCGCGCCGCCGAAACTGGCATGGTGTTGTTGGCAATTTGTGGTGGCTATCAGCTGCTCGGCCATTATTTTCTGACCCATACTGGCGAGAAATTACCAGGCATCGGCTTGTTGGATGTGCATACCGTGGGCAGCACCCAACGCCTGATTGGCAATTTGCTGATCGAGGCCAATTGGGGCACTGGTAATCAAACCTTAGTTGGCTTCGAAAACCATAGTGGTGGAACCTTCCTTGGATCGGGGGTTAAGCCTTTGGGCAAGGTGTTGGCTGGCCATGGCAACAACGGCAAAGATGGCAGCGAAGGTGCAGTTTGGCAAAATGTCATTGGCTGCTATATGCATGGCTCGTTACTGCCCAAAAATCCCCATTTTGCCGACCATTTGCTTGAGCTAGCGCTGCAACGGCGCTATGGCTCAAACGCCACCCTCAAACCACTTGACGATCAGTTGGAACTAGCCGCCCACAACACCATGCTCGAACGCCTCAAAGGCTAGCTAAAAGGATTGATATGCAACATTTTTATAATAGCGAGCTAGGCCAGATTCTCGCACTCGATCCCAACCAAACCTATGCTTCAATTCCCGTAATCTGTGCCATGCTGGAAATTCTGCATGCGCCGCAACTCAAGCGAATCAAAGCGCATGCCACCTTGGCAGATGGCTTACGCCAACTGCGCGTGCCCAATCTCGATGGCGAGGATGAACGCCAGCCATGTTTGCGCATCGATCTTATTCCCTTGTGGGTGGCAGGGCTTGATCCCAAAAGCGTGAGTGCTGAGGCTGCGCCAATTGTGCAAGCATTGAGCAACGAAATGGCCTCGGTGCTGTGGCAGAGCTTTCGCCCGCAAGGCTTTGAAACCAACGACCAACTATTGCCCAACCGTTGGGAGCAAACCCAAGCCGAAGTGGCCTATCGTGGGGCGTTGGCCGTGGCCAACCTAACCCGCGAGCAGATGTTGCTTGAGCGCCAGCTTAGCGCCGATGTTGAAGCCCGCGAAATGGGCGGCATGAGCGCCGAAATCGAGGCCAACGCGGTGTTATTGGCCCGAACGGTGCGGCGGGTCGCCCAGGTGGTGGGCGAACGCTCGCGGCGCAACGAATATCCGGCGATTTTTGATGGCTTGTATCGCCAATGGGGCATCACAACCTACCGCCGCATGCCCCAAGCACGGCTCAGCGAAGCCTTGGCCTGGCTCGAACGCTGGTATGGCGATGCCCTCGGCGAGCCAGAACCAATGCCCGATATTTAGTAAGGATGAAGGATGAGGGATGAGGGATGAAGGTTCACAGAACAGAGAACAAATCAAAAGCCAAAAGAGTAGCTTTAAACGCAGAGACGAAGATTGACCGAAGGATGAAGTAGGGGTTAGGGGTCAGGATTCGGGGGCTAGGCTATGTGTATTGGTACATTGGATTGGCAATCATGTTCCCTCACCCCCCAGCCCCCTCTCCCACTGAACGCGGGCGAGGGGGAGCCAACCAGTGTTTACCACCAATCATGCCAAACCAACGCAACCAAAAGTCCCTCGCCCGCGCCACGGGAGAGGGGTTGGGGTGAGGGGATCTTAACAACCTACCCCCGTAAGCGTAAGCTACCCCCCTCTCCCACTGAACGCGGACGAGGGGGAGCACCCGTTTTCACCACGCAATCATGCAACAACCACGGAATGAAAGCCCCTCGCCCGCATTTTCTTCGTGCTCTTCGTGTCCTTCGTGGTTGAAATAGTATCCCAAACCCCTGATCTCTGCCCTCTGTTCTATGCTCTCTGTTCTCTGTTCTTTGTTAGCCCAAAATTCCGCCCACAAGGCTGCCACCATCCATGGTCAGCACAGTGCCGCTGGTAAAGGCGGCGGCATCGCTGGCCAGATACAAGGCAGCGGCGGCAACTTCATCGACCGTGCCAATGCGGCCTAAGGGCGTGCCCGCCACAATTTTCTGATTCAGATCCTCGTTATCCCACAGCGCTGAGCTAAATTTTGTTTTAATCAAGCCTGGAGCCAAGGCATTGACCCGAATATTGAATGGGCCTAATTCTTGAGCCAACTGCTTGGTCATGGCAATCACTGCTGCCTTGGAGATACTGTAAATTCCCATTGCGGTCGCTGGTTGCAGGCCTGCCACCGAAGCAACATTGATAATCGCGCCCCCGCCTTGGGCTTGCATGGCCTCAGCAGTCGCTTGGATCAGCCAAAAATAGCCTTTAACATTGACCTCGTAGGTTTTATCCCATTGGGCAGCATCGGAGTTGAGCAACGGACCAAAATGCGGATTAGTTGCTGCATTATTGACTACAATATCGATTCGGCCCCATGCGGCCAAAGCTTGTTCGACCACCGCTTGCACTTGCTCGCGCTTGCCCGTGTGACATGCTACGGCCAGCGCCGTGCCACCAGCTTGATTAATGCTATCGGCGACGGTTTGCAAGCTTTCTAATTTGCGCGCGCAAACCACAACCTTGGCTCCTGCTTGGGCAAAATGTTGGGCAATTGCCTCGCCAATTCCCCGTGATGCACCAGTTACGATTGCCACCTTGCCACTTAAATCGAATGTCGTCATTGGCATTACTCCTAGTTCAAGGGCGATTCTGCTTGGGCCGAAACAATTGCTAATCGCCTTGGCTCATCCACGTCTATCTTAGCAAAAATTCGGATTTTCAGTTGCAAATTGATCAAGTTGCTGCTCACGCGCATCGGCGAGCAGGCTTTTATACTCTGGGCCTGGCTTAATCCCTTGGGCCTGCAAATCACGCCCGCTTAGCTGGCTAGCAATTGGCCGCAACACCTGCAAGTAATAGTCAATTTGCTGTTGAACGATGGGCATTTGGGCACTGGCCCAAACCTGCAAAACCAACGGCTCAAACGGGCTAAGTAAGCGATCAAGCTTGCCTGCCGAGAGCGTGGTGTTGATCAGCGGAGCAGCAGTATTCGCCAATTCATGCCATTGCGCAACTGCTTGACGAATCGGCTTGGGCAGGCCAAAGCGCCGAGTTTGGGCTTGGGCAACGCTTGGTTCAAGTTGGCTCATCAACAGCAACCAGCCAATTGCCAATTGCTCGTTTGGCAAATTTGTAAGCAATGTTTGGGCTTGTTGATTGAGGGCAGGTGGCCAAGCACAACCAAATAGTTGGCGCAGCACGCCCCATTCATCAGCCAAACTTAGCGCTTTGAACGCACTTGGCTCGCTTAACAGCAAACCCAATTCATTCCACAAACGGGCGGGTGTGGTCTGATCGAGCCACGGCAAGCCTTGTTGCAACCACTCGGCGGTGGTTGGCTCAAGCCTAAATTCTAAGCGGGCTGCAAAGCGCACGGCCCGCAAGATTCTGGTTGGGTCATCGATAAAACTGCGCTCATGCAAGACCCGAATCAAACCATGCTGAAGATCAACCAAACCATTGTGCGGATCAATCACGTTGGTTGGTTGATTGACCAGCTGCAAGGCCAAACAGTTGATGCTAAAATCGCGCCGCGCCAGATCATCAACCAAGCCAGCAAAACGAACGACTGGCAAGGCCGCAGGCTGGGGATAGTGCTCACGGCGGGCAGAAATCAGATCCAAGCTGACCACCGTACCAGTATCCAGCCAACTCAGGGTTGCGGTACCAAATGGCGGGTGAGTATGCAGCTGATCAGGCCAAACTGCGGCCCAAGCCTCGGCCAGCGCAATCGCATCGCCCTCGACTACAATGTCTATATCACCAACTGGGCGCGCCAGCAGCCAATCGCGAACGCAGCCACCAACCACATAGCAGGCCAAACGCTGTTCAGCTGCATACTGCATCAGCCAGACGATGCGTTGCTGCAATGGCGCGGCAGCTTGGCTAAAAAACGCTGTAAGATCATACAACATTGAGCGATCTCAAATAAAAAAATGCCCTCACTCGCAAGGAGTGAGGGCATTGTAACCGACAATTGGTCAAAACTTACGACTTGCTAACCAATGGCAAGAAGATCTTGAACACTGCTTGAACTGCTTCGATTGCGACTTCAACACTACCAGTGTTGCGATCTGAAGCCGAGCTATATTCAAAGCTGTTGGTCAAGGTGCCAGCTTGGGTTGCGCGAGCGCGGTAGGTCAAGGTCAGCGTACCTGGTTCGCCAGCGCCAACCGAAGTACAGATGGTTGCGCCTGCGGTTGGAACGCGAGCGCTGGTTGAGCTATCTTCACTATGGTAGTAAGTTGCACCCAACGTACCATCGTTATTTTCGATCCCAACTGCAACACCCTCACCAAAGGTGGTTAAGTTGCCAGTGAGCGTACCATAGACAGTACAGAACTCTGATACTTCACCATCAGCGCGGGCATAATTGGTAAAGTTAAGGTTCGAAGTGGCTGAACCAAATTGTTGAGCACCTTGGTATTCGATTGCGACATAAGGTGCGGTAGGCTCGTTTGGATTGACCCCATCAACAATCAAGACATAGAACTCGCCACCACCGGTATCGGTTGATGAGGTACCATTCAAGTCCAAGTCAGTCCACAAACCTGAGTACGTTCCGTTAGGAGCGGTTGGATCAGGCATTTGCTGTGCGGTGAACAGATCATCGTTGGCCCCAACATCGGTAAGGTGCAAGGTACCATTTGAGCTAATCAGCACTTCGCTGTGATTGACATCAAAGGCGCGAATATTGAATGGTGCAATATTAAAGCCAATGATTGCTTCATCACATGAGGCGAATGGAGCTTCGGCACAAACGGCGGTAGCGTTCGCATCGGCTGAAACATCGAAGTTATCGAATGCTACGCCACCGTTGCGGCTATCGCTGAAGGTATAGCCTGTATCAGCACCTTCGACCACGCCGCTCCAGGTGATGGTGCGGGTTGCAGCGTTGTAGCTAGCGCCAGCAGGCAAGCTGCTTGCATCTAATTCCAAGCCGACAGGCAAGGTGTTGGTTACATAGAAGGTATCGTCCATCGCGGCAGCGTTGGAAATCGTCAAGGTATAGGTGACGTATTCGCCAACATCAACCGTTGTGTCGCTCACATTGACGCTAACTTCTGGCTCCAAGACTTCGAGCCGGAAGGTGGTGCGGCCAATGCTACCTGGGTTTGCTGGGCTGGTGCCAAGGTCGAATTCGCCAAACCAAACATCACCAGCTTCGAGGGCTGGCTCGTCCCAGTAAATATCAACGCTGAATGGAGCGCTGCCTGAAACGTTGGCTGGACCAACAACATCCCAGTTCCCAAGGTTGGTGGTTGGAATATAGTAGGCTTCGAGCGTAATTGGGTCGGGAGCATTGACTGATTCGGCCCAGTTTTGCACCAAGATAATATAAGTGCCAGCAACTGGGTTAGCCAACGAGAAGGTTTCTAAGGCTGATGGGGTCGTTGCGGTACCAATTTCTTCGCTTTCTTGCGGAATGCCATCGCCGTTGATATCGCGGAAAATGTACATGTCGACATCTTCTGAGGTCGTTTCAGCGATGCGGGCAGCAAATTTGCTTGCGCCAGCAGGAATCACAAACGATTTATAGAAGGTACCATCATTGATGTCATCATAGACTGAACCGTCATCGCTGTCACCAGTGATAACTTCAGTAACCTGCAGACCTTTGGTCAAACCAAATTCGCGGATGGTCAAGTTGGTAACATTGATAGCGTTATAGCCGCCAACCGTCACCTTGCCACTATCGCGGCGGGTGGTTGCCGAAGCGTTAGCGGGCACGCCACCTGAAGTTGCCTTGACTGCAATTGGGAAGTGGACGGCTGGTGCGCGGTTGGCTGATTCAGTCAAGCGCAATTCACCAAAGATCCAGTTGCCATTGATTGGGCGGCCAGCAACATTAGCCTTGATCGTAATGGTGCCGGTTGCACCTGGAGCCAAGTTCAAGCTTGCAGGAGTTGCAGTAACCGTAACTGGCGAGGTTGAACCGCTGACAGTCCAGGTTGTTGCAACACTCAAGGTATTCTTGACAGTCCGCGTCCACGTACATTCAATTGCACATGCGTCGTTGGCGGCGCTGGCAATGTTCAAGGTTGCAGGGTTGCCACCAGCTGATGGGTTTGCTGCAACGAAGTTTGAAACGGTTTCGTTCAGCACCAAACCAGCGCTGAATACTTTGGTCAAATCGACGCGACCAGCACCCATGTTGAATGGATCAGCTGGGGTTACGCCATCTGGCTTAACAACGCTGGTCTTAGCGGTCGTCATCAAGGCCGATTTGATTTCAAATGGAGTCCAAGTTGGGTATTTTTGGCGCATCAAGGCGGTCACGCCAGCGTTGTGCGGGCTTGACATTGAAGTACCACCGATAACTTGGAACAATTCGCCATCGACGAAATCGTTATCCCAAACGAACGCAGTATGACCGGCGTTGACATCAACCCCAATCAAGGTTACGTCTGGTTTGATCAAGTTTTTGACTGGCGAAGGACCCATTGAGCTGAAGCCAGCCATCTTATCGCCAGGGCCAGTAACTTTAACCCCACCATCGGCTTTACCGGTGACGGTGCCTGATTGAACGTAGGTTACCAAAGCTTCGCCAGCTGCGCTTTCCAAGGTTGCGTTCTTTTCGAGGTGAACACAGACTTTGGCGCAGTAGTCGGCAACAATCCCTTGGTTGTCGGTAGCGTTAACGATAATCCCGCCACCAGCGCCACCAGCAAACACGTTAGCGTATTTGAGCACGCGGGCGTTATTCCCACGGCGACAAATCACAATATCGGTTGCTTGGAAGGTGCCTGGTGCATAGGGCGATACACACAAACTTGGGGCAACAGTTTCACCTGCTTGTGGTGGAGCCAATTTGATTTGGCCAGTAACTGAGCCTGGGTAGAGTGACGCACCAACTAATGGGGTTGGAGCAGCACCAGTGCCACCGCTTAAGTTGCTAATATAGCCTTTGAATTCGCGGGCTTGGGTGCTAGCAGCAACGGTGATCAACCATGGTGAGTTGTGAGCAACGCTCCCAACGGTACCAGCGTTACCAGCTGAGGCGCTAACAACCACGCCAGCAGCGTTGGCATTACGGAACGCAACTTCAACGCCATCAGTCCATGGTGAGTTGCCGCCACTGATCGAGTAGTTCAACACATCAACGCCGTCAATCAAGGCTTGGTTGATAGCTGAAACTGAGTCGCCACCATTACATCCGCCGTCTTCAGTGTCGGTTGGATCTTCTTCCCAACAGACTTTGTAGGCGATAATGCGGGCGCGAGGTGCAACCCCTGAAACGGTGCCGAATGGTGAAACGGTGCCACCGTTACCGCCAGCAGTTGTGGCGGTGTGGGTGCCGTGACCGCTTTGGTCCATTGGTGATTTCATTTCACCAGGATTAGCAATGCCACCGCTGTTGTACCACCAAGCCCCAATCAGCTTGTCGTTACAGGGGCCAAAGCTACCATCTTGTGTTTGAGCACCTGAGGTAGCACAAACACCTTTGTAACCACCTGGCCATGCACTGTAATCGCCACCAACTGGTGATGGGTCGCGCAATGATGGGTGGGTACCAGTGCTGGTCACAGTGCTTGAAGGGTTGTAGATACCGCTATCGATAACCCCAATGACGATGTTTTCACCGGCATTGGTGCCAGTGTTGCCACCGCCAAGGTTTTGCCAAAAGCTTGCAGTGCCAATAAATTGGTTGCTACTATCGGTATCGAGCTTTTCGACTGGAGCAACTTCAACCGAAGCAACTTCAGGGTGATTGCGCAATACGGTAATTGCTGAAACATCAACTTCCAAGAACATCCCGTTCAAGGCTACTTGATAATCGGCAAGTTGCTTGATTTGGTTTGATTTGGCTTGGACATCTTTAAGGAAGCTTGCATGCTTGCCATCAAGATATTTCAAGTAGGCTTGGGAGTCAGCCGTCTTGACATCGAGTTTGTTACGGCCAGTTTGCGCATTGGCAGTGGCCTTCAAACCATTAACTTCGCCAGCATAGGTTGCCAACGGAGCTTCGTGGAACTGAACAATAACTTTAACCGAGCCAGATTTGGCAAATTCACCATACAATGGGGCAAGAGTGGGTTTGTTTGAACGGTTAGCAGTGCTTTGATTCACTTGCAGCGAATCAGTTGCCGTTTCGACACTGGGCTTGAGGGGTTCTGCTGCCCGTGTGACGTTGTTAGCGCTTAAATTGGCCGCTAACATGGTTAACAACGCTAAGACCGTTGCTAAACGAGTGTAACGATGTTTCACTACCAGTTACTCCTTCAGCTATATCGAATTCAGACCTGGGCGAATTGGGAATACAACGACGAAAATCAACCTCCTTATCGACAGTGCCTTAATTCGCATATCAATCTATAGCCTGAACCAAACCCATCTAAAAACAGAGTTTGGCAGATGATTGCAGAGAGAACCCCGTGGCTGAAAATAGTACAACCGATGTGGGGAGAGTTTGAGATTTCACGCCTATATGGCGCTGATTGGGACTAAAAAAGCGGGACTAATTGGTGATTGTCGATATGATGCGCTGTATTATAACACATTCTCTCTTTGATGAAGAACTGATTAAGGGGTGATTATTGGGTTAATCGTAGTGTATCCAGTTGGATGACCAATCAACTATCAATCGTAAATGACACCTATGCAGCCTTGTTAAATCGTGCTTGGCTATTAAAATAAGTATGAATCGCTCACGACGACCTGCTATAGTTATTCTGCTTCGAGTTGCGCACACGGAATGTTAACATCATAGAAATTCTGCAGATAGGTGACACCAAACAGCATCCGTGTGACTTGTTCGCTGTTTCCACTCCCAATTACGAGTATATACATCCCCGGCTCGAGGTTGGGAAGCGTCCAGTCGTACTGTTGAGCAGGATCGCTGGCTCGAAGCACCGTTGCGGTGGGGGGAGTCCAGACAAACCGTTGTGGTGTCTTATCGGTATACAGCGGGCCTTGCACAATGAATGAGAGTTGCTCAAGATGAAGATTGATGGTTCCTGCTTGCAACGTCAGACGCAGAGTTATTGATTCATGCAGATCGAAACAGTTCTTGGGAAGATAAACGCTGGCAGCATCACTAAAGTCAGCGCCCTCTTGGGCAAGGCGATAGGTAATTGCTTGGGCCGTTGGATCAGGTTGGCTTGGCCCACACGCTCCCAAAACCAGCACCAACCCGCCAACAACCAAGCACTTGAAACGTTTCATAGCGAATCCTTTCATCTGCATGGATACTCTTTTAATCATATGGAGAAGCGCAGAAGCATAGTTATTTAACAGCAGCGCTGCCGCCAGCAACCAAACAATGGATGTAAGCCTCATTTGGTACGCTGAGCTGACGACCTGCTATAGTTATTCTGCTTCGAGTTGCGCACACGGAATGTTAACATCATAGAAATTCTGCAGATAGGTGACACCAAACAGCATCCGTGTGACTTGTTCGCTGTTTCCACTCCCAATTACGAGTATATACATCCCCGGCTCGAGGTTGGGAAGCGTCCAGTCGTACTGTTGAGCAGGATCGCTGGCTCGAAGCACCGTTGCGGTGGGGGGAGTCCAGACAAACCGTTGTGGTGTCTTATCGGTATACAGCGGGCCTTGCACAATGAATGAGCGCTGCGCAAAATCAAGATCGATGTTGCCTGCTTGCAAGGTGATTTGCATGGTGATTGATTCATGCAGATCAAAACAGTTCTTGGGAAGATAAACGCTGGCAGCATCACTAAAGTCAGCGCCCTCTTTGGCAAGGCGATAGGTAATTGCTTGGGCCGTTGGATCAGGTTGGCTTGGCCCACACGCTCCCAAAACCAGCACCAACCCGCCAACAACCAAGCACTTGAAACGTTTCATAGCGAATCCCCTTTAGCCAAGTCTCAGCAAGCAGCCAAATATCGCCATCGAGCAATGCGCTTTGCACACGTTAATTCAGCCTGAACGAATTGCGCTATGGATTAATGGATAAGCACAGCGATTAATCTCTTTCACCTATAACAATAACTGTGTGTTCGCGATGAGAAAGCAATTTTGTGAAGGAGGGATTAATGCAAAAAGGGGAATTTGCGCAGCTGCTCTTCCATCTCAACCACGATTATACAATCTCGTTGGTCGCTTTGTCGAGGGGAGTATATGCCCTGAACTTCTAGGGATAGGCATCGTGGGCGCGGTCATGCACCTAATCAGCCATTACCAGTAACCCCTAGCCTAACCCACCAAAAGAGCTGTTTCTTGGCGCAAAATGCCGTGTTATGATTAACCTAAACCATTGCGAAATGTGATGATTTAACCAGGTTTTAGGAGTACGCCATGGCCCCTGTAAAAGTAGTTTTGCCAAATGGTCTGCGGATTTATACCGATGAAATGCCTCATACCCATTCGGTTTCGATGGGTATTTTTACCCAAGTTGGTTCGCGCTACGAAAATGCCCGCCTAACTGGGATTTCGCATTTTTTAGAGCATATGTTTTTTAAAGGCACCGCCAAATATCCCACTGCCAAAGATTTAAGCGATGCCATCGAAGGCATTGGTGGCTATATCAACGCCTCCACATCCTACGACACAACCTGTTATTACTGTAAAGTTGCCAATATTCATACCGAACGTGGCATCGATGTATTAACTGATATGCTCAACGCTGCTTTATTCGAACCCAAAGAAATCGAAAAAGAACGCGGGGTGATTCAAGAGGAAATTAAAATGTCGCTCGATGTGCCCGCCCAATGGGTGCATCAGTTGCTCGATGAATTAATGTGGGGCGATCAGCCAATTGGCCGCGATATTGCTGGCACGCTCGAAAGCGTTGGGTCATTTACCCGCGAGGATCTTTTAGCCTATCGCGATCAGCATTATGTCGCTGGCAATACAGTCATCTCTTTGGCTGGTAACTTTAATAGCACCGAAATTGTTGATCGCTTAACCAGTCTCTTTGGCAGTTATCGCAGCCTTGAAGTGCCCAAGCCAATTGCAACCAATAGTTTTGGCAACGCGCCAGTTGTACATCTGCTGAATAAACCGACCGAACAAACCAATTTTGTGCTCGGGCTGAAGTCGTTTGGCTATGGCGATAGTGACCGTTGGGCCTTGAGTGTGCTCGATAGTATCCTTGGTGGCGGCATGTCGTCACGCTTGTTCCAAGAAATTCGCGAAGAACGTGGTTTGGCCTATAGCGTCGGCTCCTACACCGCCGAATACGACGACGCTGGCAAGTGGATTATCTATGGCGGCGTGGAGGTCAGCAAGGCCGTTGATGCAATTAGCGCGGTCGTCGAAGAGTTGCGCAAATTACGCGATAACGGGGTGACACCAGCAGAATTGCACCGCATCAAAGAGCAAGTTAAAGGTGGCATGTTGCTTGGGCTTGAGGATACATGGTCGGTCGCCAATCGCAATGCCCGCCACGAGCTACGCTACGGCGAAGTTATTCCTGTCGAGCAAATTGTTGCTTGGATCGAAGCCGTAACCTTGGAAGACATTCAACGGGTGGCGCAGCGCCTAATTCGCCCAGATAACTTATACTTAGCAATCATTGGCCCGCATGCCGATGCCGCTGAGTTTGAACACGCTATTACGTTATAGCACATCGCCGCAAGTCGCTGGTTGGCAATGCTGCCAGCCAGCCTGTATTGTAAGCATAAGGAGAACACCGCGTGAGCCGTTTTGATGAAATGCGCATTTTTAGTGGGTCGGGCAACCCAACCCTGGCGCAGGCGATCAGCTCGTACATTGGCATCCGCCACGGTGAACTGAGCATCCATACTTTTCCTAATGAAAATATTTTTGTCAAAATTGAAGAGAGTGTCCGCGAACAAGATGTGTTCGTGGTGCAATCGTTAGGTTCTCCGCTTAACCACCTGATTATGGAAATGTTGATTATGCTCGATGCCTTCAAACGGGCTTCTGCTGGTCGCATTACCGCTGTCATTCCCTACCTCGCCTATAGCCGTACCGATAAAAAAGACCAACCGCGCGTGCCAATTACCGCCCGTTTATTGGCCGATTTGATTGTAGCCGCTGGCGCGCAGCGGGTGCTGACCCTCGATTTACATGCAGGCCAAGTTCAAGGCTTCTTCAGCGTTCCAGTTGATGAAATGAGCACCATGCACTTGCTGACCAACGAAGTCAAATCGTGGGGCTTGGAAAATGGCATCATCGTTTCGCCAGGTTTGGGCTTTGCCAAAAAAGCCCGCAACTTTGCCGAAGCTGTCAATATGCCCCTAGCCTTGGTCGAAAAACGCCGCATCAACCACCAAGATGGTTCGGTTGGCCATTTGGCAATTTTGGGCGATGTTGCTGGCCACGATTGTGTGATTGTCGATGATGAAGTTGCGACCGGCCATACCATGATTCGAGTTTCGGAGCTATTGATGGAACGCGGCGCACGTTCAGTCCGCGCATGCTGTATCCATCCATTGCTCTATGGCGATTCAGTTGAGCGGCTGAAAAATAGTCCAATCGAGCGCTTCGTCACCACCGATACCATCACCTTGCCACCAGAAAAACGCTGGCCCGCCTTGGTGGTTAAATCGGTTGCACCGCTCTTGGGCGAAGTCATTCAACGGATTCACACCGGGATTTCGGTTGGCGCAATGTTCCCTGCTGGCCCACAAATTGGCCGCTGGTAAGGCTTAATTGTAATGGTTCATTGGATTGGCAACCGTGTTCCCTCACCCCCCAGCCCCCTCTCCCACGAAAACGCGGGCGAGGGGGAGCGCCCGTTTTCACCATGCCGTGCGGCAGAATCACGGGATGAAAGCCCCTCTCCCGCCATGTGGGAGAGGGGTTGGGGTGAGGGAATCAGGCGGTGGTTAACCTGATATACCAGTACACTTAATGACCCAATTACTCTGCTTCACACGAAGATTTAACGCGCTTGCTGCATTAAATCTTCGTGGTGTTTAACCTGGTACAAGGATGTTCGATCATGGCAAGTTCAACTGATGTTTTAGTGATTGGCGGCGGCGCAACTGGCACTGGGGTCTTGCGCGATTTGGCAATGCGTGGCTTGCGCTGCATCTTGGTCGAGCGCCGCGACCTGGCCGATGGCACAACCGGACGCTACCACGGCTTACTCCACTCTGGGGCGCGCTATATTGGCCGCGACCGCGAAGCCGCCCGCGATTGCGCAATCGAAAACCAGATTTTGCGCCGCATTATTCCGCATTGCATCGAAGATACCAATGGCTATTTTGTGTCAACCCCGCACGACCCCAAACGCTATGCTGAGGAATTTTTGGGCTTGTGTTTTGCCGCAGGCGTGCCAGCTCAACAAGTGCGAGTTAGCACGCTCTTGCAACGTGAGCCAGCGCTCAATCGCGGCATTTCGCATGCCTTTGAGGTTGCCGATGGTTCAGCTGATGCCTTTTTGACTGTTGAGGCCAATGTGCGTTCAGCACGTGAGTATGGCGGGCAGACCTTACTCTATCACGAAGTTATTGAATTAATTGTCGAGGCAGGCACGGTGGTTGGCGCTCGCTTGCGCAACAATTTGACTGGCGAGGAATTTAATCTAGCTTGCAGCGCGGTGATTAATGCTGCTGGGGCTTGGGCTGGAAAAATTGCCGCCATGGCAGGAGTGGCGGTCGATATTGTGGCCGGCAAGGGCGTGATGGTTGCCTTCAATCATCGCCTCGTTAATAGCGTGATCAATCGCTGCAAACAGCCTGGCGATGGCGATATTATTGTGCCAGTGCGGACGGTGTGCGTTGCTGGCACCACCGATGAAAGCGTGCCCGACCCTGATGATCGCTCAATGTTAGCCCATGAAATTGCCACCGTTTTAGATGAAGGCGAGATTTTGATTCCTGGCTTGGCTCAGGCCCGCATGTTGCGCGCATGGGCTGGTGTGCGCCCACTCTATCGCGAACAAGTTACCACCGACGATCGCGAACTAAGCCGCGATTTCAAGGTGCTTGATCACGTCCAACGCGACGGCGTGGCTGGCTTCGTCTCAATCGTCGGCGGCAAATACACCACCTATCGCATGATGGCCGAGCGCACGGTTGATGTGGTTGCCAAGCAGCTTGGCAATACGATGCCATGTCGTACTGCCGACGAAGCGATTCCAGCGCCCGATCAGCGCCGCTTATTTACAGTTGGGGCACCGCTGGCCACTATCGAGGCCGAACAAAGCTATGGCGATTTGATTTGTGAATGTGAATTGGTGACGCGCCAACGGCTGCTCGATGCATGGCAAGCAGGGGCAACCAGCATCGACGATTTGCGCCGCGATACACGCATCGGCATGGGGCCATGCCAAGGCGGATTTTGCACCATGCGCACTGCTGCGTTGGCCTACGAAGCCAAAGTTGCCGAGCCACAACAGAGTGTTGCGGCCATTGAAGATTTTCTACAGGAGCGCTGGCGAGGCATTCAGCCAATTCTTTGGGGCGATCAGTTACGCCAAGCCCGACTTGATGAGCAGATTTACCTCAATTTGCTGAATGTGCAGCCTGAGGCAGGCCAAGCATGAAGCAACAGTTTGCTCGCTGGCAACAGCGAGCGCGTCACCTCAAACAACAAATAAGTGTCTTGCTGCTTGCATGGCGCGATCCACGAGTACCATGGTATGCCAAAGTCTTGGCGCTTTGCACGCTGGGCTATGCATTCAGCCCCATCGATTTGATACCCGATTTTATTCCAGTTTTGGGCTACGTGGATGATTTGCTGCTACTGCCGCTTGGGATTATGTTAACAATCAAACTTATTCCAAACGAAGTTTGGCACGAATATAGCCTCAACGTTCAACAAAGCCAAGCCCAAACGAAGCCCGTGAGTTATCTTGCTGCGAGCTTGATTATTGGGCTATGGCTTGGCATAGTGTGGTTTGTATTTCACAACATATGGTAATTAAAAAAATTCAATCAAAAGTCGCTTAACGAAGCAGAAAAGCAATGCTATACTAGGGCACGAAGCAAACCCAACAATCAATGAGGGAAGAACAATGCAAATCGCCGCATTATTAAGCGAGGCTCGCAACGCCTTGCGTGGAGGAGATCGCGCTAAAGCCAAGCAATTGGCTTCGCAAGCCTTACGCCTTGATAGCAAACACGTTGAAACATGGCTATTCTTGGCTGAGGTTGTCGAAGCTAGCGAGCAAAAACGCGATTGTTTCCAACGGGTTTTAGCGTTCGATCCGACCAATGCTGCTGCCAAACAAGGCTTGCAGTTGCTTGATGCACCAGCTGAACCACCAGCACCGCCCGCAGTTGCGAGCGTTGAATTGCCAGAATCGGCATGGTTTGGCAATCAAGCTGTTGCATCACCACCAACCAGCAGCACTATCGCCACGCCACCACTCCCGACCAGCCCACCAAGTACAGGCATTCGGCCATTGGCTCAAGCATCAACGCCATCGTTAGCAGAATTGAGTAATTTGCCAGCCAGCATGCCTGCTGCGCCAAGCTATGCTCAGCCAATCCAAGCGGGCTATGCTCAGCCACCACAAATCGGCTATGTCCAACCGATTCAGGCTGGCTATACGCAGCCAAATCAAGGCTATGCGCCACCTATGGGCCAGCAGGGGCAAATGCAAGGCCAAGTAGCCTATCCGCATGTGCAGCCGAGCGGCGCAGCCAAGGTTTTGAAATGGCTGGTTTTTGCTACCCTTGGCTTAGTTGCGCTCTGTATTGGCTTTGCTTACTTAAGCAATGCAGTTAAAACGCCCCCCCCAACGCCAAAGGTCAGCGCCCAGGATCGCACCACAGCGATGATCGATGCAATGATTAAAATGGTTGCTAATCCACAAACATACACCGCCAATGGAGCCCAGATTACAGGTAAACCTTTAGTCGAAAAATACTTTAGCAAACCTTACCGTGTTCGATCGGAACAAAGTGCAACTGAAATGATTATGGGGTTGAATGCAGCAACTGATAATAGTCTTGGTAGCATTGCGCCTCTGATTGCTAAAGCCTATGTGACACCGATTGAGTATGAAGTTATTTCAGAAGATAAAGATAAACAGATCAAGCTAAGAATTATTTCAGGCGAAATGGTCATCATTACGAAAGATAATCGAATTGCACGATCACCATTGACTAGTATGTATGAATCAATCACCTTAGTTAATGAAGATGGCATCTGGTATGCTCATGATGTTGAAGATCCTAACTAAATCATGTCTCAAATGCTAAGATTGGTATAGAATAGAATAAGCTGTTACTCCGCCCCAATGCTGTGGCTGGTATAGTTAAGCGAGAGAGTCGAAGGCCATTCTTTGTGCGGAGGCTTAGAACTCATGGATGCAACAGCCGATATTGGCTTAATCGGATTGGCCGTCATGGGCCAAAATTTGGTTTTGAACATGAACGACCACGGCTTTGTGGTCGCTGTCTATAATCGTACCACCAGCAAGGTCGACCAGTTTCTGGACAACGAGGCCCAAGGCACGAACGTGGTTGGAGCACACTCGTTAGAAGAGTTGGTTTCCAAGCTCAAGCGCCCACGCCGGGTTATGTTGATGATTCAGGCTGGGAGCGCGGTCGATGCCACCATTGAACAATTGGTGCCATTGCTCGAAGCAGGCGATATTATCATCGATGGCGGCAACTCGTTGTTTAGCGATAGCAACCGTCGCACCGCTGACCTCGAAGCCAAGGGCTTGTTGTATATCGGCACCGGGGTTTCTGGCGGCGAAGAGGGTGCACGCCATGGCCCTTCGATTATGCCTGGTGGGTCGCCAGCAGCATGGCCCCATGTCAAGCCTATTTTCCAAGCCATCGCTGCCAAAGTTGATGATGGCTCGCCATGTTGCGATTGGGTTGGTGAAGGCGGCGCAGGCCACTTCGTCAAAATGGTTCACAATGGCATCGAATATGGCGACATGCAATTAATTGGCGAAACCTATGATGTGATGCGTTCGCTCGGCCTAAGCGCCGATGAAATGAGCACGGTTTTTGGCGAATGGAACGAAGGCAAGCTCGATTCATACCTGATCGAAATTACCCGCGATATTCTAGCCTTCCGCGATACTGATGGTGCGCCGCTGGTCGATAAGATTTTGGATAGCGCAGGCCAAAAAGGCACCGGCAAATGGACGGTTGTTTCAGCCTTAGATAATGGCATTCCATTAACGTTAATTGGCGAAGCCGTATTTAGCCGCTTCTTGTCGGCGCTCAAAGCCGAACGGGTTGAGGCAGCCAAAGTGCTCAGCGGGCCAGCCGAACAACCAACTGCTGATCGCACGGCTTTGGTCAACGATTTGCGCGAAGCCTTGTATGCAGCCAAAATCGTTTCGTATACCCAAGGCTATATGCTAATGCGGGCTGCCGCCAATGAACAAAACTGGAACCTCAATTATGGCGGAATTGCCCTGATGTGGCGCGGTGGCTGTATCATTCGCTCAGCCTTCTTGGGCAAAATCGAAGAAGCCTATCGCAATAATCCTGAATTGGTAAATTTGTTGCTCGACCCCTATTTCAGCAACGAAGTGCAGCAATCACAAACAGCATGGCGACGAGTGATTGCCCACGCGGTAACTGCTGGTATTCCAGTTCCAGCCTTGTCAAGCGCATTGGCCTTCTTCGATGGCTATCGCACTGGCAACTTGCCAGCCAACTTGTTGCAAGCCCAACGCGATTACTTCGGCGCACATACCTACGAACGGGTTGATGCAGAACGCGGCAAGTTCTTCCACACCAACTGGACTGGTAAAGGCGGCACAACCACTGCCGGCACGTACCAAGCCTAGATTTAAAGTCAAAAATCAGAAGTAAAAAGTCAAAATGCTTCTTCGATCAATTAAGAAGAAGCATTTTGACTTTAGCCCTCAATCATTCCGAAAAGACTAATTCAACGATCAAACCACTCATTTCTGCATTCGATTTTTTGATTTTTGCCTTCTGCCTTTTAGCATTTTTGATTTTTGTCTTCTGCCTTTTGACTTTCCAATTGGCTATGACTTTTGATTTTTGCCTTCTGCCTTTTGACTTTCTAAGGGGGTTAACTATGGATTTAGGTTTAGCCGATAAAGTGGCATTTGTGGCGGCTGGCAGCCAAGGCTTGGGCCATGCAGCAGCCTTAGAATTGGCCCGCGAAGGAGCCAAGGTTGCAATTTGCGGGCGTAATGATGCCACGTTACAGCAAACTGCCGCTGCAATTCAGGCCGAAACCAACAGCGAGGTGCTCGCAGTTGTCGCCGATGTGACTGATCCTGCAGCTATTCAAAACGCAATCGCGCAAACCATAGCTCATTTTGGCGGCTTGCACATTTTAGTAACCAACGCAGGCGGCCCACCACCAGGCTACTTTGATAATCTCGATGATGCAGCGTGGGAGCAGGGCTGGAATCTGAGCTTTATGAGCGTTGTGCGGCTGATTCGCGCAGCCTTGCCGCATTTAAAAACTGCTGGTTGGGGCCGAATTATCACCATCACCAGCGCCACCGTTAAGCAACCAATGGATGATCTGCTGATCTCCAGTGCGATTCGGCCTGGCGTGGTGGGACTCGTGCGTTCGTTAGCAACTCAGCTTGGGCCAAGCGGCATTACAGTCAACAACCTTGCACCAGGCTTTACCTTAACCGAGCGAGTGAGCGAAATTTTTGCCGCGCGCTCAGCCAGCAAAGGCACAAGCTTCGAGCAAGAAGCGGCTGGCATTACCAACAACACCCCAGTTGGGCGCATGGGCCAGCCCGCTGAAATTGGAGCCTTGATTGCCTTCATTGCCTCAACCCGCGCTGGCTATATCACAGGCCAAACATTTTTAATTGATGGCGGGGCCTATCGCGGCTTAGCCTAATTTCAACGTGTATTGGATGTTAGGATTAACCAAATTTAGCCAACGATCAAAAAAGGCGTGCCCAACACATGGTTAGGCACGCCTTCGGTTTAAGAGTAATCGAAACTTACTTGAGGCTTTCAGCAATCTTGGTGGCTTGTTCGCCATCGATGTTGCCAGTGATAACAAAGGTTACATCGGCTTCTTGCCAAGTCAAGACAACCCCAACATTCCCACGGCCTTCAATCAAAGTGCCTTGAACGCCACGAACGGTTACTGCCGTGCCGCCACGTTCGATCTTGGCATCTGGATCGTCGCCTTTGGCTTGAACCAAGGTCCATTCGAGGTCTGCGCCAGCGTAGGTTTGGATCACGGTGGTTGCTTTGGCAAGGTTCAGCAATTGAACATCGCTCAAGTTTGTGCCCAAGGTTTCGCTAGGAGCCAACAGGTTGAAGCCTGCTTGCGCCTTGGCTTGATCCAAGGTCAAATCGGTGGTTGGTGCAGCTTGTTCCATTTCCTTGATCATATCGGCAATTTTGACGACTTCAGCACCAGCTGGTGGCTGAGCGCTGAATACAGCTTTGTCGATGCCCTTGTTGATTTCGAGGGTTTCGGCAGCAAAGCTGACATTGCCCATATCTTTGGCATCAAGCACAAACTTGACAGGCATCCAGTTGCTATCTTCGAGCCATACGTTAATATCAACCAAAAGATCGATTGGCAATTGTTGTTGGGTATCTGCCTTTGGTGCAATGCTTACTTTATAAGTATCAAAGCCAGCAACTTTTTCTTCGCCCAAGATGGTGATCGTCAAGGCATCTAAGCCTTTTTCAACCACACTTTGCAATTGACCAAGCATTGCGGTTTGGTCCATGCGACCACGACCGCCTTGGCCTTGCTCTTGATCTGGTTGGCCCATTTGCGATTGGCTCAACTCAGCAGCAGTACCAACATACACTTTATTTTCAGCAGGCTCGTATAACCAGCCTTGGGTGCCATCGCTGACGACTTCAACGCCAACCATTTTGGCATCGTTGGCATCGAGGATTTTAGCGCGGAAGGCTTTGATTTCATTGCCATCAGCATCCTTGTTGCCAGTTTTGCTCGACCAAACTTCGGCCTTCATAAAGCCGGTCGCTTGATCCGAGGTGTAGTCGACGCGCATAACCGCATGAACATCGTTGGTATTGGCTTGGCCTTCTCGAATTTTGGTAACGATGTTTTCAGCAGTGATGGCTTCTTGACCACAGCCTGCTAACACCACTGTTAACGCGAGCATCAAGCTCCACATTCGCTTGAACATTGGGTCCTCCTAGCAGTATTGAACGGTTTTATAGTAGCACGGCCCTTGGGTACAAACTAGGTCAGCGATGTAATAAATTGATGAACAGCTATTAACTACCAAAGCCATGCGCCAATCAGGCTTGCCGCCCAAACACAAAACCAAATCAAGGTGGCTTGGGTCATTTTGGCCGTCGCAATCCGATCAAGGTCGAGGCCAGGGATGGCTGGGCGCAAGAGTTGGGTCATCAAATTAAACACGCTCCAAGCCACAATCAATAATTGGGCCAAGCGTAACACCGCCAACCATGGCTCGCCCCACCAAACGCCAATTAATCCCACGCCAATGCCTGCAATCAACAGCAAACTGCTGCGCCAAAGCATGGCGCTTAGCAAGGCCAAATAGCTGGTGCGGCCCAAGGTTTCGTGCTGAATGCGGCTTTGATTATTGAGTAACAACCACCATGCTGGCAGTTGAATAATGGCAATAATTAGCCCAAGATGTAATACAACACCAACCGACTGAACAACGCTTTGTTCGGCCAAATTTGGAGCACGCAACAAAAGCATATGCACGGCAATTAGCCCAGCCCAAAGCCCAATATAGCCCCACGTTACGCGCTGATGGCCTTGCAACACTCCATGCACCACACCCGATTCGATCATCGATTCTGGGCGTGGACGCGGCATTGCAGCAGTGCGGGCACGCGGTTTGGGCTTGGGTGCTTTTGGGGTTGGCGGCGCTTGATCTTCAAGCCGCACGGTTTCGCTGGGAAGCCGCACAGTTTCACTAGGAAGTGGCACGGTTTTGCTTTCCAAAGGTTGGGTTTGGTTGCGAAAGCGCTGCTCGGCAAGATCATCAAAATCTTCCAAGGCCGAAAGCGCCAGCTGATTATCTGGGTTAATCGCCAGCACGCGATCCAAACAATAGCGCATTTTATCGGCGGAATCGACCACGCCGCTGAGCCAAAGCCAAGCTTGCTCATGGTTGGGATCGCGTTGCACAATGCTGCTTAATAATTTTCGCGCTTGTTCAATCTGGCCTTGATTGGCTGCTGCTTTGGCCGAGCGCAAGAGTTCATCAATTGATTGTTCGGTCATACTGCTTCCTCAATATTAACAAGTCTATTTTAACCGAGGTTCGCGACACACCGCACAAGCAGTAAGGGCGGTATAATGGTGGCAACCACTGATCAACGCTATCAATGGCTGCATTTGTCGTGAACGGTGCAAGCAACTGCCTGCATCGCTAGTGCGGAGTGTCAACGGTGACCTACTTCGACTCTTTGTTAATTGCCAATCGAGGCGAAATCGCGGTGCGGGTAATTCGGGCTTGTCGCTCATTGGGCATCGAGGCAATCGCCGTGTATTCCGATGCCGACGCACGCGCCTTGCATGTTCGCGAGGCCGATCGAGCGATTCGAATTGGCCCAGCCGCCGCTGCTCAATCGTATTTGAATATCGAGGCGGTGCTGGCCGCTGCCCAACAAACTGGGGCGCAAGCAATTCACCCAGGCTATGGCTTTCTCTCAGAAAATGCCAATTTTGCCCGCGCCTGTAGCGCCGCAGGCATCGCCTTTGTTGGGCCGCCCGCCGCCGCAATTGAGGCCATGGGTTCCAAAAGCGCCGCCAAACGGCTAGCTGAATCGGTTGGCGTGCCCACAGTTCCAGGCTACAACGGCGATGATCAAAGCGAACAACGCTTGCTGGTCGAAGCCGAACGGATTGGCTTTCCCTTGCTAATCAAGGCTTCAGCTGGTGGCGGTGGCAAAGGCATGCGCAGCGTCCATAGTGGGGCTGAATTTTTGCCAGCCTTGGCAGCAGCCCAACGCGAAGCCCTCGCAGCCTTCGGCGATCAGCATGTGCTTTTAGAAAAGCTGATCGAACACCCACGCCATATCGAGTTTCAAATTCTCGGCGATCAGCATGGCACCATGCTGCATCTTGGTGAACGTGAATGCTCGATTCAGCGTCGCCATCAAAAAGTGCTCGAAGAATCGCCATCAATCGCCTTAACCCCTGAATTACGCGCCACGATGGGCGCAGCGGCAGTACGCTTGGCTCAAGCTGTCAATTATTCCAATGCTGGCACCCAAGAGTTTATGCTCGATGCAGATGGCAAGTTTTATTTCCTCGAAATGAATACCCGCCTACAAGTTGAGCATCCAGTGACCGAATTGGTAACTGGCTTGGATTTGGTGCAATTGCAAATTGCGATTGCTGCTGGCGAACGTTTGCCCTTTGATCAAGCAGCAATTCAGCAAACTGGCCATGCAATTGAAGTGCGGTTGTATGCTGAAGATCCAGTGCAAATGTTGCCCTCAATTGGCCAATTAACCAGCTACACACCGCCAGAAGGCCCAGGCATTCGGCTTGATACCGGGGTGACGATCGGCGATCATGTAACGATTAATTATGACCCAATGCTGGCAAAATTGATCGTTTGGGGCGAGCAGCGCCAACAAGCTATTGCTCGTTTGCGCTATGCGTTACAACATTTCGAGGTAGCGGGAGTTACCACCAATATTCCCCTGCTGCAAGCAATTATCAACACGCCAGCCTACCACGAAGGCGCAACGACCACCGATTTTCTGCAAACTCACACCATTGGCGAGCAATTGCAGCAGCAGCAATTACCACCTAATTTGGCCTTAGCAGCCCGCGCCTTGTTTGATTTGGAGCCTGATCCTGCCGCTGCTTTAGTTGCAGACCCATGGAATGTGCCATGGCGCGCTGCGCAAATGCCGCATCACTTGCGCTACCAAAGCGCCGAACAAACACTTATGATCAAAGCGCAGCCGCAAGCCCCCCAACAATGGCTGATCACGATTGGTGACGAGCACATCGAAATCGTTGTGCTGCGTCGCCATCTCAATCGCATGGTTGTGCGGGTTGCCGACCAAATTTACCAAGCCCAGCTTGAGCAGCAAAGTTTGGTTTGGCAAGGAGTTGGCTATCAAATTATGTCCGCGCCAGCACCCAGCCTTGAGCAACAGCGTGGCCACAAAGGCGATGCCAGCCTTGAAGCGCCCATGCCTGGCACAATTATCAAACTCCTCGTTGCCGAAGGCGAGCACGTCAGCGCTGGTCAGCCATTATTAATTATGGAAGCCATGAAGATGGAGCATACTGTGACCGCGCCCCATGCTGGCACCGTCATCAAATTGCCCTATCGTCAAGGCCAACAAGTCAGCGGCGGCGTAGCCTTGGCCGAAATCAGCGCCGAATAGCCGAATGCAGCAAGCCACGCCTTTTAATCTGAAGGCGTGGTTTTCGTTTAAAAGCCTTTTGGCTCACAAATTAGCAGCAAAACCCTGCAAGGTTCCCTACTATTCATGGCCTTCAGCCCCAACTACACTAATCCTATCGCCACTACTACATCACAGCCAAAAATTCCAATTTCGGATTGTTTGGAGGATTATTGTATGCACGCTGGAGCACGAACACTCAGTTTTTTAGGCTTGCTGGCTTTGATGTTCAATCTGGTTGGGCTGAACTTTGACCAAAGGCAATTTCAAGCCCAACTCAATAGTACCAACATAACAACCCAACTAGGCCTGATCAATCCCTCATTTGAAAATTCAACTCAAGGCTGGTTGACCAATGGTCCATGTAATATCACTACCAATGCAGGTTCGGCTATTCATGGCAACTGGTATCTGGTGGCTAATCGCAATAATACGGAAGCCTGTAGTTCGAGCTACCAAGATTTAGCCTACCCACTCCAAGCTAACTTTGCCTATCGTCTAGCTGTATGGGTGCGTTCGCCAAATGGTACGCCACTGTATGGCACGCTGGCATTATGGGGCATAGGCCCAACTTCGAATCAGAATAAACATACCCATTTCACCACCGTTGGCTCAGACTGGCAGTGTGTTGAAACCATATTTGTTCCAACCAACACATCTGCTAGCCTGCGAACTGAGTTTTATCTGCGCTCGAATAATGGTGATTATCATTTTGACGATGTGCAATTGAGTGATCAAACAAACCCACTTTGCCCCAGTATTCCGCTGCAAAATCCATCGTTTAAACAAGGGACGTTTGGCTGGTCACATTTTGGGCCATGTTATATTGGCACATCCTCAGGTTCGGCCTATGAGGGAAATCATTATCTTGTGGCCAATCGCAATGGCACTGAAACGTGTAGCTCCATTTACCAAGATCAGACCTATCCCGTCAAAGCAAACCGTACCTATCGACTTGCAATGTGGGTTCGTTCGTCAAATGGAAATCCGTTGAATGGCACGCTTACATTGTGGGGGCTTAACGACTTCCCACATGACAATAGCTCCACCAACTTCACCACTAGCGGGATTGGCTGGCAATGTGTTGAAACAGTGTTGCGCCCAACCTACAATCATCCAAAGTTCCGAGCTGAGTTTTATCTCAAATCGATGGGTGGTGATTATCATTTTGATTATGTCCAATTGAGTGAACAAGCAACCCCGCTTTGCCCTAACATTCCATTACGAAACCCATCAATTGAACAAGCAACAGATGGCTGGTTACCATCTGGGCCTTGCTATATGAATCGTGGCATAAATGCCGCCTTTGAAGGCACTGGCTATCTCGTGGCCAATCGTAATGGTTCGCTCAACTGCAGCTCGGTTATTCAAGACATCCAAGTTGATAATTATCCTGTCAAAGCCAATCGCACGTATCGGCTTGCAACATGGATTCGCTCGCCAAACGGTATAGCATTGAATGGAACAATAAAATTGTGGGGGCAGGGGAATTGGCCAGACGAAAATGGCTCCGCCAATTTCACCACTAGCGGCACTGGCTGGCAATGTGTCGAGGCAGTTTTACAGTCCACAAACGATCATCCAAAGTTCAGGGTTGAGTTCGCGCTACAAGCGTTGAACAGCGATTATCATTTCGATGCGGTAGCTGTTCGTGAGCAGGCAACGCCTATTTGCCCCTAAGCGCAAAGATTAATCGTTAGCTTTGACGAGCGCAGTTGTTAACGACTGCGTTCGTTTTATGTTGAGTGTTGCTCGATGAGATGGCGGGCAAAGCTCAGCAAATCGGGCACAATCAAATCGGGGGTATGCTGCGAGGCTTCAGTGGTAGCTTGGGGGCGTTTAACCCAGGCTGCATGCAACCCAGCAAGCTGCGCACCTTGAACATCGCGCAATAAATTATCGCCAATATACCAAGTTTTGGTTGCTGAGGCTGGCACTTGCGCCAAAGCATGGGCAAACAAACGAGGGTCGGGCTTGCGATAGGCATAATCCGAGGAAATGATCATTGGCGCAAAATACTCGCCTATGCCTAGTTCAGCCAATTCGGCCAGCACAATCACCCGTTGAGCATCGGAAACAATGCCAAGTTGGTAGTGCTGGCGCAAAAGTTCCAGGGCTTGCTTGGTTTCGGGGAAAAGCCGCAGATGTTTGATGCTCAGCACCCGCAATAATTGGGTCATGCTCACCGCCTCAGCTGAATCAAGCCCAAACTCGGCCAGCAAACTAGCCCAAACCCGCTCTGTTTGCCATTCAGGATAGCGTTCGTGAGCTGGCAAATTGGCTTGCATCGCCGCAAAATAATGCTTATGTAAAGTCTCAGCAGTACAAGCCACGCCCCGATAGCGCAACCATTGGGCCAAATGCTGCCATAGCGCTGGTTGATGCTCATCGGTGTGCACATCAACCAGCGTGCCATAGACATCAAACAAGACTAGCGGACGACCAGACATGCCTGCGCCTCCGCCACTAAGCGTTGGCGATAGTCCCAGCTAAACCATTCGTTACGGGCAATCCTCAGCAAATAGCAGCCCATATAAAATTGGCCACGCTGAGTAAACGAAGCAAATTCGGCCTGATCAAAATCGTTCAACAAGCCATAACGATCATAGACCCGACGAATCAGCCACTCGGCAGCGGTTGCATCACCAAGCATGTTGAAGAAGGCATGCTTCAATTCAGCCACCATACAGCCAATATCAATCGCTGGATCATCGTGGCGGGATCGCTCCCAATCGATTAATGCAAGCTCATCGGGGGCGGTAAACAGCATATTGGCTGGCGTTGCATCGCCATGAATCATCGAGCGCAAGCCTTGTTCTAGCTCGCCGCTGTTGGCCCAATGGGCTTGCAGCATGCGCAAATTAGCCAATGCAGCATGGTTGAGCAAGCCTTGGCCACGCAATTGGCGCAGCAATTTCTCCCAATATTCCCATGCATTGGTTGAATCAATGCTATCGGTGGTGGCAGTACGACGGTGCAAGGTGGCCAGCCAGCCAGTCATCGTATCGACATAGGCCATCAACGGACCTAAATTGCGGGTTTGCAAGGTGGTTTCGAGAATCGTGCCCCAACTTTGGCCTGGCAACCATTCAGTAATTAGCAACAGGCGCTCAGGGTCGGTGGCTAATGGGCGGGGCACAAGATAGGGGGCTTGGGCAAAACCAAGCGCGTGCAATTGGGCCAAAGTGGTGGCTTCGCGGTTCAATAAGACCCGCGAATAGGCTGGCAAAAAGCGCCGACCATCTAAGCCAGTTTTATGCTCAAACGACTTAATAACCACATGGACTCCGCTATGCGCCTCGTGCACGCGCTGCACACTGGGAGTATTCATAATTGGTTCGACATTGAACGTTGGATGTAACGTGAAAATCCCCAAACTTGGCAGGGCTTGATCACGTAGCGCAGGAAATGCGCGATGATCTGAGAGCAGCATGATCGTCATCGTTCGCCCGCTCCTTCCTTTATACGAGTTCCACCACCATTGGTTATGCGGCTCACATTGCCGCGCAGTGGGGAATGGCTAGAATGTACAGCGCCTAACTTTCACACGACTTTACGATTGATAGCCTCTTGAGCAATGGTTGAATAGATGCTGCTTGCTCACAGTATAGTTAGGGCTTTTTAATTATGTGTAAACGTTTACAAATACTAACATAGCTAGCTAGCGTTGTTAATCACAGTCAAGGGAGTAGAAAAAGGTGATTAAGCCTGCTATTCAGAGGTGATTAACTATCCCCTGTAGGAGTTATTAATCACCTCGCTTGGCTTTGATTAATATTAAAAAAGCAACCCTTAAATTACTATCGGGTAATGAATGGAGATTTTGCCCATGTGGAATTTTATTCGAGCGTCTCATGCAATCTATTGGCAGATTTACGCGCAATTAATTGAAGTGGCACAAGTTCTGTAAACAGAAAACGAAAACTTCCACAACGTTCGAGAATTTGCGGCCCATACAATGCCAATATCCAGCGCCAGTAGGCCGATAAACCAGCTTGTTCGCTTGCGCGCACTTCGCCGCCCCGAGCAATAAAATCAGCGGTCAATGAGCTTAGCACGCTATTGGCTTCTGGTTCGCTTGGCTCAATTGTTTGCAACCAATGGCGATAAAACGTAGCCCATGGATTATCGTTTTGTTGCCACCATGGCGAGCGTTCTGCTGGCACGGTTGGTGCTGTTAGGCCTTGCCACGCTTCTTGGTAGCTATGCGCAATAATCAATGGTTGTTGAATGCCCAAACTACCAGCCGTCATTGGCCAATGAAACCAAGCCTCTGGCAATTGCACACTACTCTGCAAACGCTGACGAATCAAATTGCCAACATAGGCCACCATGCTGCCTTGTTGGATAACTTGTTGGCCATAACGCCATAAGGTTGTGCGCACCTGCTCCCTATGACTGGCTCCAAGGTTGACCCGTAGGCCAATCGCTTGGCATAGGTAGCTGCAAGCCCCATTATACACCTCAATTTTATTAAGAATTGCAGGTGTATTCGTGATCGCTTGGGTGGTTTGGTTAATATATTCGCCAATCAAGCTTTGATCAAGTTGCCATACACCGCGCTGATCGAGGGTCAGAAAGAGCCAATGTGGCGCTTGCTGCGGCAATTCGCTTGGCAATTGGCCATTAATCGCGATTGCTCCAGTTTTTTGCTGATTCAAAGCCAAGCCACAGCTCGCACACCATGTTTGCAAGGCCTGCCAAGCTTTGACTAGCTCATCAGGATCAGTCGCAATAATCGTCAGATCATCAACGAAGCGCACGATTTGCACATGAGCATGCAATTCAAGATACTGCTCCAGCAAACGCAAGACCAATTCGCCTAAGATGTCTGAAATTGGCCGATGATTGGGCAGGCCAACCTGCTGCTTGGTCGCTTGCTGATTGACCTGCAACGGCACAGCCATATACTCAGCAAAAAAGCCAAGTTGCTGCTCGTTCAGCCCCATGCGCTGCAAAATATCCAACACAAATTGCTGATTGAGCGAAGGATAATAATCGCGAAAATCCGTTTTGAGCACATAGATTGGTTGATCGGGAGTGGCATGCAGGCCAAGCTGAATTTCGGCGTTGATCAAACGCAGCGCAATTTCAAGATTGTGTTCATATTGCGCATCATATTCGGCCAATTGGCTCCACTGTTGCAAGCGCTGAATTTCGCTGGCCCGACTGGCAAAAATTGAACTGGAATTGCCATATAACTCAAGGTGTTCAGCTGCATTGTGGGCGAGCGGGCGGCGCAGGCTATGCCACAAATTGACACTTTTAGCCAGCGTGTAGCTTTCACCAATCAGCTTGTTCAAATTGCGATCGTAGCCGCGATCTTGGGCGATGCGCTTGAGTTTTTTCAAGGGCAACGTAGCATTGAGCTGGCAGAATTTGGCAAAATAGCTTTGCCACTGCTCGGCAACCAAGTAATGCAAACATGCGGTCACGAGATCTTCTTGCAAAAACAAGCGCCATTTGGTCCGCGCATATTGGGCTACTGCGGTAACGCCAGCCTTGGGCCAGCGCCAACTGCCTAAATGCTCACGCAGTAGCAGCAAAGCATCGGCTAATTCTTTGAGCATAATCGGATCGCTCAAGATTTGGCGCGCCTCGGCCCGCGTCGCGGCGCTATAAAAGCTATCGTTGGCAATTCGCCGCAACATCGCAGCGCGCAAATCATCATCAAGCAATACAGGCTCAGCATGCAGCATGTTGGTTAATTCGGCGCGGCTTTCAGGATCAAGCTGATCGTGAAAAATACGATCGAGGACTGGCCCGTGCTTGGTTGCCATGCCAGGCTGATTAATGTGTTCGACCAAGCGCTGGGCTTGCTCAGCGTGTGGCGCGTTAACCTCGGCATGATCAAGCCACTCTTGAAAGACTGCGCCAAATATCGAGACCAATTCAGCGCGCAACTGGCCGCTAGCCAATTCACGCTCAAGCTCAGCCGACCACCAAGCGGTTAATTCAGGGCTAGCAGGCGTAGCCGGATCGCTCAATAAACGCATGTTGCGAATGCTCGGGTGCAGCGGCTGTTTGGCAAAGGTTAATTGCTGCAATCGCTCCTGCAGGAGCTTAATGCGGGCATGGGGTTCTTCAAGTATGGCTAGTTGTTGGCTAATTTCAGCATAGGTTGCAAGGGCTTGCTCACGTTGCAAGCCCAACTCACGCAATTTAATTGCAGTTACCAATTGTTCCGTTGCAGTTAACATCAGTGCCTCCAGCAAGGAGCCACATTCTGCTAGCTTTTGTGCATTAATTCGCTCAATGCGGCAAAACTTTGCGAGCGTTCAGCAAAAACATAGTGCACCGGCAAAACCGTAATCCCACTTGAACCAATCGAACGCAGGTGATCGATGGCTGGCAGAATGTTGGCGCTATCGACAACCAACGACACTGCATACCAGCCGTCGCCACCATCGCGGCTCCACACTGGCGAAACCGTTGGGCCTTGCAAGCCAGCCAAGGCTGGATGCGCGACCACCCGCGCGCCAACATCGGCGACATCTGCGCCTGGCACATTGGCAATTAGCGAAACATAAGTTTTGGCGCGATGGCGAGCTTCGATCAGCTCTAAAATCGATTGCACAACTCGTTGTTTTTGTGAACTTTCGCGCAGTGAGCGCCGATTGGCAATTAATGCAGCTTGCGCTTGCAGAATCGTGCCTCCTTGAATCATCTTGAGATGATTATCGCGGAGGGTTGTCCCAGTGGCTGTCAAATCGGCAATGATATCTGCATAGCCCAACGAGGGCGCGGCTTCGGTCGCTCCTTGCGAGTCGATCAAAGCAAAGACGTTGATGCCTTGTTGGTGGCACCATTGGCGCACCAAATTGGGAAACTTGGTCGCAATCCGCAGTTGGCGGCCAGAGCGCGCATACTCTGCTGCCAAGTCGGCCACATCGCGCCATGACGTTACGTCAATCCAATGATCAGGCACGGCCAGCACCAAATCGCAATAGCCAAAGCCCAAATCTTTGTAAACCACCACCAGATCATCGCTCTCGCCGCCCAGTTCCTCGACCAGATCGTAGCCGCTTACGCCCAAATCGATCGAGCCTTCGGCGACTTTCTCGACAATATCAGGCACACGATTCAACAAAACCTCAACCTCGGGCAAGGCTTTAATCGAAGCAGTGTAGCGACGAGGATTTGGCCGCGAGATTTTCAGGCCACAGCTTTCAAAAAAGCGAAACGTATCATCAGCAAGAGCACCTTTGGAAGGCACAGCAAAACGTAGCATTAGCGCGTTATCTCCACAGTCCATTCAGCAGTGACATCGGGCAGATTAACCCGCCGCACTTGCATTTCGATCTTCCAGCGCCCAACCAAGCTTAGCGCTCCCGAAGTTGCGCTGTAGAGTCCATCAGCATCGGCTTCGAGAATTGCCACTTGTTGACCAGCTTCGAGATCAAGCGATTCAAAGCGTAAGCGTACCCGATCTGGCTGAATTACGCCATTCGCATCGCTAACGCCAGCACTAAATCGACGCTCACCTGGGCGGTTATCATCAATATAAAGGATCATGGTCAAGCCGTCTTGCTGGGCGGTAAGATTGAAGGGCTGAGCCACACGCGGCGTTGGTGTGGGCAAGGTTGGCTGGGCGGTTCCACCTGCACTGGGAGCGGCTTTAACCGGATGTGGCGTTTGGGTCAAAGCGCTGGCAACCAAAATCACGCCAATGGCCAATGTGCTTTCTAAGCCCAAGGTCAGACCAATCTTAACCGCAGTTGCTTGATCTTTGGCAGCTTGCAAGCGCGGATTAAGCTTGCGCCAATGCCAAAAACCGAGCAAGAGCGTGGCGACCATCACCACCAGCTTGACCAACAAGGTTTGGCCGTAGCGCGATTCCCACAAACCAGCCAAAGTTGGCAGTTGGTCGAAGGTGCGCATCGTACCTGTCAGCACCACCAAGGCAATGCTAAACAAAGCCAATGGGCTAAAGCGGGCAATTAGCCAAGCTAAAGCGCTATTGCGGGCTGCGGCTTCGGTTTTGCGCAAGACCCAAGCACTCAACGCCATGCCAATCAAGCCGCCAAACCAAACCGCAGCCGTGAGCATATGCAGCCAATCTGAGGCCACCGGCGTAATTGGATCGTCGATATTGGCCGCAGCATGGCCGCTCATACTAAACGTCAACAAACTTAAACAAGCCAAGCCCAAGGCCAAATAGCCCATTGGCTTGCGATAGGCAGCCAAGAAGGTCAACGGAATTAAGAGCGTGATTGCAACCAAGCGAATCAACGCCAAAATGCCCCAACGGCTAATTGCCATCGACGACAGCACATCAGCATATTGAATTGAGGCCAAAGTGCCATCGCCAAAATCGCTGGCCCGCACCACAAATTCCCAAATTGAACCAATCAGCAATAAGACCAAGCTGAATTGCGTGAGCCAAATTGTTGGCCGCAGCAGCAACGGTAAGCGTGATTCAGGATTGTGCTGAATCGCTGGCAAGAGCAAAATCAACAACCACGCCAAGCCACCGATTGCCCCCAAACCGCCAGTTAAGGCGATTGAGCGGCCACTCACCACGCCCCAACTGAGGCCAGCATCAGCAGTTGCACTGACTTCGACCGATGGCGCGGTTGGTACGGTTCCGGTGCCGATGCTAAACAGCAATGAGCCAGCAGAACGGTGGCCGTCGGCAGTCGAAAGCACCTTGTAAATTAAGGTGTATTCGCCTGGGCGCAGCTCGGCAGGCAAGGCCACCTGCATACCATCGGCGGCGGGAAAGGTGGTTTGCTCAAGCCCAATTGGCTGCGATTGCTCATTGTAGAGCGTCAGCGAGCTATAACTTTGGTCAAGCGGCTCGCTAAATCGCAGCACAACCTCGGCTGGCGCAACATCGAGCGCCGCGCCATCAACAATGCTGCTCTCGATAACCAACGCATGCGCCGCCGCCACGCTTGGCCACAAACAGAGCAAAAAAACAGCTAAAACTAAAATCCGCTTCATATCTATCGTTCCTTATCGGTTGCACAAACTGAATCGTAGAGTTCAATTATGGGTTGTATCATAAGTATGGCTTAGGTGTACGTTCAGTCGTTCAGATCCTCTCTCCCCAACCCCTCTCCCACGTGGTCGGCGAGGGGCTTTAATCGCGTGGTTCTACCGCAATTCTTCATTGAAAACGGCGGCTCCCCCTCGCAAGCGTGCAGTGGGAGAGGGGGCTGAATTTTAAGACGATCCCCTCTCCCCAACCCCCCGCCCGTGGCGCGGGCGAGGGGCTTTAATCGCGTGGTTCTACCGCAATTCTTCATTGAAAACGGCGGCTCCCCCTCGCCCACGTTTTCGTGGGAGAGGGAGTTGGGGGGTGAGGGGATCAACGCAAACACCGATCCCCAACCCCAATAGTAAAAAAGCGTGCTAGGCCTAAACCTAGCACGCTGGAGCATCGAGAATACTCGTTTAGGCACGGACTGAGCGGCGGCGCAAAGCCACGCCAGCAGCCATGAAAATGATGATTGCGGCCAGCAGCATGCCAACGTTGAAGCCATTGCTGCCAGTTGCTGGCAAGCCTGGGGTGTGATGATCTGGTTGAGCAGGAGTTGGCACGGCTGCATCGCCCACAGCAAAGCCAATTGCGCCAGTTACTTCGTGGCCATCGCTGCCGGTAACCGACCAACTAACCGTGTAGCTGCCAGTGCTCAAGCCCGATTTCAACGAAACGCGCATGGTTTTGCGCTCAAGATCAGCCAAATCAACCCGACCATCGCCAGTATCAACAACTGCGCCGCTAGCATCGGTGACGCTTAATTTCACGCCTTCCGATTCCAACTCATCATTGAAGGTCAAAACGACTTCGCTTGGCGCGCTTGCCAATTTCGAGCCATCGGCAGGAGTTGAACTAACTAATTTGGAGTGCGCTGAACTGACCCCAGGCTGAGCAAAAATAATCACCAACGCCAGCAAAGCAATTAAACGTTTCATTATGCAAATCCTTAGTTGCAGCAGATCACAGCGATCTGCCAAAAAATGCAAAACCGATCAAACGAAATTTATGAAGCATTGCAACCAAGGTTGCGTGGTGGCGGAGCAATCGGACGTTCAATCCACGAGCGGCCAATCATGCCTAAATCGCGGTACACCCAACGCGCAATCCGCATTGAAACGAGCAAAATCAGCATCGTTGCTAAAGCAAGCGGTACTTCATGGCCTTGCTCAAGCACACCCGAGCTGAACGGCGCTGGTTGGAGATGTTGAAAATCATCAATAATTAACTGAATTGGCTGTTGGTGATGATGCCCATGGTGGGCGATTAATGCGGTATCAGATTGAATCACTGCACAATACACAATACAGGCTAGCGCAATCCCATGAGTGAGGATCAAGCCAACCACGCTGCCGACAATCGGCAACCATGCCTGTTTATTGGTTAATCTGTGCCAGTGTTGCTTCATGAATTTAGCGCATCAACGTGGGAGTAGGCCCCGGTGAGATCAAACACAATTGGCGTTGCTCGGAAAGCTTGCCCGGCCCCCACCATGCCTTGACGCGGGCGATAATCGTAATAATTTCGTCTTCGCTGAGTTGCGAGCCAAAGGCTGGCATTGAATTTTTGCCATCGCGAATCAACGAAATTAATTCCCAATCGGGGTGGGAATAGGCATGCATGCCATCGTTGAGCGCAGGAAACGGCCCCATGCCCTCGCCACTTTGGCCATGACAATTGGCGCAATATTGGCCAAATAAGGCTTGGCCGCTGGCTAATTTCTCGCCAAAAGCTGGCTCGATATAGGGCACGGCTGGCTCGCCTGTGGTCAGGGTTGCTTGTTGGGCAACCTCGCCACAAGCAATCAAGCCTGGAATTACAATGCTCAACAACAAGCCAATTAATCGCCAGCGCTTAAACTTAGGTTGCATGGGAATCCGACTCCAGCGCTGCCTTGCGCAACATCCGATTGCGTAACGCAGCCAAGGTAATTAAGATTGCGAGCACAATGATTGGTACCATGTAAAGAATGACGTTGAGCCAGCGCATAATGCCACCAGCAACATTAACCGTTGTGCGAAATTCTTGGGTTTGGCCTGCTTCAGTCAAGCGCAGCAAAAATTGCCACTCGCCGCTGCGCGAAAAATCAAGATCGTGCGAGCCATAAATTGCATCTTCTGGGCGGCTTTCGGGCGCTGGCGCATAGCTAAATTCCTCGCCATCGGGGTCAATTAAGACCAAGCTGATCGCATCGACTGGCAAGGCTGCAAAATCGCTGCTACTACGCACGGCAATGCTTGCATCGCCACGGCCAACGCTCATCGGCCCAGGAGCCAATGAAACGACGACAAAATATTGATTACGGGTTTCACTGATGACGTAATTTCCGCCATGGGCTGCTGCTAGATTTGTCCACCACAAACTAGCCAACACCACCCAACAAACCACCAAACCTAGGCGTTTCAGCATAGAGTGTATCACAATCTTTGGCCGGATAGTGTGGTAGTTTCTTAACCAACAGTCTCAACAATGCGCACTGCCCCACCATCATCGACCAACTGATCCAAGCGAATCGATAAAATTTTCGAGGCTCCATCAGGATTCATTGTAACGCCATAAAGAGTTGAAGCCGCTTCTACAGTACCACGATTATGCGTCACCAACACAAATTGGGTGTGTTGGCTCATCTCCAGCAATTGTTCACGAAGTCGCACAACATTGGCTTCATCCAAGGCTGCGTCAACTTCGTCCATCACGCAAAACGGCGTGGGATTAACTTTTAACAAGGCAACCAGCAAAGCCACCGCCGTCAACGAACGCTCGCCACCAGAGAGCAACGATAGCGGTTGGCGGCGCTTGCCTGGCGGCTGGGCGATAATATCAATCCCACTTTCGCTACTATTTGGGTCGTTCAAAATCAACTGCGCCGTCCCACCGCCAAACAAACGGGTAAAAGCTTGGCTAAATTCCTCGGCTACCGCGCTAAATGTTTGGGCAAAACGGCTGTTCATGGCTGTTTCAAGCTCGTTAATCAACTCGCGCAAGCCATCAGCAGCGTGGCGAATATCCCGCACTTGCTCGGTTAAGAATTGATGGCGTTCACCAAGCTCGGTGTATTCTTGCGGCGCAAGCGGGTTAATTGTGCCCATACGCCGCAATTTATTGCGCAATTGATCAATCTGCTCGTTGAGGGCTTGGGCAGAAAGTTCAGCTTGCTCGAATTCAGCAGTTTGGTTCAAATCCAGCTGCTCAATATCGATATTTTCCTCGGCGCAACGCTCCCAGACATGATCGCGGCGGGTATTGGCGCTAGCCACTTGGCTTTCGGCGCGGCTGAGGCTGGCTTGAGCTTGAACAAAGGCTTGCGATGCTGCTCGTTCATGCTGCTCTGCTTGCTGCAATGCTCCATTAATGCGATTGAGCGCTGCGAGCAATGGCGCTTGTTCAGCGTTGGCAGCTTCGCGTTGGGCGCTGGCTTGCTGGCGACGCTCAGCTAAAACGACGCTCTGCGCTTCAGTCAAGGCCAATTGCTCGGCCAATTCGTGTTGGCGTTGTTGATCATCGCGGCTGCGCCGAACCAAGCCATCGATCAGCTGCTGTTGATCGCGTTGAGCGCGTTGAGTCGCTTGCAAGGTTGCATCGCTCGACACAATCGCGGCGCGGGCAGCAGCAACCCGCTCTTCGCTGGCCCGACTGGCATCAGCCGCCGTTTCGGCCTGATTGCGCGCGGCAGCAACCGCGCTTTCATGCTCGGCAACAAAGGTTTGATGGCGCTCAATTTCAGCTTGGCTGGCAGCGATTTGCTCGCTAAGGCTGGATTGCTCTTGCTGAACATTGGTGCTGCGTAGCGCTTGCCATTGGTGCTCTTGCTCAATTTGTTGCAGGCCACGTTGGCGTTGGGCAAGGCTATCGCGGGCTTTTTCCATGGCACTACGATTGGTGCGCCGCACATGGTCTGCCTCGCGGACAGCTTTTTCAGCAGCACCAATCGTGTCAATCGCTTGTTTAAGGGTTTGTTCGTTGTTGGCAAGTTGCTTTTGCGCGCTGGCAAGTTGGGTTGGCAACTCGCGCAATTCACGTTCGCGGCGCAACGTGCCAGCTTCACGGGTTTTGGCCCCGCCAGTCATGGCCCCCGATGAGCCAACTTGCTCGCCGCCAAGCGTCACAATCGTCCAACCACCATCCAATTCGGCCAAAATGCGGCGCGCTGTAGCTAAATCTTCGACCACAATTGTGCGGCCAAGCAGGTGCTGAACTGCGCGCTCATAGTTTTCTGCATAGTTGACTAACTCGCTGGCAACACCCAAAACGCCCTTGGCTTGAGGAATGCGGCTTGGGCGCGGCGAGCGCAGGCTATCCAAGGGCAAGAAGGTCGCGCGGCCTGCATCTGTTCGTTTGAGTTCGGCAATCGCGGCTTCGGCATCGTCCCATTGCGACACGATAATATTTTGCAAGCGTGCGCCCAAGGCCACTTCCAAGGCAGTTTCTAGCTCGGCAGGCACTTCGATAACGCTAGCAACCACGGCAAATTGGCGTTGCTGTTTTTCGGCCCACTGCAAGGCGGCGCGCACCCCAGTAAACATGCCAGCGCCAGCAGCGGCAGTTCGGCGCAAAGCATCCAAGCGACTGTGCAAGGCATCGGCTTCGCGGCGGGCGTAAGCTACCGCTTCTTCGTGCTCACGGCGCAGATTGCGGGCTTCGAGCAAGCTTTTTTGGGCTGCTTCTTCATTAACTTGAGCTTGGTTAAATTCTAGCTCTGCTTGTTGATACAGCGCTTGGGCTTGCTCGTGCTGAGTTTGGGCCTGCTGAATGAGCTCTTGGCTAGCGGCAAGTTTTTGTTGATTAGCGGCTAATTCGTTGGCCAAAGCTTGCCAGCGCTCGTGCTGGAGCTTGGCGCGCTGCTCGGCCTCGTTCAAGGCTTTGCTAGCTTGCAAGGCGGCTGCTTCAGCCTGTTTCAGCGCCTGCTCTGCTTCGCGGCGAGTAGCAATTGTGGCTTGTTCGCCTGCTTCAATCGTACTCAGCGCTTGGCGTTGAGCCAGCAAGGCAGCCTGCGCTTGGGCAGCTTGTTCAGCCAATTCAAGGGTGCGAGCCTGGGCTTGATTTTGCTCGTGCTCAAAGGTTTGTTGGCGCTCGTTGGCTTCATCGCGGCGCGTAATCAGCGCTTGTTGGCGCTCGCTCAAAACCGCCCATTCACGCTCGATCGTTTCCCATTCACGTTCAAATTGGGCTAATTGCTGTTGTTGTTGTTCGACAACCTGCTGCTGAGCATCACGCTGCTGGCGAAGTTCACCAAGCTGAATTTCGCTTTGTGAATGTTCAGTTTGAGCGTGGGCCAAGGCTTGTTCGGCAGCAGCAAAGGTTGTTTCTGCTTGGGCTACCAGGCTTTGGGCTGCTTGCCACTGACGGCGATAGGCCACGAGTAAGGCTTGCTGCAAGGCAGTTTCAATTTCGTGCACTTGCTCAGCTTCGCGGGCTTGGCGGCGTAGCACCTTCAAACGTGGCTCAATTTCGGCCAAGGTGTCTAAGATACGGCCCAAATTTTCTTCGGTTTGTTTAAGCCGCCGTTCGGCCTCGGCACGTTTGCTAACCGAAAGGCTAATCGAGGCCGCATCTTCAAATAAGCTGCGGCGCTCTTCTGGGCGTAAGGTCAGGGCTGCATCAACAAGTCCTTGATTAATCAGGGTATAACTTGAAGCCAAGGGCGAGGTGGCCTCTTGAATGTCGCGCAAACGAACTTTATTTTTATTCAAGAAATATTCGTTCTCGCCAGACCGAAACGAGCGGCGCATAATCGTCACTTCGTTGAAATCGAGCGGCAAAGTCCGATCGGTATTATCAATCGTCAGCGCTACTTCGGCCATGCCTTGGGCGGCGCGTTTGCCACCGCCACTGTAAATCAAGTCCTCAGTACGGCGACAGCGCAAGGCCGAAAAACTTTGCTCGCCCAGCACCCAGCGAATTGCATCGGTGACGTTGGATTTGCCGCTGCCATTTGGGCCAACAATCGCAGTCACGCCCAAGGGAAACTCAATCACTGTACGATTGGCAAAAGTCTTAAATCCCTGAATTTCAAGTCGTTTGAGATACATGCAAAACCCTACTTTTTAGGCTGTGGTCGGTGCTAAATGATGCTGCATGGTGACATAGGTTGGCTCGGCGTAGCCTTGGTGGCTATGATAGGCGGTAATTGTATAGCCTAATTGTTGATACATGGCGATCAGGTTGGGCAAGGCTAGGCGCACGCCAATCTGAATGATTTGGCGCGCTTCTGCGTGGGCAATTGCTTCGACCGCCGCCACCAATTGTTTGGCTAAGCCTTGGCCGCGATAGGCTGGCAAGACCGATAAACGCCCGAGATAAAGCGTATCGTTGCCCCGCCGTTCGTAGAGCACACAGCCAATTAATGCTTGGTTGGATTCAAGCACCAACACGCCGCCATCGCCCATACGTGCGCGAAAACTCTCGACTGTTTCCCAACCAACACTCGATGGCGGATCAAGCAGCGTTGCATATTCAGCAAAGGCTTGGCGAATAAGCTCCAACGCTTGGCCATGTTCATCAAAGCGAGCTTCACGAATCTGCATCGAACAATCCTTAATGCAACGGGCTGGTGGTCGTGACAGAGGCCTATTATACCCGCAGCAGCAGGCGCTTTTGCAACGCTAAAACAAAAAACTCAAGGGATTAGCCTTGAGTTAGTTTGGTGGAGGTGAGGGGGATCGAACCCCTTACCTTCGCAATGCCATTGCGACGCTCTACCAAGTGAGCTACACCCCCATTTGTTGGTGTTGTGTGTTTGTTCACAACGCGGGCGATTATAGCACAGACTGTTTTGGCTGTCAAATTTGATGCAACAAGTAGCCTAATGCGTGTGATTACAATTTGAAACCACGAAGGACACGAAGAGCACGAAGAATGAACAGTTCTCTCCGCTATATCTCGCCCCTGATCCCTAGCCCCTGATCTCCGATTCCTCGTTGACAACCTCACTATACTCAGTTGAATCTTGTTTGTTGAATTGGAGGCGGGTGTGTTTGATCAGCGTTGGCAGCAGTTGGCAAAAATTATTGTGCAGCATTCGTTAGAGATGCAACCAAACGAGTTGCTACGAATTCAAGGCGAGGCGATTGCCAAACCGTTGTTGTATGCGCTCTATCGCGAGGCGCTCCACGCAGGAGCCATGATTATTCCCAGAATTATCGACCCTGTATTTAGCGAAATTTTGTTTAAAGAGGGCAACGATGCTCAGCTGCAATTTAGCCCTAGCACGCTAACCCACGAAATCGAAACGATGAGCACTTGGTGCGATATTTACAGTGAAATTAATACCAAACAATTCAACCACATTGATCAAGAACGCCAACAATTGAGAAGCCAAGCTGCGAGTTCAGTCCAAGCCTTATTCAACGCCAAAGCGGCGCAAAACCACTTACGCTGGTGCGATGTGATCTATCCAACCCAAGCCTTTGCCCAAGATGCAGGCATGTCGCTGTGGGATTTTGAGGATTTAGTGGTTAAAGCCTGTCTGCTCGATCAGCCTGATCCAGTCAAAGCATGGCAAACAATCTATCAGCAACAGCAAAAAATTACCGATTTTCTCAACACATGTCGCACAATTCGCATGCAAGGCCCAGGGGTCGATTTAAGCTATCGCTGCGACGATCGCATCTGGATTAATTGTGCTGGCAAGCGTAATTTGCCTGATGGCGAAGTTTTTACCGCGCCAATTGAAGATTCAGTCAATGGCCGATTAAGCATCAGCCACCCGAGCCTCTATCTGGGTAATTTGGTGAGTGGCATTCAACTGGTGATCGAAGCTGGCAAAGTTACCCAAGCCAGCGCTGAACAAGGCCAAGATTTTCTGCACACTATGTTGGAGCTTGATGCAGGTGCGCGCTTCATTGGCGAAGTTGCCTTCGGCCTCAACCCAGGCATTACGCAGCCAACGGGCCAAACGATTTTTGATGAAAAGATGGCGGGCACAATGCACCTTGCACTGGGCAACGCCTATCCTGAATGCGGCGGCACAAATCAATCAACCCTGCACTGGGATTTAGTCTGCGATTTGCACCAAGCAGAAGTCTATGCCAACGACGAATTATGTTATGTCAATGGAAAGTTTATCATTTAATCGCAGTACGTCTGCATCTTTGCCTATCCATTTTTCGTGCTAAAAAAGCCCCTCTCTCGCTAGGCGGGAGAGGGGTTGGGGTGAGGGGATCATTGCTTATGGCGCAATACTACAGGCAACGCCATTCAAGTTAAAATTGCTTGGTTTGGCATTGGTGCCGCTAAAGCTGGCTTGCATGCCAAAGCTCGCCGTGCCGCCAGTTGCCAAATAGCCGTTCCAGTTGACGTTGGTCACATTCACTGCTTGGCCAACTTGGCTCAGATTGCCATTCCACAAATTGCCAATTTGCTGATTGCCAGCAAACGTCCAAGCTAAATTCCAACCGTTGATCGCCGCCCCATTGTTTTTAATCGTCACATCGGCGGTAAAACCAGTTGGCCACTGATTAGAAACGGTGTAGGTTACTTGGCAACTGCCATTGGTTTGGGTTGGCACAACCGGCGTGTTGCTTGGCACAGGCGTGGCAGTTGCTGGCCGTGGCGTGGCGGTTGGGACGATCGGCGTAACAGTCGCTGTTGGGCCAATCGGAGTAGCAGTTGCCGGAATTGGTGTAGCGGTCGCTGGCCGTGGCGTGGCGGTCGCCGGAATTGGCGTTGCAGTTGCTGGAATTGGCGTTGGTGGCGTTACAGTGCCAGCCTTTTCATCAAGATAGGCAGCGACCCAAGCCAGCGGCGCATTCCAGTTGATGGTAATTTCGTTGGTTGACCACGACTCGATATGATCGACGAAACATTTTTGGGCTTTGCAGCCAGGCAGGCCAATGCTTTGAGCATACGGGTCTTGCAAGGCTGAATTTGGGCCACCAGAAACTGCACCTGCTGGCGGGCGGGGGAAACTGCCATTCGCTTGAAACGCCCAGAAACGGTGATGTGGATTTTGCAGCGGATTTTCGCCATAGCCAGTGACATACGATTTATCCATGGCATTGCGTCCAAGCAGATAATCCATGCCTTGGCTCATGGCATTCAGATAGCTCGCATTGCCAGTGAAATCGTGGGCCAAGCCCAGAATAATCCCATTATTCAAGACAAACGAGTTGGAACCCCACGGATAGCCAGTGCTTGGTGCACTCAACGGCGTGCCATAGCCTTGAGTTGAAACATTATTCGCAAACACCGTAGCAGCGCTGGTGATTGCGTTACGCACGCCAGCCAATTCGCTGCTGTTGAAATTGTTGGGTACAACGGCCAACGAAATTGTGCCCAGCGCTTCGGTTGTGCCCCAGGTCATGGCTGGTTCGCGGCTGCTATAGTCGCTCGGCACATCTTGATAGTAGCTTGAGCTTTGCAAATAGGTTTTGTACTCGGCTTTGCCAGTGGTGATGTAGAGTTCGCTGGCGGCCCAATAAAATTCGTCGCCAACTTGCGAATCGCCATACGAACCGCCGCCAGTGCCATCGCTATCTAAGGCAATCACGTTGGGGTTGGCGCGGGCAGCTGCCCAAGCGGTTTCAGCAGCACTCAACAAGCGTGCAGAATAAGCTGGATCAATGAAGCGCCAGATCCGCGAACCTTGAGCCGCAGTTGCTGCCAAGTTCAAGGTTGCAGCGGTACTTGGTGGCCGCAACACTCGATCTTGCGAATCTTGATCAGGCCGCAGTGGAATGCCAGTCCAGTTGGCATCGTGCATTTTGTGGTGCACCATGCCAGCGCGGGGCTGACCAGCAGGCACCTGCATACGCAACATAAAATCCAATTCCCAGCGTGCTTCGTCGAGCAAATCGGCCACGCCATTGCCGTTTTCGGGAATATTCATGCGGCCATCGCCAAAATCGGCTGCTGACGAACCAAAATATTGGTTGCGCTCATATTGATTGAGCAATGTCCAGACCGAAATCCCACCATTAACGACATACTTTCCATGATCACCAGCATCGTACCAGCCGCCAACCACATTCAGCGAATAATTACAGCCAGTGCCGCCAGCACAGGGCACATTCGTATCGCCACGATTGGGAGCGATGCCAACATGGCCAGCAGGCCGCGTCAGATCGTTGCGCCCAGCATAGGGCATGGTAATCGCAATCCCGCTGCGGTTATGATAGAAATAGGCCAGTGCATCATATTTTAATTGGCGATAGACGGTCGGATTAATTTCAAATTGATGGCTGGTATTACCTGCGGCAGCCAACGTAAAGCTGCTGCCAGTGCCAGTGTAGCCCGAAAAATCGATGATGTGCAGCGTATCGCCGGAGCTAGCATCATAGCCAAAAACCGTAGTATTGCCCGAAAGCACCGTCGTGCCTGAGCCATTGCGCAATTGCCAAGCCACTGGCGAGTTACTGTTATTGACCAAGCTTGCACGCTTAACTGCGTTCGGCACATAGCCATGTTGATTAACCCGAATCAGCGAGGATGCCGCTAGGGCAGCTGAGGAAAGATTTGCAGGGGTGGTATTTGAGGATTCGTGCTGAACAACGCCAAACACCGAGGAAATATTACCAAAAGCCACGCTAGCAGTTAGGGCAACGGTGCTACAAGCCGCTATCAGCGTGCGCGATCGTTTCCGCCGTTGGAAATGAAGCTTCATTTGGTCGATCCTTTTTTGGGCTATTGCAACACACATAGCTGCAATAGTGCAACCTAAGCAATCAGAGCAGCATCTGGGATCGGTCTCAATAAACCAAGGAGCCGAATTGTAAATCAAGGCCAGTGGTAGCTCTTTTGGTTGTGCCTATTCTTTGAGAGCGTTCCCAAATTATTGAAGCAAAGATTAAATGATTTTTACAATGTTGTCAATCTTCTAGCGCTAAAATAGTTAATTCATGCTAGAGGCTACGTGCAGCAGAACAAAGAATATAGGGCGAGGGATGAAGGATGAGGGATGAATTATGAAGTCCGAAAGAACAAAGAGCATATGGAAAAGTCAAAAGTCAAAATAAGAACAGAGCGCAGAGAAAAGGATGAAGGATGAAGTCAGAAGCAATGAATATCCATAATTAACGCAGAGAAGAGAGGGCTATTGGCTGTTGGCTCTTGGCTATCGGAACAGCATCAAAATAATCTGTGGAATCTGTGGCAAAAAAACATTCTTTGCGTTCTTCGTGTCCCTTCGTGGTTTCGGCCCTTCGTGGATCAAAAACAAGCCTTCGCGGTTTTTATTAAATTTATTAAAAATCATTGACTTTTATAAACATTTCTTTATAATTTCACTGGAATTATAAAGAAATTAACTTGGTGGATGAACGGGAGACCCATTGAAATGGAGCCATGCAGCTCCGCATACATATAAGGGGGAAAATCCCATGGTACAACGCCGTATCCTTCGTATCGCAGTTGGTTGTTGTTCATTGTTGGTAGGCTTGGCTGCGTGGAATCAAGCACATGCCCATGGGTCGTTGCAAACGCCAATGAGCCGAACCTACGCTTGTTTTCTCGAAGGCCCCGAAACGCCTGATACCGCCGCATGTCGCGCGGCAATCGAGCGCGGCGGCACTCAAGCGCTCTACGATTGGAACGAGGTGAATATTGGCGATGCTGCTGGCCGCCATCGCAGCATTATTCCCGATGGCAAGTTGTGCAGCGCAGGCCGCGAAAAATATGCTGGCTTTGATCTCGCCCGCGCCGATTGGCCAGCAACACCACTCAATTCGGGCAGTTCGCTGAGCTTTTTGTATAAAGCAACTGCACCGCATCGGGGCACATTTGATTTTTATCTCACCCGCACTGGCTATGACCCCAACCAACCGCTAAAATGGTCGGATCTTGAGGCTACACCATTCGCGTCGGTCACCAATCCAGCGTTGGTTAACGGCTCGTATGTGATCAACGCCACCTTGCCAAGCGGCAAAACTGGGCGGCATCTGATTTATGCGATTTGGCAGCGCTCGGATAGCCCCGAAGCGTTTTATAGTTGCTCGGATGTAAGCTTTGGTGGCAGTAATCCAACCAATGTGCCGACCGCTACGCCGCGTCCGACCAGCCAGCCAAGCGCCACGCCACGCCCAACCAGCACTAACGTTCCAACGATAACCGCCGTGCCAACCAACACGCCAGTTGCAACCCTGCGCCCAACCAATGTGCCAACCGCCACGCCCAACCCAAGCACGCCAGCTTGGCAAGCCTACACCAGCTATGCCACTGGCGCAGGCGTGACCTACGCTGGTCACACCTACATTTGCCGCCAAGCCCATACCTCGTTGCCTGGCTGGGAGCCAGCGGCTGTACCAGCACTATGGCAATTGATTAATTAAATCTAGCAACCGAAAGCTCCTGTGGTGTAGCTATACCGCAGGAGCTTTCTTTGTTTAGGCATAATAATCGGCAGCAAGCTAACGCCACGTTGCACAGCGAAATTAATAGCTGCACTTGAACAAGCCTTGGCGAGCACGATCTAACAATCTGCTAACATATGCCAAGCCAAAAGTAGCGGATAATACTACTGCATTGTCATATCGAGATAGCCGCATGTTTGAACCGATCACCGCTGATCTTTATCGCATCCCGATTCCCGTTCCCTTGCCACTCAAATATGTTAATTGCTATTTGTTGCGTGCCGATCATGGCTGGGTCGTGATCGACACGGGCATGCGTTATGGGCCAGCAGAGCAAACGTGGCTCGAAACTTTCGAACGCTTGGGCATTGAATGGTCACAGATTAAGCAAATTATTGTGACCCACTATCATCCTGACCATTATGGCATGGCAGGCTGGATGGCCGAACGCAGCGGAGCCAGTGTCTGGATGTCGCCAACCGAAATTCAGAGCGTGCAACGAGCGTGGTTTCAACCCTTGCCCGAGGCAGCCGATCGCTTGGCCGATTTTTTCGAACTGCATGGCATGCCCAACGATCTCAATCGCCAAATTTGGCAACACACCATGGATGCCAGCCAGTATGTTGATCCCAAGCCTGTGCTGCACCCACTCGTGATGGATCAGCCATTGCAGCTTGGGCAACGCTCGTGGCAATTGCTGCACGCACCGGGCCATGCAGACGGTCAATTATGTTTATACGATGCAGCAGATCAATTATTAATTGTTGCTGACCATGTGTTGGCCGATATTACGCCCAACATCAGCCTGTGGCCTGAAGCCAAACGCGACCCATTGGCCGATTATTTGGCATCATTAAACGAATTTGCGGCGCTCGATGTGCGCTTGGCCTTAGCTGGGCATCGCAAGCCAATCGTGGCCTTTCGCGAACGCTGCCACGAAATCGCCCAGCATCACGATCAGCGGCTCGATTTGATGCAAGAATATGCGCGTACTGGCAAAACCGCCTTTGAAGTTTGCGAATTTGCCTTTGGTGTAAGCACACTTTCGGCGCATCAGCTGCGTTTTGCCATCACCGAAACCTTGGCCCATTTGGTCTATCTCGAAGGCCAAGGCCGCTTGCGCCGCGAACAACGGGCTAGACAGATTATCTTTCTTGATCAACACTAACGCCGATTCGCAACGTTTTTTGGAGGGTGTATGCGCTGGTGGAAAAAACTAAGCTTATTGGTGCTGGCAATGGCTTTGGTGGCCTGTGGCAACGCCGATGTCGATGCTGCCAAAGTGGCGAGCGACGGTGCAACCGCCTTTGAAAGTGTCAATAATTTTCACTTTAAACTGACGGTCAGCGACGGCGAAGCAGCACCATTGGGCGATATTATCATCATCGATGCTGATGGCGATAGCATTCGGCCCGATAAAATTCAGGCCAAGATCAAAGCCAAATTGGCTGGCGCACCAATCGCCGTCAATATCAATGGCATCATCATTGGAGCCGACGCTTGGATTACGCCAAACCCATTTAATGCAACGACCTATGAAAAATTGGCCGATACTGGCGGGCTTGAAACCTTTTCGCCAGCCAAAGGCATTAGCGACGTGCTGCGCGGCCTGAAAAACCCAAGCTTTGTCGAAGAGGCAGAGATCGACGGCGTGGCGACCTATCATATCAGCGGCGAAGTTGATGCCCAAAGCGTCTCGGCCCTGACTGGTGGCGTTGCCGAAGCTGGCACGATTAAACTCGACCTCTGGATTGGCAAAGACGATAAATTATTACGTCAACTCGTTGCGGTTGGCCGTTTGGTCAGCAGCGAAAAAGAAACCATCAAGCGCACCTTGGTCGTTTCACAATTCAACCAATCGATTACGATCACTCCACCACAATAGCCGAGCATTTCGTAGGCTAGTTCGTTATGTCGAACCACGATGCTATGGCTAGAGCAAACATGCAATCGCGAGGTATCCAAAACATGCTTGATCAACCATTAAACGATATATTTACAGGGTGGGCTGCGATGACTGAACACAATAGCGATCGAGTGGCTGATCGTTTTGGCATGCCACGCGCTGAACTCGACGAATTAGTCCATGGCTCGGTGGCCCAACTGGCGCAAAGCCACTACTACCATTATTTGGCGCGGCCAAAGCCACAGTTTGATGATGAACTTGACGAGAACACCGCTGCACCAAGCAAGCCCCGTCATGTTGTGCTATTTCGCACGCCAGACGACGCACTTTCGTTTGCCCAACGCATTCGCATCGGCGAAACGCCACGGGTGCGCTCGATTAGCCGCGAACAGATGATTTGGCAGATGCTCAACGATGAAGCCATTGTGCGCGTGATTTTCTTTGAGCAACCACTCGAAGAATTGCCAACCGGCCTGAATTTGCAAACCTTGGCCGATTTGCCTGGCGCAATCGCCATTGAACGCAACGATGTATTAACGTCGCGCCAAATTTGACCCTTACCTATCTGGGTGTTAGAATCCCAATAGGCGGAATATTAAACTAGTAACGATTTCTACTAAGAGCTACGAGTGTATCGTAGCTCTTATCGTATGCCATGCGTTACCCCAATGCGAGGTTGTATGTTAGTCGTCATGGATGCACACGCTACACCTGAGGATATTCAAGCTGTTTGTACGGTGATTGAGGATATGGGTTTGCAGGCTAATACCATGCCTGGCCCAACCCGCACCGCGATCGGAATCACTGGCAATCAAGGGGCGATTGCCGAAGCTGCCCGACTTAAGTTGATGCCTGGGGTACGCGATGTGATTCGCGTCACCGCGCCCTATAAATTGGTCAGCCGCGAGTATCGCGAAGCAGACACGATTATCGAAATTAATGGCGTACAAATCGGTGGTCCTTCACTGGTCGTTATGGCTGGGCCATGTTCGATCGAAGGTCGCGAGCAATTGCTGAGCACTGCCGAAGCCATCAAAGCTGCTGGCGCAACCATTTTGCGCGGTGGCGCATTCAAGCCACGCACCTCGCCCTACAGCTTCCAAGGCATGGGCGAAGATGGGCTGAAACTCTTGGCCGAAGCCCGCGAACTTACCGGAATGCCAGTTATCACCGAAGTGATGGATACCGAGCAAGTTGATTTGGTGGCCGAATATGCCGATATTTTGCAGCTTGGCGCGCGCAATATGCAAAATTTCGCTTTGCTCAAACGAGTTGGCCGCACCCGCCGCCCAGTGATGCTCAAGCGCGGGCTTTCTTCAACCGTCAAAGATTGGCTGCTTTCCGCCGAATATATTATGGCCGAGGGCAATCAGGCGGTCATTTTGTGCGAACGCGGCATCCGCACCTTCGACGACCACTCACGTGGCACCTTTGATCTGAGCGTGGTTCCAGTCTTGCGCGAGCTGACCCACTTACCAATTATTGTTGACCCCAGCCATGCCACAGGCCGCTGGCAGAGCATTTTGCCAATGTCACGGGCTGGCATCGCCTCAGGCGCTGATGGCCTGATGATCGAAGTCCATCCTAACCCTGCCGAAGCTTGGTCGGATGGCGAGCAATCGCTCTTGCCCGAACGCTTTGTTGAATTGATGGAGCAAGTCGAACGCATCGCCGATGCCATGGATCGCCCAATCCAAGGCCGCACCAAGGTGGCAGCGGTTTAATCAGGTTCCCTCACCCCAACCCCTCTCCCGTGGCGCGGGCGAGGGGCTTTCATCTCGTGGTTTTTGCATGATTTGTGGTGAACATTGGTGCTCCCCCTCGCCCGCGTTTTCGTGGGCGAGGGGGTTGGGGGGTGAGGGCATGCCCTAGCGCCCATAGCGCATCAAGCGATCAGCAAGCGCTGGCAAAAAGCGCTGTAATTGGATTAATAGTTTAACTTTGCCAATCGCCAACTGATATGTATTATTGGCAAAACCACGCCAGAACTCCTCAACCAAAGCCTCTGGGCTGATTTTGCCCTTGCCGCGCCCCGCCGTCATTGCCGTATCAACCAGCGGCGGAATAATTTCAAATACGCGTACCTGAGTTTGTTCTAGTTGCCAACGCAAGGCTTTGGTAAACATATGAATCCCAGCTTTGGTGGCGCAATAGATCGGCGCTTGTTGTTTGGGAACCAAGGCCAAACCAGATGAAACATTGATGATCGCGGCTTCGGGCTGCTGCTGAAGCTTGGGTAAAAAACGCTGAATCAAATCGATCGGCGCAGTTAAATTAATTGCAATTTCCTGATCACGATCAACGTGGGCAGATTGCTGCTCAACTAAATCGCCATGATATTGCACCCCTGCATTGTTGATCAGGATTGATATGGCAGGAACCTGATCGGCTAAGCGCTGACGCTCGCTTGCTTGCGCCAAATCAGCCTGAATAGTGCTGATCGTCGGCTGCAAGGCCTTAAGTTCGGCCAATTTTTGGGCATCACGACCAACCGCAATCACCTGATTGCCTGCTTTGGCAAAGCGTAACGCCAAAGCCCGCCCAATGCCTGCTGCGCCGCCGGTAATCAACGCTGTGTGTCCTGTAGTTTGCATCGAAGCAACCTCGCTAGCTAAATTCCTGTGGCTACTCTAGCAAGCACAGCAGCGTACTGCATTATCATAGGTTAATCGGGGCGCAATTGGCGACGAATGCGGCTTAAGCTGACTGGCGTAATACCCAAATATGAGGCGATATGATATTGCTTAATCACCCCAGCCACCGCCGAGAAATCGACCAAAAAGCGTTGATAACGAGTCGTCGCATCATCGAGCAATAGGCTGCTTTCGCGTTGTTCTTTTTTGATAAATAAGGTTTCGGCCACCCGCCGCAAGAGGCGATCCCAGCATGGATGTTGGTTAATCAAGCCAGCAAAATCTGTATACTTAGCAACTAGATAGTGGCTTGGCAAGAGGGTTTCAATCGTAAATTGGCATGGCTCGTTCAGCAACAAGGCTCGATAGCCGCCGATCAAATCGCCAGGCAGGCAAAACGATTTTGTCCATTCCAAACCATCGGCGGTTAAATAGTAAAAACGCAGCAGTCCATCGACCAAAAATCCCACTTGGTCGGTCGCCTCACCAGCATGCAACCAAACCTGCTCAGCATCCAAGAAACGCGGCTTAAACAAGTGCAAACATGCTTGCATCTGCTCAGGCGGGATTGGCGCAAGCCGCTGAAACGTGTGGGCCATTAATGCATAGCCATCAATTGGCATCATTCAACTCCTAGCGATTTTTTAACCACGAAGAACACGAAGGTCGCGAAGATTAATTTTTTTGCCACAGATTGACACAGATTAGCGTGATTATATTCTGCTATGCCACATATGCTTGAATTCCACCAATAAACGTCCGCCAGCCCATAGCCTACAGCCAAAAGCCATAGGTTCTCTGCGCCGCTGCGTTAAATGCTGATCCACGAAGAACACGAAGATGAGGCTATTGGCTTTGGGCTTTTGACTTTACCCCTATGTTCTATGCTCTCTGTTCTATGTTCTTTTTGACTTCTAATTTTTGCCTTTTGACTTTTGATTTTGGCTTTTGCCTAAGGTACAATAGCAATATTTGAATTGTTTAAGCGGTGGCCTACACAATGACAGATCATGCAGAGAGTTTATTAGCAGATATTCAGGTGCTTCTGGCAAATGAGCCACAGCTTAAAGCGGCTCTGGCAGCAGCCAAACCAAATACAACCCTCACGATCACGCCTGTGCCAAGCGCAGCGCGGCGGGTTGTGGCAGCCATCGCCACGCTTCAGGCGCGCAGTAGCCTCTTAATTGCCGCCACACCCGATGCAGCAGTGCGCATGCACGCCGACCTCACTGCCTGGCTTGGCGAAAGCGTGATGCTCTTTCCGCCAACCGATACCTTGCCCTACGAGCATATGTCGGCAGATATTGGGATAGTCGCGCAACGCTTGGCAGTGCTGGGGCGTTTGAATGCAGGCGAAACCATCTGTGTGGTGGCTTCGGTTAAGGCTTTGATGCAACCAACTATGACTCCCGAGGAGTTTGGTTTTGCTACCCGCGTGTTGCGCCAAGGCGACCAGCATGATCCTCGTAAATTGTTGGCCCACTGGGTCAGCTTGGGCTATCGCGTCGGCCCAACCGCCGAACAACCAGGCGATCTCAGCCAGCGTGGCGGGATTATCGATATTTTTCCGCCAACCAGCGAGCGCCCTATTCGGCTTGAATTTTGGGATGATCAGCTTGAAAGTTTGCGCATTTATGACCCAATTTCGCAACGCTCAGACAAACGTGTGCGCCAAATTCAAATCAGCTCAGCCCACGAGATTCCGTTTTGGCGACGTAACGAGGCGATCAAACGCATCGATCAGTTGCAAATTGCTAGTTTGCGCCGCGAAGTGCAACACGAATGGGCCACTGCCCGCGAACATCTCGAAACAGGCCAGCGCTTTGAAGGTCGGGCGTTTTATGCGCCGTTCTTCCGCACGCCCCACGAAGCGGTTGAAGCTGGGTTATGGCAGCATTTGCCAAGTTCAGCAGTGGTTATTCTCTCGGAAGAACATGAATTGAATGCCCAAGGCATCGAACTGCAAAGCCATGCCGACCTTGTGCGTAGCACCCAAATTGAAAATAACGAATTACCACCCGATTTTCCCTTTCCCTTGGTGGCGTGGACATTTATTCGCAAAGCAATTCAACGATGGAGTTGCCTCAACCTGAGCAATCAGCCAATCGCCGATGATCACAATGATGCCTTTGTGCGCGAAATTAATACGTTCAGCCAAGCACCATCGTATGGTGGCCAAACTGATCGGCTGTTTGAAGATTTGCGCGAGCGTTTAGTTGGCGGTGAACGAGTTGTGCTAGTTTCTCCCCAAGCTAGCCGCTTGCGCGAATTAGCCAGCGAGCATAATTTGGCGCTCATCGGCGAAGAAGATGGCCCCGATGTTGATGATCCAGCTTTCCAAAGCGGCACGATTATCATTCGCCATGGCAACTTATCTGGCGGTTTTAGCAGTGATCCCTTGCGCCTGACATTGCTGAGTGATAGCGAGATTTTTGGCTGGCAGCCACGGCGAGCAATTTCAACGCGCGCCCGCAAACAGCGCAGCGAAAGTGATCGCACGGCGTTTTTGCAATCGCTCAAAGTTGGCGATTATGTGGTGCATATCGAGCATGGCATCGCCCAATACGAGGGTTTATCGCGCATCGAGGCCAGCGGCGCTGAACGTGAGTTTTTGGTGTTGCGCTACGCTTCTGGCGATAAATTGTATGTGCCTGTCGATCAAGTTGATCGGGTTTCGCGCTATATCGGTGCTGGCGAAGGCAAACCAACCCTCACCCGCTTGGGCACGTCGGATTGGGAGCGTGCCAAGCGCAAAGTACGGGCCGATGTTGAAGAACTCGCCACCGAATTGCTTGATCTCTACGCCGCGCGGCAGTTGGTCGAAGGCTTTGCCTACAGCAGCGACACCTCGTGGCAACGCGAACTCGAAGATAGTTTTCCCTACACCGAAACCGACGATCAATTGCGGGCAATCGAAGATGTCAAAAGTGATATGGAAAACACTCGCCCAATGGATCGGCTGATCTGTGGCGATGTGGGCTTTGGCAAAACCGAAGTTGCGCTCCGTGCCGCCTTCAAAGCAGTGCAAGATGGCCGTCAAGTGGCCGTTCTAGTCCCAACCACGGTGCTGGCCCAACAGCATTTCGAAACCTTTTCGCGGCGCATGCAGATGTTTCCAGTGCGGATCGAAATGCTTTCGCGCTTTCGCTCGCCAACCCAGCAAAAAGCAATTATCGAACGCATTGCCAAGGGCGAAGTCGATATTGTGGTTGGCACGCATCGGATTTTATCCAACGATTTGCATTTTAAGCAGCTTGGTTTGGTGATTATCGACGAAGAGCAGCGCTTTGGGGTCAAGCATAAAGAAATGTTGAAACGCCTGCGCCATGAAATTGATGTGCTGACGCTGACCGCAACGCCAATTCCGCGCACGATGCACATGGCTTTGTCGGGTATTCGTGATCTCAGCGTCATCGATACGCCGCCCGATGATCGCATGCCGATCAAAACCTATGTGCAGCCCTACAACGAAATGCTGGTACGCGATGCGATTCTGCGCGAATTAGGACGCAATGGCCAAGCCTACTTTGTGCATAATCGCGTCCAATCAATTTATACCGTCGCTAATCGCATTCAAAAATTAGTGCCCGAAGCCCGCATCGGCGTTGGCCATGGCCAGATGCCCGAAAAAGCGCTGGAAAAAGTGATTCTGCAATTTTTTGAGGGTATGTTTGATGTTTTTGTGTGTACCACAATTATCGAAAGTGGCATCGACGTGCCTAGCGCGAATACGATGATTATCGACGATGCGACGACCTACGGCTTGGCCCAATTGTATCAACTGCGCGGTCGGGTTGGCCGTTCAACCCAACGTGGCTATGCCTATATGTTCTATAATCCGACCAAAGCGATGGGTGAAGAAGCGCAAAAGCGGCTTGAGGCAATTCAAGAGGCCACCGAGTTGGGCGCTGGCTTTCGCATCGCCATGCGCGACCTTGAAATTCGTGGCACTGGTAATTTGTTAGGTGCAGAGCAATCGGGCAATATCACGACAATTGGTTTTGATCTCTACTCGCGCTTGCTTTCGCAGGCGGTCGAACGGGTGCGCGAGGAGCGCAAACGCGGCCAAACCCAAAAGGCAGGTGAGCAAAAAGCCCAACGGGCGCGTGCCGTCGAAGCGCTGCGGCGGGCGGCAGTGGTTTCGGCGCGCAGTGGTTTTAGCAGCGATGCTGAAGATCCCGTTTTGCCCGATGCGATGGTCAGCATCGACCTGCCGATTAATGCTTATCTGCCGCAAAATTATGTTGACGATGAGCCGCTACGCTTGCGGGTTTACCAACATATTGCTGAGGCCCGTTCGACCCGCGACATTCGCATGTTGCGCCAAGAATTGGAAGATCGCTTTGGGCCAGTGCCCGAGCCAGCAGCACGCCTGCTTGATTTGTTGACACTCAAGGTTTTGGCCTTACAAGCGGGCGTGGTTTCGATTATCTCCGATGATAACGAAATTACCGTGCGTCTGCCAAAGAGCGTTTATCTTGATCGCGAGCAGCTTCAGCGCGAATCGCCGCGTGGCGTGGTGATTGGCCCGCAATTGGCGCGGCTCGATCGGCGGGTGCTGCGCGATAATTGGGAGGTCGTCTTACGTCAGTTGCTGGAGGCATTAAATAAAATCAGCAGCTGATATGCTCAATTAAGCATATATATTAATGAAATTTTGAGCTTTTTAGGCTATAAATATCACAGAAACTGCATATTTGCATAAAACCATGGAATCTGCTATAGTTTGGGGGAATGCAACGTCTTGAGCTTGCACAACCAACTTGCATTCGTGGTCAGGTAGCAATACCTGCTCAACAAAACAGGCCACAGCGAAAAAAAGCGAGGCATGCGTTCCGGGAAGACGCAAGCGCAGCTTTTTTCGTTTTTAGCCTGCTCGTTTTTGGATACAGGAAAGAGGATTCCAGTCATGTTCGAACGAAGCAAACGCTTAGCCGCCATCGTGCTTACTGGCGCGATCTTGGCAGCCTGCGGAAGCGGCACCAGCACCACGCAACCAACTACTGGTAGCACCAACGCAACGGCGGTGGTCGAGCCAGGCACAGATACTGGGGCGCAACCCAGCAGCGATGGCACGGTGATTATTGGCATGAGCCAATCGCCAGATACGCTGTTTGGGATGGAATCGCAATCAAGCGCCACCACCCAAGTTTTAAACTCGGTGCAACCGGTCTGTATTACGACCTTGAGCTACGATTATCAGCCAGTCTGTTTTAGCGAATTACCAACCTTCGAAAATGGCGGCGCAGTTGAAGAAACCGTCACCATCGACGAAAGCTATCCTGGCCCATTCGTGATCAATAATGAAATCGTAACCGATACCAGCATTTTGAGTGGGCCAATCGAATTGCCCCAAGTCAAAGTAACCTGGCAGTTGGTCGATGGCATCGCATGGGAAGATGGCACGCCAGTAACTGCCGACGACTTCTTGTTTGCCGCCGAGTTGTATGCCAACCCAGGCACCAAGGTCGCCAGCCGCTTCACCATCGAGCACACCGCTAAATACGAAAAGGTCGATGATCAAACCTTCTCGTGGTATGGCTTGCCTGGCTATCAAGATTCAACCTATTTCTTGAATTATGCAGGCGGCGCGCTAGGCCCTGAGCCAAAACACGTACTTGGCAGCGTTGATGCAGCCAGCATTGGTGGCAGCGATTATGCGAGCAAACCATTGGCCTATGGCGCATACAAAATCGATGAATATGTGCCACAAGAGCGGGTTGTGCTGAGCGCGAACCCAAATTATTGGGGCGCAAAACAAGGCTTGCCCAAGATTGCCAATGTTATTTATAAATTCGTCACCAACGAAGATCAAATTTTACAACAATTGCAATCAGGCGAAATCGATGTGGTCGGCCAAATTGGCTTATCATTAGCCCAAGCGCCATCACTTGATGAATTGCAAGCTGGCAACGAATTTGATATTCAATATGTGCCAGCCACGGTCTGGGAACATATCGACTTTGCAGTTGAGCGTGGCGATGGCATTGCAACGCCGTTTGCCGACCCCAAAGTGCGCCAAGCAGCTGCCTATGCCATCAATCGCCAAGAAATTATCGACCAGATTTTGTTTGGCAAAACTGTGGCCATGAACAGCTTCATGCCTGAAGATCACTGGGCTTATCCCAGCGATGCAAGCGCCATCAACAGCTACGATTTTAATCCAAGCAAGGCGATTGAATTGCTGAAGGAAGCAGGATGGGTTGCTGGCGATGATGGTATTTTGGTCAAAGATGGTCAACCATTCAAGATCGAATTCTTCACCACCGAAGGCAACGATACCCGCCAAGCAGTCGCCCAATTGGTGCAAGAATACTTGCGCGATGTTGGCATCGATGCTGAATTGCAGTTTGTGCCTGGCACCGATTCGTTGTTCAAAAATGGTTCGGAAGGCATCTTAGCTGGTCGCCGTTACGATTTGGCCTTGTATGCATGGGTCAGCGGCCCTGAGCCATCAACGCCATTGTATTTGTGCAGCCAAGTGCCAACCGCTGAAAACGGCTACGCTGGCCAAAATAACACTGGCTACTGTAACCCAGATTACGATAAAGTGGCGCTCGAAAGCCAAAGCATCGTCGAACGGGCGAACCGCTTGCCATTGCTCAGCCAAGCCCAACAAATTTTCAACCGCGATTTGCCAACCTTGCCGTTGTATCAACGGATCAATGTTGGGGCTGCCCGCAAAACCATCAGCGGCTTCAAACTCGACCCAACCAGCCAACAAGATTTCTACAACATCGAAACCTGGGAATTGGCGCAATAACGTTTTGATCCGCTAACCACGAAGAGCACGAAGGATCATCTTTCGTGCTCTTTATGATTAACGATCCACGAAGAGCACGAAGCAGGAAACCACGAAGATCGCGAAGATCGCGAAGATCGCGAAGGTTAAGTTTTTTCGCCACAGATTGGCTCAGATTATTATTTTCCAATAGCCAATAGCCATCTCTTCTCTGCGCCTCTGCGTTAATATTTTAGCCACGAATTGCACGAATTCCACGAATGATAATTTTTTAAGCCACAGATTGCACAGATTATGTTGATTAGATTCTTGCTGACCCAACACATCCCTCATCCTTCATCCCTCATCCTTCATCCTTTCGTTTCATACCTCATCCTTCATAATTTCGCTCTGTTCTATGCTCTCATTTTGATTTTTGCCTTCTGACTTTTGATTTGGCCTTTCATACCTCATGCTTCTGACTTCTGACTTTTGCCTTGTTAACAATTGCTCATCAAATGCTTACACCAAAGTTGCAGATTTGTTAATCAATTCAGGGTAGGCTAGCTATAAACAAGCTATCAGGAGCTATTTGGGCATGGCGCAAGCAATTAAGCAACCGATTCATCCTTGGGCAAAGCGGCTTTACCAAGCAGGACGCTGGGCTGGCAACACAGTCCTTTGGTTGCTGCTGTGGCTCAGCTGTATTGCTAGTATGTTTTTTATGATTCGCTATTTCAGCGCCGCTGAATGGCTCAGCAATTTGCAAGGCACACGGCACATGCTGGCCGAATTTGGCATGCGCTTGTTGATGGCGCTGCCATTTACGCTCTTGCTAGTGCTGATGCTGCGGCCTGTGCGTACTCGGCGTTGGATTATTGGGCGAATTATTAAGCTAGCCCAACGCTTGCGCCGCAAGCCAACCAGCCAACCTAGCGAGCAACCAGCAACCCCAATTGCCAACGAAATTGCACCAACAAGCCCAAAGCTTGCAACCAAGCCACTCTCGCGCCGCCGCTTTTTGGTCGAATCGGGGTTGGTTGGCGGGGTGGTTGGCTATGCCATGCTGATTGAACCATACCAAATTCAAGTGCGCGAAGTGAACTTGCCAATTGCCACTTTGCCTGAACGCTTTCGCGGCATGCGCATCGCCCAAATGAGTGATTTGCACATCAATGCCTATACCACTAGCGCCGATTTGGCCCGTGCTGTAGACCAAATTAATCAACTTAACCCTGATATGGTGCTTTTGACTGGCGATTTTGTGGATTGGGATGCGCGCTTTGCTGACGCGGCAACCGAACCGTTTCGCCAGCTGCGTGCGCCAGAGGGCATTTATTCAGTGCTGGGCAATCACGATTACTACAGCGGCAAGATCGACACAATCAAACAAGCAATTCAGCGCCACGATTTAGGCTTGTTGGTCAATCAACATACGGTTTTGCGGCGCGGTGCTGATCAATTGGTGCTAGTTGGGTTTGATGATCCACGGCATAATCGCAACGGTGGGCCACGGCTCAGCCCAGAGAGCATCAATCCCGAAGCGGCTTTGAAAGGCACGCCTAAGAATGTGGCACGCTTGGCGATGGTGCATAACCCGGTGATTGTGCCGCATTTCGTGGCCAACTATCAGCTTGATGTGATTTTATCGGGCCATACTCATGGCGGCCAGTTTCAAGTGCCAATTCTGACCGATCAGCTGGTTGGTAACGCTGAATATTTTGTGCGCGGCCATTACGATCTTGGCAAATCGCAAGTTTATGTCAACAGTGGCTTTGGCTTCACGGGGCCGCCGTTGCGTTTTCGGGCAGCGCCAGAAATCACATTAATCAATTTGGTTAATGCCAAAGCCTAGCCCGACTCAAGGCTGAGAGCTAGCAAGGCCAACGGCTGAGCACAAACTTGGTTTTTGCTGTATAATAGCCATTACGTGTCAATTTTTATGATTGTACGAAACGCCAAATAAAAGGGGGTGAATTCTAGTGGCAAGCATTTCGGTAGATTCAAATGAATCAATCGACAAAGCACTGCGCCGTTTTAACAAGGCCGTGCAAGCTGACGGCATTTTGACGGAAGCCCGTCGCCGTGAGCATTATGAAAAGCCTAGCGTTAAACGCAAGCGCAAGGAAGCTGCTCGTCTGCGTAAGTTGCAAAAGATGGCTCGTGAGGCCAACAACTAAGCAATTCGCATGACGCACCCCGAATCGCCGCAGCTTGTGGGAATACCACGCTGCGGCGATTTTCATGTATCATGAGAATTGCAGATTATTAAAGAGGTTCAAAAATGTCGATTCAACAACAACTGCAAGAAGATATGAAAAATGCCATGCGCAACAAAGAGCAACAACGGCTCGATACGATTCGCATGATGCTCGCATCGCTTAAAAATGCCCAGATTGATCTTCGGCGCGAGCTTGATGAAGTTGAAGCAGTTGGCGTGATTCAAAAAGAAGCCAAGCGTCGCCGCGATGCCATGGCCGAGTATAATAAAGCGAATCGCCCAGATTTGGCTGCTAGCGAAGAAGTTGAACTGGCGATGATTGAAGCCTATTTGCCAACCATGCTCAGCGCCGATGAATTGCGGCCAGCAATTGCGGCAATTATTGCCGAGCTTGGCGCAACCAGCATCGCTGATCTTTCAAAAGTAATGCCTGCGGCAATGCAGCGCTTCAAGGGCAAAGCAGAAGGCCGCGTCATCAACGAGGTTGTGCGCTCATTACTTAGTGCCTAAGCTATGATAGTTCGTTCATATCGCTTAAAAACCTTGTTACGCTCCCTAATCGAGCATCACCACCATTGGGTGTTGGTGCTCTTCGGGATCGGGCTGACCGTCATTTTGACCGTGATTTTTACGTGGCGCTCAGCGGTTAACCAAGATATTATGGTTGGGCGGCCAAGCCCACGCACCATCAATGCCGATCGCGATTTGACCTTTGAAAGCCAATTGCTGACCGAGGCCAAACGCCGCGAAGCCGCCAATGATCCGCGTAACTTGGTTTATAACGAAGATACTCAAATTCATGGCCAGCAGCGTGAGCAACTGCAAGCTACCTTCAGCGTAATCAATTCGATTCGCGATAATCCCAGCCTCAATCTTGATCAGCAGCGTGGCCAACTAACCGAATTGCCGTCGCTACCGCTCTCCGATACGCTGGCAATTACAATTCTTGATGCTGACGACGATACATGGCAACGGATTAAAGATCAAACCAATGCCTTGTATGATCGCACGCTGCGCGAAAATAATTATTCGCTGGATGAAACAACCCTCGCCGATATTAAAATTCGCTATTTGCCCTATAACTTGCCGAGTAGCTTGGAGCAAGATCAGCGGGCCGTTGTGCTCTATTTGGTCGAGCAAACCCTGCATGTTAATCGCACCCTCAACCAAGAAGAAACTGAGCGCCGCCAACAAACCGCCCGCAACGCCGTCCAATCGGTCTCGAAGGATGTCGTAAATGGCGAAAATATTGTGCGCCAAGGCGATACGGTTTCAGCAGAACAATACGAAACTCTGGTCAAAATGGGCCTGATCACGCCAGAACTGGGGATTGACGGCTTTATGGGGCGCTTACTTCTGGCGCTCTTGGTCGCCTTGGGGCTTGGCATGGCGCTGTATATCGATCAGCATAATCTGCTGACGTGGCCGCGCGCCTTGCTGGTCATTCTGATTTTAACTGTGATTCCGATTCTGTTTGGACGATTATTTATTGGCACCTGGTTGAACTTCCCCGAAACCTTCGCCTTGGCAATTATTGCGATTCCGCTGGCGGCGCTGTTTAACAATAATTTGGCCTTGATCGTCTCGGCTTTGGTGTCGATTGTCATTATGTTTTTGGGCGAGGGCGCACTGCAAGTTGGCATGATTAGCTTTGCAGGAGCGTTGTGCGGTATCTACGCCATTCGCCGCGCCGACCGCGCCATGGCCTTTATGATGGCTGGCGTTTGGATTGCGCTGGGCGTATTTGCCACGGCCATGGTTTGGCGCTTGATTCAGCCGCAGGGTGTGACATGGCAGCAAACCATGTTTACCGTGATTTTTAGCGTGCTCAACGGCGGCATTACCGCCATGATGTCGCTGACCTTGCACAACGTACTTGGGCGGGTCGCTGGCATCGTCACACCAATGCAATTGCTGGAGTTGGCCCACCCCAACCAGCCATTGTTGCGGCGCTTGATGCAAGAAGCCCCAGGCACCTATCATCACTCGGTGGTGGTCAGCAATTTGGCCGAACAAGCAGCAGAGCGCATTGGCGCAGATACCTTGTTGACTCGGGTCGGAGCCTATTATCACGATATTGGCAAAATGTTGCGGCCCTTCTTCTTCACCGATAATCAATATGATCGCTCGAATGTGCACGATAATCTCGATCCGCAAACCAGTGCCAAATTAATCGCCGACCACGTGATCGAAGGCGCGAAGATCGCGCGCCAGCATAAAATTCCTGAGCAAATTGTCAATTTTATCGTTGAACATCATGGCACCGACGTAATTCGCTATTTTTATCAGCAAGCCTTGCAAGCAGAAGATAGTGTTGATATTAATAACTATCGCTACCCCGGCCCCAAGCCTCAATCCAAAGAAACCGCAATTTTGATGCTGGCTGATGGCGTGGAAGCCACCGTGCGATCCAAAGAGCAATCGGGCATGCTGGTTGCCGAGCGCCACGACGATGATGATCATCAAGCGCCCAAGGGCTGTCAGAGCATCGCCCAAGTGGTCAACCAAAGCATTGATATGCGGATTGCCAGCGGCCAACTTGATCAATCGCCGCTGACCCAACACGATCTGAATACGATTCGCCAATCGTTTGTCAAAACCCTGCAAGGGATCTATCATCCACGGGTTGAGTATCCCAAGTTGATTCGGGAAGCCCAGCCAAAATAACACCAACCTACCAATAAGGAAATGACGCGGTATGTTAGAACTAACAGCCCATATTGAAGTTGTGCCTGCCGATTTGGTGCTTGATACCAGTTTGCTGGAGCAGGTCGTAGCCCAAGTGTTACGTGATGAAGGCCAAACTGGCACATGGGAAATTGGCATTCGGATCACTAACGATCAAGAATTACAGGAACTCAATCGCCAATATCGTGGCATTGATCGTCCAACCGATGTGCTCTCGTTTGGCGAGTACGAAGACGATGATGCTGATTTTATCGTGCCCGATGGCGTGTACGACGATGATGAATTTGACGATCCTGAGGCTGATGAAGCTGCCTATCTTGGCGATTTGGCAATTTCGTATGAGCGAGTGCTGGCCCAAGCCCAAGAGTATGCCCATTCGAGCCGCCGCGAATTATGCTATTTGGTAGCCCATGGCAGCTTGCATCTTCTCGGTTACGACCACGAAACCGACGAGGAGCGCGAAGATATGCGCCAACGCGAGGAAAAAGCCCTGCAAGCGCTTGGCATTACCCGCGAAGCAGAGCCGTATGTTTAGGGGCTAGGGATCAGGGGTCAGGGACTAGCAACCATGTTCCCTCACCCCAGCCCCCTCTCCCACTAGACGCGGGCGAGGGGGAGCCGCCATTGTTCACCGACAAATGGCGTAAAAACCGCAGCTTAAAGCCCCTCGCCCGCTCCGTGGGAGAGGGGTTGGGGTGAGGGGATCAGGCGGTGGTTAATCTGATGTATCAGTACATCTATGCTCTATGTTCTATGCTCTTGATGAGAATTTGTGGATGTTTCAGGCGATTTGGAAATTTATCTGCGGCTTTGGCTATGCCTTTTGTGGCATTTGGATCTTAATTCGCAGCCAGCGCAACGCTCAAGTTCATTGTTTGGCGGTGGGCGTTGTGGCAATCACAGGCTGGCTGCTAGAGATCAGTGCCAATGAATGGCTGGCAGTGATATTAATTAGCGTGGTTGTTTTAGCGCTTGAAGCAGTAAACACAGCGATTGAGAGTGTGGTCGATTTGGTTTCGCCAAGCTATCATCCGCTCGCAGGCCGCGCCAAGGATGTAGCGGCTGGCGCGGTATTAATTGCGGCAATCGGAGCCTTGCTGATTGCCGCAATCATCGTTTGGCCGCGCCTAGCGCACTTGATAGCTAGTTGAACGTTGATCAAGCAGATACTCTTGCCAGAGCGTTTGGCCAGCCTCGCCCCGCGCCACCGGCTGCATGCGATCAGCACCATCGGGCACAAGGCTCAAGTGTTGCTCAGCAAAAAAGACCGTTGGCCGACCCTCGTAGTCAACCACTGGCGAAATTGGCAGGCCAAAAACATCAGGGCCGCCATGAGCACGCCAGTAGCGCCACAAGAGCGTTGGCATCGTGATTCCCGTGGTTGCCTCAACCGTCGTCGTCACCAAGGGCAATAATTCTTCGGAGCGAGCCATCACTGCTTGCACAGCCCGCAAGTTTTGCTCAAAATCGGGCAATTCGCCAGTTGATAATTCTGGCGTGATCGAGGCAATGCCCAGCGCCCCCGCCCAATCGTGCATCCCGCCAGTAATCATATAATTGCCCCAATAGCGGTCGTAGCGATAGCCGCTGGCTTCAGCATAGACTTGGGCCAAAGCAATCGACGGCGCGTGTTCGCAAAAAGCTGGAAACACATCGCCGCCATCACTATGAATCCAAACCACTGCCGAAGCATCAAGCACCAAATCGCGCACCAACTGGCTCTCTAACTCCGATTCGACAAAGGCTCCGCCAGTATCCGAAACGATGCCATACGCGCCCTCGACCGTTTGATTCCAGTCGTTTTCAGGGCAGGCATCGAAGTTAGTATCCATGTTGCGGTTGAGATCAACGCTGCGGCTATTGAAGCGCGTGCCAATTGCCAAGCCATCGGGATTGACCGTAGGAATGATATACAAGCTCACATCGGCTGGCACTTCGTTGGGGCGTTGGCGAAAATGCTCAAGCAACGCCATTGCCAATTGATAGGTGTTGGCTTCGGGGCCGCCGTGGGTATTCGACACCAGAAACAGCTTGCGCGGGCCATTGCCAAAGCGCGTGCCAGTAATTGCCCGACCTTGCAGCGATGTGCCAAAGGTCAAATCGACAATTGGCACAGTGCTAGGGCTTGGCGTTGCTTGGTTGGTTGGAGTTTGGGCGACAAGCGTGGTCGCCGGAATGCAGAGCAATCCAGCGACCATACTTAACATCAGCAGATATTTTTTCATTAGGGATTTGGCGTTGGGACCACAAGTTCAGGTGTTGGCTCTGGTTGTGGCTCAGGCGTTGGCTCCGGCTGTTGCGGCGGTGCTGGCTCTGGCGTTGGTGTGGCCGGCTTCGCACACGGGTCGGTTGGACGACAACCTTTTGGTGGCAATGGCGTTGCCGGATTGTGCACAAAGATGTCGGGCCATGGCTTGAAGTGGGTGTAGAATGGCTCGCGCAAAACCACTTGGCCATTTTGGCGGATAATGCGATAAACCGTAATATCCATGCCATCGCGAGCGGTATCGGTCTGATTGAAGACACCGACTGGCTCTTTGGCATCAGCGATAAAGGTTGGCTCAGTTGGCTTAGGATATTCTTTGGTCACATAGGGGCCATCAAGCACAACTTCGCGATCAGGAGCCGTGCCATACAAGGCGTAGGTAACGGTAGCAGTTGAATCGTTGACATAGGTGTTGAGCAACAACCAATTGCCAGTATCATTGACAAAGCGGAAGTCCAATGCCCCAGTGAAGATTGCCGCATCCATGCCAAACGATTCGTACACTTCATACCACGAAATGCGGAAGGAGTGAGTATGGCGCTCGGTAATGGGCAAACCAGCGTGGAACGCAGCGCGGAACAAGGTCGTTGAATCTTGGCAAATCCCACCGCCCCATTCTTCTTGGGTGCGATTGCCAACAATTGCATAGCCCTTGACGAAGCCATTTGATTCGTCGATTGAGCCAACCGCATTGTTGAACGAGAATTCCTCGCCAGGCTTGATCAAGATACCATCAAGCAAGTACGAGCCAGCTTTGATATTGGTAACCCGATATGAAGCCGAGCCTTTGTAGGAGCTTTGGCCAACCCCAACCGTTTCGACAATCCCCAAGCTATGCAGGTTTTCGGCGGTTACATCGGGCTGCACTTCTTTAATCACCAATTCGATGGTTCGGGTTTCGCCAATCGTAGCTTGCTCGATAATCCGCAGCGCTGAGGCTTCTTCATCGAGGCGCAAGCCAGTGCGGCCTTCGCGAGTAATTGTTAGGGCACCGCCATCCCACGCCACGCGCGGATTGACTGAGCCACGGCCAATTTCGTCGGCGAAGCTTGCGACCCGTTGGCGAATCATTTGCTCGTTCAACGAGGCCACCATTTTGGTTTTGCCATTCGCGTCGGTGTGGGTGTCGAGCCGAATCAAAGCCCGCAAATCATCAACGCTCAATTCCCATTGCAACTCGCCTGCAACCAACGTCAACGGTGATTGCAAGACAGCATCAATCGTTTGTTTGGCTTCAGCAACTCCATCATCAAGCACGGTTGGCACAACCATTTCGGTGCGCAACACCACTTCAGCTGGCGAGAGCGTTTGCAACTGAGTCAAAATATCCTGTGCAGTTTCATCAATCAAGATCAAACGTCCTTCGCGGGCAGGAGTCATGGTGGCGTTATTACCAGCCACAATCAAGTTAGCATTGACTGGCGCAGCAATCAAATCGTTGGTTGCAGTGCTCAGATAATCGCCCAATTGGCCTTGATCGATCGTCACTTGCAACGGAATATCATAGCCATTTTGCCAAATACCTGAAACTGCTTGCAAGGTATTGATGATATTACCACCACGCCCAAGCTTATAGGCCTCATCGACCGATTGCTCAACCGAGAGGCTGATGCCTGCAGCTTGCGCTGAAGGCTCCCAGGTTTGACCATTGAAACTGAGTGCTAAAGGCCGCTTGAGCAAATCGGCGTAGCGCTCGTTGAGCAAGGCTTTGGCTTCATCAGGCGTTTTTTGGCTCATATCGATACCTTGAATTGCCACATTTGGATAAATGCGGCCTTCAAAGGTGCGGTTGAGATACCACAGCCCTACGCCAAATAGCAAGCCAAACAAGCCCAACGTAATGCCAGCGCCCCAGATAAATGTTCGCAGACGGCTGCGTTTACGTTGTGGTGGCGCAGCCGATCGAACGGGGAGATCGTCGGCCAATGGGGCAGTTGCTTCGTACTGCTCGACATCGCCATTTTGACGGCGACGCTCCATGGGGCCATATTTTTGATAAAATTCATCTGCCATGCCAAACACTCCTAGCGACCAAACAGCACAATAGTTTTATAAATTAACAAACCAAGCCTAATGTGCTTAGATGTTGATGAAAATACTGGCAATTAACGAAAATACCAAAACCACCACCAGAATGATGGACACAATTCGGTAAATTTGTTTAAGCTGCTGATTATTCACCGAGGACTCTCCTAGTTAAACATTGTGGCTATTATACCATTGCTCAGGTATTATGTCGTTCCGTTTAAAGCTGATGTTTCGCTGAAAAATCGGCAAATAAACGCTTTGCAACCATGCGAGCAAGCAGCATACCAGCAAGTACATCCCAGAGCCGATGTTGTTTGGTAGTGAGGGTGCTGATGATAATTGCCAAGGCCCAAGCCGCTACGAGCCAACGCCAGCGCGAACGCAAACGCCAATGGGCCTCCGCCAACACCACCGCATATGCCGTGTGCAAACTTGGCAAGGCATTGTACGGTGGATCAACGCGCCAAAGCCAAGCAAGCAGGCGGTTGGTTGCTGGTTCTGGGCGGGGCACGCTGGTGCGCACACTGCAAAACAGCATTGAGCCAAGACCATTGAGCAGGCTAATTGCCCAAAAAACTCGGCGGGCTTGGACGGGCTGAGGCCAAAAATAAGCAGCATTCAAGCCTAAAAAGGGGTAGAGCGAAAGATAGGGGAAGACACTGGCGGGGATAAGTGGAATCAGCCGATCAAGCGCGGTTTCGGGCACAATATAGGCTGGCTGATCGGGAACGTGGCTTGCAGCAAAGTAACCGCCAAACGAGATCAAGGCAAGCGCCAGATCGGGGCTTGGCGAGGCCATCGGCGATTGTTGCTGCAAGCCTAGCATATTTAGCTATTCACAGCCGATTCGCTGTAGTGATTGCCGTTGCGGATGGTGCGTGGCACTTCATGGCAACGGCGACAGCGTGCTTCATAGGCTTCTTGCGCCCCAACCAAAATAATTGGGTCATCATACGAGGCAGGCATGCCGTTGATCAAGCGTTGCGTGCGCGAAGCAGCCTGACCACAAATCACACAAATTGCTTGCAGCTTGGTCACTTCTTCGGCTTTGGCGAGCAAGGTTGGCAATGGGCCAAATGGCTCACCGCGAAAATCTTGATCTAAGCCAGCGACAATGACCCGAATGCCGCGTTGGGCTAAAATATCGCATAAATCGATCACCGCAGGATCAAAAAACTGAACCTCATCGATCGCCACGACAGTTGTTTCAAGCACAATCGCCGCCGCAATATCGGCAGCAGTTTGCACGGGAGTTGCCAGCACGCGTACTCCATTATGTGAAGCAACTTCTTCATCGGAATAGCGAGTATCGATGGCTGGCTTAAACACTTGGATTTTTTGCCGGGCGATTTGCGCGCGCTTGACGCGGCGAATCAGTTCCTCGGTTTTGCCGCTAAACATACTGCCGCAGACAACTTCAATCCCACCACGTTGCATGAGAACTCCTTATCGCATCAAGAGGAAGTGTAGGCCGCAAGGCAACAAAAGAGCCACGCGAAGCCTAGTGGTATCGCGTGGCTGTTTGTAGTTCAGAACAACGATCAAACCTTATTCTTCGGTTGAAGTTGGTTCTTCGCCGTAGACTTCATCGTAGAGGCTGCGCTTCTTGGGGGCTTGTTGAGCGCGAGCTTCGCGGCGGCGTTGGGCATCTGATTGCTTTTCTTGGCTTGATTGCAAGCGCTTCATAAAGCGATCAACTTGACCAGCGGTATCCAAGATGCGTTGTTCGCCGGTGTAGAACGGGTGGTTGCCTGACCAAACGTCCAAGCGCAATTCAGGCTTGGTTGAGCCAGTGATCAAGACTTCTTCGCCGTTCACCACAATTTTGGCATTTGGATAATATTTTGGGTGAATGTTCTTCTTCATGATAACTCCTCGATGGTGATGCTTTAGGCTTCAGCTTCAGCAGGTACAACGCTCACCATTTTTTGGGTGCGGCTGTAATCTTCGAATTTGACATGACCATCAATCATCGAGTAGATGGTGTAATCGCGGCCAAGGCCAACATTTGCGCCAGGGCGCACTTTGGTGCCACATTGGCGAACGATGATTGAACCAGGCTGAACCAACTCACCACCGAAGCGCTTGATACCACGCATTTGCGGCTTGCTGTCGCGCCCGTTTCGCGAGCTACCTACACCTTTTTTATGTGCCATTTGCAGGCTCCTTTCAGACGCGGGCCAACCGCGCGGTCAGATTACTTGTTGGGAACTACAATATCGTTGATGGTGATTTCAGTGTATTTTTGGCGATGGCCGGTACGGCGGCGATAGCGTGCTTTTGCTTTGTAGCGGAACACGACGATCTTTTCGCCCTTCACAACTTCGCCAACGGTTGCTTTCACAACTGCGCCACTGATCAAGGGTGCGCCAACAAAGGTGTCAGCTCCACCAACCATCAAGACTTCATTAAATTCGATAGTGCTTCCATCTTCAGCGTCGGTCAAGGCAATTTGTAATGTTTGGCCTGGCTCAACGCGATACTGTTGGCCACGGTCTCGAATAATGGCGTACACGATGCCGCTCCTTCTGGCGGTTTGGTCCGCCGCCGATAAAAAAGAGAGGGGCATCTGCCCGCCCTCTTTTAATGATATTTTTTCTTTACAATACGGCGACGAATTATAACAGAGAGCTTTGATGCTGTCAACCACAGCGATTTGAATTTTTAGGCCGCTTGGCTAGCGCAAATCACGCTCGATTTGAGCATTCCCTCACCCCCCAAACCCCCTCGCCCACGAAAACGCGGGCGAGGGGGAGCACGCCTACTCACCTCTGCGAGCTAGCCCAATAGTCGTTGTCGGCTTTGCCAAATATAACTAGCTTTTGACCATGCTTTAATAAATTATTAAGTATGGTATTCTATAGTACCTACGCTCAGAGCAAAGCATAACAACCCTCCAGATCAGCAATTCCATTCTGAAAGGAACTTAAATGAAGGATCATCGGCTGATTACCCTGCTCGCGTTGTTCGTCATTATTTTTGCTGGGGCCAGCATGGTTCACCCATTGGAAGCCAAAACCGTCAGTAGCGATAACTTGGTTTTGGGCAATCCTAGCGGGGCGGTCGCCAGCAGCAGCTATCCTACCAATTATTTGATTCAACGTAACCAATACGCACTTTCGTATCATCGTGATAATGGGATCGCCAATTGGGTCAGTTGGCACCTCGATAGCAGCGATATTGGCAGCGCCTCACGCAGCGATTTCCAACCAGACAGCAGTTTACCCAGCGGTTGGTATCGGGTGGCAACCGGAGACTATAGCGGCAGCGGCTACGATCGCGGCCACATGACTCCCTCTGGCGACCGCACCTCAAGCTCCAGCGACAACCAACCAACATTCTTTATGACCAACATCATTCCCCAAGCTCCCGACAACAACCAAGGCCCATGGGTCGACCTCGAAACCTATGCCCGCGAGTTGGTTAGCGCAGGCAACGAGTTGTACATGATCACTGGCGGTGCTGGCTCACGCGGCACAATCGCCAATGGCAAAGTGCGCATCCCCAACTCAACCTGGAAAATCATTGTGGTGCTGAGTCAAGGCAGCAATGATCTGAGCCGCATCAGCAATAATACGCGGGTTATTGCAATCAACATGCCAAATGTGCAAGGCATTCGCAATAACGATTGGCGCGATTATCTGACCACGGTCGATGCGCTCGAAAGCTTGACTGGCTATAACTTTCTCTCGAATGTTTCAACTAGCATCCAAAGTATAATCGAAGCGCGGATTGATGGCTCGACCACCCCAGTGCCAACCTCAGTGCCAAACCCAACCTCGGCTCCCAACCCAACCGCGACTCCAGTACGCACCGCAACGCCGCCACCAAGCACTGGCTGTAGCTCAACGCGCTTGTTCTTCTCGGAATATGTCGAGGGTAGCGGCAGCAACAAAGCCTTAGAACTTTACAACAACACTGGAGCCAGCGTCAGCTTGAGCGGCTATAGCATCCAGCTGTATGCGAATGGCGCAACCAACGCCACCAGCAGCGTTAATTTAAGTGGCTCGCTGGCCAATGGCGCAACCTATGTGATTGCCAATGCCTCTGCTTCGAGCAGCCTCTTGAATCTGGCCAACATTACTAATGGCGTGGCCAACTTCAATGGCAACGATGCCTTGGTATTAACCTACAACGGCACAGTTGTTGATAGCTTCGGCCAAGTTGGCAACGACCCGGGCAGCAGTGGTTGGGGTGGGTTGACCAGCGACCGCAGCTTGCGCCGCAAAGCCAACATCGCCTCAGGCGACACCAATCGCATCGATAGCTTTAGCCCAAGCAGCGCGTGGGATGCCTACAGCAGCGATACATTCAGCGGATTGGGCAGCCACAGCGTGAGCTGTCAATAACGCTTTAGACAATTTTTCTGAAACCAATAACATGCCACTGGAGTACTATCCAGTGGCATGTTCGTCCTTAAGGACGAGAACGATTCGCCCTCGAATACCTGTTTAATAATTAATGAGCCATGGTATTCTTAGGCGGTGGGTAGGCTCCTAGCCTACAGGAGGAAACGATTGAATGGCAATGTTAAATGTTGTTGATGTTAAAAAGTCTTTTGCGGGAACGCAGGCAGTTCGCGGAGTCAGCTTTAATGTTGAACCTGGCGAATTGTTTGGTGTACTTGGCCCCAATGGGGCCGGTAAAACCACCACGATCCGCATGATTCTCGATATTTTGCGCCCCGATAGTGGCTCGATTGAAGTCCTCGGCGGCCCAATGGATGAATCCAAGAAAAATCGCATTGGCTATTTGCCCGAGGAACGCGGCCTCTATCGCAACCTCAAAGTTATCGATTGTATGGTCTATTTGGCAACTCTCAAGGGTATCGAGCGCAACGAGGCTCGCAAACGAGCCAGTGCCTATCTCGAACGGGTCGAACTCGGCCATGTTGCCCAGAAAAAAGTCAGCGAATTGAGCAAAGGGATGCAGCAAAAAGTGCAATTTGGCACGACGATTTTGCACGAGCCAGACATCGTAATTATCGACGAACCCTTTGAAGCACTCGATCCGGTCAACACGCGTATGGTCAAAGATCTCTTGTTTGATATTCGCCGTGAAGGTCGCGCGGTGCTGATGTGTACCCACCAAATGCACCTGATCGAAGAAATGTGCGACCGGATCGTGATGTTCAATCGCGGCGAAATTGTCTTGAACGGAACCTTGCGCGATGTACGCCGCCGCTTCGCTCCTAACGCAGTTTGGGTTGAAGGCAATGGCTCGTTCGATAATTTGCCTGGCATCGAGAGCGTCCAAACCGAAAATGGCCAAGTGCAGCTCAACCTGCAAGCTGGCACCAGCCCCCAAAGCGTTTTCCAAGCCTTGGCAAGCCGTGGCGACACCACGATCGATCGTTTTGAAGTGGCAATTCCGTCGCTTGACGATATTTTCGTGCGCGTCGTCAATGGGGAGCGTGGCCAATGAGCAAGGCAAAATGGTGGACAATCGCCGCTCATGAATATGCAGTTCATGCCAAACGCAAAGGTTTTTTGATTGCAACCTTTGGCACGCCGCTCTTGCTTGTGGCAATCTTCGCGGCAATCTTTGCCTTTATTGCCTTCGGCGATCAGAGCAATAGCCTTGGCGTGGTTGACCAAGCAGGCATCACCCAAAAACTACCTGCTACAGTCACGATCACCGATACCTTGCGCAAAGATGTGGCGGTTATTCGCTTTGATAGCGAAGATTTAGCCAAAACGGCGCTTAGCAAGCAAGAAATTGATGGCTATGTGGTTATTCCAAGCGATTATCTGCAAACTGGAGCCTTGCGTGGCGTTGCCAACGAAGGCAATTTGAGCAGCGATGCCCGTGGCCGCTTCACCGATTACATGCAAAAAGCCTTGATTGCCAATCAACCATCGTTGAATGATCAACGAGCGCTTGAGCCAATTGATCAGGTCTACAATCGCAAGCCAAATAGCGATGTTGAAACCAGCGAAGGCCAAGGGGTTTTGCTCTTTTTCGCGCCCTATATGTTTGGCATTTTCTTCTTTATCGCTGTGTTTAGCTCAAGTGCCTACTTGATGACCGCCTTGGTTGAAGAAAAAGAATCCCGGGTAATGGAAATTTTGGCGACCTCGTTGCGGCCATTTGAGCTAATGGTTGGCAAAATTGTCGGCCTTGGCTTAGTTGGCTTAACCCAAATTAGCATCTGGGTGGGCACAGCGCTGCTTGCCTTTACGATTGCCCGCGCCAACATCGAAGGTATGGCCAATTTGACCTTGCCAACCAACGTCTTGTTGATTGGCGTAGTGATGTTTGTGCCAGCCTATCTGATGGTTGCGGGAGCACTCGGCGCAATTGGCGCAAGCGTTTCAGCAGTCCAAGAAGGACAGCAATTCTCGGGCATTATCTCGATCTTGATGATTTCGCCAGTCTGGTTTATCAACATGATTATTGAAAACCCGAATGGCCCATTAGCCCTGTTCCTGAGCCTGTTCCCCTTCACAGCGCCCATTGTTATGATGCAGCGGGTTGCGTTGGTGAGCGTGCCAGCATGGCAAATTGGGCTATCGGTGCTGTTATTGATTGGCATGGCTTTATTAATGATTTGGCTTGCAGCCCGAATTGTGCGGGTTGGGATGTTGCGCTATGGCAAACGGCTTACATGGACCGAAATTCGCCGCGCATTGAGCCTTGGAGGTCAACATGGCGAATAAAATGCTCAGTGTCGCCCAAAATGAATTTATTAAACACATTCGTAAACCAACCTTTTGGCTCGCTGTTTTCGGCATGCCGCTGCTAATTGCGGTGGTTGGCTTTTTTAGCCAATCCAACAACAATAATCGTAGTGGTTTTGCGGTGCCAGGCTTGGGCGACCCAGCCAAAATCAACGAAGATATTCTTTCGGGCGAGCTTAAAATTGGCTTTGTTGACGAAAGTGGCGTAGTTAAAGGCATTCCAAGCAGCTTCGATCCCCAAACTGCTTCGCTGTATATCCAATACCCCGATGTGGCGCAAGGCTTGGCAGCGATGGAAAAAAGCGACATTCCCGCCTTGTATGTGATTCCAAGCGATTATTTGGCCACTGGCAAGGTGCAACGCTATAGCAACCAAGTTAATCCTTTTGGCGATTCGCTCCAATCATCGTTGGTCGAATTATTGCTAAGCACCAGTTTGTATCCCGATAACGGTAGCAGTTATGCCTTTTTGCTCCAGCAGCCAACCACCCAGCTCAAAGTTGAGGGGCCTGATGGGCCAATCAACAAGGCGACGAACGAAGGCGAACGCATGCAATCGGCCTTTCTCTTAGGTATGGGCCTGGCCTTATTGCTCTATATTTCGATCTTCTCATCGGCCAACTTGCTGTTGCAATCGCTGATTGAAGAAAAAGAAAATCGGGTCATCGAGGTTATGCTTTCGTCGTTGCGTCCTCGCAGTTTGTTGCAAGGCAAAATTCTTGGCCTCGGCCTCTTGGGCTTGGTTCAAGTTGCAATCTGGATTGCAATGGGTGCGTTGATTACGGGTCAAGGTGCAGCCTTGGGCAGTATGATGGCCAATGTCGAAATTTCGCTGGGCGCATGGTTGCTGGCGTTGATAAGTTTTGTGCTTGGCTATGCCATGTATGCGTCGCTGATGGCGGGCATTGGGGCAGTGGCCAACACGATGCGCGAAAGCTCGCAACTGACGGTCATTGTTGGCTTGCCAATTATTATCCCGTTGATGTTCATCAGCGTGATTATCGAGCAACCAAATGGTGGCTTGACCACAGGTCTGAGTCTGTTCCCATTGACCGCACCGGTCGTCTTGACGATTCGCAGCGTGTTGACCAGCGTGCCACTCTGGCAAGTTGGGCTGTCGGTTGGATTAATGATCGTGACCGTGATTGGCTTGCAATTTGTCACAGCGCGTATGTTCCGCGCCAGCACCTTGCTGCGTGGTAGCAAAGCCTCATTTGGCGCAATGTGGCAAGCCTTACGTCAACCAGAATAGGCTGCAACATTCAAAATGCTGGCGGCGTTAAATAATCCGCCAGCATTTTGGCAAAATTGCTCTCGTTTTTTAGCAGCAAATCTGCTACAGTAGACTCCTGAGTTGGAACTTGTTCGGTTGTTGGGTTTTGTGTGGAAGAGCTTTGCTCTAGGAGGAACCTAGCGTTATGCGAAAACGCATCGGCTTAATACTGGCTTTGCTGGCAGTTTTGTTCACAACAATGCCTGCAGCAGCAGAAATTGTCAATGTCCCCTACGCCGAAGAACCAGAATTTTTGCTTGACGACGAGGAGTTGTTGAAAGTTGCGCAACTGCAAGACAACACCTACCCCGGCGTTAGCAGCACGATCAGTCCTGATGACACCACCGTATTGATTGGCAACTATCGCTACAGCGATACTGGCTCAGCGTTGTTGAATGTTGTTGATGGCTCAATCGTGCCAGTTCAACCATTGCAACTGCCAGAAGATAGCGATTTCTTTCCATTTTCTGCAACTGAAATGGTTTGGCTCGACAACGACCATATTGGTCAAGTCTTGTTTGACCCATTCACGGGCAGCATGATGCTGTCAATCGACCGCAACACTGGTGCAATTAGCCTGTATCCCGTTAATTTGCCTTACATTCCATTGTCAATTGCGCCAAACGGCTCAAGCTTGTTGGTTGTGACCTTCGATCAAAGTGAACTCGAAGCCATGCGCCAAGCACCTGATTCGGTCAAATTACCGTTCAGCGTCGAAGCGCCAAAAACAACCATGGAACGGGTCAAGCCAAAAGATCGGGTTGCCTACTACGCCCACACCGACTCCCGTGGCCGGATGAGCGAAGAAACCATTGATTTGGCAATCTACGACCTGAACACTGGCGCATTGACCCCATTGTACAGTGTGCCCGACCACACCTTGCTCTACGATTATGCTTGGGCAAAAGATGGTAGCAAGCTGGCCTTGATTCGCGATAGCGTGATCTTGGGCGAAGGCTTTGGCGAAAAACGCTTGGTTGATATTATGACCCAAGATGCACTTGGCGGTCTGTCACCCAAGGATAACCCACTCTTCACCCAAAATGTGCTCGACACCTTCGATCTGACGACTGGCAACTTCAAGCCTGAAGCTTGGCGGGCAGTCGATGGCGATGGTCGGGTTGTACGCGACATTGAATGGAGCACCGACGGCCAACGCTACATCGTGCGCTTGGAACGCCCAGCTCAAATCGCTGGTCGCCCAAACCCAACCTATATCTTCCCAGATATGGCAAGCTATGAATTCCGCAGCGTTGATGGTAGCTTACTGCGTGAATTGTACACGCCAGAATTGCAAACGCCTGACGCTTCAGCAATCAAGTTCCTGTCACCAGATGAAGTCTTGTTCAACACCGTCACTGGCACCAACCAAGCCTTGTACTACTTCAACCAAGGTTCAGGTGAGTTCCGCAAGATCTCAACCATGGATGGCACCTACTTCGGCGCGATCAGCACTAACCTGACCCAACAATTGATCTTCAGCTATATGTCGTTCAGCCAGCCAGCCGATATTTATCGTATGAACTGGAACGGCCAAGCCTTGAGCCGCTTGACCTGGGGCAACGGCGAGCTGGAAAAGATCAGCAATGTACGGGTTGATAGCGTTTCGTTTACCGTCAGCAGTGGCGCACAACGCAACGGCTTCTTGATCCAACCAGGTGGCGCTGAGTTCCCACCAAAAAATGTGCCAATTGTGTTCTGGCAAGAAGGTGGCCCACGCGCTACCATGACCCAATTCTTTGCAGCCAACACGGAAAACCCTTACAACTTGTTGCCAAACTTTGGCATCGCTGTGTTGTATGTGCCACTTCCAGGCCGCTTGGGCTTTGGGCCAGAATTCTTGAACGCCTTGGCTGATAACGACAACTTTGGCAAAATCGACATCGACGAAGGTGCCGAAATTGTTGGCCAAGCAATCGCACGTGGTTGGACTTCACAAAGCAAAATTGGGGTTACCGGTTGTTCATACGGCGGCTATTTCAGCGCCCAAAGTATCACCCGCCACCCAACTCGCTACGCTGCTGCCAACCCACAATGTACCTTGTTGAACACTGCCAATGAATTCCACTTTGGCTTGGGGCCATTAATTGCCTACCTCGAAGGTGGCACGCCAATGGATAAGCCCGCAGAATACAACGCAGACTCGCCATTGAGTCGCGCTGATCGCGTGCGCACCCCAACCATGTTGTTCCATGGCGAATACGACTTCTTGCCAGTCAAGTATGCAGTCGATTTCCATGATCAAATCGAAATTCAAAAGCATCGCGTCAAGTTGGTAACCTATGAACTCGAAGGCCACGGCCTGAGCGACCCAGCCAATCAATTCCGTGCTGCTCAAGAGCAAATCTTGTGGTTCCGCCAATATTTGAGCGGCGACCCAAGCGTTGCTGGCGAGCCAGTCGTTGCCGATGCAGCAACCATGACGGTACCTGAAACCACGAATGTGATCGTGTTTGAAGAAACCACCACGGTTGCCCCAAGCTTCCAACTCAGCAAAAACTGGATTGCTGCTCAGTAATTTGGTTGAATGCAACAAGCGGAGCCATAACGGCTCTGCTTGTTTTTTGTTTAAGCCTAAGCGGTATCCTTGCTTGCTTGCAGCAATTGGTCAAGGCGTTGAGCAGCCAACTCAGCACCATTCAAGGTAAGTGTTGGCGCTAAGGCAGCAGCACGCGAGACAACATCAGGCGCAAGCGCCGCTTCTAAGGAGTCAATAACTCGATCAAGTGTCAGCTCTGCCACACTAGGAATCTCTACCCCCACACCTAACGTTTGCATACGATGCGACCAATAGAATTGATCATAGACATGCGGTACAAGCACTTGGGGTTTGCCTGCTAAAGCTGCGGCCATGGTTGTTCCTGCTCCGCCATGATGGCCAATCAGAGCTACTCGTGGAAACAATTGGCTGTGATTAACTTCGCCCACACTCAGCACATCTGCTTCATCAATTGGCGCAAAATTCCCCCAACCACGCAGCAAAATAATCCTTCGCCCAACCATGCGTGCTGCTTGAATTAGGCTGTGGCCAGTTGCTGAATCAGTGCGCATACTGCCAAAACCAAAGCACAGCGGTGGCTCACCAGTAGCCAGAAAACGCTCAAGCTCAACTGGCAATTGATTCGAATCTTGCACCAGCCACCCTCCGGTTTGCCACACGCTCAGATCATTCGTCTTGCCCGCTGGACCTAAAACCTTGTCAGCGGCAAGCCACGGATGGTCGGTGGTAATGTAACGGGCAACATTTGTGATTGCAGGTAGCCCAAGCAAAGCACGTTGTTGGTTGATCGCCGACCTAAACATCTGATCAAACATGTGGGCATCAGCCAGCCAAAGTTGCAGATTTGCTTCCGCTGAGGCAACTTGTTGATGACGCATGCCCATTGTTGCCGGAGGATAATCCGACGATGGTAGGCTCGCTGGGCAATAGGCCGTATACACATAGGGAATGCGCAACAGCTCAGCAATTGAGCGTCCAGCGGTTTGGAGCATGCCACCAACTAGCATCAGATCACAGCCATGAGCGGCCTCGGACATAACCCGAAATTGCTCAGCTACGGTGTGGCTGGCCAGTTGCTGCAATTGCTCAGGCGTTGGCTTCGCTGCGCTTGATTGAGCAGGAGCCATCCGCGTCCAGGCTTCTAAATCAGGTCCAATTGGCACAAATTCAAGGCCGAATGAATCAACAAATGGTTGAAAATTGGGTGCAACACAGATCACGGGCGTATGTCCAAGGCTGCGTAATTCGAGTGCCAGCGCTAGCAGTGGCTGAACATCGCCGCGTGATCCAATTGAGGAAAGTAATAGCCGCATATCCGCTCCTTATCAAGGTTCAAATATGGGCCAAGTTTAGGCTAGCGCCACCCCAAATACATCTTGCCCGCGCCCGATCCGCAGGGCTTGCATGGCGTGCTATACTCCTAGTGCCAAACAAGGACGAGCAATCTGACTATGCCAAATAGCCCGCTTGCAATTCGCGCTCGATCATCGCCAACAACAGCCCCGAGCGAATGCTCACCTGCGCGTTCGGCGCGGCAAATTCGTTGCTTACGCCACGCGCAGGGCCAATTGGCAGGTCTTCATCGCGCAAGGGATAGCGCAAGCCCTCAGTGCGCACGCCCCCAACATCGCCCAACGGCAATAATGAAACCCGCAAGCCAGCTTTGCCTTGAAATTCCAAGTGCTGGCGAATCAAACGCACTTCCCAAGCGCCATCAAGCAACGCCACATCACGCCCAATCAAGGATGGATGGGTCAGCAACAATTGATTGGCCATGTGCATATCAGGGCGGCCACCAAGCGCCGCCAAAATGCGAATTTGATCTGCGCCCCGTTCTACTGCCAACAACAAGGCCAATTCGAGATCGGTCTCGTTTTTGGCGGCAGGAAAGCGCAAAATTTCGACCTTGCGGGCTTGCATAATCTCCAACATGGCAGGCTGAATCGAATCCAAATCGCCAATAATCACATGTGGCGTAACCCCGTGATTAAGCGCATGACGCGCCCCGCCATCAGCAGCAATCAACAAATCGGTGCTGCTCAACAAGGGCAATGCTGAACGAATATCTGCTTGCGGCGCATCGGCCAGAATAACGGCTAGCATTAGGCTCCTTGGCTCAGTGGCGCTAAATCCAATAATTCAGTCAGCGAGCTAATCACATAATCGGTTTGCACCGCCCGCACTTTGGCCCCAGGCCGCTGCAACAGCACCGTGGTCATGCCAAATTTTGCTGCGCCAGCATGTTCTTGGGTATCGCCATCGCCAACATACACCACCTCGCGCGGATCAACCCCAAGCGCATCGATCGCGTGTTGGTAAATGCCAGGCTCAGGTTTGGCCGAACGCACATCGCACGAGTAGGCAATTGCATCAAATAAATTGAGCAAGCCCAGCGGCTCCATCATCGGAATCGTTTCAGCCGAACAATTGGTGACCAAGGCAATTTGGTGGCCGCGATCGCGCAAGGCTTGCAGGGTCGGAATGGTGTCGGGATAGACCCGCAACGTGCTGAAAAACTCCAAGCGCTGTTTGGTGAGGGTCGCATGCACCTCAGGCGTAACCGTAATGCCCAAATAGCTCAGAGTTTGGTCTACAATCTCCTCGGCCTGGCGATAGGTGCCGACCATGCGCGCTTGATACGAGCGGCCAGCGGCAGTATGAAAAGCGTGATCTTCGATACCCAAGATTGGAGCCGCCAAGGTTGCCCAGTTGTAGGCAGGGTCTGGCTCGATCAAGGTAAAGTAGAGGTCGATAAAAACAGGTCGTGGCATAAACGCTCCGTCGCATAAAATAATCTTGCAGCTATTGTATGCAGATTGGCGTTTTGTGGTACGATGCTGGCTGATTGTGGCCTTTAATTCCGAAGGGTTGTGCATGGATCGGCCAAGCGTTTCAATTATCGTGATCAATTTTAATGGTAAAAAACACCTCGTTGCTTGTTTAAACTCCTTGCTTGCCCAACGCTACCCAAGCAATGCACTCGAGATTATTGTGGTCGATAATGCCTCGCACGATGGCTCTTGCGACTTAATTCGCCAACAATTCCCCAGCGTCCAGCTCATCGAAAATCGTGAGAATTTGGGTTTTGCGCCAGCAGTTAATCAAGCGGTGCGTTTAAGCCAAGCCCAATATGTGGCTTTGATCAACAACGATGCCAAAGCTGATCCCACTTGGATCGAATGCTTAGTTGCTGAAATCGAAGCCCATCGCGCTGAAAAAGTGATTGCGATTGGCGCAAAAATGCTCGATTGGGAAGGCCAGCAGATTGATTTTATCCAAGCAGCATTAAATATTTTTGGCCATGGCAACCAACCCTTTACCCGCATGCCAGCCGCGAGCGTTTTGGGCCACGCTGGCCCGCAACTTTTTGCCTGTGGCGGGGCGATGCTGGCTGATCGGGCAACATTTTTGGCAATTGGCGGCTTCGATGAAAGCTATTTTGCCTATTTCGAAGATGTCGATTTTGGCTGGCGGGCTTGGTTGCTCGGCTATCAAGTACGTTTTACGCCAGCAGCAGTGGTTTATCATCGCCAACATGCCACCGCCAACACCATGGGCGGGCATCAAATTCGCAGCTTGCTTGAACGCAATGCACTGCGCACAATCATCAAACATTATGCAGACGAGCAATTGTGGCGCATTTTGCCAGCAGCACTGTTGCTAATTATTCAGCGTAGTTTGCTTGATGGCGCTGGCGGTTTTGATCGCAAAGAATTTGATTTGCGCCTGCGCAACCAAGGCGATCAAACGAGCACCATGCACGTTCCCAAGATTATGTTGAGTTATATCGCAGCTTTGGGCGATGTGCTCGATGGCTGGGATGGGCTATGGGCTGAACGCCAACGCATTCAGCAATTGCGCCAACGCAGCGATGCTGAACTTTTTAAATTATTTGAACAACCATTTGGCTTGATCGATATTGATATTCAATTGCATATGCAACAACAAACCATGGTCGAAAGTTTTAAATTGCGAGAACTTATGCCTCACCCAACCACCAATGTGCTGATCGTCAGCATCGATCCATTACAAGCAGCCTTGGCCGGGCCAGCAATTCGCAGCGTCCAAATTGCCAAACAACTGAGCCAGCATTGCAAAGTTGTGCTCGCCGCGCCCGATCGGGCTGATGTGACGATTCCCAATGTGCAAACCATCGCCTTCCCCAGCAACGATGGCGCAAGTTTGGGCGAGTTGGCGCTGAATGCAGAAGTAATTATCGTACAAGGCTATAGTTTGCAAAAATATCCCCAATTGCTGAATGCAGAACGTATTTTGGTGGTTGATCTCTATGATCCCTTCCATTTCGAGGCGCTTGAGTTGGCCGAACGCCGTGGCATGAGCCTTGAGCGGGCAATTGCGGTCAATGATGCCAGCGTTGAAGCCATCAGCGAGCAATTAGCGCTAGGCGATTTCTTTATCTGTGCCAGCGAGCGCCAGCGCGATTTGTGGCTGGGTGCGTTGACCGTGAGCAAACGCCTAACTCCCGAACATTATCGCAATGACCCAACCTTGCGCAAATTGATCGATCTGGTGCCGTTTGGCTTGCCAAGCGAGCCACCGCAAGCAACCCAGCCGGTGATGCGCGGCGTGATTGAGGGCATTCATCACGACGATGTGATTGCCTTGTGGGGTGGCGGCATCTGGGAATGGCTTGATCCCTTGACAATTATTCGGGCCATGGCCGAATTGCAGCACAGCCACCCGCAGTTGAAATTGGTCTTTATGGGCGGCCAGCACCCAAATAGCCAAGACGTTGGCGTGATGCAGCGCTATACTGAGGCCGTTGATCTCGCCAAAGCGCTTGGTTTATACGCCAAAACCGTTTTTTTCAACCAAACTTGGGTTGAATACGAGCAACGGGTCAACTATTTGCTCGAAGCTGATCTGGGGGTCAGCGCTCATCATAACCATACAGAAACCCGCTTTGCCTTTCGCACGCGCTTGCTCGATTATCTCTGGGCCAGTTTGCCGATGATTGTCTCTGCAGGCGATAGCTTGGCCGACGTGGTGCAGCACGAGCAACTTGGCCAAGTCGTGGCAATTGAGGATGTGCAAGGCTGGGTTGCGGCTTTGGCCCACGCGGCGGATACCCGTTCGAATCGGGAGCAACGCCAAGCGCAATTTGCCCATGTGCAACAAGCCTATACTTGGGAGCAAGCCTGTGCGCCGTTGGTTGCGTTTTGCCGCCAGCCGCAGTATGCCGCCGACAAACGGCGCAATGTCAAGGCTCAAAGCAAACAAGCGGGCCATACTAGCATGCGCTATCGCATGGATGAGCTTGATCGGGTGGTGGCTGAGAAAAACGAGCACATCGTCCACCTCGAACAGCATATCAAAGGCATGGAAAATGGTAAAGTGATGCGCCTCTTGCGTTGGCTCAATCGTTTGCGTAAGGGTTAGGAGAACCTTTAACCACGAAGGACACGAAGAGCACGAAGATGAGGCTATGGGCTTTGGGCTATGTGTCTAAGCCGAGCACCCGATCCCCAGCCCCCGACCCCTGATCCCCATTTTGATTTTTGCCTTTTGACTTCTGACTTTCATATGTTCTTTGTTCTAAATGGATAGGGTATAATAACCACGTTTAACTAGTATGGCTGGAATTTTCCCATGAAAATATTATCTGCCTTGACCTACTACGCGCCACACTGGACGGGCTTGACCATGCATGCCCAACGGGTGGCTGAAGGACTCGCAGCTCGTGGACATCACGTCACTGTCTTAACAATCCAGCATGAGCCAACGCTGCCAACCGAAGAAATCTTGAATGGCGTGCATGTGTTGCGGCTCAAGCCAGCAGCCCAAATTAGCCGAGGCATGCTCGCCCTCAACTTTCCCTTTGTGGCTGCCAAATTGATTCGCAGCCACGATGTGGTGCACGTGCACACGCCACAGCTTGAGGCCTTGTTGCTTTCGGGCTTATGCCGCGTGCTGAATAAGCCACTGCTGATGAGCCATCACGGCGATTTGGTCATGCCAACTGGCCTCGTCAATCGTGCAATCGAAAAAGTGATGATTGGCCAAATGGTGATGGCAGGCAAATTAGCCCGCCGCGTCAGCGCCTATAGCCGCGATTACGCCGCACATTCCAGCTTTTTACAAAAATTCAGCAAAAAATTGACCTATATTTACCCACCAGTCGAGTTGCCAACGCCGATTCCTAGCCAAGTTGCGGCTTGGAAAGCAGAACTCGGCATTAGCGATAAGCCAATTGTTGGCTTTGCTGGGCGCTTCGTTGAAGAAAAAGGTTTTGATTTCTTACTCAAAGCCATGCCGATGATCGCCGAGGTCTTTCCCGATGTGCGTTTTGTGTTTGCTGGCGAGCACAAAATGGTCTATGAAGATTTCTACTCGACCTGCTTGCCGATGATCGAGCAAAACCGCGAGCGAATCGTGTTTCTTGGTTTGTTGCGCGATGCCCAAAAACTGGCTAATTTTTATGCAATGTGCGACCTGTTTACCTTGCCAAGCCGCACCGATTGCTTGGCGATGGTGCAGATTGAAGCCTTATTGGCGGGCACACCGCTGGTGACCAGCGATATTCCAGGCGCACGGGTTGTGGTTCAAGAGACTAGGTTTGGGCGCTTGGTAGAAACTCAAAATCCGCGCGCTTTGGCTGATGGCATCATTGAAGTGCTGAAAAATCCCCAAGCCTATAAAGTTCAGCCCGCCAAAGTTGAGCAAGTTTTCTCAGTAAAAGGCATCCTCGATAGCTACGAACGGACGATGGCCGAGATGTGTGGCCAGCCCGTTTCAGCATCGGTTGTATAAGAAAGAGCAAATCACTATGACTGAACAACCTTACGCCCCTTTAGCGCCCCACGATGCAGCGCTGATGGATACGATGCTGCGCAACGAGGCCGACCCAGCCTATAGCCGTCGCGCCCGTCGCTTGATGGAATACCTTGATCTGCACGATGGCGATACGGTGCTCGATTGCGGTTGTGGCTATGGTTTTTATACCGCGATGATCGACAAGCTGCGTGATTTGCACGTCGTTGGCTTCGACGAGGCCTTTGATCGCTTGTTGGTCGGCCAAGAGCATGCCAAACGAGCGACGTTTGTGCGCGGCGATGGCCAAGGCATGCCCTTTGCCGATAATAGCTTCGATAAAATTCTGCTTTCGGAAGTGCTTGAACACATTCCCGATCAACAAGCAGCCCTGCACGAGTTGCGCCGCATCCTCAAACCAGGCGGTATTTTGGCCATCTCCGTGCCGCACGCCAATTATCCATTGTGGTGGGACCCTGCTAGCTGGATCTGGACGCGGCTTGGCGGCAAGCCCTTTACCCACACCAAATTTGGCAGCATTTGGGAAAACCACGTGCGCTTGTATGAACCAGCAGAATTGGTGCGTCAAGTGCGTATGGCCGATTTCGAGGTTGAATGCTGCGAAGAAGCCACCCACTACGCGATTCCTATGACTCCGTATGTGGTCTATGGCATTGGCAAGCCCTTAATCGAATCGGGGATTTTGCCCGAACGCTGGATGAAGAGTGCCGACCGCATGCGTGGCGACCAAAACCAAGGCAGCAAATTGAACCCACTCAATCTGGCCCGTGGCATCATCAATTATGTCGACCAATTGAATGAACGCCCAGAAACGCTGCAAAAACGCAGTTTTGTCAATGTGTTTGTCAAAGCGCGCAAGCCCTTGAGTTAAGTCTTTCAGGAGATCGTTTCCATGCTACGAGGTGTCTTTCCGAGCCAGCGCGTAGGCTGGCTCTGGCTCTTAGGCTTGCTTGGAACTGCCCTAGCGCTGATGATCAAGGTGCAAGCGAAGCTTCAGTTTCGCCAGCTCGATGGCGCAGTTTTGCTGGGAGCAGCAGTCAGTTTGGGCATCTGGTGGTGGCTGATCAAACGCCAACCGCCAAAACCCGATGTGTTGCCAAGCATCGATCAGCACCCAATCAAGCATCTAACCTTGCGGCTAGGCATCAGTGCTGTGGCAATGTTTAGTGCGCTCGTAGCATGGCATAATCTCTTTGGCAATGAATTTAATCCACTTTCGACTTGGGCATGGCTGATTGCAATTGGCTTATGGCTCTTGGCGTGGCTGCCATGGCAACGTCCACATCTGCCCAAAGCTGATCGGGCCGAAACCAAACGGGCATGGCTGACCTTCGGCTGTTTGCTGGCTGTGACTGCCGTTGGTTTGTGGATTCGGCTGTATCGGCTTGATCAAATGCCCTACGACATGACGGTTGACCACGGCTGGAAGATGGAAGATGTTTATACCATTTTGCAGGGTGGTCGGCCTTTATTTTTGCCCAACAACACAGGCCGCGAGCCAGGTCAATTCTATTATATCGCCACGTTGATTCGCTTTTTTGGTGTGCCGTTTGGCTTTATCGCGCTCAAACTTGGCAATGTAATTATCGGCACGCTAACGATTCCATTTATCTATTTGTTTGCCCGCGAGCTTGGCGGACGCAAACTTGGCATTTTGAGCGCGATGCTGTATGCGCTCGGCAAATGGCCACTCGAAACCACCCGCATGGGCTTGCGCTTTCCCTATGCCACCTTGCCCGCCGCCTTGGTGCTGTGGTCGCTCTGGCGCTATGTGCGCTTGGGCAAACGCAGCGATGCCTTGCTGGTCGGTGTATGGATGGGCATGGGCTTGTATGGCTATATCGGGGTTCGGGCAGTGCCATTCGTCATTGCCGCCGTTTTTGGCTTGATGGCCATTGATCGTCGCCGCCGCAATCGCAAGGGCTGGCTGACCTTGCTCGGCCATGGCAGTCTAACCCTGATTACAACGGCGCTGATTTTCCTGCCGCTGGGCCATTTTATGCTCGATTATCCCGATGTTTTCTGGTTTCGCGTCAGCACCCGCACCAGCAACCATCTCGATGAAATTAGCCGCGAGTTTTGCCAAGATACTAGCAGCGAACGCGCCTGCGATATTAAAAAATTCGTCGCCAACAACGTCAATTTAGCGGTAGCCTTCAATTGGCGCGGCGATCGCAACGAAGTCAATAATGTGCGCTTCGACCCATTGCTGGATAAAGTTAGCGCAGCATTGTTCTTGCTCAGCTTGCCAATTATCGTTTGGCGCTTATTTATTGAACGCTCGTGGCGTTGGTGGATGCTGGTGGTGAGTTTGCCATTGCTTGGTTTGGCCACAACCCTCAGTTTGGCTTACCCGATTGAAAACCCGAGCGCTGCCCGCACTGGTGTGCTGATGCCCGTCATTTTCACTATGGCTGCAGCTCCGTTGGCGCTAGCAATTGAATGGCTTACCAAAGCCAAGCCGTTTGATCAATGGTGGCGCGGCTCGCGAGCCTTACAAGGCGTGCTTAGCGTTGGCATGTGTATTTGGTTGTTGGCATGGGCTGGGCGCGAAAATTTCCAGCGTTACTTCGTCGATATGGCGCGCCAATACACAGGCTTTATTCCCAATAATCGCGAGGTTGCCGATGCAATTCGCTACTATCGCGATGCCCAAGGCGTACCCTACGCCAATGCCTACCTCATGCTCAACAGCTATTTCTGGAAGGAATCGCGCAACATTAGCGTGCATTTGAACGATATGCAATGGTATGCCAGCAACACGATTAAGCCCGAAATGGAGTTAATTGTGCCCGAAAAGCGCCCTGTGATTATTGTGCTCAATCCAGATGATCAAGTGCATATTGAGCAATTGCAGCGCGAGCATCCCGAGGGCGAGTTGCGCCGCATCAGCAGCGCGGTTGGCAAAGATTTTCTTGTGTTTCACCTGCGCTGATGCTTACGCTTGGCACTGCTGGCCATGTTGATCATGGCAAATCGAGCTTGGTTCAAGCCTTGACGGGCATCAACCCTGATCGCTGGGCCGAAGAGCAACGCCGCCAGATGACGCTTGATCTAGGCTTTGCATGGTTCAACACGCCTGCTGGCCATTCGGTCAATTTGGTCGATGTGCCAGGCCATGAACGCTTGATCAAACAGATGTTGGCCGGAGCAACTGGCTTCGATGGTGTGCTCTTTGTAGTTGCCGCCGACGAAGGCATGCAGCCGCAAAGCCACGAACATCTGCAAATTCTTAGCCACCTCGGCATCGATCAAGGGCTGATTGTGCTGAGCAAAAGCGATCTGGTCGATGCTGAATGGCTTGAATTTATGACTAGTGAGATTCAAGCCCAAGTTGCCAATACCAGCCTGGCGAATGCGCCAATTGTGTCAGTTTCGGCTCGCACTGGTGCTGGTATGGCCCAATTAGTCGCCGCAATCGATCGCTTGATTAGCCAATTGCCAGCCCGAACACTCCAGCAACACAACCCACGCTTGCCAATCGATCGGGTGTTTAGCATCGATGGCTTTGGCACGGTCGTCACGGGCACGCTGCGCGATGGCAATTTAAGCGTTGGTATGGAGATCGAAATTCAGCCCCAGCAGCTGCGTGGCCGGATTCGCGGCCTGCAATCGCAACAAATCAGCCAGCAATCAGTCCAAGCAGGCATGCGCGTAGCAGTCAATCTCAGCGGCATCGAGCGCCAACAGCTCAAACGTGGCGATGTTGTGACGATACCCCAAAGCTTTGCCCCAACCAATTTACTTGATGTGATTATTGCAACAACCGCCGATGCGCCAACCCTAAGCCACAATATGTCGTTGCAGCTCTACCTTGGCAGCGCTGAAATCAGCTGTAGCTTGGCCTTGCTTGATCGCGATAGCGTACCAGCTAATACCCAAGCCTTTGCCCAATTGCGCTTAAATCAAGCCAGCATCGCCCAACGCGGCGATCGCGGTATTTTGCGCCGAGCCTCGCCAGCAGCAACTGTTGCAGGCATTCAGGTGCTCGATGCGCATCCGCAACGCCATCGCCGCATGCGCCCAGCAGTAATCGCGCATTTGCAACAACTGGTTAATGGCTTGCCGCATGAAATTCTGCTGCAACAACTCGAGCAGCAATGTTTAACCTGGCAGCAATTGCAACAACGCAGCGGCTTGGAGAGCCAAACCGCCTTGGAGGGCCTAACCACAAGCTGCAACAACGGCATGATCGTGATCGTCTCAGCAACACTGGCCACGCTCACGGCCAGCAGTTTAATCACCAGTTCAGGCTATTGGCAGCAATTGCAAACCAAACTGCGCCAACTCCTCGCCGAGTACCATCAAACATGGCCATTGCGCCAAGCGATGCCCCGCGAGGAGTTGCGCAAACGCATGGGCCTTGAAGCAAGCAGTTTCAGCCATATTATCCAAGCCTTAGCCGAGCAGCCATGGCTCCAAATTGAAGCTAATCAGATTAAACTTGCTGACCATCAGGCCCAGCCTAGCTCCAGCCAACAAAGCCAAATTCAAGCTTTGCTGGCCTTGTGGCAGAGCGATCCGGCCCTGCCGCCAAGCCGTGAGCATTGGCCAACCATCGATCAAGAACTCTGGCGGTATCTGTTGCAAACCGAGCAGCTGATTCAAATTGCGCCAGAGGTCTACTTCTTGCCAACCCAATATCAGCACATGCACAGCTGGGTTCTGACGCAACTCGCCAATGGCGAAAGCATCAGCCTTGCCCAAGCGCGCGATGCCTGGCAAACCAGCCGCAAATATGCCCAAGCTATGCTTGAGCATTGCGATCAACTGCGAATCACGCAGCGGGTTGGCGATGTGCGGGTAGCCTATTGAGCTTAACGAAGTGTTAGAAAAGCTTGACAGCCCTAGCCCCGCCCAAATGCTCGTGTTATGCTGAAGCAATGGTGTTTGTGCCAGCGGAAAGGATGTCGAACGTGAGTACAAAACGTTTATCAATTAAACAACTTGGTAGTGTGCTTTTGATTAGTGCTGCCGCAGGCGCAGGCGCACGCTATCTCGCCAATAAAACTCGCCAACAAGGCCAAAAAATCTACGATTATACAACCCCCCAAAAACTGATCGATTGGTCGGTTGCGCGCACCATCGCCTTGCGCGTCTCGCAATGGCAGGAGCATCCAGTCGTCAATCGGGCTGAACGCCAAGCTGAATACGATCAGATGGTCGAGCGCAGCCAGCCCTTAATCGATGAATACCTGAACGTCAAGCTGCCCGAAACCCTTTCACGGGTCAAAGTCGTTGACCGCAAAGAATGGATCGATGCTAATTTGCGTTCGTTTGAGCGTTTGTTCGAGCCAATCGAAAAGCTCTATCGCCAAGCAGCCCAAAATGCAGGCCGCAATCCATCGGTTAATGCGATTAATCGGGCGTTTGTCGGCGCACAAGTCGGGGCCATGGTTGGGGTTCTTGCTCGCAAAGTGCTTGGTCAATATGATTTGAGTTTGCTCTCGCCCCAAGCTGAGCCAGGTATGCTCTATTTCGTCGAGCCAAATATCGCCCGCGTGCAAGAAGGTTTAGGCGTTGATGACCATGACTTCCGCTTGTGGATTACGCTGCACGAAACCACTCACGCCTATGAGTTTGAAGCCTATGGCTGGGTGCGCGATCACTTCAGCAATTTGATTCAGCGCTATTTCAATGAGCTTGGCGGCCAGCTCGATGCCTTGCGCAATGGCTTTGGCAGCTTCATCAACCGTATTTTCAGCAACAGCAAAGACCAAACCGATGGCCATTGGATGGAGCAATTGCTGACCCCAACCCAGCGCCAAGTATTTAGTGAATTGCAAGCATTAATGTCGTTGGTTGAAGGCTATAGCAACCACATTATGAATGAAGTTGGCCGCGAAATTCTGCCAAACTTCGATCAGATTGAAGCGCGCATGAGCGATCGCAAGGAAAAACGCTCAATCTTCGATGAATTGTTTAACCGCATTACCGGCATGAGCCTCAAAATGCAGCAATACGAGCAAGGCGAGCGCTTTGTAAATGCGATTGCCGACCATGGTGGCAAGGATTTGGCGGCTCGCGTTTGGGAAGGTCCAGAAATGTTGCCAACCCTCGAAGAAATTCGCAACCCACAACTGTGGATCGAGCGCGTCGGGGTATAGTTGACGTTCCCTTACCCCTCAAGCCCCCTCTCGCACTGAATGCGGGCGAGGGGGAGCACCCGTTTTTACCACCTAATGCGGCAAAACCACGCCATTAAAGCCCCTCGTCCTCGCCCGCGCCACGGGCGAGGGGTTGGGGTGAGGGAATCTTAAAGCCTACCATCTTGCAACAAATCCAAGATTAATAACGCAGTCACAATTTTTGGTTAAAATACTGCTGCTCTTTTAGCCAATTAGGAATTGTATGAACGAATTGAATCAAGCCCAAGCAGCTTTACTTAGTGGTGATCTGACGCGTGCGCGTGGCCATCTAGCGCTCGTCATTCAACAAGAGCCAGATAATGTGTTGGCTTGGCTGATGCTCAGCGAAGTTGTGCATCAACCGGAGCGGCAACGCGAATGTTTGCAACGGGTTTTGGCGCTTGAACCGCACAACCAAACTGCCAAAAAACGCCTAACCGCCATCGATCAGCCTATAATCGCCCCCGCCAAGCCCACAATTGCCCCAAGCACAGTGCAGAAGCTCAACCAGCAACCGCAACCAGCGCGTCAACCAAGCAATAACCCTCCAACCAACACCAGCTTAATCTCGATGATTAGCATTGCAATCGCCTTAGTCGTTTTGTTAATTGTGGCCGTGATTGTCCTGCGTGGAATCCCCGAAAGCCCAAGCGAACAGAGCCAAAGCCTGCAAGGATTGCTTGGCCTAGCCATCGCCCAAAGGTGAAGCATGATACAATATCATGAGAATTTTAGTGCTTGGAGTTGCCATGAATGCTTCGCAATTGCTTAAACAAGAACGCGCTGATGCCGTGGCATTACTTGAATCGTTAACTGAAGACCAATGGCAGGCGACTACGCTCTGCGAAGGCTGGAACGTCACCGATTTGCTGGCGCATATGGTTGCCCGCGAATCGCAACCGATCCGCTTTATTGTGGCGGAATCGACTAAAGGTAAGCTCGGCGTGCACCCCGACGAGTTGATGCGCAAGGCGCGCAACCAAGGCCGCTTTAAATTATTGCAGGAATTTCGCAATGGTCCGCCCTTGGCATTTCGTTTACCAGGCATTGCGCTGGCCAATTTTATTGAGCAATGGGTGCATAACGAAGATTTGCGCCGTGCAGGCTTGAACAAACCACGTATCTCATCGCCAGCAGTGCAAAACCTGATCTGGAAAATGCTGCATATCAATGCCCGCATGATGCTGCGCTCATTCAAAACAGCTGGCATTATTAGCTTGGTGCGCCCCGATGGCCAAGCTTTGGCATTTCAGGTTGGCAGTGTATTTCCGCGTCAAGCCGACCCAGCCGATGCTACGCTTAAAGTAATTGGCGAGCCAGGCGAAATTTTGCTGTATTTATTTGGCCGCAAAACTGCCGCAAATGTGACGATCGAGGGCGATCAGCGCTTGGCTCAAGCCTTACGCGACACGACGATGGGGCTATAGGAGAGCAGCAATGCAACAGCGTAAGGTCGCTCATTATATCGTTACTGGCTTAATGCTCATTCTTGGCTTGATTTTCGGCGCTTTCTTTGTGGTTTGGTGCGGCCTGTTGCGCTTTCTTTTTACTGAAGATGGCTGGACTGGTTGGTTTTTGCTAATTATGGCTGGTTTTATCGCATGGCGTGCGATCGAAGCTGGCCGCGATGCTTGGGATGGCTTGCCCAGCGCACCGCCAAGCGCGATTGCGGCCTTGTTAGCAACTCAATTTTTGTTTGTGGTGATTCAGGTGCATGCCCGCTGGTCAGGCCAAAGCACGGGCATCGATTTGCTCACGATTTTGCCGCATGCGCTGATTTTTGGCTGTATTGGCTTAATTTTTAGCCTCAACGGTCAATTTACTGGCCACCTGATCGAATATGCCGATGACGAATTTTTGGCTGAGCCAGCACCAAGCAATGAGCATGATGATGACGATGATTTGATGTATTTGGGGGGAGCATGATTTTATTGCTCGGTGGCACTGGCACTTATTTTCTTGACCTTGAGGCCACCTTGGGCGCTGGCAGCTACCAAACGCTGGAAACGCCCTATGGCACCGCCGGCTCAATCTATCAGCCAGCTCAGTTTGGCGGCAAAATTGGCCTTGCCTCGCGCCATGGCTGGGGTCGTTTAGATGCCTCACCACCTTTCGTCAATAGCCGCGCCAACATTTGGGCCGCCAAAGAGCTGGGCTACCAGCAGATTTTAAGTTGGAATGGGGTCGGCGCAATCAATCAACTCTTGCAAGTTCACGATTTAGTCGTGCTCAACTACGTGCTCAATGGCACCAAAACTCGCCCGATCAATTTTGCTGGCGATCGCCCAAGCCCAACTGCTTGGCAGATTCCACAAGCTGTTTTTGATGTAGCTAGTGCCCAAGCGCTCTATCAGCAAGCCCGCAAGCAACAAGCGCGTAGCTTTGATTGTGGCACCTACGCATGTTCGGAAGGCCCACGCCTAGAAACTGCCGCCGAAATTCGGGCTTGGGCCAATTTTGGGGCTGATGTGGTTGGCATGACCTTAGTGCCAGAGGTGTTGTTGGCCTACGAGTTGGGAATTAAATTCGCCTCGTTGGCCTATGTGACCAACTATGCGACGGGAATTGAGCCAAGCGCAGGTGCACCACGCTTCTTTGGGGTTGAAGTGGCCCAAACATGTCTCCAAATTGTGCTAGCAACCGCAGAACACTTGCTGGCAACTAGCGATGTGAGCAACCAATGACGTTTACCATAACCTCACTTAATACGCCATTTGGGCTGGCGATGTTTGCCACGAAAAACAGCCCCAGCGGCACGGTCGCAATTTTGCTTGACGAACCAAACCCGCATGCGGCGCTGTATGCAGCCAAAACCCAAGGCGTTAGTTGGATTATCGAGGCCGTCAGCATGCAGCCATGCGATGGCCTGCTTCAACCAGACGATATTGTGATTCCCGATCAGCTGGTCGATTTGACGCAGCAACGGGCATCGACCTTCTTTCGCAATCGTGGCTATGGCTTTGTTGGCCAAAACCCAGTCTGGTGTCCCGATTTGCGTTCCAGTTTATTAAGCGCTGCCCAAAGCGTCAGCCAACGGGTGTTTAGTCGTGGTACACTGGCGGTTGGCGAGGTCGATACCACGCTTGAGGCCGCTCAAAGCTGGCAAGCCCATGGCCTAAGCCAAAGCGCTGCCCCAGCGGCTTATCTCGCCAAAGAATTAGAATTATGCTACGCTGTCGTCGGCATTGTTGGCACGGCAGCCAGCACCCTTGGCAATACATTAATTGCGGCAGTCGCCCAGCACTTGCCTTCAAGTGCAAGCTGCAACTGCCGCCAGACCATGCAATCGGCGCGCGATCGGGGCCTAATTGGCGACGATTGGCGAACATGGATTGGGGAATAAGATGGCACTTGTATTACGTAACAGCACACAAATCGAAAAAATGCGCACCGCTGGCCGTTTGGTTGCCCAAACCCATGCCATGCTGCGCGAATATGTCGTTCCAGGCGCAGTCTTGCTTGATCTCGATAAACTGGTTGAAGACTATCTGCGGGAGCATGGCGCAACGCCATCGTTTAAAAATTACAAGGGCTTTCCAGCCTCAACCTGTATTTCAATTAACGATGTAATTTGCCATGGCATTCCCGATAAATCGCGCTTGAAAGATGGCGATTTGGTAGCGATTGATATTGGGGCGTTTCTCGATGGCTGGCATGGCGATTCATGCGTAACTTACGCCGTTGGCAAAATCGATGCTCAAAGCGAAAAGCTGATGAAAGCAACCGAAGAAGCGATGTGGCGCGGGATTGCTCAAGCCCGGCCAGGCAATACGCTTGGCGATATTGGCGCGGCAATTCAAGAATATACCGAAAGCCAAGGCCTCTCGGTGGTGCGCGAATATACCGGCCATGGCATTGGCCGCAACATGCACGAAGCACCAACCGTTTTACATTATGGTGAGTGGAGCAAGGGCTTACGCTTGCGCGCAGGCATGACCTTCACGATTGAGCCAATGGTCAATCTTGGCAGCTATGCCACTCGTTTGCTCAAAGATGGTTGGACGGTTAAGACCGTCGATGGCTCGCGTTCGGCCCAATTTGAACATCAAATCGCTGTTACCGACGGCGATCCCTATATTTTAACGGTGCTGTAAACAATGGCAATCAGGATCTACAATCAATCACAAATTAACGAAATGCGCAAAGCTGGCATGTTGGTTGCCCAAGCCCACGCCATGCTCCGCGAATATGTTGTTGCTGGCGCAGTGTTGCTTGAGCTTGATCAACGGGTGGAACAATTTATTCGTGAGCACGGCGCAACGCCATCATTCAAAGGCCATGGTGGGTTTCCGGCCTCAACCTGTATCTCGGTCAACGATGTGGTTTGCCACGGCATTCCCGATGGCACGCGGCTGAGTAACGGCGATATTGTCTCAATTGATATTGGGGCATGTCTCAATGGCTGGCATGGCGATTCATGTGTCAGTTATGCCGTTGGTAAGCTCGATTCGCAAAGCGCCAAGCTGCTGAAGGTGACCGAAGAAGCCATGTGGCGCGGGATTGCTCAAGCCCGAGTTGGCAAAACCATTGGCGATATTGGCGCAGCGATGCAAGAATACACCGAAAGCCAAGGCTTCTCGGTAGTGCGCGAATATACCGGCCACGGGATTGGCCGCAAAATGCATGAAACCCCACCAGATGTTTTTAATTTTGGCGAATGGGGCAAAGGCCTCAAACTACGGGCTGGAATGACCCTGACGATTGAACCGATTGTGAATATTGGCTCGGCGCGAACCCGCGTGCTGCGTGATGGCTGGACGGCCAAAACCGTCGATGGCTCGCGCTCGGCTCAATTTGAACATCAACTAGCGATTACCACTGGTGATCCAGAAATTTTAACCAAATTATGAAATTAACCAAACGCTATAGTGGCTTCGCAGTCATGCTTGTGGCAATTCTCGCGCTTGATCGCTGGGTTAAATGGTGGACGCTCGATACACTTACGCCCTTGGGCAATCCAGGCACCGAGCCAATTCCTGGCATTTTGCGCTTTGTCTATGTTGAAAATCGCGGCGTAGCCTTTGGTTTTATGCAAAACAACTCACTGTTGCTGGGGATTCTGGCGCTCGGCGTAATTGGCTTTGTGCTGTTTCGCTCGCGCACATGGTTTCGCGATGCAGGCCTGCTTGGGCAAACGGCGGTTGTGGCAATTATTGCTGGCGGTTTGGGCAATATTATCGATCGCTTTGCCTATGGCTTTGTGGTTGATACCTTCCACATTATTCCGCTGCCAATTTTCCAAGTATTTAACGTTGCCGATATGGCGATTTCGTTTGGCGCGGTTGCCCTCTTTATCACGCTTTGGCGCGAGGATGCAGCCAAGCGGCGCAGCCAACAAACTGCTTAAACCACCGCCTGATCCCCTCACCCCAACCCCTCTCCCACATAGCGGGAGAGGGGCTTCCGCTGGTGGTTTTACCCTCTATCGTGGTAAAAATGATCGACTCCCCCTCGCCCGCGTCCAGTGGGAGAGGGGGTCGGGGGGTGAGGGAACATGGTTGATAATCCAATTGAACCAGTACATTGTAGGAGCGCTTTTCAATTTTAGGCCCCAAAGGTTTGAACATTATTGCGCCCAGCAGCCTTGGCTTGATACAGCGCTTGATCTGCTTGCTGAATCAACTGCTCCAAGGGAATTTCGGCATGATCGTGGCAGAACGCCAAACCAAGGCTCACCGAGCTGCTAATTGGCTGTTGATCATAGGTTAACCGTTGTTGTTCGATTGCGCTGCGCAAGCGTTCGGCAACCAACAGTGCCTCAGCCTTGGTCACGCGGCTCAACAGCACAATAAACTCCTCGCCACCATAGCGGCCAATCAAATCGGACTGGCGCAAGGCTGCTTGGGCAGTTGTGGCAATCGATTGCAGCACCTGATCACCAACATGATGTCCATACTGATCGTTAATTTGCTTAAAATGATCAATATCAAACAGCATAATTGCAACTGAATTGCCAGCCAGCGCGGCTTGTTCTAACAAAACTTGAGCCGAAACCAAAAAATGGCGGCGATTGTACAGGCCAGTCAGGCTATCAGTCATTGCCAAGCGTTCCAATTCAATCCGTTGCCGATCACGTTCTTGCATCTCTGCCACCAATTCTTGAGTTTTTTGATAATACAAGCGGGCTTGTTGTTGGGCTTGCTGCACCTGATGCTTTACTTGCAATAAGCGCAAACGTTGGTCTGAGCGTTCGTTAAACAAGCTTTCGCGCAAATGATGATAGGCTTTGAAATGCTGGATAGCGTTGGCATAGTCGGCCATTTGCTCGTAGATAGCGGCCAAAGCGCTATGCGCCGTTGCTTGTTGGCTAAGATCGTTGGTATCGATTGCCAGCGCCAAACCCCGCTGCCCAAACGCCAACGCTTGCGCATAATCGTGCTGACTTGCTACTAGGATACCACGCTGGATCAAGGAAAAAATCATATCTTCTTGAAAACCAAGCCGTTGGGCCATGCCAAAACTAGCTTCAAATTCGGCCATAGCTTGGGCCGAGCGCCCAAAGCGCTGATAGACCACGCCCAAAATATTCAAGACCTCAACAATTCCCTGCGACCAACTAAGCGCCTGGTATAGCTCCAAACTGGCATTAGCATAAATCAAGGCATCGTACAATTGGCCATATTCCAAGGCGACCCAGCAAGTATTATCCAGCATCGTGGCATACAAGCGTTTTTGGGCTTTGGTTTCAAGTTGGGCTGGCAGGCGTTGAAATGCGCGTTGCAAATAACTTTCTGCTTCCATTGGTTGTTCTAAAACGCGATATAAATAGCCAATATTGCTATTCAGAATCGTTTGCATCCATTCATTATTAGTATTGATCGCAATTTCTTCAGCAATCAGATAATGCTCTAAGGCAGCATCAAGCTGCGATTGCAACGCCAAAGTTACGCCTAAAATGTTATGTAATGTCATTATATCGACCCAATTATCAATAAATTGGTCGGGAGCATCTTGGTAATAGCTTGCAGCAGGATTTTTCAATTCAAAGATATTGGGATTCACATAATCGCAATATTCGAGTGCTTTATAAAAACAATTTAATGCTTCAGCATATTTTTTATGCACGCTATAAAATTTGCCACGCCAATACCATGCTTCAACCAAGCCTTGATAATAGGGCGTGTGGGCAAATAGGCCATTGCGCGTATGATACTCTGCCTGATAATTTATCTTCCATGCTTGCGCTAAATCGATGTGACGTAAATTTGCCGCCCATACATTTAATAAATCGATAGTACGAGCAGGATTGGTAGATCGTTTTAATTCTTGCTGAATTTGCTGTGAGACAACCATAGTGTGCTTTCGTTGGCAAACTTCTTGCTCTCTGGATTGATCCAATCCAGTGTGATCGCACATGCGGCGATCAATATAAAAACTTTAACATATACATAATCTTTGCACCATCCCCTCAATGGTGCAACCAATGTTTGGTAAAATCTACCGCTTTCGGGAGATTTTTCGCAACGTACGTGAGTAGTTTTGCGAGCGTAAGCAATTTTGTTAAGCAATTGATCTAGACTGCATTTAAACGCTATTTTTGAAACGGCTTGACGCTCAATTGCCAACATCAACGCCAATCAAGGAGCATCGCAGCAATGACAACCCAGCGCATCTTGGTCGTTGGCGCTGAAGCAGAGCCGAAAACCAGATTTATTCAGTCGATTTGTGACACGTGGAGCAGTCACGAGCTTGATGGAGCAAACATCCAGAGTAGCCAAAGCAGCGTACTCATGGATATAGGCCATTTGGACTACGCCGAACAACCTTCGGTATGGTATGGAATTCCTGCGAGTGCTAGCCCAATCATTCATGAGCTTGCCCAAACCGTCAACGGTTGTCTTGTATTAATTGATCCAAGTGCTGATAATGAGGCGATGCTTGAGCTTGCCGATCAGCTTCAACAATCGGTTGCTGGGCCAATTATGTTGTTGGTAACGCAGCAAGCAGCCGTATCCGACCACCTTCGCACTGCCTTAAATCGTTCAAACCATTACATAGTAGACAGTTACAACATGCATAAATCAGAATCAATCCACCGAATCATGACCGCCTTGGGTGGCAGTTTGCCCACCAACAGCTCTGTGCAAAAAGAATATATCACCGCAACGTTTGATCAAGTGAGCAAAGTGCAAGCCCTGTTTGAGCAACTTGCGCTGAATACCAATCACGACATTATTGGCACAGCCTTAATCGACACCAACGGCGAACTGCTAGTTTCAACCTTGCCAGCCAAAATTAGCCCTGAACAATTGGCAGCGATTAGCGGGCCATGGTTACGCATTGCCGATAAAGTAGCCCACAGCGCTGCTTTAGGCCAAACCGAAGAAAGCATTATTCGCACTGCTGAAGGATTGTGCATTATTCGCCCAGTTCATAGCCATATTTTGATTACCTTGCTCCAACCACATGCCAACCTTGGGCTTTTTTGGCTGAATGTCGCTGATATGGAGCGCCCATTGACCGAGCTATTGGCAGCCTAATGCAACCTACAATCGAGGCATCCCGCTAGCTTGTAGCGGGATGCCGTTTTTTTAGCTATTTAGCAACGTAGGGCAAGAAGATGTGTACTTGAGGAATAACCACGGTTGCACTCACTGAGGGCGTGGCACTCGCGCTAACAATCGGGGTTATGCTTGGAGTAGCGCTTGCCAATGGCGTTGGGGTAAAAGTAAAGCTTGGCGGACCACTATCGGTTGGGCTAGCGGTGACGCTCACTGCTGGCGTAGCCGTTCGTGTGGCCGTCGCCGAGACTGTTGCTGGCGTAACAGTTTGGGTTGCCGTTAGGCTTGGGGTGGCCGTGCGAGTTGCCGTTGGGGTCGCCGTGGCCGTGCGGGTTGCGGTTGGGCTAACAGTGCCTGGCGTGACCGTTACCGCTGGCGAGCCGTCAACTTGGGCCTCAACAAAATTTTGAATTGCCGTTGGCACATTTGAGAGAAAATCAAAGCCAGTCATGCTTTCAATATAATCGACACTGACCCGATATTGCTCCCAAGCATTGCTGCGAATTCCTTGATTGTTGGGCATCCAAATGCCGATCACCCGAGTATTGGCGGCGACGCGATTAGCATCATCATTCCCCACAGGCAGGATAACAATCACCTTCCAGGTGAAGGCGGGAATGTTTACCCGACCACTGGCAATCGTGCCTTTTGTGCCATAGCCACCAGTCATAATGTAGAGTTCATTGCCAGCCCGCGCCCATGTGCGACACATATTTTCCAAATTGGCCCATGGGCCTTGGTTATTATCAGGCGCTTGGGGAATCATATTCGACATGATGAAGGTTTGATCGTTGGCAGCTCGCGAGACAGTCCGGTCGCCTGAGGGGATCATATGGCCACGGTCATAGCCGCTACCACTATAATCGCCTGGCTGGACCCGATACCAACCACTTGGCAGGCTCGAATCGGCCACAAAATCGCCGCGTGAGGTGCTGCCAAGATCCTGCACTTCCAAGTGCCAACTAACCCAAGCTGGAATTCCAGCATCGCGTTGGTAGGCCATAGCATATTGGGTGCGTTCGATTAAATAATTATCTGGCACCAATGGATCGCTGACCGCATTGCTCGGGTTGCCTAAGGTGAGGTGTAAACTATCGTTGGGAGCCGCTTGGGTGGTTGGTTGACGCAGGCCCAGCGCCAACAGTCCTAAAATGAGCAGACCAAAAAGCCGACGCAGACCAGTCATGACAGCAATGTCCTTTCGCAATGAAAGTATGATGAATAGCTTGCATACTGTACCATAGCTGTCTAGGCATAAATCAGCGGTGCATGACCACCAAAATCCTGCTTGGCGCTGGCCTCACCTGTATGGGGGATATAGAACTACAACAAAGCTGTTATATGATCATACTTGCAATTTTAGAAATTAGCTGTATCGTTACAGACGTGAAGTAAGACACATGCTTTGCAAAAACGAGTTGCTCCAGAAAGCGCTCGTTTTTTTGCAATCTACAGATGCAAAAACGCGGCAATGAAGCTGGCGAGGCAGGCGTAGCGCTCGTCAGCTTTGTTGTATGCCCAAAATTCCCAGCATGAGCTTACGAATCACGGCGGAATCCTGTTGGAATCTATGAGGAGTCAGCGTATGGGCAGCCGTTTGGCGCTCTGGCGGTCGAATGCACGGCCCGGGGTTCGGGGTAGTTTATATTATTTGTGTTTTTGGTCGAGCGTTGGCATGTACGTGCCATTTATCAATGTGTACTTTACCAACCTTGGCTTAAGTGGCCAACAAATTGCCATGTTTGGGGCAATTAGCCCGTTGGCGGTGCTGTTATTTAATCCCTTGGTAGGAGCAACGGCTGATCGGCGGGGCTGGCATGTGCAATTATTGCTCAGCATGTTGGCATTCACCGCCTTGAGCCAAATTGCCTTGGCGTTTCCAACCAGCTTCTTGACGATCTTGCCAGTGATGGTTATGTTGGCAGTGGCTCGCGGCCCAATCGCACCCTTGGCTGATAGTATGATTGCGGGCATGGCGGTGCGCCATCAGCTGGCGTATGGCAAATTGCGGCTCTGGGGGTCGGTTGGCTATGCAGTTACTTCATTATTAGGCGGCATTTGGTGGGCCAAAACAGGCTATCCAACCATGTTTATTTTGACTGGGTGTATGACAGGCTTGGTTGCGATTGTTGCCAATAGCCTTGATCACACCCCAGAATTGCGCAAAACCACCGTCAAGCCAGCCAAAGCGCCGCGCGATGCAGCCTTTATCGCGATTGTGATTATCACGGGTTTGGTCGGCGCAGCCTTCAGCATGGTTTCGATGTTCGATGGCAATTTGATTCAAAAACTCAGCGGTGGCAGCACAATGATGCTTGGCATTTTGCCCTGTGTGATTGCCAGCACCGAAGTGCCAGTGATGTTGAAGGCCGATCAGGTGATTGCGCGCTTTGGCACGGCCAAAACCCTAGCCATTGCCACCTTGATTCTTGGGCTGGGCTTTATTGGCAGCGGTATGGTCAGCGAAGCTTGGATGTTAATTCCAATTGGCATGTTTCGTGCGTGTGGATTTGGCTTGTATTCAGTTGCAATTATTCGCCTGATTACCGAGCGAATTCCAACCAACTTGCTGGCGACGGCCCAAGGCCTGATTAGCGCCATCGGCGGCGGCTTATCGCCGTTGTTGGCAACCCAAGCTGGCGGCTATATGTTCGATGTTTCAGGGCCACAACTGGTCTTTATTGTGGCTGGCACATGCATTGGTTTAGCAACCTTGGTCGTTGGGCTAGGCCTCAAATTGAATTGGTTCAAGCCAGCCGCCCAGGTTTAAACAAAAAATCCCCAGCATGGATCAGCCATGCTGGGGATTTTTCTTTATTTTTTTTCCCGCTGACGAGCTGAAAGCCATTTCTCATCGTATCTTCTCGCCCATAATTGTTCGATTCGATGGGATAAGAGCGCATGGTTATGATGGAAAGCACCAGATTTGCGTAATTGATTGAGTCGTGTATGAATTGTCCATAAAATCGCTAAACAACTATAAATAACTATTCGGATCTTACGAGCTTTTGGAATTGTATAGCCCCAGTTTCCATTTTCATTAAACCATTTTAGTACATTAATTTCGCCATTATTGTAATTAATACTTAAATTATCTTTATCAAAAACCATATCAATAAAACCATTCTCGTCAACTTTCTCTAATACACTTTCTATAACATCAATAAATACTTGATATATATCATTATTTACTGCTTTATTTTTTATCTCTATCATAAATTCAACAACCCATTCAATATATGGCTCAAGATCTTCATGATCGCCTGTTCTACTTACAATAATAGCTTTATATTCGTCATCTATAATTTTATATAAACTTTCTTGCATTTTCTCAATTATTCCACATTCACTATCAAATTCTTTTTTGCGAGTCATCCATTTTGTTATTTTTTCAATCTCTTCTATATTCAATTCAAATGCTGCATCAATAAATAGAGAAAATAGTGATATTTCCTGTAAGTCATTTTTATCACTTTCATTTATCTCATCATTACGATTTTCTTCATCAATCTTATAATTAGGATAACTTTTAACTTGGTGAGTATTTTGAAATGTAAATACTGCTGCGTTTTTAGCATCACTCCGACCATCAGCAGTTATCTCTTCATTCCAAACAGCAGAGATAGTTAATACAACCCCGCCTGATTCAGTGTCATCGATTGAAATCTCTTTAAGTCCATATTCTTGATCATTCCATAGAGCAATAACGCTCGAGCCAGACTCGCCTTTATCATTTTGCGAAACCCGAACTAAACCTAATGAACTAACCGATAAAACGGAGGTACCAGGATCATCGGCCATAACCGTAGCATAGCGTGAGGGCCAACGCGACTTAAGTTGCGGGCCATCCATCAGCAACGCAATCAGCAAGGTTGGGCCAATTCCACGAATAAGCTCTGAGACTGGCTCCAAACGAGCTAGATCTTCACAAATTAAGGGGCAAAGGGTGAGCCAATTATTAGGAGCCAAAACTGATAGGCGGCGCTTTGGAATATGAATCGCCTCCCACCAATCACTCTCACCACCTAAAACCCCTGAAAGCCCATAGCGTCGAATCTGAGGTGGGTTCAATTTCCAGCGATGATGTTTATCTTGACCCATTTTGTACCATTTACCTGCAAAAAAAGTGGCAAGAATCACTTTATTGCGGCCAAGTTCAGTTGAGCGCTCTGAGGTTGGATGATAAATACCTGCCAGCACCATTGGTAACTTAGTACGATCAAGATGTTCGCTATTTTGCAAAGCTTGTAATAAATCGTTGAGATTCTCTTCATTTAAAGCAGTTTCAGGGAAAACTATCAAATGAATGCGTGGAACATGCTTTTGTGAATCTACAATCATTGAAATCAAAGCTGATGGCGTAAAATCTTCCGACGTACCACGATATTGAAAATATCGGGTACGTTCTTTTGTGTCACGATTAACCGTATAGTTGCTTGGTGAAAATGCTGATGACTTAATATGATATGGCCAGGGAATAATCAAAATATTAAGTGTATTATCGTCAATATTGACCCAAGGCATAGTTCGCCATTGAATATCGACTTCGGTTCGATGTGCAGTTACATGATGCGATAGTGATCGAAGTGTTATTCCCGATCGGGATGTGCGCATTTTTGGTAATACACGGACTGTCAAGATTGGTAATCGTGATAAACTCCCATGCAATGTTAAGAACATATTGGCAATGCCATGAACAATTTTGTTATCATCCTTAACCCAATTGTTTGCTGAAGGTGTACCCATTCCAGCGCAAGCTTGATCGGCTAGCATATGCAAACACAATAAAACTTGACACAATTCCCAAGTATTTTTATCAAATGTCCCATCACTGGAACCATTTCTTTCCGTGAGTCGATAAAGATCGTTAACTGTAACTTTTTCATATAGGCTTTCTATTTTTTCTTTAATAAAAAATAATATTTTGGGCATCTCTTTCTCATCAGTTTCGATCCATGTATACCATTCATTTTGAATTGAGTTAAACACATCTTCATAACTAGTATGCGAGCCTATCAGGTTACTTATAATTTCGTCGTTATTATTGGGCCATTTCTCACCATCAGGTAAATCGATTACCAAGGTATAAATACCAGTTTTTTTCAAAAGAAGCGAGGTAAAAGCAAAAATATCAGGTGGCCATACAAACCAATCATCTAATGTCTTCCAATCACGGGTCAATGTTTGCAGCATATACGTAGCAACCGTTTCATCGCGGTGTTCTGGGGCTTGCATACCATTCATTATCAGATCCTCCTTAATTATTTTAACTATAATTAAATGTTGGGAATCAGTTAATTTTGGTGGCGAGAATCAATTTAGTGTTGGGTTAATCAGCGGTGAGGTTAATAGTATTCATTTGATAGGCTATGACAACCATAACCTAGAATTGATGATTATGCAAGGATTAATTTTAGCCCGACTTGACAGCAACGACAGCATTGCGTAGAGTGCAACTATTAATTATTAGTTAAAGGTCATTCGTATGCACACTCGACACATGGTTCGTTGGCTATTGTTCGCAAGTTTGTTAATCATTGTGCTTGGGAGTTATGCGTGGCAGCAACAAAGCTTTGCCCAAAGCCCAGCCACAATCACCAATCCATGGGCGCTGCGCCAAGGCAAGGCCACTTATTACACTGCAACCGGCTTGGGCAACTGTAGCTTGCCGTTACCAAGCGATTTGTTGTTTGGCGCGATGAATAATCCCGATTATGCCACGGCGGATTATTGTGGCGCGATGGTTAAAATTACTGGCCCCTTGGGATCGGTCACAGTGCAAATTACTGACCGTTGCCCTGAATGCCAAACTGGACATATCGACCTTAGCCCGCAAGCGTTCGATCGCATTGCGCGGCGGGTTGATGGAATTGTGCCAATCAGCTGGCAATTGATCAGCAATCCAGCCACCACTGGCAAGGTTGGCTATCATTTTAAAGATGGTAGCAATCAATGGTGGACGGCGGTGCATCTGCGCAATCATCGCAATGCAATTGCCAAATTTGAGTATCGGATGGGCCAAGCGCCGTATAAAGTGGCTCCGCGCTTTATTTTCAATTATTTTATTGCCGAAACTGGCATGGGTGCTGGCCCCTATAGCTTTCGCACCACCGATGTCTATGGCAATGTGATTGTTGATGAGAATATTGCACTAGGCGATAACGTAACGAGACCAGGCCAGCAGCAGTTCCCCTATGTTGCGCCGCCAGGCTCAGCAACGCCGACCCCAAGCCCCACGCCGCGCCCAACCTTTCCACCCGAAAGCCTGACCGACCACGTTTGGCTGCCGTATACGCGGAAATAGCTAAAAACACTAAGGCCCAGCGCAATTGCACTGGGCCTTGACTGTAACTCATTCCAAAAATTTAGAACTTGCTCCAGAGGTATTGGTTGGTTACTTCGTGGTGGAATTGAACTTCCGAGCGCTTGATCAACGTGCCCAAGCGATGTGGACAGCGATCAGCTGAGGCCGTCTTCAGTTCAGCATATTTGGCTTGAATTTCTTCGCCCAAAACTGAAGCGATGATTTCGCTCGATTGGAACGATTCGATTGCATCGTAAATGTTATCGGGCAATACTTTTGCGCCCTTGCGAACTGACAAATCGGCCTTTGGCCCTTCTAAGCCGACCTTCAAGAGCGCGTAAATCGCCATGTATGGGTTGGCATCGGGAGCAATCGAGCGCACTTCGATCCGTGCTGAACGAGCATTGCCTAATGGAATCCGCACCATGGAGCCACGGTCGATTGCCGAAGCCTTAATTTGGTTTGGCGCTTCGTAGTGTGGGTCGAGGCGGCGATAGGAGTTGACGCTGGCGTTCAACAGCAAACACAGATCCAAGCCGCTGGTCAAAATGCGGTCAACATAATTCCAGCCGTATTCCGACAAGCCTTCTTCGCCGTTGGCATCGTAGAACAAGTTGGTATCGCCCTTGGCCAATGACATGTTGGTGTGCATACCGCTGCCGTTGACCCCAGTTACGGGCTTGGGCAAGAAGCTGGCGGTCAAATCGAGTTTGTAGGCCAATTGGCGACAAATCAATTTATACAGCAACACTTGGTCGGCTGCGACTGAGGCTTCGGTGTAGGAATAGTTCATTTCGAACTGTGAAGGCGCAACTTCTGGGTGATCTTTTTCATTTTCAAAGCCCATTGCGCGTTGTGCTTCAGCAGCAGCATCAATGAACAAGCGCAGCGGATCGCCAGGCAATGAGTTGTAGTAGCCACCAGTACTAACTAAATCGAAGTGACCAGTATCGCGGTAGTGTTGCTCAGCGTTACGGCCCTTGAACAAGAAGCCTTCAATCTCGTTAGCAACATTACAAACGATGCCTTCTTTAGCCAACAATTCAGCGGTGTAGGCTTGCAAGCGCGCGCGGAAATCGGCTGCATAAACTGAGCCATCGCGTTCGAGCACTTGACCAAACACCAACACTTTACCAGGCCCAAAGATGTCTGCTGGCAACCAGTAAAATGCACCCCAGTCGATGCCCAAGCGCAAGTCAGATTCTGATTGTTGCGAGAAACCACGGATTGAAGAGCCGTCAAAGGTCAAGTTATCAGCTGATTTCAACAAGAATTTTTTGTCGTAATCGAGCATGTGCAAGCGGCCTTCAAGGTCGGTGAAACAAACGGTCACCGCTTTGATGCGGCGTTCGTCGTTCAAATAGCGCATGCGCTCTTCTTGCAACTTGCCCAATGACGTGCGGGCAACCCGTTGAGCTTTGGCAGCGAGGTTCAGTTCTTCCAACTCTTCGTAGGGAATTTCGAGAAAGTCGCGAAGTGTCATGGTGTGTCATCCTTTGTTACTAACAAAGCCATACTCGGTGTCCCGCGAGCATGGAGGCTTCGTAGTGGGTTTGGAACATTCAGGGATATGGCCAAGGAACGCGCGATCCATTCAACTAGGTCGCATTATACGCAATCCCATCACACCAGAACTTGTGTAATCTACCCAAAGTTTAAATTGCGCTATTTGTACAAGTTGCACAAAAGCTTTGCTAATTGCTTGCCGCTAGAGGCCACATGGCGGGTTGTAGGCGAAACATTCATTGTAGCAATCTGCCTAATCAGCCGCTTCGACCAAGCATGGAAAAATAATGGTAAAAATCGAGCCTTGGCCAAACACACTTTCAACCTGAATCGTGCCATTCAATAGCTCAATAAAATGGCGACATAACGCCAAGCCCAAGCCCGTGCCGCCATAGCGCCGTGTCGTCGAGGCATCGCCTTGGGTAAACGGCTCAAACAAACCCAATATTTGCTCGTTGGTCATGCCAATGCCGGTATCACTCACCCGACATTGGACATGCTGGCTAGCTGGGTCAAAACTCACACTCAAATTGATGCTGCCATGGTTGGTAAATTTTGCAGCATTGCTCAACAGATTAAGCAAAATCTGGCGCAGCATCGCCCGATCAGTATGAATTAATGGCAATTGTTTGTTTGGCTCAAACGCGAGGCTATTGGCATTTTTATAGGCCATTGGGCTAATGGTGGCAATCAATTCATGGCCTAATCCATTCAAATCAAACGTTTCGGCAGCAATTTGATATTTACCAGCCTCAACTTTGGCCAAATCAAGCACATCATTGACCAAGTTGAGCAATTGATGGCCTGCATCGTTAATCTGACCAATATCATGGCGAAAATCGTCAAGCATGCTGGGATCGCTAAAATCGGTATCGTCCATCAGCAATTCGCTATAGCCAATAATCGCATTCAGCGGCGTGCGCAATTCGTGGCTCATATTGGCCAAAAATGTGCTTTTGGCCCGATTAGCGGCTTCAGCAGCATCGCGGGCATGGCGCAAGGCTTCTTCTGCTTGTTTGCGCGCTGTTATTTCTTGAATCGTGCCCTCTGCATAGAGCGCAGTCCCATCATCTGCATACACCAAACGCGAGGTTTCGCTAATCCAGATCCGTTCGCCATTCGCAGGCCGATAGACTTCCGACTCAATTTCATCATACCCGCCATGGCTGTGCAGCAACTCGCGCAAATATTCGAAGCGCTCGGGATCAACATACATCGTGTTGAGATCGGCCACGTAATCGACCAATTCATGTTCGTGAGCAAAGCCTGCTAAGCGCACCAAGGCCGGATTGGCCCGTAACACTCGGCCATCAAGCGTGATCCGAAAAATGCCAATTTTAGTCGTTTCAAAGATTGTGCGATAATCGCGCTCAGCCATGCGCAACGCATCGGTTAATTGATGATGCTCAGTTATATCTTGCAACGAGCCATAGATTTTGATGGGCTGGCCAAACTCTAGCTCGACGCGCCCGGTAAAACGCCCCCAAAACATGCGCCCACGAAAGGTGCGCATTTCGAGGCTCAGATCAAACGAACCACGCTGCTCGATCATCTGGCGAAAAATTGCCTCAAGCTGAATAAGCGTTGCATTGGTATGAAAAAAATTCTGATTCTCGATCGTTGGCGTGTATTCAAGCGACGAGGTATCTAAAATTCGATACATTTCGCGCGTCCAATAGACTTGGTTGGTGCGCAGATCAATTTCCCAGCCAGCAACATGGGCGGTTTGCTCAGTTTGCAGCATCAAGCGCTCAAGCCGATTGCTCTCGGTAATATCGCGCACCAACCACACTTGGCGCTGGCCATGAGCCGCCAATGTACATTCTAAAAGGCAGCTTTGGCGTTGACGATTAACAATAAAGCCTTGGATTGTTTGGCCCAAGCTCGATGCTGAGGCAGCTGCATACAATTGGCGCATGCTAGCAGCCTCGGTGGGATATAACAGTTGAAACCATTGCTCAGTAGTGGTAATTTCGGCGTTGCTATAGCCAATCATCGCCGTAACTGCTTGATTGAAAAAAACCTGAGAACCTTGAAACCAGACCAAACCAACTGGAAATTGCTCAAGCGTCACATCTTTACGGCGGGTCGCTTTGATCAAACGGCGTTGCCAAGCGCTGGTCAGTGGCCATTTCAGTTTCTGAGGCATAGGGTATCGCCCTCACAACTCAAGTTTCAAGCCTTCGGTCTAAGCCCTATTGTAGTATGAGAAGCCCAACGATCCAAGTAGATTAAGCAAGCGTATCATTTATGACGCACTGCACAGCAGCAAGCAACGACCATGCTATAATGAGTTTCCCGCAGCACAATTCAGATCGCAGGAGGCGTTGTGGAATTAATTAAGAAATACGGCAATCGCAAGCTTTATCATACGAATGCCAAACAATATATTACGTTGCATGGCATCGCCAAGTTAATCCGCGCTGGCAGCGATGTTCGGGTGGTCGATAATGTTACTGGCGAAGATTTGACGGTGCAAACGTTATCGCAAATTTTGCTCAACAACAAAGGCCGCCGTTCAGGCCCGCTACCAATTCCGCTCTTATCCGATCTGATTCAAACCAGCGGCGAGACGCTCTCGCAGATGCGCCGCAATCTGTTCCAATCGCTTGGTGGCAGCCAAATTGTTGAAGCCGAAATTCGCTTGCGGCTTGAACATTTGCTCGATGAAGGCAAAATCAGCGAAGAATTATGTCAACGGATGGGTCAATTATTGCTCAATGATTCGGGCCATGCGCACGCCGAAAATCTGCCCGATCGCTCTGATGTCGAACGCTTGAAAGGCCAAGTTGAGCAACTTGCCAACTTAGTCGAACAATTGTTACAGGATAAATAAGCAATCGCCGTTTCTCCGATTCGTTTGCCGACGTATCGCCAATGGCAATGAGGCCACGATCAATGAAGAATTCAACCCCATCTAAACGCGCGCTCGTCCTTGCCGGTGGTGGCATCTCTGGAGCTGTTTACGAAATTGGCGCACTCCGTGCCATCGATGATCTCCTCACAACCCTCACAATCAATGATTTTGATATGTATGTTGGCACCAGCGCAGGCAGCTTAATTAGCTCGTGTCTGGCCAATGGCATTACGACCCGCGAGTTGCTGCGTATTCTCGAAGGAGCCTTGCCCGATGCCAAACGCCTGCAACGCGACCAAATTTTGGCGCTCAATTTGCGTGGCTTAGTCAAACGCGGGCGACGCTTGCCACGGCTTTTGGCCCAACGAGCGATCGAAACCTTGCGCCATCCACGCGATTTTGCGCCCTTGGATTGGGCTTGGAAGATGCTCGAAGGCTTGCCCAACGGCATTTATTCAACCAATAGTTTAGAGCGCTATCTACGCAATTTCTTGGCCGAACGTGGTAGCAATCATTTTGCTGATGTGCAACGCGAGCTGTATATCGTGGCGACCGAGCTTGATAGCGGCGATCGGGCGGTGTTTGGCGAGGGCAGCCTGCGCAATGTGCCAATTTCGGCAGCAGTCGCTGCATCAAGCGCGATGCCGATTGTCTATGAGCCAGTGCGGATCAATGGCGTTGATTATATTGATGGTGGCGTGCGTGGCACGGCCAGCCTCGATGTGGCGATTGATCGCGGGGCCAAATTGATTGTCTGTGTCAATCCGCTGGTTGCCTTTGATAATCGCAAGCAACAGCTTGGCAGTCGCATCGCCGATGCAGGAATTCAGGCGATTGGCAACCAAGTATTTCGCACCTTTATTCAGGCTGGTTTACACTATCACATCAAAAAATTACGCCAGCAACACCCAGATGTTGATATTATTTTGATTGAGCCACGGGCTGATGATGCGACGGTGTTTGGCGAACATGTGCTGCATTATGATGAGCGCATGATGCTAGCCCGCCATGGATACGAATCGGCCACGATTCGCATGGCCGACCAATATCAAGATTACAAGGCAATTTTGGCCAAGCATGGCGTGCAAATCAGCCGCCAACGGGTTGCTAAAGAGCTACATCATCTGTTTGCCAGCGACGATGCCGACACCGTGCACTCGTTACTTGCCCGCGACCCCAGTGGCAAGCGCCTGACCAACCCCCAAAAAAGCTGGCGCACTGCCAACCTCGCCCACACCCTCGACGACCTTGATGCGCGGCTTGGCAACTTGGAATAATTGAGATTGATCCCCTCACCCCAACCCCTCTCCCACGGCGGCGGGCGAGGGGCTTTAATCTCGTGGTTCGTGCATGAAGCGTGGTGGAGCGTCCCCTCACCCCAATTCCTTTCCCACGCGGCGGGCGAGGGGCTTTAATTTTATCGTTCGTGCATGAAGCGTGGTGGAGCGTCCCCTCACCCCAACCCCTCTCCCACGCGGCGGGCGAGGGGCTTTAATCTCGTGGTTCTCTCCCAGTTCCTTGGTAAAAAAAAGTCGGCTCCCCTCGCCCGCGTTCAGTGGGAGAGGGGCTGGGGGTGAGGGCATGTTCTTGATTGCCAATCCAATCAACCCTATGTTCTATGTTCTATGCTCTTTTTTAACCTCTACTTGACAAATTCATTAATTTTTTATAAAATCTTTATAATTTCAATGAAATAAGTAAGGTTTTAGTCCATAGGCCAAAATGACAATCAATGGAGGAATGTCATGGATGTTGCGTACCGAAGGACGGCCAAGCTGCGCGGAGCATTTTCGCTCACCATCACCCTTGCTCTGCTGGCGGGAATGCTGCTGACGCGGGGCACGCCAACGCAAGCGGCAGGCAATGCAGACTGTCGGCCTGATGGGATGGCTCCAACCGCTGGAGTCGACACGCCCTATTGTGCCATTTACGATACCGCTGGCCGCGAAAAAATGGGCAGCGATCACCCACGCCGGATTATCGGCTATTTTCCAAGTTGGCGGACTGGCACGAATGGCCAGCCAGCATACCTCGTCAATAATATTCCTTGGAATAAAATCACCCACATCAACTACGCCTTTGCCCACATTCAAAATAGCCGGATCTCGGTTGGCAGCAACACCGCCACCAACCCCTCGATTGGTATGACTTGGCCTGGCGTTGCTGGCGCTGAAATGGACCCAGCCTTGCCTTACAAAGGCCACTTCAACCTGTTGACCCAATACAAACGCCAGCACCCGAATGTCAAAACCCTGATTTCGGTTGGTGGTTGGGCAGAAACTGGTGGTTATTTTGGCGATAATGGCGATCGGATTAGCGATGGTGGCTTCTTCAGCCTAACCGTGAACGCCGATAACAGCGTCAATACCGCAGGCATCAACACCTTTGCCGATTCAGTGGTTGGCTTCTTGCGTGGTTATAATTTCAACGGGGTTGATATTGACTATGAATATCCAACCTCGATGAAAGACGCTGGCCATCCGCTTGATTGGGTCTATGCCAACCCCCGCCGTGCTAGCCTGATGAAAGGCTATGTGGCGTTGATGAAAACCCTGCGCGAAAAGCTCGACGCTGCTGGGGCTGCTGATGGCAAATATTACATGCTAACGATTGCCTCACCCTCATCAGGCTACTTGCTGCGCGGCATGGAAACCTACCAAGTAACTCAATATCTCGATTATGTCAATGTTATGTCATATGACTTGCACGGCGCATGGAACGAGTATGTTGGGCCAAACGCTTCGTTGTATGATGATGGCAAAGATGCAGAATTAGCTGCGGCTGGAGTGTATACCACAGCCCAATATGGCGGCATCGGCTATCTCAACACCGACTGGTCGTACCACTACTTCCGTGGCAGCATGCCAGCGGGCCGAATCAACATCGGCGTGCCCTATTACACCCGTGGCTTCAAAAATGTCAACGGTGGCACAAATGGGTTGTGGGGCACAGCGGTTGGCTCGAATTGTCCAATTGGCTTGACCAAGTGTGGTGATGGCGCGCGCGGCATCGACAACATTTGGCACGATACCGAAAACGGCCAAGAAGTTGGCGCTGGCGCAAACCCAATGTGGCACGCCAAAAACCTCGAACAAGGACTTGCTGGTAGCTACATCAGCCAATTTGGCCTGAACCCAGCGACCGACCCAGAAGATCGCTTGACTGGTACCTACGTTCGCAACTACAGCAGCTCATTAGTTGCGCCATGGCTTTGGAATAGCCAAAAACGCGTCTTTATTTCAACTGAAGATGAGCAATCGCTGGGAGCCAAAGCCGATTATGTCGTCAACAAAGGCTTAGGCGGGATCATGTTCTGGGAGCTTTCGGGCGACTACGATTGGCACGCCGAGCGCAACAACGGCCAAGGCGAATATTTCATGGGCGATACCCTGACCAGCCTGCTGTATGACAAGTTCCGCAGCGCGCCAGCCTATGGAGCCAACAAAGCCAATCGCACGATGCCCAGCAATTTGCTCAACATCAAGGTCGATTTCACCAACTGGCCAATTGGCGATAACAACTATCCAATTAGTCCCAAAATGGTGATTACCAACAACTCAAATGTGACGATTCCCGGCGGCGCAACCTTTGAATTCGATTATGGCACCTCGGCTCCCAACAACGCCAAAGATCAATCAGGCTTTGGCTTTACCGTAACGAGCAGCGGCCACACTGGCAGCAACGCTGGTGGCTTGCGTGGCGATTTCAACCATATTCAATTCAAATTCCCGGGCTGGCAAACCCTTGCTCCAGGCGAGAGCGTAACGATTGATTTCGTCTACTATCTGCCAATGAGCACGCCATCGAACTGGACTGTGAACTTTAACAACACGACCTATGGCTTGGTGAGCGATTATCCACGTGGCACGGTGGTTGGCCCAACCCCAACGGTTGGCAACCCAACGAATACGCCAGTTGCGACCGCGACCCGCACGCCGATTGCGACCGCAACCCGCACGCCAGTTGGCCCAACGGCTACACCAACCCGCACGCCAATTGCCACCGCGACCCGTACGCCTGCACCAAGTGCAACGCCAACCCAGCCAGGTACGTGTACAGCGCCAGCATGGGAAAGCAGCAAAGTCTATCTGCGTGGCGATTTGGTTTCGTACAACAATCGTCAATGGTTTGCCCAATGGTGGACGCAAAATGAAACCCCGGGCAATGCTCAAGTTTGGCAGGATCAAGGGGTTTGTGGTGGGGGCAACCCAACCAATACACCAGTCGTGCCAGCAACCAGCACGCCACGACCAACCAATACGCCTGTTGTGCCAGCAACCAGCACGCCACGACCAACCAACACCCCAGTCCAACCAAGCGCTACCCCAACCAATACCACTGGCGTGCAGCCATGGGCAGCTAATGTAAGCTATGCAGCTGGGGCAAAAGTAAGCTATAACGGCATCATTTATACCTGTCTGCAACCGCATACCTCGTTGCCAGGCTGGGAGCCAAGCAACGTTCCAGCGCTCTGGCGCGCCAACTAAGCTCGCCATTGTTCAAGCCGCCGCGCCATGCACTCTAGGCCAGTGCATGAACGTGGCGGTTTTTTAGACCCAAAAACCCACGCCTGCAAGCTATTTTGCAGGCGTGGGTTTCGTTTAACTAGTATAGTTCTAAGTTAAGTTAGTGAGGAAGGGCGGTTGGTGGTGGCGTTGGGCCAGTTGGTGGCGCTGCCGTTGGCCGCACCGTGCTGGTTGGCACTGGCGTTGGATCGGCTGGGTTATGCGGCGGGCTGGTTGGAACCACCGTTGCCGTAGCTGGTGGCAATGCCGTTGGCACTTCGGTTGGGCAGGTTGTACAAGCCGCTGGCGTGCTGGTTACTGGCGGAACAACCGTTGGGCAAATCGTGCTACCACATGGCAATGGCGTGCTGGTTACTGGTGGCAATGCCGTTGGTTCTTCCGTTGGTACCTCGGTTGGACAGACCGTGCTGCCACATGGTGCTGGCGTGCTGGTTGCTGGTGGAACAATCGTTGGGCAAACAGCACCATTACATGGTGCTGGCGTGCTGGTTGCTGGTGGAACAATCGTTGGGCAAACAGCACCATTACATGGCAATGGCGTATTGGTTGGATACTGTGGCTCGCTCGTTGGAACCGCAGTTGGATCTGGCGGCACAACCGTTGGCTCTTGGCCCGCTGGAGTTGCGGTTGGTGGCACAACCGTTGGCTCTTGGCCCGCTGGAGTTGCGGTTGGTGGGCCTTGGGTTGGCACAGTTGTTGGCACAGTTGGATTACATGGATTGGTCGTGCTTGGTACACAAGCTGGCGTTGGCGTGCTGGTTGGCACAAGCGTTGGCCAAGTTGGTGGCAACGCAGTTGGTTCGATTGGGTCACATGGCCGCGTCGTGCTTGGCACACAGGTTGGCAATGGCGTAGCCGTCATACTTGGATTACAGGTAGTTGAACCTGGAACACAGGTTGGCAGCGCTGTCGCAACTTGGGTTGGCACGCTAGTTGGAACACTCGGATTACACGGCTTGGTTGTGCTTGGCACACAGGTTGGCCGAGCTGTCGCAACTTGGGTTGGCCGCGCAGTGCGCGTCACAACTGAAGCTACTTCAACATTTTTGCCAGTCTCAACTGGTTTGACTGCCCAAACTCCGCCAGCAATCAAAAACATCAGGCCCACTGCAAAAGACCACATCATTATCGTTTTGGTTCGAATCATTGTCGTTACTCCAAGCTTGGCACGGATCGTCCGCACCTGTTCGGTCGTAAGGTGGAGCGTGCTGGTTGGCAACTGTTCTAACAACTGGCTGGTTGTTTGTTGCTGACGAAGTGCTTGGCGACAAGCTGCACATGCAGCAACGTGCTGATTCACTACTTGCCACTCATCCTCAGTCAGGTGTTGCCAATCGCTGAGGAGCGGCTGAAGATCATGACACTTCATGGCCACGTTCCTCCTCATATAAACTCCGAAAACGATCACGGGCCCGTGATAATCGTTTGCGGACTGCACCTAATTCTTCACCGTTTAATTTAGCGACTTCTGCTGGACTACAGCCAGCGTAATGGACCATCAAGAGCACTTCTGCATCTTGGGGTTTGAGTTTGGCTAAGCAACCACGAATGGTTTGATTAATTTCAACATTCTGGGCGAAATTATTGGCTTCTGGTTGCCAGCTGCGCATAAACCAACTCCAACGCCGCTGGCGCCGAAGGTGATCTACGGCGAGGTTGCTGGCAATTCGGAAAAGCCATGCTTGGGGAATCGCTGGCAAAACCGCTGGATCAAGCACCTTCATAGCGCGGAGGAAGGTTTCTTGCACCAAATCGGCTGCCTGCTCAGGTTGCCCCACAATTCGCGTCAGATAGCGAAACGTTGCATCGTGATAGTCATCAAACCATTGGCTTATGACTTGGGTCACTGCCGTCTCTCGTTCGGTTGTGTGCACATAAGGAATAATCATAGGCTGCTTGCCCCGGCCGTAGCATGCTGTCTGCAATTAATGACGAACAGCTCGCCCCAAAATGGACAGGCAGAATCGCAATTATCCAAAATTGCTCAAATGTGCATGAAATCAGTACCGCAAGTTTATTCGTAAGGTTGAGCACGTAAAGTAATCAGGCGATTGATTAGTACTGAGGTCATAGTTTCCAATGAGTGATCTGACGTTGTTTACCCATGATTATCGGTCAACGATGTGGCATAAATTAAATCAGCAGCAACCGATTGTGGCAATCTTCGTTAGTCATTCGGTCGATGCCAGCTCGCAACAAATGCTGCGCACGCTCGAAGCCCAACAGGCGCAATTCCGTCAGTTACAAGCCCAACCAGTCATTTTGACCAAAACCAATCCCGCTCATTTAAACGCATTTATTCAGCACTTCCAGCCAATCTATCCTGTGCTCAGCGACCCTAACGGCGATGTGTTTCGCAGCTATAGCTTCGCCAGCGAACAACTCGAATTGCAAGGTGGCATTTTGGTTTTGCCACCACGCTCAATCACCGCAGTTTTTCGCTTTGTGCCGCAAAACGATGAGCAACAATTGCCAATCAATGAGCTTTTGGCATGCGTCAAAATGTTGAATTATTACAACTCAAGCGTTACGGCCTAGCAGCTGGCGATATTGGCGCGGCGTTAGGCCCGTAATTAAGCGAAATTGACGCGAAAACGCGCTATGATCAGCATAGCCACAGGCCAAGCCAATCACGGCAATCGAATCAGCGCCCGCCAGCAGCTGAATACTGGCATCAATGCGGGTTTTAATCAGCAGTTGCTTGGGGGTTAATTCAAAAATCTGTTGAATCGCCCGTTCGTATTGGCTCAATGATAGTTGGGCAAGCGTTGCTAATTGCTGAATTGATATTATTTCAGCAAAATGTTCGTTTAAATAATCAATTGAGCTAGCCACCCGCCGCCAAGTTGGGGCGTTGCGATTTGGGCTACGCAGATCGCGCGAAATCCCAATTAAGCCCACAATGTTGCCATTGCGATCGCGCAACGGGCATTTGTGGGTCACACACCAGCCTATCTGCAAATTTGGGTAAATATGCACCTCTAAGCGATGATTCAAGGCGTAGCCAGAGCGAATAACCTGCTGATCTTGGCTGGCATAACTCGTCCCCAACTCCAACGGAAATAGATCTTCGGGCAAACGCCCAATCAACTCCTGCTTACTGCGACAACCACAGCGTAAACGCAGGGTTTCATTGACCACACTATAGCGCCCCGCTCGATCCTTGCAGAAAAACACCACATCGGGCAATAGATCAAACAAGGGCACAAGTTGCGCCACATCTGGATACTCAATTGTGCAAAAATCCGCATGCTGCATAGCCTAATTGTACAAGACAAATCGCCATAAACCCGCTATTGTAAACAGGGGTCAGGAGCTAGGGGTCAGGGGTCAGCAAAGCAGAACCGCGAAGGACGCGAAGGTTTGATCCACGAAGGACACAAAGAGCACGAAGGAGATAAGGCTTTTGGCTTTAGGCTCTCGGAAAATCATCGAGGTTGGCAACAGACGGTTGGCACAGCACGGAATACCGATCCCTAGCCCGTGCTCCCCGACCCCTCGTGCGAAACCGCGAAGCGCACGAAACGCAAAGTTTGGGGTCACAGAATCAAACGCAACATTCCAGCACCTAAATATTTGGGGTGCAGGGGCTGAAAACCCCTGCGTCTCCCGCCTTGAGGCGGGACGGAAGGGTGGTGATCCTACCCTTGAAAGAATTTCTGAACCCCAATACTCAAGAGATGAAGATAAGGTTGCGAACCACTCCCCAATTCCAAAAGGAGGCATAATGCGCATTACCATTGTCGATTCGCATACCGCTGGCGAACCAACTCGCATCGTGATTGCTGGCGGCCCTGAGCTTGGCGGCGGCAGCGTTGCCCAACAACGTGATGTGCTAGCCCAAAACTACGATTGGCTACGCTCGGCGGTGGTCAACGAACCTCGCGGCTCCGATGTGTTGGTGGGCGCAATTTTATGTCCACCAAGCGACCAACGCTGTTGCACTGGCGTGATCTTCTTTAATAATGTTGGTTATTTGGGCATGTGCGGCCATGGCACCATCGGCTTGGTTGCAACCCTCGCCCACCTCGGCAAAATTGGGGTTGGCGAGCACCTGATTGAAACACCAGTCGGGATTGTCAGCGCAACTTTGCACGCCGACGGCCAAGCAACAATCGAAAACGTGCCAAGTTACCGCTATCAAGCCAATGTTGCACTCGATCTACCGAATCATGGCCGGATTCATGGCGATATTGCCTGGGGCGGCAATTGGTTTTTCTTGGTCAACGACCATGGTCAAGATCTCAGTTTGGCCAATGTTGAGCAACTCACCAATTTTAGTTGGCAGATTCGCCAAGCCCTCGAAGCAGCCAAGATTACTGGCGCAAACAATGGCCTAATCGATCATATTGAATTATTTGGGGCTGGCACTGAGGGAGCCAATAGCCGCAGTTTTGTGCTCTGCCCGGGCAAGGCCTACGATCGTTCGCCCTGTGGCACGGGCACGAGCGCCAAATTGGCCTGCCTCGCCGCCGATGGCAAGCTTGCGCCAAATACAGTCTGGGTGCAAGAAAGCATCATCGGCAGCCGCTTCGAGGCTGAATATCGCCACGCTGGAGAGGCAATTATCCCCAAAATTACTGGTTCGGCCTATGTTACGCTCGAAGGCCAGCTCATTTTGCACGAGGCTGATCCGTTTCGCTGGGGGATTCAATGAGCAGCGCGATTATCGTTGGCGGCGGAATTGTGGGCTGTGCCGTGGCGCTGGAATTGGCGCAGGCTGGCATCAAGGTTACGCTGATCGAGCGCGATTGCCTTGGTAGCGGCGCAACGGCGGCGGGCATGGGCCATATTGTGGTGATGGATGAGGACGAAGCGCAATTAAAGCTCACCTTGTATGGTCAGAAACTCTGGCAAGCGCTTACCGCTGCACACCCACAGCGCCACGAATATCATGAATGTGGCACGTTGTGGGTTGCCACCGATGCTGAAGAATGGCAATTGGTTGCTGAAAAAGCAGCTGTCTATCGTCAGCACCAAATTCCTTGCGAAATCTTGGATGCAGCAGCACTCTATGGCCACGAACCTGCACTGCGAGCGGGCTTAGTCGGTGGCTTGTTAGTACCAAATGATAGTGTAGTCTATCCGCCAAAAAGCGCGGTTTACCTTTGGCAACTGGCAGAAAACTATGCAGCCACGCTGGTCTACGGCGAAGTTAGTAGCATTCAATCCAATGCTGTACAGCTGAGCGATGGCCGCCAACTGCATGCCGATGCGATTGTGATTGCCAATGGCCAGCGTTGCATTGAGCTATTGCCAGAGTTGCCAATTCGTGCCAAACGCGGCCAATTGGTGATTACCGAGCGCTATCCCAACTTGATCAAGCATCAGCTGGTCGAATTAAGCTACATCAAAAACGCCCATGCCAGTAGCGGCGATTCAGTGGCCTTCAACCTTCAGCCACGGCCCAACGGCCAATTGCTGATTGGCTCATCGCGCCAGTTTGATCGCACTGATCGCCAAATCGATCAGCAGTTGTTAAGCACGATGTTGCGCAAAGCAATTGACTATGTGCCAGCGCTGGCCGATGTGCGCTGCTTGCGTACCTGGACTGGCGTGCGCGCCGCTTCACCAGATGGCTTGCCGCTGATTGGCCAGCATCCTGAGCAGGCAGGATTATGGCTCAATGTTGGCCACGAAGGCCTGGGAATTACGACCGCCTTGAGCAGCGCCCGCCTGTTGGCCGACCAAATGCTACAACGCCCAGCAGCGCTCGATCTTCAACCCTACCTGCCACGCGGCTTGCAGCAGGAGCAACGATGAAACAAATTCACATTTCAATCAATGACACACACTATCAGGTTGCTGAGCACAGCAATCTAGCCGCCGTGCTGATGGCCAACGCCATCGTCAATCGGCGCTCAGTTAGCGGCGAGCCACGCATGGCCGTCTGTGGCATGGGCAGTTGTGGCGAGTGCCGCGTAACAATCAACCAGCAAGCTCATCAACTAGCTTGTTTGCAGCAATGCTCCGAGGGCATGGAGGTGCAGTGTGAGCCTTAATTTGGTGATTGTGGGAGCTGGGCCAGCAGGCTTGGCCGCCGCGTGGAGCGCAAGCCAAAGCAAGGCCAATGTCACCCTGATCGATCAATATGATCAGGCTGGTGGCCAGATTTGGCGTGGAGCACACGCTGCGCCGAAGCGTTATCAACATTTGTTTGCTCAGCAGACCACACTGCGTTATCTCAGCAAAACTCATGTAATTGGCGCAAATGACGATCACTTGTTTTTGGCAACGCCGAACGGCCCGCAACAACTCGCGTTTGATCGCGTGATTTTGGCCAACGGTGCCCGCGAATTGTTCTTGCCGTTTCCTGGCTGGACTCTGCCCAAAGTGCTGGGAGTTGGCGGCTTGCAGGCCTTGGTCAAAGGTGGTTTGCCGATTGCTGGCAAAAACGTCGTCGTTGCAGGCAGCGGCCCGTTGCTGGTTGCGGTCGCCAGCCAGCTAAAACAGCGTGGTGCAATCGTTAAAGCCGTGGTTGAGCAAGCGCCATTAGGTCAATTGCTGCGGTTTGGTCGGAGCTTGGCTGGCTATCCAAGCAAAATTGGGCAAGCAGCCCAAAGCCTAGTCAGCTTACGCAATACGCCGTTTTATCCAAATACATGGGTCGTGGCAGCTGAGGGCGAGGGCACGCTGCAACGGGTGCGGTTAAGCAATCATCACATCATCGAATGCGATTATTTGGCCTGCGGCTGGGGCTTAATTGCCAACACTGAGCTAGCCCAACAGCTTGGGTGCAAACTTGAGCACAGTTTTGTGCTGGTTGATCGCAGCCAACAAACCAGCGTCAATCAGATCTACGCTGCTGGCGAATTAACTGGCATCGGCGGCGAAGATAAAGCAATCGTCGAAGGCCAAATTGCTGGCTTTGCGGCAACTGGCAATTATCAGGCGGCCAGTCAATTGGCCCACAAGCAAGCCCAAGCCCGCCAATTTAGCCAACAATTAGCAACAAGTTTCGCTTTACGGCCAGAATTACGCCAACTTGCGCAGGCCAATACGCTGGTTTGCCGTTGCGAAGATGTGACGTTTGAGCAATTGCAAACTCAGCCATCGTGGCGTAGCGCCAAACTCCAAACTCGCTGCGGAATGGGCATGTGCCAAGGCCGAGTTTGCAGCGGCGCAACTCAATATTTATTCGGTTGGGGTCAAGATAGTGTACGCTTTCCGATTCATCCGGTCAGCGTCGCCAATTTAGTAATGGAGTCAGTATGAGCATGTGGCATGGAGTTATTCCGGCAATTACCACCCGTTTTAATCACGATGGCAGCGTTGATCATGGCTTTTTGGCCGAGCACTGCCGTTGGATGTTGGATGCTGGCTGTGTGGGGATCGTGCCGCTTGGCTCGCTGGGCGAGGGCGCAACCCTGAGCGCTGCTGAAAAACAGGCAATTCTGCAAACCTGCGTCAAGGTTGCTGGCAAGAATCCGGTTATTCCAGGGATTGCAGCGCTTTCGACCGCTGAGGCTTGCCAGCTGGCCCAAATTGCCGAAGCCGAAGGCTGCTCAGGCTTGATGGTGCTGCCGCCGTATCTCTATTCAACCGATTGGCGCGAAATGCAAGCCCATATGAGCGCCGTCATTAGTGCCACCGAGCTACCAGTGATGATCTACAATAATCCGGTGGCCTATCGCACCGATTTTGTACCCAGCCAAATCGGCGAATTAGCCGAGCGCCACCCAAATGTGCAAGCAGTCAAGGAATCGAGCACCGATGTGCGGCGGGTCACGGCAATTCGGGCTGAGCTTGGGCAACGCCTCGAAATTCTGGTTGGGGTTGACGATGCGATTGTTGAAGGCATTGCAGCTGGCGCGGTAGGCTGGATTGCTGGCTTGGTTAATGCCTTTCCCAATGAATCAGTTGAGTTGTTTGAATTGGCACAGGCCGTTAGCGCAGGCCATGGCGATCGCGAACGTTTAGCGGCGATTTACGCTTGGTTCTTGCCATTGCTGCGGCTCGATACCGTGCCAAAATTTGTCCAATTGATTAAACTAACTCAGGCTATGGTTGGCATGGGCAGCGAAACCGTGCGCGCACCACGGCTTGAATTAGCTGGAGCCGAGCGTGAAGCAGCAGTTGCAGTGATTGAACAAGCACTCGCGCGACGGCAGGAGTTATGGCCATGAAACCTATTTTGATCAACGGCGAATGGCAGCTTGGCGATTATGTTGGCAGCTTTCAGGCAACCAACCCGACAACTGCCCAAACCATCGCCACCGAATATCCAATTTCTGGGCGCGGTGATTTAGAATTAGCCTTGAATGCTGGAGTTGCAGCCTCACGCGAGTTGGCGCAAAGCAACGCCGAACAACGAGCCACATTTCTCGAACGCTATGCAGACTTAATTGAAGCCAACCGCCAACAATTAAGCGAGCTAGCCCATAGCGAAACAGGCTTGCCAATCGAGCCGCGCTTGAATAGTGTTGAATTGCCGCGCACGGTCAATCAATTACGTCAAGCTGCTAATGCTGTGCGCAACCACACGTGGGAATTAGCAACGATCGACACAAAAGCCAATATTCGCTCGTTGTATGGCAGTTTGGCAGCGCCAGTTGCCATTTTTGGGCCGAATAATTTTCCGTTTGCCTACAACGCGATTGCTGGCAGCGATTTTGCCTCGGCCATCGCAGCAGGCAACGCCGTGATTGCCAAGGGCCACCCAAGCCATCCGGCTACCACTGAACGCTTGGCCCAATTGGCGCATGAAGCGGTTTTGGCCGCTGGTTTGCCTGCTGCGAGTGTGCAACTGCTCTATGGCTTGCCCGACGAATTGGGCTTAGCGCTGGTCAGTCATCCATTAACTGGCGCGATTGGCTTTACTGGCTCGCGGCGTGCAGGCTTGGCGCTCAAAGCTGCCGCCGATCAAGCGGGCAAAGCGATTTACCTTGAAATGTCGAGCATCAACCCAGTCGTCATGCTGGCGGGAGCAGTGACTGAGCGTGCCGAAGCGCTAGCCGCTGAATTTGCTGGCTCGTGTACTTTGGGTGCTGGCCAATTTTGCACCAATCCAGGCTTGTTGATTTTAGAACATTCGGCAGCCAGCAGCACGTTTATTGAAGCCACCAAAACCCATTTCAGCCAATATCCCAGCCTGACGCTGCTTAATCAAGGCGTTTTGGCAGGCATCGAAGAGGGCATCAGCGCATTGCACGATGCTGGGGCGCAAGTGTTGGTTGGCGGCCATGGCTTGGATGAGGGCTATCGCTATGCCAATAGTTTGCTGTATGTCGCGGGCAATAGTTTTCTCGCCAATCCTCAAGCGCTGAGCCACGAAGTATTTGGCCCAGTCAGCCTGATTGTGGAGTGTGCTGATCAAGCCGAGGTGTTGCAAGTGCTCGATTGCCTTGAAGGCAATTTGACGGGCAGCATCTACAGCAGCAGCGATGGCACAGATGAAGCGTTTTATCAGGTGGTAGCCGAGCGCTTGCGAGCCAAGGTCGGGCGGTTGCTCAACGATAAAATGCCAACCGGCGTGGCGGTCAGTTCGGCCATGAACCATGGTGGGCCATATCCGGCTACTGGCCATGCAGGCTGGACGGCAGTTGGTTTTCCGGCGACAATTCGGCGCTTTGCGGCGCTGCACTGCTACGATAATGTGCGCGAATCACGCTTGCCCAGCATTCTGCAAAATGCCAATCCGCAGGCAATTTGGCGCTTGGTTGATGAGCAATGGAGCAATGCTTAATGCTTGAATTAAAAACTAGGCTGGGTGGTTTGATGTAGGTTTTCCACCCTTCCGTCCCGCCAGCGGGAGACGCAGGGGGTTTTCAGCCCCCTGCACCCCCAAATATTTACTTAATGGACTGTTATTATGATTCTATACCCCCGTCGTGCGCTTCGTGCGCTTCGTGGATCAAACCTTCGCGTCCTTCGTGCTCTTCGCGGTTCCGTTTCCCTCGCCTCAAATCAGCAAGCAATCATTGTCAGAGCCAAGCACAGCATGCTAGACTGACGGCAGTTTTGCCAACAGGAGCAGTGCGATGGCTACCGTAAAACCTCAATTATCGCCATGGGTTCGAATTATGTTTGTAGTTGTTGCGCTGGTGTTGATCGCTGGCGTTTCGTTGTTGCTGGCCCCGAGTTTGGTGGGGCCGCGTTGGCCGTGGGCCTTGCGCCCATTTGCGACCCGCTTTTTAGGCGCGGTCTATGCTGCCGAAATGGTGGCGGTGGTCTGGACGCTTGTTATCAACGATTGGTCGGTGGCGCGCTTGACCATCCCGCAAGCAGTTACCTTTACAACGGTGGTCACCGGAGCATCATTGGCGTGGCTCAATAATTTTGATTTTGCGCGGCCAATTGTCTGGCTTTGGTTCATTATCTACATTATTCCGACCTTGGTTTTGGGCTGGTTTTGGTGGCAGTATCGGGCTTGGCCAGCGGTCTATCCCCAAGCGCTTGGCTGGTTACGCAGCACCTTATTAATTGAAGCAGTGGTTTTGGCAGGCTATGGAGCTGCTTGTATTGTTGCGCCAGCTTGGGCAACCGCGTTTTGGCCATGGAACATCGATGCGTTTCATGCCCAAATTTATAGCGCTTTGTTCATTACCGGAGCAATCGGCGCGTGGATCGTTGCTGGCGGTGGCAATCGCCATGAATTATTGACCCTTGGTGGCAGTCAAGTCGTCCTAGGCTTGGGCGTAATTGCAGGTTTAGCCCTGGTTGATTTTGGCGCAGCAAACCTAAGCGTGCCGTGGGCAAGCCTTGGATCGATTATTTGGGTCGCAAGTTTTGGCTTAATTGCTATTGTTGGGGGCTTATTAATTGGGCGGGGTTTGCAACAGCGGCGTTGAATTTGCGGGTAAACTTCTCCCCGCTTCCCTCGGGCTCGAAAACCTTGAGCCCGCGCTACGCCTCGTCGTGCATTGTACCACAACTCTAGGTTGCCCGTGCTTGCAGCCTCAAGTATAATATTGATTATTGTTCATTCGGTGTGCGCAGATAGGGGAGATCTGCCAATCCCCGCCGATCTTAACTTGTTGAAGCTCAGGAGATCACATTATGTCTGCGTTTCCTTTACGTGAATTTGCTTCGACTGCTCAGGCATCCGTTGATAGTGGGCCGCAATTTCCCAATGAACCAACTTCAATTGACGAAACCGGTCTTGGGATGGGTTTTATTGCCGATCTTGTCCTAAAAGTTATTTATTTCAACGGCACCATTAGCGCCCAACGGATCTCAGAGCAAACCTGTTTGCCCTATCTCAACGTGATCGATAAAGTGCTCCAGTTTCTCAAAATGAGCGAATATGTCGATATTGTCGGGGCCGAGCAAGGCTTTGGCGAACGCGCCTATCAATATGTCATTACCTTACAAGGCTCGCGCAAAGTTAACGAAGTGCTCGATCGCTCGCAATATGCTGGGGCTGCGCCAGTTCCGCTTGCCGCCTACATCGAGATGGTCAATCGCCAGTCAATTGGCGGCATGACGATCAATCAACAACGGATTCGTGAAGCCTTCAAAGATCTGGTTGTCAACGACGAAATGCTCGATAAAATTGGCCCTGCTGCCAACTCAGCCCGCTCGTTATTTCTCTATGGCCCGCCAGGCAATGGCAAAACCACCATCGCCGAAGGGATTTCGCGGATTATGGGTGGCTCGGTAATGCTGCCCTATGCAGTCGAAATTGATGGCCAAGTGATCAAGCTCTACGATCCGCTCAATCACTCAATTTTGACCAAGCCCGAAATGCGCCACGATGATGTACCAGCACCATTTGGGGCGGTTGCGACGACCATGCCACCAGCGCCCGATCGCCGTTGGTTGCACTGCAAACGCCCACGAGTGATGGTCGGTGGCGAATTGATTTTGGAACAATTGGAACTGATCTTCGACCCAATTTCCAAAGTCTATGAAGCACCCTACCAAATGAAAGCCAACGGCGGCTTGTTCCTGATCGACGACTTTGGGCGGCAACGCTGTCGGCCAGAAGAATTGTTGAACCGCTGGATTGTGCCACTCGAAAAGAAAATCGACTTTTTGGCCTTGCAAACTGGCAAAAAAATCGAAATTCCCTTCGATGTGTTGATCGTCTTTTCGACCAACCTCGACCCTAAGGGCTTGGTTGATGATGCTTTCTTGCGGCGGATTCGGCATAAAATCGAGGTTGCAAACCCAACGCCCAACGAATATCGCGATATTTTCCGCATCGTGTGCAAATCCAAGGGTGTGCCCTATAGCGACGATGGCCTGCGCTATTTGATTCAAGAACACTATTTCAAAGTCAACCGCGAATTGCGCTGTTGTCACCCACGCGATTTGCTTGATCAAGTGCTTGATGAAGCCAAATATCGTGGTCAACCGCCCCAAATGAACAAAGACCTTTTGGATCGGGCTTGTGAAGCCTATTTTGTCAAAATGTAGTGAGGTCAAGCTATGTCACTTCTCAAACGTCTTGGAAGCACGCCAACAAGCCCAGAGCCAACTGCGCCACCAGCGCCAGTTCAACCCATGGCTGGCGAGCAATCAATGCCTGAATATCGTTCATCATCGTTGACTCCGCTTAGCCCACCACCACCACCAGCCCCAAGCTCGGCTCCAATGCCAAGCGGCAATCTGAGTGCCTTGGCTGGCTCAAGCTCGGGCCTCAGCGCTGGCACAATCAATACCAGTGGCTTCTTGGTGCTCGCTGATCGCGATGCGCATCGCAAATTGCTTGAGCTTTCACTCTGGATTGTCGATAAAATTCAGGCTTCGGTTGGATCGCAAACCCAGCTGCAACGCAATGAAGATTCCGAGCGGCTAATTCAAGAGCGCTTTACGACTTTTGTGCGCCAATCGAGCACCAATTTAGATCAAGATGGCATGAAATTGCTTTATCAAATGGTGCTTGATGAATTATTTGGCTTCGGCCCGCTTGAGCAACTGATTCGTGATGATAGCATCACTGAAATTATGGTCAACAGCGCCACCGTGGTGTATGTTGAACAACGGGGTAAATTGACTCTCTCACCAGTTATTTTCGCCTCGGAAGATCATGTGCTCAAAGTGATCGACCGGATTATTCGGCCACTTGGGCGGCGGGTTGACCGCAAATGGCCAATGGTCGATGCGCGCTTGCCCGATGGCTCGCGGGTTAATGCGATCATTCCGCCATGTGCAATCGATGGTTCGTCGCTGAGTATTCGTAAATTCTCCAAGAAAAAGCTCCAAGTCAGCGACTTGATTAACTATGGCTCAATGACCAAGGAAATGGCCGACTTCCTCAATGCCTGCGTGGTCAGCGCCATGAACCTGATCGTCTCTGGTGGTACTGGTTCGGGTAAAACAACCTTGCTCAACGTGCTTTCAAACTTCATCCCCGATCACTACCGCATTTGTACAATTGAAGACTCAGCAGAACTTCAACTCGGCAAAGACCACGTTATCCGGCTGGAATCCAAGCCTGCTGATATTGATGGCTCTGGCTTGGTCACCATCCGCGACCTTGTGAAGAACTCGCTGCGGATGCGCCCCGACCGGATTGTGGTCGGGGAAATTCGCGACGGCGCGGCGCTCGACTTGCTCCAAGCAATGAACACCGGCCACGACGGCTCAATGTCGACTGTCCACGCCAACACGCCACGCGATGCAATTCGGCGTTTGGAAACCTTGGCCTTGATGTCAGGTTTGGATTTACCAGTCGCGGTTATTCGCGAGCAAATTGCCTCGGCAGTACACGTAATTGTGCAACAAGCGCGTTTGCGCGACGGCTCGCGGAAAGTTGTAGCGGTGACCGAAGTCCAAGGCATGGAAAGCGGTCAGGTGGTGTTGCAAGACATCTTCATCTTCGAAGATCAAGGCACTGCCCCCGATGGCAAAGTGTTGGGTGTTTTGCGGCCAACCGGCACGCGCCCCCGCTTTACGCCAGTCCTCGAAGCCAAAGGCTTCAAATTGCCTCCATCAATCTTCGGCGCAACTTTCCCAGGCATGCGACGCTAAGTCTCTAGGCTCTCATCAAGCAACAACCCGTAGGATTCATTATTCCTACGGGTTGTTTGGCGTTGGCAGGTTGTGCTATGATCGCTCGTAATAATCATTCATAGCAAAGGGGAGCGTAATGGCTCGACAAACCTGGACTCGCCGAAGTGCACTTTTGGCTGGCTTGCTGCTAGCGCTGTGGGGCTGTGGGCAGTATATCGCCCCAGCCACCAAACTCGCGATTAATCCAAATGCCGACTCAGGTGCTTACTACCCAGCAATCTATGTTGATAGCATGGATCTGCGTCATTACGCTTGGGCCGAATGCCAAGCAGGCAATGGCTGCGACCTGATTTATAGCCGAATGCGCGGCCCCAATGAATTGTTACGCCACACCATCAGCGCTGATAATTCGACCGCCACCCTTGGTTACACCAGTTTAACCGGCGATATTAGCGGCACAATCCACTTGGCCTACCTCAGTAACCAAACCAGCTTGAACCAAGGCGAGCCAAGTTATCGCCCCTATGTCGTCAGCATTAGCGCCGATGGCGCAACCGTCAGCCAACCAGTCAGTTTGCAAGGCGAAAGCATCAACAATAGCTTGATCAGCCCAATCGCCGTGCGCAATAACGATGGCTCACGCGTCGGCGTGCTGTACACAATGCTCATTCAAGAACAGCAAATAACCAAGCAAGCGCTGGTGTATCGCCAAATCGTGCCCAGTTTAAGCCAACCAGTTGTGATTGAAAGCGTCGCCACCAATATTATTCTGACCCAACCACGAATCAGCCTCGATAGCGCCAATCAAATTCATGTGGTCTATGGCAAGCGTTCGCCAATCGTTAATCAACGTAACTTTGGCGGCGACCCAACCCTCGACGAAATTCGCTATGCCCATGGCGATCTCAGCGCTATAACTGTGCGCACCGTTGATAGTTATACCAGCGCATCAAACATTATTCAGTTTGTGTACGAGCTGAGTGTGAGCGATAAGGTATATATAACTTATATCAAGCATCCGAACGGCGCTTCACCACGTGGAATCGCAACCGATAGCCTCCGCATGCATAACGCAACGGATAACACGACCAGCGATTTAGTTTTGCCGTCGATTCGCGAGCCATGGAGCATCAGTGAAATTAGCACCGTCAGCGATGGCACAGGTCGGCCAACTGTCTATTTTGCAGGCAGCAACAATAGCTTCAGCGATCCATTTGTCTATGATGTTTGGCAATACGATGTTCAAGCTAGTGATGGGATTAATCTCACGAATACGCCTGATCAGCATGAAAACAATCTTACGAGCAGCCGGTTCCAACTCGTCGATTTGGCAGCATGGCAGGCCGATAGCTTTAGTAGCAGCGGCTGTACAACCCAAATTATCAGCTATCGCAGTGATTTAGCTAATCAATTGCATATCGCCGAGCAGTTTCTCAACCCATTAGGCTGCACCCCAAGCGTGCTCCAAATGAGCGTTGGCAACGACGTGGCAGCGGGCGTTTGGATCTCGGTTGCCAAGAATGATCCAACCCTCAACGTGCCAGCCACTGCATTTAATAGTTATGGAACGTTTTTGCCAATCTCGCAGCGCTAATTCTTGTAATCAGGCCAAAGGATGACTTAATAATCAGCCTCATGCCGCTACAATAGATTGGGCTATGCGCTGATACTGCTCTCAGCAATTACTTACACCACCATTTGAGGAGCATATGCAAGCAGTAGCCCAATATACCCAGCGCCCTGCACGCTTAGCTGATATTCCAGCAGCAGTTGCGCTGATCAACCGTTGTTCGATGGAAGAAGCGAATGTCATTGAAATTACTGAAGTCGAGTTAGCCAGCGAGTGGCAAGAGTCCGACTTTAATATTGAAACCGATAGCTTGACCATTTGGGATGGCGAAAACCTGATTGGCGTAGCGGGGGTTTTCAATCACGAACCATTTGTACATGCCTATGTTTGGACGCGAGTACACAGCGATTATGCAGCAAGCGGAGTTCAAAGCCAGCTTTTAGATTGGTTGGAACAACGCACCAGCCAAGATATTGCTAAAGCCCCAAGCGATGCCGCAGTCAGCATCTATCACGGCGTGCTCAGCACCAATCACGAATTGGCCAACAGCCTCCAAGCTCATGGCTATAGCCTTGTGCGTCACTTTTGGCGCATGGTGATTGAATTAGCTGACTACACGCCACAACCAGTGCAATTGCCCGAAGGCTTGATCATTCGGCCCTACGATCCGGCAACTGAATTGCCTGCGGTCGTCACGGCGGTGCGCGATTCGTTCCGCGACCACTGGGGATTTACCGAATCGCCCTTTGAAAAAGAGCTGAAATATTGGGAAGAAATGATCAGCCGCGATCCAAATTACGATCCTGCGCTGTTCTTTGTGGTCTGCGATGGTGATCAAATTGCCGCTGTGGCCCTATGTTGGAAGCACATTACCGAAGATCCAAAAATGGGCTGGGTTGGCACCTTGGGCGTTTGTCGGCCATGGCGACGCAAAGGCTTAGCCAAAGCGATGCTTTACCATGCCTTCAACGAATTTGCCAGCCGAGGCCAAGAGCGAGTTGGCTTAGGCGTTGATGCCTCAAGCCTGACTGGTGCAACCAAGGTCTACGGTGATGTCGGGATGAAGTCGGTGCGCCAATTCGACCGCTACAAAAAAGAATTGCGGCCAGGGGTTGAACTCGGCACCGAAACCGTCGAAGCCTAATTTTCAAGCCAAAACCAAGCCAACCACCAGAGTAGTATACTGTGGTGGTTGTCGGCTTTTTAGGAGCAAGATCATGGCGCATTTTATGTTGGAAATTACCTATACCGTGCCGCTAGAGCAAATCGAAACCAAATTGGCTGAGCATCGAGCATTCTTGCAAGCAGGCTACGATCAAGGCTTGTTGCTAAGTTCAGGCCCACAAAATCCGCGCATCGGCGGCATTGTCATCGCCCGTGCAGCCTCGCTTGAGGCAATTCAGGCTTTCTTCGCCAACGATCCATATCAGATTGCCAACTTTGCTGAGTATCGTTTTGTCGAGTTCAATCCAGTTAAATATCAGCCATGGCTCGAAGAATGGGTGACGGGCAAGGTTGAATAATGCTGATAGGCTGGTTGTCTGTTGCGATTAACAACCAGCCTATTGCTCATTAATCGTTCAAAAACGGCTCGTCGGCATGCACCGCTGCAACCGCTGGCTCGTCGCCGCGCCGATAGGCAAAGGCCATGCGTGGCGTATTATGCGCCCAACCAAATTCGCCTTGGGCATTCAACACAATACACCCAGCCAAACCTTGCACCCGCCGCTCCAAAAAGGCAATGTTGGCTTTGGCCGCTTCGTGAGGCGAAGCAGTGCGCAACTGATCGGCGACACTTTTGGCCAAACAAACCTTCATAATCGATTCGCCCCAGCCTGTGGTCGAGCAACCGCCAGTTTCATTATCTGCATACAAGCCACTGCCAACCAACGGCGAATCGCCGACCCGCCCAGGCAATTTGTTGGGAATGCCGCCGGTTGAGGTTGCTGCCGCAATCGTGCCAAAACTATCAAGCGCCACCGCGCCAACCGTATCGTGGGCCGAATGAAAGGCATCGCGGCCTTTGTAGTTGGGGTTTGATTGCTGCTCTTGCCAACGTTGGCGTTCGCGCTCCACCACCAACTCAGCAGGATCGCACAACTCAGCGCCATGCTCAATCGCAAATTGTTCAGCGCCATTACCAACAATCAACACATAATCGCTTTCGAGCACTTGGCGCGCAACGCTAATCGGATGGCGCACACGTTGGACTGCGGCAACCGAGCCAGCCCGCATACTCGCGCCATCCATAATCCCTGCATCCAATTCAACTTCGCCAATCGCATTCAGAAACGAACCCACCCCAGCATCAAATGTTGGGTCATCTTCGAGCACCCGAATCGCAGCTTCAGCTGCATCAAGCGCAGTGCCGCCTTGCGCCAACACCGCCCAACCAGCATCAAGCGCCGCCAAACAGCCCTGTTTGTGGGCATCAATTTGATCATCGGGCATGTTCCAAGCCCCACCATGAACAATCAGGGCAATCATCGCTGCTCCTTTGCTGCGAAGAATGAATGCTTCAATGTTGGTATTTTAATCGAATTCACGGAGTTGGGGATCGGCGATTAAGAGCATAGAGCATAGAACAGAGCAGAGAACATAGGGGACTTTAACGCAGAGTATACGAGGGATCAGGTGTTAGGACTTAGGTATCTGGTTCATTGCGTTAACCATGGCGTGATCCCCTCACCCCAACCCCTCTCCCATCCGATGGGCGAGGGGCTTTAACCGCATGGTTCTGCCGCAAGGCGTGGTAAAAAAGGGTCTGCTCCCCTCGCCCGCGAGGCGAGAGGGAACCGTGTGGTCATTGCTCCCCTCGCCCGCGTTCAGTGGGAGAGGGGCTGGGGGTGAGGGAATGCCTCATGTTGCCAAGCCAATGAACTAATAGCCTATAGCCAAAAGCCTATAGCCTATTTATACCGATCTCCAGCCCCCATTAACCGATACCCATCTTTCACTTCATCGCCATCAAAATTTGCCATTGACTCGCTTCATCGAAGGCGACGATTGGCAGCATCGCATCGCCAAATACCGCTTGCACCCGCAAACCAGCCCGTTGTAAATATTGCTGCCACTCAGGAAACGTATACAACCGAATCCGCTCGCCTGGATGCACAGCCTCGCCACCATTTGGCTCAATATAACGATACGCTGTTTCAATTGTGCCAGTGATGGGGTTAAAGTGTGATTCACGCAACACATAGCCAGGCCCAACCTGATGCCAGCCGCGCCGATAGTGCTGCATATAGCTGCTAATTTGATAGGGATTGATGCATTGCAGCACCAACCGCCCTTGAGGCACGAGATGATCGGCCAGATCATTGAGCAGTTGTTGATGTTCATGATCACTGAAAAAGCCCAATGAGCTATTCATAATCAAGATCACATCATACATGCCCAAATCGTCGAGTTGGCGCATATCGCCAGCAATCACCCGCGCGGGCAATTGCTCAGCAGTAATTTGGGCGCTAAGCTGAGCAACCAATGGCGTAGCTAATTCAACTCCATCAATGTGATAGCCACGCCGCGCCAAACCCAACAGATGTCGTCCATTGCCACAGGCCAAATCCAAAATCCGCATCTCGGGAGTTAAATTCAACACCGTTTCCAAAAAATCAACTTCATTATTGGTCAAGCTTGTGGCAACATCAGCATAAGTTGCAAACTCGTGAATTTGAAACAATTCTTCCCACCACATCCGCTGTTCATCCATTGCCACCTCGCTTATAATTTACAAACAATGCCAGTGATTGAGGGTCGCATATGTTGCCAGAAACACTTATTCAACAAATGAGCCATGGCTGGATTCACGCTCCGATTGCCTCGCTGATTTATCACCGCAGCGGGCGCGCCGAATTACTCAACCTTGCGGGAATGGAGTTATTGCAATATCTACCCGAAGAAGCCACCCAAGCGCAACAACATTATAATCTGCATCGTGACCCTTCGCTCCAAGCGCCGCTGACCAAAAATGCCATCACCTCTGCCTTCGAGGGCAAAAAATCGCGCATCAGCGAGCTCGATTATGAGTTGCTGAACGTCCATGCGCGGCCATCTGGCAAGCATATCGTGGCGCGGCTCAATCTGGCTCCCTTGCGCGTCGAGGAAAAAACTGGCGAGTATATTGTGGCGTTCTTTACCGATATTACTGCGCAAGTCATGATGCGCCGCGAACTCGATACGCGCAAGCACGAAATTCAGCTGGCTGAGCAGCAACAAGAAGCCATGCGCGCCGAAATCGAGGCCCGTTCGGCTCCAGTTGTGCCGGTGTTGCCTGGCATTTTGGTGCTGCCACTAGTTGGAGCGGTCGATTCACGCCGCGCCGAATATGTGTTGAATTGTTTGCTGGAAGCTGCCTCGGAGCATAGCGCCGACACATTATTGCTCGATGTAACGGGAATTCCGGTCGTCGATACCGCGGTTGCTAATTATCTACTGCAAGCAATCAAAGCCCTCAAATTGCTCGGCACCGATACAATTGTCGTTGGCATCAGCCCTGAAATTGCCCAAACCCTCGTTCAATTGGGCTTGCGGCTCGAAGATATTACCACCCGCGCCGATTTGCAAAGCGGCTTGCAAACTGCGCTCCGTCGGCAAGGCCAAGTTATTCGTGCTCGTTCGTGAGGTGCACCCATGGCTTCTAGCTTAAATACACTCATTCGCAGTAGCGCTTGGTCGGTTATGTCAATCGGTTCAGCAATTTACGACAGCACTGGCAAGGCTGTATACACCAACACTGCGTTGCGCCGCATTTTCAATCTCAGCCCAGCAGAAATGTTGGAGCTTCAGGGCAATTACAATTTATTTGATGATCCTTCGCTGGCCGATCCCGAGGTTCAGGCCGACATCAAACGCGCCTTTGCTGGCGAGAAAGTCCTTTTACCAACTTTAGATTATGTGATTGTCGATGCACAAGGCCAGCCAAGCAATCGCCACTTAGCTGCGCGTTTTACGCTCAAACCATTGGGCGATGCTAACCCACCAGAATATGTCGTGGGCTATTTCCACGATGTCAGCGAAGCAATGGAGCTAGAAACCCAAATTAGCGCCCGCCGCGACGAAATTGCCCGGATGAGCCAGCAAGATTCCTTGCTCAAGGCCGAAATTGCTGCGCGGGCGGTGCCGGTCGTGCCAATTTTGCCAGGTATTTTGGTCTTGCCATTGGTTGGAGGCATCGATCCTGTCCAAGCTGATCAAATTATCACGGCTTTGTTGCAAGCCAGCTCGCGCAACAACGCCGACACCGTGATCTTAGATTTAACGGGCGTACCAGTGGTTGATACCGCCGTGGCCAACTACATTTTGCAGGCCATCAACGCGCTTAAGTTGCTTGGCACCGAAACGATTGTGGTGGGCATTAGCAACGAAATTGCCCAAACGATTGTGCAATTGGGCATTCGCTTAGATAGCATCGCCACCCGCGCCGATTTACAAAGTGGCTTAATGGCCGCCCTCGAACGCCAAAACTTGACGATCGAGTCGATCTAACGTGCTATAATCGCTGCATTATTCTCGCTCAATCTGGCTATGCCTTGGCATTGGCTTGTGGATAGGAATTTTGGTTTTGACCTTCATTTTGTTGCTTGATGAAGATCGGGCGTTTTCGGCCACGCTCGCTCGCACCTTAGAGATGGCTAGTTATCGGGTAATGCGCGAGTGGACTGAAACCAGCGCCCGCGAAGTTGCCCGCACCCAACAGCCCGACCTGATTTTGCTCGATCTTGAGCTGGGCCGCGAACAAGGCTGGGCCTTGCTTGATGAACTGGTAAGCTTGGGCTTGCGAGTCATGGTGATGTCGCATCGCAGCAGTGCCGAGGATATTGCTCGTGGCTTGCGGGCTGGCGCGACCGATTATATTACCAAGCCCTATCGCACCGAAGAATTGCTGGCGCGGATTGCGATTCGCTTGCGCCAAGCCCCGCCACCAGCCTTGCAACGCGCCGATACCCGTGCGCCCAAACTGGCAGCCGAGCCTGTAATCGAAACCCCTGAGCCTGAACCAGTGGTTGCGGTCGAAGCGCCTGCCTTGAATATTCCGCTTGGTCAGCGCCTGCGCCAAGCTCGCAAGCAGCGCAATATCTCGCTCGTCCAAGCCAATTTGGATACCAAAATCCAAATGTACTATATTCAGGCAATCGAAGAAGAAAAATATGCCCTCTTGCCGCGTGGCAGCGCCGCCGAAGAAATTGTGCAACGCTATGCCCAATTTTTAAGCGAAGATCCAGCTCAGGCCTTGGCCGAGTTTCGGCGCTTGCACCATAGCGATGTTGAAACCCTACGCAATTTGGGCGGTCAGCCAGTGCGCTATCAACGCCGAATTTCGTGGCCATTGGTTTTGAGTCTGGTGGCGCTGTTAACCTGTGGCTTAGGTACAGGTGCAATTGCCCTGCTCTTCCCTGAAGAAACCCGCAACGTCATAACCAATGTGCGGGCGATGTTCAGCGACCCAACCGCCACGCCAACGCTCACGCCAACGCCAACGGCAACTCCAACATTAACCCCAACGCTCACGCCGACGGCAACCCCAAGCCCAACGCCGACAGCAACGCCAGAACCAAGCCCAACCCTTGATCCAAATGCGCCAACGGCGACACCTTAAGGAGTTTGTATGTCAATCAAAGCTGATCGCTGGATTAAGCGCATGGCCCAAGAACATGGCATGATCGAACCATTTATCGATGGCCAAGTGCGCGGCGGAGTCGTTTCATATGGCTTGTCATCGTATGGCTATGATATTCGGATCGCTAATGAGTTTAAAATTTTCACCAACGTCAATTCAGCGGTGATCGACCCCAAAAATTTCGATCCGCGTTCATTCGTTGATGTTAAAGCCGATGTCTGCATCATTCCACCAAACTCGTTTGTGCTCTGCCGCACGATCGAATACTTCCGCATTCCGCGCAATGTGCTATGCGTGTGCGTTGGCAAATCGACGTATGCACGCTGTTTTAGCGGCGATACTCGGGTTGCGCTGGTTGATGGCACAAACCCAACCTTGGCGGAAATGGCCAAACGCTCAGAGCAAGGTGAACTCTTTTGGGGCTATAGCATTGGGCCAAATGGCCGAATTATTGTAACGCTGCTTGAACAGCCACGCTACATCGGGCGCGATAGCTTGCTGGAAATCACGCTTGATAATGGACAGACCATCCAATGCACTCCTGATCATGAGTTTATGCGGCGCGATGGCACGATGGTGCAAGCAGCCAATTTGCGGCCAAACGATTCTTTGATGCCCTTATATCGCCAACTTTTCCGTGGCTACGAAATGGTTTATCAATTGATCAATGGCCATTATTTCCCAACCCATCGTTTAGCCGATGAGTGGAATATTCGCCATAATATCTATGCCGAGCAAGCTAATACCCATCGCCATCACATTGACCATGATCGGCTCAACAACCAGCCTTGGAATATTATGCGAATGGATGCTGAGTATCGCCAATCGCACCAACCAGCAATTTCTCATTCAATCCAAACGTTAAATGATCAGCGCAATCAAACCAACCAGCAGCATTATCGTCAAGCACCAGTTGGGCAGCACGCAACTCAACCAGTCAACCACAAAATTACGGCGATCAAGGAATTGGCTGGAACGCACGATGTTTATTGTTTATCGGTGCCTGAAGCTGGCAATTTTGCGCTTGATGCAGGCGTTTTTGTTTCAAACTGTGGTTTGATCGCGAATGTAACGCCCTTCGAGCCAGGCTGGGAAGGCTACGTGACGATCGAAATTAGCAATACCACGCCATTGCCAGCCAAAATTTACGCCAACGAAGGCATCGCCCAAGTGCTATTTTTCGAGGGCGACGAGTTGCCAGAAGTGGCCTATGATGATCGTTCGGGCAAGTATCAAGGCCAAACCGGCGTGACATTGCCACGAATTTAATTATTAATTTGGCCATTTTAATAAATCAGCCTACAATACAAGCAACCACCATGTTCGTGGTAGCAAGGATGTAAAAAGCGTATGTTGGTAACAGGTGTTGATTTAATTGAGATCGATCGGATTAATCAGGCAGTTTCGCGTTGGGGCCAGCGTTTTGCCCGCCGCGTGTGGACCGAAGCAGAATGGTTGCGTTGTCGCGACAGTGCTCAATCGCTCGCGGCGCGCTGGGCAGCCAAGGAAGCTGCCGCCAAAGCCCTTGGCGTTGGCCTAAAAGGCATCGGCCACCCCGCTTGTTCGGTTGCATGGCGCGAGATTGAAGTGGCCAACGATCCCCAAGGCAAGCCAATGTTGCGGCTCCACGGTGCAGCCCATCAACGCTCCGAAGAACTAGGCATTCGCCATTGGTCAGTCAGCCTTTCGCATAGCGGCGATCAAGCAATCGCGTTTGTGGTAGGCATGGGCTAGAAGATATTTAAGCGGCGCGAGCTAATTGCTCGCGCCGCTTGATGTTTAACCTAATTGGCCAAAAACGAAATCAAACGGCCTTCTGCATCGTACAACGAAGCATCATCAGGGTCGTTATTATTCCAAATGGGGCCTGATGCGGTGGAATTAATCGTGCGGGTTTCGCCAGCAGCAAGGCTACCACTCAATGTTGCATGCACTTGGTTGCCACGAATGCTGCAAATTCGCCAGCCATCAATCGCCACTGGAGCATTGCTTACATTTTGCAGCACCACCGTTTCAGTCTTTTTATTGACGCTGACAATTTTCACTGGATAATTGCTGGCCACGGTTGGGTCGGCTTGGCAATTGTTAAACGATGGTGGCGGTGGTGCAGGCGTTGGGGTAACAATCGGCGCAGGCGTTGGCGTTACTAGAGGCGGCTGAATTACGCCTCTGTTGTCCAAAACTTCTTTGCCCAACAAGCCCAACAAAACTTTAAATTCGTCAGGATTATTCGGATGCCATTCGAGCCGCGCGCGCTCAAACCATTGCGTTTGCACCGTATCGCCATTGGCGTTGGTTTCAAGATTCACCCCAGTCAAGGGCAAACCAAACAGTTGCAAGGAACGGGCGTAATTATCCAAACCATCAATCTTCAAGCCATGCGATTGCCAATAGCTTTTGAAACCAAGCCCATTGCTTTGATCGCAGACGTTATGGCCAGTTTCTTCAAACCACAAACACCCTTCAACTGGGCCGGTTTCACGGGCTGCAACCTCACGTCCAAGCTGCTGCAAACGCTCTTTGCCCAACAAGCCCAAGAGCACTTCGTAGGCCGTGCCCGCATTTTCTGGGTGCACTTCAAAGCGATTGCGTTCGAGCCATTGGGTATAATAACTCATCCCTGTATCTGGGTTGGGTTCGGCTTTTGCAAAGGTAATTGGGTAGCCAAAAACTGGCAAGCCACCGTTATCATCCCAATAATCGCTGAACGGTTCTTCCAAACAATAGGGGTTGTTAACTTCGACGAAGCATAAATTATGGGCAGCGGCGGCGCGAGGCAATAAACCAGCAAGTAGTAAGAGCCAAATCCAACGGCGCATAGCAGTTCCTCAGCTAAAAAACGTCGTTGTTAGTATACCAAAAGCTGGCTTTTTTAATTGATTAAATAACAGCAGGCTCGCTGATCTGTGCGATCAACAAGCCTGTGGTTGGTGCCGAGGGCGGGAGTCGAACCCGCACCCCCTTGCGAGGAGAGATGTTTAAGACCTCAGCGTCTGCCATTCCGCCACCTCGGCGCAACGAGCAAGATTATAGCGCATATTAGATTTTTTGGCAAATTAGTTTTCATTTATTGATATAATATATCAGTAATTTAACCGTATGAGGTACTGGCATGAGCCTTGATCATGGAATCTATACGCTGCGCGAAGCAACGACCGCTGATTTAGCGGGAGCGCGTCAGCTGATGTTACGCACCTTTGAGCACGATTTTGGCATTGGCTACGTTGCCAAATGGCATGCTGACGTTGATGATTTAGCTCGAGCTTATCAGGAAAATCCGCGCCAAGTGCTGTTTGTGGCGGTCGTTAAGGCAACTGGCGAGGTTGTCGGCACCTGCGCAGTGCGCACTAGCGGCCCCAAAGCGCCGTACAAACCGGAATGGCTGGTTGAACGCTATAGCACCGCCGAAACCGCCCAATTAGTGCGGGTTTATGTCGCTTCAGCTCATCGCCGATCAGGCTTAGCACGCCGCTTGGTCAGCTTAACCCGCGATTGGATTCTCAATGAAGGCACATATCGCACAATTTATCTGCATACCAACCCAGCAATTGCTGGAGCCGAGCATTTTTGGCGCTCACTGCCAACCAGCGAAATCTACGACGATCGGCCAGATCAAGGCGAATTTCAAAATATCCACTTTGAAATGGATCACACAACGCCGATTATTTAATCATCAAGCGCAATTAATTCACTTTCAGCATAGGTTAATTCACGAATAGCATCTGCACATTCTTGCCAGCGATCTTGAGGCAATGCCAGCATCAAGGTAATATCGCTGGCAAAATCTTCACTTTCAATCACCGGATCAAATGTATTGAGCAAACGGCGTAATACTTCATATTGATTGTAATTAATTGTGACCATCCCAGTGCGGCGAATAACTTGTTCTTTGGTTGGTAAATCGTTAAGCGCTTTTTGTAAGGTTCCGCTATAAGCCCGCACCAAGCCACCAGTGCCTAGTTTGATGCCGCCAAAATAACGGGTTACGACTGCTGCAATATCGCCAATGCCACTGCCCTGCAATACTTGCAACATCGGGCGGCCAGCTGTGCCAGCAGGTTCACCATCATCAGATGAGCCAATTTCAGCGTGCGGGCCAAGCCCAATCTGAAACGCCCAACAATTGTGGTTTGCATCGGGATAACGCGCTGCAATTGTGGCAATTGCTTGCTTAGCATCAAGCAATGTTGGTGCATGCACCACCGTCGCAATAAAGCGCGAGTGTTTAATATCTTGTTCAAATTCATGCTCGTTGGCCGGAATTTGATAACGAGTTGGAGTCATAAGAAATATCAACCCAGCTAAATTAATTGGCGTTCATAGGCAATCGATACCGCTTCGGTACGATTATGTGCGCCAAGCTTTTGAAAAATACTGTTAAGATGAAACTTAACCGTGCGTTCAGTAATATTCAATGTATAGGCAATCTGTTTATTGGCAAAGCCTTGGGCTAATTGTTGCAAAACTTCATGCTCACGCGGAGTTAATTCGACCAAGTTTGTATCGCGCTGCACTTGGCGCAACAATTTCGAGGCAATCAATGGGTGCAAGGTCGAGCCGCCAGCATGAATTAAACGAATTGCGGCAAATAATTCGTCGCGCGGCGCACCTTTGAGCAAATAGCCCTGCGCGCCAGCCCGCACTGCTCCAATAATCCGCTCATCAGTATCAAACGCGGTAAAAACTAAAACACGTAGCTCAGATACCGCTAAATCGAGCTGTTCGAGCACTGCAACGCCATCTAATTCTGGCAACTCAAGGTCAAGCAGCAGCAAATCGGGCTGAAGTTGCTGGCACAAGGCCAAGGCTTGGCGGCCATCACTAGCCTCGCCAATCACCGCAAAATCGGCTTGGGTGCTCAAAATAGCAACCAAGCCCTCGCGCACCACCGGATGATCATCAACAACAAGCATTCGAATCATGGATTTAACTCCCTAATGGCACGGTAATACAAACCTCGGTACCAGCGCCAAGGGTGCTTTTGATTTCAAGGCTGCCGCCAAGCAAGCGGGTGCGTTCATTCATACCAATCAAGCCAAAATGCTGGGGCTTGGCAAGGGTTGGGTCGAAACCACAGCCATTATCATGCACGCAAATTTCAATCTGGCTTGGCGTAGCATGATATTCGACCACCACTTGGCTGGCTTGGGCGTGCTGGCGCACATTATTCAGGGCTTCTTGCACAATTCGCAACAAACCAACCTCAATTCGTAAGGGCAATGGTTGCAAGCCGCCAATTGTTTGCAATTCAAAGCTAAATGGATCGTGCTCGTGGTTCAAGGTTGCCAACGCTTCGACCAAACTCCGGCCTTCCAAGGGCGCGGCCCGCAGATCGAGCACCGAACGCCGTGCCTCATCGAGATTATAGCGCGTCCATTGCAGCGCTTGATGAATTTTGGCCCGACCGCGCTCGGTTGCGCCAACCTCAAGCAGGGCATCGGCGGTCTCGAGTTGCAACAAAACCGCAGTCAGGCCTTGGGCCAAGGTATCGTGGATTTCGCGGGCAATTCGGTTGCGCTCCTCGACCGCGCCCAAGCTCAGCGAGCGCTCAAACAAACGGGTGCGCTCAATCGCCATGCTCAGCAAATCGCCGACGGTGTGCAACAAGCGCAAATCATCGGCGCTCAATTCGCACCAATCGGGACTAGCCACATTAAAAACCCCTAGTTTGCGCCCATGGGCCATCAAGGGAATCGACGAATGGAAGCGTACCTCAGCAGTGCCTTGCGGCACATGGCGTAAACGACTACAACGAATCACGCTGATATTGGCCGCGCGTTCCAAATTATCATCACGAAAACGCTCCAAACAATAACAATCATCTTCCAAGGCTTGGGGGTGACACAAAACCGGAGGCAGATGATAAGCCGCCGCCAAATAATGGGTCGTTTGATCATCGCGCAGCAGCCAAACCCAACCAGTGTGCAAACCAAGCAACTCTGCCACCAATTCCAAAACGGTTTGCAAAGCTTGATCAAGCTGATTGCTCCGGTTGAGCGCCTCGGCAACTTGATTCAAAATCGTCAATTCATGGTTTCGGCGCGCCAAAACCGTTGGATCATTGCTCATTATCAACACCTTTGGGGCAATTTTGCCAAATGCACACCGAAGCATGCCAAATTTGCCACCGTTGTGGCTCTCCACTACCAACCATTTTAGTGCGAGTTTGATTGTATGAGCAACTATTTTATCTCAATTAAGGAATTACCATCCAGCGAACAGCCACGTGAGCGCCTGCGCGACTTCGGGCCACAAGCATTGTCTGATGCTGAGATTTTGGCGATTTTGCTGCGAGTGGGCGTGCAAGGCATGAATGTGCTTCAGCTTGCCCAACTGTTGCTGCGCGAGCATGGCGGTTGGCATGGCCTACAAAAGATCGAGTTCAGCGATTTATGTCGAGTACGTGGAATGGGCGAGGCCAAAGCAGCCCATATCAAGGCAGCGCTGGAAATTGGGCGACGTTTGCTGCTGGCAGCGCCTAATCAGCCGCTGCAAATCACCTCGCCTGCTGATGTGGTGGGCTTGCTGCAAGTGGAGATGAGCCATTTGGATAAGGAGCATCTGCGAGTCGTCATTCTCAACACCAAAAACCATGTGCTGAAAATCGAAAACGTGACAATTGGCTCGTTGAATAGCGCCAGCGTGCGCATTGCCGAGGTGTTTCGTGAGCCAATTCGCCTGAATGCGGCAGCAATTATTGTAGTGCATAATCATCCAAGCGGCGACCCAACGCCCTCGCCAGACGATATTTTAGTGACCAAACAATTGATTCAGGCTGGGCAATTGCTCGATATTGACGTGCTTGACCATTTGGTGATCGGTCAAGCACGCTGGGTTAGTATGCGCGAACGGCGCTTGGCTTGGCTGTAGTTTATTTCGCTGAATTCAAATTCGACAAGGTATGGCCCATGCGTTCGCGTTTGGTACGCAAATAGGCTTGGTTTTCGCTATTTGGGTCGGTTTCCAAGGAAAGTTGTTCGACAACGTGCAAGCCATAGCCTTCAAAGCCGATGATCTTTTTGGGATTATTAGTCAGCAAGCGTAAATCGCGCAAGCCCAAATCGGCCAACATTTGCGCGCCCAAGCCATAATCGCGCAAATCGGCAGGGAAGCCCAAGCGTTCGTTGGCTTCAATCGTATCTAAGCCTTGATCTTGCAGCATATAGGCGCGAATTTTGTTGGTCAGGCCAATGCCACGGCCTTCTTGGCGCAAATAGAGCAACACACCACGGCCTTCTTGGGCAATTCGTTGCATGGCTTTTTCCAGTTGCGGGCCACAATCGCAGCGCAACGAGCCAAAAGCATCGCCAGTTAAACATTCGGAGTGAACTCGCACCAGCACTGGTTCGTCGGTCGAAATATCGCCCATAATCAAGGCTACAGCTTCTTTGGCTTGTTGGTCGGGAGTATCGATTTTGCTTTCGTAGGAGATAATTTGAAATTCGCCATATTTAGTTGGCAAGCGAGCCTCGGCGGTGCGAGTAACCAACAATTCGCGTTCGCGGCGATAGCGAATCAATTGCTCGACGCTAATAATTTTCAGATCATGCTTTGCGCCAAAGATGGTGAGATCGGGCATGCGCGCCATCGTGCCATCGTCATTCATAATTTCGCAAATGACACCTGCTGGATATAAGCCTGCTAAGCGCGCCAAATCAACCGAGGCTTCGGTTTGGCCAACCCGCCGCAATACGCCGCCCTCGGCAGCACGCAACGGAAACACATGGCCAGGCCGCGAAATATCGCTTGGCTTGGAGTTGGGATTAATCACGGTTTGGATGGTATGCGCTCGATCATAGGCTGAAATACCCGTGGTTACACCTTGCGCCGCTTCGATCGAAACGGTGAAATTCGTACCAAACTTGGAATTATTCGAGGTTACCATCATAGGAATTTCCAACTCGTCGAGGCGCTGACCAGTGATGGCCAAGCAGATCAGCCCACGACCTTCTTTGGCCATAAAATTAATTGCCTGTGGCGTAACAAACTGGGCAGCACATGCCAGATCGCCCTCGTTTTCGCGATCTTCATCGTCGACGATGATCACCATTTTTCCGGCTGCATAATCTTGCAGTGCTTCTTCGATGCTTGCCAACGGCATAGCTTCACTCCTTATGCGACAATCAAACACTCATTGTTTGGTACAGACCCAAAGCCAGCGATGGCTGATTGGGGTTGGTTCGGTCAGCACGAAACAATCGTACACGGCCTCTATTGTAAACCCGTTTGTCCGTAAAAGCTGCTCTAATATGGCTTGGCTATAGCCACGTTCTGCATGCTGCTCGCTAAATCGCTCAAACAAGCCATCATCGCGCTGGGCAAAACCAGTTAATTGCAACCACGAGATACAGCGTTCTGGCTCAAATTGCGAATGCATAATATGCACATAGCCATCACGCTCGTCAATTTCGACTGGTTGCCAAACATGCTCCAAAAAATAGGGCGTGTTGATGTCGAAAATCCAGCGTCCGCCAGGCTCCAGCGCTGCCGCCACACAGCCAAAGGTGGCATTCAAATCGCTTGCTTCAAGCAAATAATTCAGGCTATCGTAAAAACAGGTGACTAATTGCACTGGCTGACTGACCTGCCAATCGCGCATATCGGCGCGGCGAAAGCGAATTGAGCGTTGCTGAGTTACATCGCCACGAGCCTTGCGTTGGGCAACGCGCAGCATCTCGCGCGAGGCATCAATTCCCAACACATCCCAGCCCAAATCGGCATGCATCAAAGCCAACGTGCCCGTGCCACACGCCAAATCGATCATCAAACGGCCAGGCACGGGGTGCAATTCCAGCACACGCTGCAAATAATCAAACATCAAGACGCTAAAATGGAGCTGCCCGTCATCATAGTAACGGGCATAATCGTTGTACATCATTCATTTATTCCATCTAGGCAAACGGCGCTTATTCTGCAAGCATTTTGCGATCAAAGCGCACGATATTTTCAACATACTTGGCCAAAATATCGACTTCGATATTGACCGTATCGCCAACCTGCTGCTGGCCAATAATCGCCCACGCTTGGGTATGAGCAATAATCGCCAAGCCAAAACTATCGTCAGTGGTGCGGGTAATCGTCAAGCTCGTGCCATCAACTGCAATAAAGCCTTTTTCGACAATATAGCGCATCAAGCTTGGTGCAACCCGAATCGTAATTGCTTTGGATTCACCCTCTGGCTCGATGGCGATAATTTCGCCAGTGCCATCGACGTGACCTTGCACATAATGACCGCCCATCCGTCGCCCAGCGGCCAAAGCACGCTCTAAATTGACAGCACTACCAACCTTGAGCTGGCCCAAATTGGTGCGGCGCAAGGTTTCTGGGGCTAAACCAACCTCAAACCAATCGGCTTCAAACGCCGTTACGGTTAAACAAACGCCATTGACTGCAATGCTATCGCCCAATTGGGCATCGCTGGTTGCCAAGCTACAGCCGATGCGCAAGGTATTATCGCGCTCAAGGCCCGTATTCGCCACCACAATTGTGCCAATTTCTTCGATAATGCCTGTAAACATTGTTCATTCCCTTTAGTAAGAACATAGAGCATAGAGCATAAATTTAATTATACTTCATCAATAATTTATAATCACTATGCATAGCATAATCATTAAATTGAATAAACAATATTTATAATTTAAGCAGATTCGTTCTATGTTCTATGTTCTATCATCCCAATACACTATCCAATAAGGCGGCATTGGTTTTTTCGGCTTCGTTGAGCGTATCGTTGGCTTTGCGTAATTCTTCGCCAAGCAATTCCATTTGGGCGCGAATTTCATCAAAGCTCTTCGAATGCAAAATAATATCGGTTATGCGTACTTCAAGGCTTTGTTGTTCGTGCATAAACGAAAGCATTGCATCAATTTCGCCAATCACGGTCTGGAACATATCGATTTTACCAGTCAGCACGTGGAGAATATATTCTTCGATTGTGCCGCGTAAAATCAAGGTATAAATTTCAACAGGCCGTTCTTGACCATAGCGATGCACCCGCCCAATCCGTTGCTCAATCCGCATTGGATTCCATGGCAAGTCGTAATTAACCAAGCGATGGCAGAATTGTAAGTTAAGCCCTTGACCGCCACTCTCGGTCGATAAAAAGACTTGGGCTTTGCCATCGCGGAAACGCTCGACTGCGCTGCGTTTTTGCATCCCGCTCAAGCCACCGTGGAAGAGCACCGATTCAACCCCGTGATCAGCCAAGAAATCGCGCAGGAATTCCAAGGTTGCCACAAACTCGGTATACACGATAATTTTGCTATCATCGTTTTTGACAATTTTCAATAAGGTGCGCGCTTTGGATGGAATCTGCATATCGTCAACGATTTTGAGCAAACGATCTAATTCGCTGCTATCAGCGCCATCCATTTTGCCCAAGCGTGCAGTCATTGCGCCACGTAACGTATGGCCAACCGCTCGTGGACTAGAAGTCATTTCCTTAAGCAACGTCATCAAGACCAAGACCAATTTTGAAACAACGACTTTGCCATCAATGCTTTGCAGCACAATTTCGCCTTCAACATAGCGTTGATAGATATGTTTGCAAAATCGCACCATTGCATCGTGAAAATCGTGCTCATCATCGGTTAATTCAATTTCATGATGATGAATTAAGCGTGGTGGTAATTCCGTGAGAGTATTTGAACGTCGATTACGAATCATCACCTCGTTAAGCAATGCCCGTAAATGATCGACGTTACGTGCATGACGACGATCTTCCATAAATAATTTTTGGAATTGGCGTGGCCCTTTGAGGTGACCAGGTCGGGCAACCGTAATCAAGTTATACAATTCGCGCAGCTCATTTTGAACTGGGGTTGCTGAGAGCAATAAACAATGTTTGCGATTTAAGTTAAAAACAAATTTATAGCGCCCAGTGCGGTGATTTTTGAGCATATGACATTCATCAATCACCAACATATCCCACGTTCGGTCGGTCAAAGCTTTACGATATGCACCCTTGGCGCGATCAATTGAGCCAACAACCAACGGATATTGGCCAATATCAGTATCATCGCCTAAACGATGAAAATTCATGCCAAACTTATCGTGCATTTCCTCGAGCCATTGCTCGGAAAGCGGCGCTGGAGTCAAAATCAAACATGTGCGAATCATTTCGCGCAAGTGATATTCTTTGATGATTAAGCCAGCTTCAATAGTTTTCCCCAAACCAACTTCATCGGCCAAAATTGCGTTGCCATGCATTTCGCCCAAAACGCGTCGCACAGCACGCAATTGATATTCTTTGGCATCAATTGCGGCGTATTCGAGCGAAAGCAAGTGGTCGAAGCCACCTTTGAGCGTATAATGTTCAGCTTGTTCGCGCACTGCCCAACGATCAGCTGGCGTAACGTGGCCACTCAGCAAGCGCGCCCGTTCGCCATCGGTTGGCGGGCGAAAACGCAATTCATTCAAAATTGGCGGCAAAGCTTGCAAACGCGGCGGCGCAGCCACCGGAATCTGCGGGCGAGTTGCCCGAGTATTGGGCGTTAAGGCCGCTTCAAAATCGGCGCGGATCAAATATTCATCTAATTCAAAGCCCAAATGCAATACATCTGCTTCAATTTCAGGCTGATCAATCTCAGGCAGTGCTTGCACAAGTTGCGCTAGCTCAAAGGCTGGCTCAGGCAAGCTCGCCAAAATCTCAAGATAGCGCTGGCGACGTAATTCATCCATTGATATGAACCTATTTTCTACTGATTTGGCTTCTGGTCGTGAGCGGCTTCGCTTAAGCGTAAACGCGCTAAGGGCAACAACAAACTAGCATGGCTGCGTGGATCAAGCTCGGCTGCACGGCGCAAAAAGGCTACCGCCTCGGTTGGCCGCCCTTGATCGAGTGCGTCGGCTCCATAGGTCAAGTAGAGTTCGACCAACTGTGGATCGCTGGCTAATTGGACATAGATTGCCTCGGCTGGGCCATCGCCAGCGTTGGTTGGCAGTTCGGCCAACTCTGCTTGTTCGGCTTCGATTTCCTCGGCGCTCATGCGTGCAGTACGTGGAGCAGAACGGCGTTGCGCCTTAATTTCTTCTTGGGCTTGGCGCGCCACATCGGCAGCAACACTGACTGCACTCACCACCCGTCGCTTGGAGCGGGTGTAGCTGAAATTCACAATTGGCAAATCGCTGAGCGGGCCATTATCCATTTCCCATTCGCTCAGCAATTGCTCGGCGCGTTCAGCAATTTGGTCGAAGCACTCGCGAGTCAAGGGCGTATGGTTGAAACCGCCAACCCGTGCCACATACAACAAGCCGCGGCCATCAACCACGCCACCAGCATTCCACAACAATTCGAGCAAACGCGTGGCTTGATCGGGATTCATCGGCGTACGGTTGAAGGCAGCATTTGCTCGTTCAACATCACCAAAATCGCTATACAATGGCATCAGCAAATCGAGGCCAGCGCGCATCAACGATTCATCGTTGGTCTGGTCGAAAATGGTTTCGAGCATGCCCACAATGTTGTGCTTAAGCAAGCGCGGATCACGCTCGTCAAACCACGAATCGGTTTGTTCTTGGGCTTTTTGGGGCGTTAAACGGCTAAACGCCGCCTCTAAGCCTTTGAAACGCACCGACCAAAATACATCCAAGGGCTTGACATCCTCGCCTGCCAGCCAATCCAAATACCACCAGCGTTGCTCTGGAGTTAAGGTTTTATAGGAGGCGACAGCGTAGGTTGGCGGCGTTGGGGCATTCCATGGTTCGGGTGAGCTTGGTTGCTTAATCGGCAAACTGCGAATCAGCACCGCATCGGGCGAAGTATTTTGGCGGCCACTCCAATAGGAAAAAACATCCCATTCGTTTTTGACGACTTTGACTCCAGGCACTTTTTGGATGCGATTCAACTTTTGCTCTAGAATCTCTTCTTCTTCCTCGGTCATCACATATTCAGCCGAGCCAGAGAGGTCGAATTGAACCACACCACCATCGCCCTTGAGAATCCCATCGAGCAATTCGAGGCCATCGAGCGGCGTGCTGCCTTTTTTGTTCGAGCGCACTTGCTCTTGGGCGGCGGCGGCCAAACCACGAATAAAGCTGGCGGCATCGGAGCGATCGAATAAAAAGACCCCTTGCGAAAGCTCCAAGGCACGAGCAACCCACATCACCAACGTATCGCTATAGTTCAGCGCAACCGGCATGGTTGGCGTTTGCTCAACCATCGTGCGAATAACGGTGGTCTGATGACGCTCGCCCCAACGATCAGCAATATCGCGCATGGCTTGCTCGATCGCAGCGCGTTTGCCGCCCAAACCACGGCCAAGCTTGAAATTACAACGCGAAGCAATATCAAAAAGCAACGGGCCGCTGGCTTCGATCGAGGCCAAAGCAAAACAACGAATCAACACATCGGCGGGAATTGCGTTTGAGGGAGTAAAAATGGTCAACCACTCGCCTAATCCATCTGCTTGCGAAGCGGCATAGGCCAAGGTCAAAACATTGCCAATTGAGCTTTGGGCCACCGCATCGTTGGCGCTGGAATCGTACAACTGGCGCATGGCCGTAATCGCCTCATCGCGGCGGGTAGTGGTTAATTCGGCGCATAAGGCATACAGCCGCATAATGCGAAACAGTTGGATTGCGCAACTCTCATCGCCTGCCAACCATGCAATATAATTCCAGCGTTGTTCTGGGGTTAATGAGGCATAGGTCGGCGAATAGGTAAAATAGCCGCCCCAGGTTACCCGCCCGCCCGTTGGCCGCATCACCGGAAAACGCACCAAATCGAGCATAATCCGCGTATCCAACATGAAACGCCCAGGCTGTTGATTAATATGTACTCCAACCAACGAACGGATACTCTCAGCCATCCGCTCAAATGTAGCCCGATCTTCAGCAGAAAGTGTACGTTGTGGAATAGCGCGAGTAGTGCGTGCCATCGTGGATTATGTCACCTCAAATTTAAACATCAGCGCTTATTGTAGCATATTTCTAGCTGGCCGTCAGAATTCGCTCTCTCGCTTCTTGAGCAAATTCATTCTGCCTGCAAGCCAAGCGCAACCATTGGATAGGCTGCATTCGGCAGCCACAACACCCGCACGCGATAGCCTTCGTATTCGATAACTTGCCCAAGCGTTGCTGCTAGCTCAAGTGCTGGCACGCTACTGCTGACCCAAAAACTTAATTCAACCCGCGCTGCTTGGCCTGCGCTAGCCGGATAATATTCGCTAAGCGTAATCGTTAAATAGCCATCGCCAACGCTCGTTTTGGGCGGAGCGATCAAAAGTTGTTCCTGGGCCAAAGCTTCAATTGGCAAGCTTGGGGCATGTTCAGCGGTCAAACGAATCGCTACCTGAATTGATTGTTGCTCAATCGCCAGCAATTGCACTTGATAATTTGCCACGCTGATTGTTTGATTAAGCAAAAGCTCGCTATGATAATTAAAGATCGCTGGCTTGGTTAAAAAGCGAATCCGCACGCCAATTGGTTGTTTTGGCTCAGTTGAACTATACAAAATTTGCAAAACCCCAAGGTTCATGCCTTCGATTTGAACATCGGTTCCTTCGCGTAGCGTCACATGGGTTGCTTGATCAAGGCTTAGCATCGGAGCGGGTTCCTCTTCTTGGTCGGCAAGCGGGTCTTGGGCACTTTGACAACCAACCATCAATACCATAAACAGACTCAATAGCCAGCAAAAACGCATGCAGCTTACTCCAATTAATCAATTGGATTGGTCACCACCGAATTAAACACCTGATCAAGATCAGCATAATTTACAATGATTGGCGGTTCGTTCCACGACCATGGATTGCGCAAGCTAACCCGATTGCGCTGTTGATCAACGTGGCTCACATAGTATGCATGTTTGGGTTGCAAGTGTTTGTTGACGAAGGCTGCTTGATTGACCAAGGGATTTTCTGGCTCGTGGGTGCCAAAAATAATCGCTTGCTTGCTGTTATGCAGCTCGGCCAATTGCCGCATACTATAGGTTTTCGGATCAGCAAGCACGCTCGGCTGGCCAGTAATTGCCTCTAAAACATCGGCGGGGTTGCCACCCCGATTGAGCGTGCTATACATCTCAATTGGGTCGCTGCTTTGGCTCAAAAATTGGCCATAGGCTTTTTCCATAATTGCTGGCCACAATTCACGTTTGCCATTGAGCATTTCTTGATTTTCGTAAATATAGGGATGCGTGCCATCAGCCAACACCGGAAACTCAGCAGTAACCGTAATTTTGACTTGATCATAGCCATTATCGAGCCAATTATTTAAGCGATTAAAACGATTATTCGATTCGCGCTGGTAAAAGGTGACGGTGTAGCTGCCATCGCCGTTATCTTCAATTGCGTTGCGAATCACATCGGGGTTGTGTTGGGCAATTGCCGCCAGCGAAGCCACCACAAAGCAATCGCCAATCTGGCCTTGATCAGCATCGCTGGGGTGGATACCTTGACGCATATCAGCGCCGCCAGCAACATATAATTGGCCTTCAACACGGCGCATTTCGCTAATATCAAGATAAGCCGCTTGATATTTCGCCGCCTGATCGGTGGTTTGGTTGAGCACAAGCTGCGAGCGAAACAAACGCGCTGCTTCATCCTCGGCGCTCTGAATCACGCCGCTTACTTCGAGGCTCAGCTCTTGGGCGATGTTCAAAACGGTGCTTAAACGGTGGATGGCAGGTACAAGCTGGGTCTGATATTCGTTGGCAAATTTTACTGCCGCTGCGCCCTGCCATGCGCCAGCAATCAAGCGCTCAGCAACCTGCTGCAATTGCTGGCGCAACCAGCTAACCCGCTCAGCCAAGCGCTGAAACCGTAGGCTAATCTGCTGCATTCGATCATAATCAATTTGCACAATCGGGGCTGCCATCGCAGAATCCTTCTCGATGTGGGCCAATGCGAATCGCACCGCCCTCAATTCATCACAGCCCCACTATACGCCACAATCGCAGCTCCTGAATTAAAGGCTAGATTAAGATTTATGCGCCAAACGCTGCGCCTGTACTGGCTGATAGATCGTCGCCAGCATGCTCAGGCTAAAGAGCAGGGCCGCCAAGCCATGCAGGCTTGCGCCAAACACCAGCAACCAACGTGCCAATGCCACATTTGCCACCAAGCCAGCCCAACCAAGATCAATCAGCAAGACCGCGCTAATTGCCAAAACGACTTGCCAATTGGCAACACCTGCCAAGCCCAATGGCCGCCCCATAAAGCGCGGCAGCATAAAATAGGCCATGCCATAAATTAAAATCGTCGCAAAGCCAGCTAAATTCGATTCAACATGGATTGGACGAAGTTGCGCGCCCAAAGCCCGATCAAAGGCAAAGCTAATGCCAAAGCCGATGCCAACCGCCAAATAGAAAACCGCAGCCCGAATGCACCACATGGTCAAAGGCCCAATGCGCCGCGGTTGCACGATGCTTAATTGATTGGTTTGCTGCTTGGCGACGGTTGCTAAAGCTGGAATCAACAACCACACACAGCAACAAAGCGCGAAGAAAACCAAGCTCGCACCAAGCGCAAACAAGGCTGGCATATCAAAGCCTAAGCCAAGCACAATGCTCAGCAAGCCAACGTGATGCAAGCCCAAACCCGCCCGCAACCAGCCTGGATTGCGCGTCGCTTGGCCCGACCAACGCGGCAGCACATGGCAACCAACCCCGATAATCATCAACATCATCCAGCCGAGGGTCAGCAAATGCTCGGCGCTCAACAGCCAGCGAGCATGAATTAAGCCAAATTCACGGGCAAGCATTAAGCTCAAGGCCAGCGGTAAACTTGCGCCAGAGGTTTTCGTCGCGAGGGTCGAGAGCCGATCGATCTGTTGTTGCTGCGGCGAAGCAGGCATGCTTGGGCGCAATTTGGGGCTACGCAAGAGTTGGATAATATTCGCCATAAACAACCAACTGCCCAGCCACTCCAAACCCAAGCCAAGCCGATAGCTCAGTTGGCTATACCACACGAGGCCACTGCTCGCCAACACCACGCCCAAGCTCCAAACCAACCAGTGCAATTCAAGCCAAGCTGGTTTGGGGAAATTACGGCCACTAAATACCGGAGTTGTATGATAATTAACCGCAAAAATACTACAGCTGATCCAGCCATAGAGCAGCAGATGCACCCACGCATCCCAGCGCTGCGGGCCAGCAGCCGTCAAAGCCAAATGCACAAGCGTAGCCAGCAACAACGCTGCGAGGCCACTAAGCCAAAATAATTTACTATGCCGCGCCATACAAATTCTCCATAAACGAGTAAATCTAAGGCTAGTTTATGCAGAAAGCGTATTTAGCGCAGCGATATTTATCACATGGCGTTGTGCTTGGTGACCGTTGGAAACAGGCCAGCGCGGCGTTGATGACAGCTAAAATAGATCAATTCGCTACTGGTGGCTTGAATTGAACGGGCAGCTCCCCGCGGAATACAGATAATCGAGCCAGCGCCAATCGGCTGCTGCACCAAATCGATCTCCAAGATTCCTGTGCCTTCAAGCACCAACAGCAACACATCAACTTCGTTATTTTGATGCTTGGGAATGCCATCGCCAAGCCGAAAACGCAGCAAATTAAGGTTTAGTTGATCGGTCGTGTAGCTCCACAACGGCCCGTCAATTTCGCTTTGGCTGCGCAGTTGAGCCAAATCCAGCGGCGCAAACGTACCAACAATCAATTGCGAAAGTAATGCATGCATTGGGCAAATTCCTTGTACTATGATGTGAGCGTTCTAGTGCAACGAGGATACTACAGATGGATCGAAATGCCTTATTTGCCCATGTCAGTTTCACCCGCGATCTATCGCCACCAATTATTGCTGCGTTGAGCAGCCATGCCTATGAACAAACCGTCGAACGTGGCAGCATTATCACCCTTGAAGGCGAGCCAGCCAGCGCCATGTATTTGCTGTATAGCGGGCGCATCAAGGTTGTGCGCCATTCAATCGAAGGCCGAGAGCATATTTTACACTTGGTCGAGGCCAATGATCATTTTAATACGGTGCCGATGTTTCGTGAGCCGCGCTGCCCCGCCACCAGCGAAGCCCTTGTCACCAGCCAATTATTAGCAATTCCACGTGAGCATATTCGCCAAGTTGCTCAACAATACCCTGAATTGGCGTTGGCAATCTTGGGCGAGTTTGCCAATCGATTGCATAGTTTGGTTGGCTTGATTGAAAATTTGGCTTTGCATACGGTTAATGGGCGTTTGGCGCGTTTGTTGTTGCAACAGGCCAGCCTAGCCGAACACAACCCACAATTAGCACCACTCACTCAGGCCGAAATGGCGGCCCACATTGGCTCAGTGCGCGAGATGGTTGGGCGGGCGCTCAAGGCCTTTGATGCTCAAGGCTTGATTCGGCTTGATCGCGGCATGATCGAAATTATCGATCCCCAAGGTTTAGCTGCCCAAGCTGAGCTTTAGTCAATGGCTGGCTGCTTGGCGCAAAACGAATTGCAAACGAACGACTAATTGCCTCAGTTGGGCAGGCAGCTTCGCAACGATCGCAGAAGGTGCAGGCTTCGGGCTGGCTCAAAACTGCTTGTTGTTGCTCCAGCTTCACCGCGTTAGTCGGGCAAACGGTTTCACAAACCCCACAGGCAACACAGTGTTGCAAATTGATCACTGGCAAAAACATCATCAACTCCGATCGTTCGCTGGCAGCGCGAGCAAAAACCCGCGCTGCCAGCTCAATTGATGTTCGTTTAGTTTTTGGGGTCGCCATCGCCTGCTTGGAAGAGGCCCAAAGCTCCCCGACCCACAAAGTTGAAAGCGTGGGTCACGATTGGATACAAGCCGTCTTCAGCGGTACGAAATTCGACAATTGCGCCTTGGGCTGGGGCTAAATCGACAGCCTGCGAGCCATAGCCATTGGCAGTTTCAGGCCGTAATTGGACCCCTTCTTTGATCACGGTGTTGAAAATTGTGCCAACCACGTGGAATGAGCTATCGATGCTTGGGCCTGCATTCAGCACAAACACCCGCACACTGCCACCAGTTTTGACTTCGATTGGATGATCTTTATATTGGTTAGCAACACCGTTGAACACCACGTACTCAGGCGCTGGAGCTGCTGAAGCAGCTTTTTCGAGGCTAACCAAATCACCTTGCGGGCCGAGATACCATTCGCTTTGCACCAAAGCAACTTCATGATCAACCGCTGGCAAGCCTTCCTTGGGTTCAACAATCACCATCCCATACATCCCATTGGCAATGTGATGCAGCGCTGGAGTCGTGCCACAGTGATACATCCAAACCCCAGCATAATTGGCTTGCCACTCGTAAACTTTATCTTCGCCAACATTGATCGAGGTCATTTCGTCATTCCAAGCAACCTCGCTAGAGTGGAAGTCGATCGAGTGTGGCACTTCGTTCGAGCTTGGGTTTTTCAGGTGAATCCGCACGGTATCGCCAACTTTGACCCGAATGACAGGGCCGGGCACCGTGCCGCCAAATGTCCACACATGCTGCACATAGCCAGGAGCCACGGTCATATCTTTTTCTTCAACCACCAAATCAATCTCGTGGACTGTACCCTCGAGCGCAGCTGGAGCTTTGGCATCGTACAAAATATATTCTGGAGCCGACTCATCGGCGGCAATATCGCTCTCTGGCGCAGGCCCGCTATGGTCGTCCATCATCGTTGGCGTGACGGCTGCATTAGCCGAGGCAACTTGGATCGTGCCTTTCATGCCAGCAGCTTCGTGGCCAGGCACGGCGCAAATAAAGCTCAGACCTTCGGCGGGAACCGTCACATCGGCAGTCACCGTTTCTTTGCTATTGGCACTAATTTTGGTGCCGTCAGGCAAGGTTATGTCGTGTGGAATCACGCCATCGTTGACTAATTTGATCGTATAGAGACCAGCACTTGGCACGGTCAGATTCTGGGGCTTGAAGCCCATTTCAAATGCATGAATTTCGAGCACTGCTTGGCTCGTTTGTGGACTCGTTTGCTGGCTCACCGCTTGGCTTTCTTGACTATGTGAAGCAGTTGGTGAGAGCGAACTTGTGCGACTTACTTGGTCGCCACAGGCAGCAATACTCGTTAACAATAGGCTAAAAATCACTACCATAGTGAATGATCGGCGGTTCATTGCGACGCTCCTTGCTTGAAAGCGAACCATCAATCGATGCTGGGAATCGCCAGTGATCGATATGCAATTTGGATTGGGCCAGCCGTTGTAATTACATAGCGCTAGCTTAGAACCGCTACAACGCCTTGGCTGTGACTTTTCTCGCATGGTCTGAAGATTGGCCGCTTGTGAGAAAAGTCGCTGCTGGACAGCCAGCGATCGGCTATCGTAGGCTCAGCTTTATTTTTGCAAGGAGGAGCCTGATGCAAGCAACAACCTTAACGCCCGATGTGATCGCCAAAACGACTTTAGCCAATTTGGCCGATGCCCACCCTGATGTAATGGCCGTTTTACGCCAGCATGGCTTTGATTTATGTTGTGGCGGTGGCCTGAGCCTCAGCCAAGCAGCCCAAGCCCATAACGTCGAGCTTGCGCCAATCGTGGCCGATTTAAGCGCGATATTGGCCAAAGAAGCCTAGTTTGCAAAGGAGCCAAGACCATGCCAACCCTTGCCCGTTACTATATTCGCACCGCATTTGTCTGGCTGGTCTTGGCCTTCGTGATTGGCATCGCCATGCTCACCAGCCAGCTTTGGGCGCTGAAAACCAATCCCTTGGCGGCTTTACAAATTGTGTTTTATCACGCGCTTATGGTCGGCTGGGTCACCCAATTAATTGTCGGCGTGGCGATTTGGCTATTTCCGGTGCATACCCGCGAGCAGCCACGCGGCAACGAAAAAGTAGCATGGGCCGCCTATGCCACGTTTAACCTTGGGCTTGGGCTGCGCAGCATTGTTGAGCCACTGTTGCAATGGGCACCAAGCGGCCTCGTCAAATGGGCGGTCGTCGGCGCGGCCTGCCTGCAAGTCGCCGCCTTGTGGTTAGTGTTGTTGATGCTTTGGCCACGAGTCAAAGCCAAAGTGAGCAAAGCCAAATAGCGCAGAGGTGCAATCATGCCAAAATTTAGTATCTTCAGCATTCGCGCCAGTTTGCTCTATTTGGTGATTGGCGGCAGCGTTGGCGGCATTATGTTGGTCAGCAAGGCAATGGGGCTTTGGCCTTGGATTTGGTATTGGCGCACGGCCCACATTCACGCCATGCTGGTAGGTTGGTTGCTCAACCTCATTTTTGGGGTAGCTTTTTGGATTTTGCCACGGCTTGATGCCCATGGCTGGCGCGGCTCGCCGTGGCTAGTTTGGGCGGCCAGCGGCTTATTGCAGGCTGCGCTGGCTGTGCTGGTTTGGACCAGTATCTGGCCATGGTCGGCGGCCATTGCCGTCGCCAGTAGCCTCGAATGTTTGGCCGCAATTGCCATTGCTTGGCATTGCTGGCCGCGCTTACAGCCATTAATCATCGAGCCACGGCCAGCCCAAAACAAGTAAATCCAATTAATCCAGCTTCGTGCTCTTCGTGCCCTTCGTGGTAAAAAAACCTCACCATTTGATCTGATAGTCTGATGCTGATTGAGCTACCAGACTGGCCCCTGATCCCTAGCCCCTGATCCCTCATTTGAAATTGTCATCTTGACACTACTGATCATTGTGTTAGAATGACAATATTAGGGGCGTTTGCTGCGTCCCGCTCTTTTTCTCACGAGTTATAGTGTCAAAATGACACTAATCGCATATTAACCCAATGGAGGGTCATCATGACCGTCATCGCAGCCGAAGCAATTGGTGTGGCACACGAACGTGCCGAGGATTATGCAGGGCTATCAATCGCAGAATTGGATCAACGGATTGCTGAGGCTAAGGCCAAATTGGGCGAGCGGTTGGTTATTCTGGGCCATCACTATCAACGTGATGATGTGGTTAAGCATGCCGATTTGAGCGGTGATTCCTACGGGCTTTCGGTCGATGCCCGCAAAGCTGCCGCCCAATATATCGTCTTTTGTGGCGTTCACTTCATGGCCGAAAGCGCCGATATTCTTGGGCGCGACGACCAAACCGTGATTCTGCCCGACCATACTGCTGGCTGTTCGATGGCCGATATGGCCGACATCGAACAACTTGAAGAAGTTTGGGAGGAGCTTGACGAAATTTTGGGTGATGCAGAAGCTCAGGTCATGCCAATTACCTATGTCAATTCAACTGCCGCCGTCAAGGCCTTTGTTGGCGAACATGGCGGTGCATGCTGCACCTCATCCAACGCCGAGCCAATTGTGCGTTGGGCCAAAAGCTTGCGCCCCAAAATGCTGTTCCTGCCCGACCAGCACCTTGGCCGCTACACGGCTTTTGCCAAACTTGGCATTCCGCTCGATAAAATGTTGGTCTGGAATCCCAATTTGCGCTATGGTGGCCATACGCCAGAAGCAATTCGCGAGGCCGAAGTGTTGCTGTGGGCTGGTCACTGCTCAGTCCATGCGCAATTCCGCCCAGCCTACATCAAAGCATGGCGCGAAAAGCACCCCGAAATTAATGTGATTGTGCACCCAGAATGCACCTTGGGCGTAACCAACGAAGCCGATTATGTTGGCTCAACTGCCTATATCATCAAAACGATCAACGAAGCTCCAGCAGGCAGCATGTGGGCGGTCGGCACCGAAATCAACCTTGTCAATCGTTTGCAAAGCAATAATCCCGATAAAACGATTGTCTCGGTTTCGCCGTTTGCCTGTCTCTGCTCAACCATGTATCGGATCGATCCCGAGGAATTGTGCTGGGTTTTGGAGAATTTGGTCGAGGGCAAGGTAGTTAATCAAATTGCCGTGCCAACCGCGATCAAACAAAAAGCTCGCTTGGCCTTGGAGCGCATGTTGGAAATCGCTGGCAATTAACATTCCCTCACCCCCCAACCCCCTCTCCCACTGAACGCGGGCGAGGGGGAGCCGATCATTGTTCGCCAAGGAATTATGGGAGAATCACGCTGTTAAAGCCCCTCGCCCGCGCCACGGGAGATAGGGAGCACTCGTTTTTACTGACGAATGCGAACGAACCATACAAAAAAGCCCCTCGCCCGTTGGACGGGAGAGGGGTTGGGGTGAGGGGCTTTTGCTTAGGCATTAACCAGCTTACGGCGCAGCGCAATAATTTCGGTCTCGGTAATCAGCGCCACCAAAATGGCTTGCGCAATCAAGAAGCCATAGCCCCAAACGGTTGGCTCGAAGGTTGGTCCAACAATCAGCCAAATGCTTTCAGCCAGCCACAGCCCATTGACCACCACCACAAACCAAGCTGCCGCACGGCTAATCGTCGGGCGAAACGACAACCAAACCAACCACGTCACCCAAGGAATCAAGCCCAAGCCGACATACCATAAAAAGCTGCTTGGCAAGCCAAAAAATTGGGCCAGCGGTTGATTCAGACCAAGCAAACCGAGCATCAAGGTTCCAGCGCTTACGCCATCAAACCGAATCGCATAGCGTAATAATTGAGGGTGTTGTAACCAACGCATAGCATCACTCCTTAGCAGAAACTCATATCCCAACAGTGTCAGGTTTCAAAACCTAGGTGCAGCATAGGCGCTGATAGTTGCTGGCACAATTACCTCAGAGGTAATCGTGGCAACTACCCAATTTGTGCTAAGATGCGGCTATGAAACAAGCAGCAATTGGTTCACTCATCCGTACGTGGCGGCAGCGTCGCCATCTGAGCCAGCTTGATCTGGCCAGCGATGCCAATATTTCGACCAAACACTTGAGTTTCTTGGAGACTGGGCGCTCGCAGCCAAGCCGCGATATGCTGTTGCACCTGGCCGAACATTTAGAAGTGCCGCTGCGCGAGCAAAATGTGCTGTTGGTGGCGGCAGGCTTTGCGCCGTTATTCAGCGAGCGTTCGCTTGATGATGATGATTTAGATCCTGCGCGCGAGGCAATTCAGCATGTTTTACACGGCCACGAGCCATATCCGGCGATTGCGATTAATCGCCATTGGCAGATGGTTATGGCCAATAATTGTATTGATTATTTTCTAGCAGGTGTGGCAGCCGAACTCTTAACTCCGCCAGTTAATGTGCTGCGCTTGAGCTTACATCCTGAGGGCTTAGCTCCGCAAATCGTCAATTTGGCGGCATGGAAAGCCCATTTGTTGGCGCGGTTACGTCATCAAATCGAGCTCACCGCTGATGCCTCGTTGAGCGAACTCTACCAAGAATTGGCGGCTTATCCTACCAACCAAGCGCATTCCACGCCAATTCCAGCCTACCACGAAACCATGGATATTGCCTTGCCCTTTGCGTTGCGCACTCCGCACGGCGTGCTCAGCTTTTTCAGCACCACCATGGTGTTTGGCACGCCAATCGATGTAACGGTTTCTGAATTGGCGATCGAGGCTTTTTTTCCCGCCAATGCTGCCAGCGCCGAACTGCTGCGCCAACTCCATGCCGCTAAAACCAGCCCACAAGGGAGCAATTAATGGCAACGAAACATCCACGCCTAAGCCCAGCCGCAACCGAAAGCATGCCAGCTGTGCCAATTTCAGCTGCTTATTGGGTGCTGCCAGGTCGCTTGCTTGCTGGCGAACATCCCATGTTGCAGGATCAAGAACCATTGCAAGCGCGCTTGCAACGCTTCAGTGCAGCAAATATCAGCGTTTTTATTGATCTGACTGAGCAGGACGAAACCCACGAGCTTGGCGATTATCTGGCTGCATTCAACCAAGCGCAGTTGAATCAACAACCAGTGCCGATTCGCTACCACGCGCCGATTCCCGATATGCAGATTCCTGCAATCGCGCAGATGCAGGCGATTCTTGAGCACATTATTGTTGCACTCGATAACCAACAAACCGTGTATGTGCATTGCTGGGGTGGCTTGGGCAGAACCGCCACGGTGCTTGGCTGTTTGCTGGTGCAGCATGGCTGGGAATATAGCGAAGCCTTGGCCCACATTGCTGTGTTACGCCAAGGCTCCCGTGATGAGCGCTATCCATCGCCCAGCAACGATCTCCAACGCCAGTTCGTCGCCGATTGGCGCAAGCAAATCGTTTAGGCTATTTGGGCTGGGTTAGGCTGAAAATATTGCCAAACGGATCTTTGAAGGTGGCTTCGATGCCATAAAATTGATCTTGTGGAGGAGCCACAAATTCAACGCCACGCTCTTTGAATTCGTTATAGCTGGCATCGCAATCGTCAGTTTGGAAAACGCCCGGCCCAACCACGCCAGTTTGCAATAAATCCCGCATTTGGGCAACAATTTCATTGCTCATCATCGTGCCACCCTCTTTGACCTCAAACAGCACAATATCAAGCTCAGGCTGGTTTTTGGGGCCAACCGTCAACCAGCGAAAACCATTATCCAACTTCATATCCATCCGCACATCAAAACCTAATTTATTTACGTAAAAATCATAGGCCAAATCATGGTCAAGCACATAAATGGTGGCATGCGAAAGTTTGGTAATCATTGTTGCTCCTAACACATTCGAACATTCGTTCATAGCTTGAGTATACAAGAAGCAACGACAGAAAACTTCTTGAAAATTGCGCACCTAGTTGACGCGTTGCAAACCAAGCCCAAAAATTGTGCGATAGCAGCCAGGGATAAAGTGGCGCGGCAAGCTGATGCCTTGAAAATGGCGGCGGCGATAGTGGCTTGGCGCGTGGCCAGTGCTGCGTTGAAAGAGGCTACTAAATGAGCCGAGGCTTTGAAAACCAACAGCAAAGCAAACCTCAGTCACCGATAAATCGCTGTTAATCAGCAAATCGCGGGCGCGTTCAAGGCGGCGTTGAATCAAATATTGGTGTGGGGTAATTTCAAAGTTGCGCTGAAAGAGGCGTAAAAAATGATAGTGCGAAAAGCCAATCTGCTCGGCGATGTCAGGCAATTCTAATGGGGCTGCATACGCTCCATCGATATATTGGCGCGATTGCCAAACGAGCTGTGTGGTTGATGTTGTAAGAGCGTGCATAACCCTCCCAAATATAGCTAGTATAGCAGATTGCAGCCCAAAATCAACACATTCGTTCTGTTAACTACTGAACGAGAGCATAAAAAAGCCCCTCTGCTGCTCGACAGAAGAGGGGTGGGAGTGAGAAAAATAATGTTTAGCGCAATACAAAGACCTTGCCACCAGAGCCAGGCACTTCGATTGTGGCAACGCCTTCTGGCGTTTCGCGATCGTAGTTATAGACCCATTCATGCCACAAACCACCGACTGGGAAATGCACATCGAGGTATTGCAGGGTGATGCCAAAATTGACTACCACAATCACATGCTCGCTGCCATCGTCCGCCCAGCGATAGTAGGCCAACAATTTGCGCTCTGCATCGACCGCAATTGGTTGAACATTGTTGCCAACCAAGGCCTTCGACGAGGTGCGCAATTGGATCATCCCCCGATAAAATGCGTGCAAATCGCTGCCTTCGGGTGTTTCCAAAAGCTCCCACTTCAGCACGTTCTTATCGATTGTGCGCTCGGTATCCATGCCAAATTCTTGACCATGGTAGAGCATTGGCACGCCAGCAGCAGTAAACAGCACAATCGCACCCAAGCGCGATTTCAAATAGGCAGTTTCGCGGCTGATATTGCCATTGGTTTGGGCTTCGTAAATAATCCGCTGCTCGTCGTGCGATTCAAGATAATTGATCGCTTGGGCATTATCGCTATAGCCAGCATTGCGAAAATCAATAATGCCCATGGTTGCTTCAACATTGCCATATTGATTGCCTTCGAAATCACCCTCGCGCAAGTTGGCAAACATTTGCGAATGGAACGAGCGATGCCACGACGAATCCATATCGGTGTTGAGCACCATGCCAGTGTAATCTTTGAGATTTTCGGCAATCAAATAGACATGGGGCTTGACTTGGCGTGCTTGCCAGCCCAAGAACGAAACCCCGTTCTCGCCATCGAAGCCAATGCCTTCAGCATGATCGTAGCGGAAACCATCGACGTGCATATCGCTCAGCCAATATTGCTGCACATCGCTCATCAATTGCTTGACCGCTTCGTTCCAGTGGTTCAAATCGGGGAAGCCCCACGGGTTGCCGTCGCTACTGAAGAACGGGCTTTGATCGTAGGGATACAAATAATTAATTGGGCTTGAGTGATCGACATGATTAAACACCACATCCAAAATCACGCCAATGCCATGTTGATGCGCCGTATCGATCAGTTCGCGTAAATCGGCGGGCGTGCCATAGGTTGATTCAGGCGCGAAAAAGTAGGCGGGATTGTAGCCCCACGAACGGTCGCCTGGAAACTCAAACAACGGCATCAATTCAAGCGCATTCACGCCTAAATCCTGCAAATACGGAATGCGTTCGGTAACCGCTTTGAACGTACCAGCCTCGCTAAAATCGCCAACATGAATTTCGTAAATCACCAGTTCGTTGAGTGGGCGAATGCCAAAATCAGCATCGTGCCACTCGTAGACTGGCTCGCCAACGTGAATAATGGCCTGCGGTTGATCGCCGCCAGCCCAGCGCAATTCACGGGCATAGGGATCGCCGATGATCGTTTCGCCATCGACCACAAATTGATAGGCATGTTCGCCAGGCGTTAAATTCTCTTTGATAATCCACCAAACACCGCGATCCGAGATACTCATTGGATCGGCGGTTTGGTCCCAATCGTTAAACGAGCCAATCAGGTGGACGCTCTGCTTCCACGGTGCATACAGGGCAAAGGCAACCTTGCCATTGCCTTGATCGTGCGCACCCATCCAAACCCCATCAGGCAAACTAGCAACAGTTGGTGAAGCGTCAGTATTGGCTTCGCTATGCATAAATGTGAACCTCATTGGCTACCTAAGGAGCTAGCTAATACTCTAGCTTATACTTCTGAACCCCATCTATAGCAGAGGCTATGCCACAAAACTGCAACCATGCAATCAATTAATTCCAATTGAGCTTGTAAAGATCAGGTCGCGACCTGATGCCAAGCTGGCTGATCGTGGTTAGACTAGCTATACGCCCGCCACAGCATCGATTTAATAGGAGTGAACCAATGATGTTGCACGCCAGCAACGAACCAGCCCTTGACGACGGGCTGCAACGTTATCTTAATGAAATTGCTGAAACTCCACTCCTAGCAGCAGAAGAGGAGCAAAAGCTAACCCAGATTGTTCACGTGGCTCGTCAAGCCCAACCTTCAGCAGCTTGTCGCATTGAACGCTGCCCAAGTTGCGCCCTTTTTGAGCAATGCGTCAGCAAGCTTCGAGAGCCAGCCCACGAACAACTGGTGCGGGCTAATTTGCGCTTAGTCGTCAGCATTGCCAAACGCTACCGCGGCTTTGGCCTGCCCTTCCAAGATTTAATCCAAGAAGGCAATATTGGCCTCATGAATGCGATTGAGCGTTTTGATGCCACCAAAGGCGTGCGCTTCTCGACCTATGCAACCTGGTGGATTCGCCAAGCGATTACCCGCTCGTTGGCCAACCAAGGCCGCCTGATTCGCTTGCCAGTCCATCGCTGGGAACTCTTGATCAAAGTGCGACGGGTTGAAACGAAATTGCTGCAAGCCCTTGGCCGCGAGCCAAGCGCCCACGAAATTAGCACCGCCTTAGGCGTGCCAGAAGAGAAAATTTGCGATTTACTCAGCATCGCACAAGTGCCAATTTCGCTGGCAACCCCGAAAAATGAAGAAACCGATATGTTGCTTGGTGATAGTTTGCCCGACGAAGATTGGGAAGACGAACTTGAATGCTTGCTGACCAGCATCGATGCCCAATATACGCGGGCTATGCTCAACCAACTTTCCGAGCAAGAGCAAGAAGTGTTGACCCTGCGCTATGGCCTGAACGATGGCAAAAGTCGTTCGCTCTCTGAAGTTGGCGCAGTTGTCGGACGCACCCGCCAACGGATTCAACAAATTGAGGCTGGCGCATTGCAAGTGTTGCGCACCCATTTATCGCAGTGAACGAGCTTAAGCGATGAACAGCTCTTTAATGGTCGCAGGATTACTCACCGTGCTGATGGCCGTAGCCCACAGCGTTTTGGGCGAGCACTTAATCTTGCGTCCATTAGCCCGCCAAATCCAAACTACCCCCAATAAACTGCTGCAATCGCGCTTGCCAACGCTACGCTTTACTTGGCACATCACCAGCATTTTAGGCTTGGCAATGGCATGGCTCTTTTTTGATTGCGCCCAGCAAACCAACCTTGCAGCAAGCCACATCACCCTGCTGCGCACCAGTTCAATTGCCTTTTTACTCTGTTTTGGTGTGGCCTTGGTTGGCTCCCGCGCCAAACATCCCTCGTGGCTAATATTTTTGATTATTGCTGGATTAACCTGGATCAGCACCACCTAAACCCCCCAAAATCAGCTATACTTATCAGCACAATTGAGCTAGAGAATAGGTGTATGCATGTCGCAGATCCTGAGTGCTGATTTTTATCAACGCCATTCGTTGCTGGTTGCGCGTGAACTTCTGGGCTGTACCTTGGTACGGCGCTTAGCCAGTGGCGAAGAATTACGCGGGCGGATTGTTGAAACCGAAGCTTATACCCCTGATGATCCTTCGTGCCATGCCCATCGCCGCAATACCCCACGCGCTCGTTCGATGTTCGCATTGGGAGGCATTAGTTATGTCTACATCATTTATGGTATTTATCATTGCTTAAATGTGGTAACCCAAGCGCTCGATGAAGGTGCGGCGGTACTGATTCGGGCAGTCGAGCCAGTAGCGGGGATTGCAACCATGGCCGAACTTGCCCAAAAAGATCTGGCGAAACCACTCCGGATCGCCAGTGGGCCGGGCATGCTCTGTCGCGCCATGGCTATCGACAAGCGGCTTGATGGTGTTGATGTCTGTTCGAGTACGGCTGGGTTGTGGGTTGAACAAGGCCCAGCATTGGCTGATAGTGCAATTATCCAAACCCCACGGATTGGAATTAACAGCGATCCGCATACGGTTGCTGCGCCATGGCGTTTGATTGTAGCCGATTCATTGGCCCTGAGTGGCACACGGCGGCAAAATAGCGGCCAAATCTATCAACCACAGCCGCATTGGTTTCAAAACGAAGCTATCTAGCTATTTTAAAAGCCATTTGACACAAATCGCCCTTTTATGTCATTATAAGGCAGTCGTGGTATAGCAACCAACACACTACCATGATTCCCCAGAGCAGGATACGGTTAAGATTTCTGGCGATAGCCTACCGTCGAGGGCTATTTCCATCTTTTAGCACGCGAGTGTTGGAGGATTCATGGCCGCACCAATCGTTCAAGCTGATTATGAAGTACTTGACCAAGTTGCCCAACGCCTAAGCAAAAATGCTGAAAGCGTTACGGCATTACAAAGCACGCTCAAACAAACCATTGAAAACTTACGTTCAACCTGGATTGGCGATGCCTCGGTTGCCTTTCAAAACGAAATGCAAGCCGATCTATTGCCAGCAGTCCAACGCTTGATCAACGCGTTTCAAGTGGCTCAAGGCACAACCTTAGAAATCAAAAAGGTTATGCAGCAAGCCGAGCAAGAAGCCTCAGGCCTGTTTAAAGGCGATCTCACCGGTGGCGGTTCAGCGAGCACCCAAGGTGCTGGCGCTTCTGATGGTGGCGCAAGTGGTGGTGCTACTGAAACAGCAACAACCAATGCAAGCACAGGCGCTGGTGCTGGCGTTATGGCTGGCGGCGGCGGTGGCGGCGGTGGCGGTGGCGGTGGTGGCGGCGGTACTGCAAGTGCCTCTGCACAACCAGCTGGCGGCGCTAAAGCTTCCGGCGGTGGCGGCGGTGGTGGCGGTGGCGGTGGTACTGCAAGTGCCTCTGCACAACCAACTGGCGGCGCTAAAGCCTCTGGTGGTGGCAGCTCAAGCGCAGCAGCCAGCGGCTCAAGCATTGGCAAACTTTCCGAAAAATACGAAACCGGCGGACGTGGCCCAGGCACCGTTTCATCGGGCAAGGGCGACCTTGGTGGGGCATCATACGGTTCATACCAAATGACCAGCCAAACCATGATCAAAAAAGATGGCAAATTGGTTGCCGTCAATGGCGGACGGGTCGCTGAATTTTTGCGCAACCCAGCTGGCCAACAATATGCTGAAGAATTCAAGGGCTTGCGCCCAGGTAGTGCAGAATTTACCGCCAAATGGAAACAAATCGCTGCTCGCGATCCAGAAGGCTTTAAAGCTGCCCAACATCAGTATATTGAAAATACCCACTATCAACCCCAAGTTAACAAACTCAGAGACGCAGGCCTCGATGTGAGCAAATACTCACCAGCCTTGCGTGATGTTGTTTGGTCAACGTCAGTCCAACATGGCCCAGGCGCAAGTGTTATCACCAACGCACTCAAAGGCCAAAATATCAGTCAAATGAGCGAATCGCAAATTATTAATGCGATTTATACCGAACGCAGCAAAACGCTGCCAAACGGTCGCTTAGCCTACTTCAAAAATACCAGCGATGCTGGCGTTATCCAAGGCTTGAAAAACCGCTTCGTTAGCGAACGCAAAGATGCCTTGAACATGTTAAACCACTAGACCTCGTTCTTTTTTTAATTAGCCAACGCCCCGCTGATCAATTGATCACACGGGGCGTTGGCCTATCTACGTGTAGTTTCGCTACTTAGGGAACGATGTACCAAACATTATCAACTTTTTTCAAGGTTGATTCATTGCTACTTGAGCCTGGGGCAATGCCACCATCGGCTAAGTCGACTGAGGTAGATTCGCCCGCAACCGTCATGACCATGGTGCCACCACTAATCTTAACAACAGCAGTATCGCCTGATTCAGAAACTTTTTCAAACTTTACATTTTCGAGCTTGGCTTCAATTTGGCCACCCATGGGAGCCATTTGTTGCAGTTGTTCAAGCAAGGCAGCTTTTTGGGTTGCGCGTTGATCGGGTGCAAAATAGCCAGCAAGCTTCGTGGCAATTTCTTCTTGTTTTGCAGCTTCACCTAAAGCAGGATCATTCATCCCAGCCACAAAATCTTTGAGAAAGTTTTCCGAACGCACTTCGGGGGTTTCTGCTGGCGAACCGCCACAAGCCACTAAAAGACCCATCACCAACAACAACATCAGACTTGATGCCAAAGACGAACTTGTTTCATACAGCGTTTCCTCACAGGCCCTATCGCTAGGGAAAATTTCCACAATCGCAAGCATAGCAGGCGTGTCAAGCAGTTAATAAGCTGATGGGATCAACCATAGTTGCCTTCGTTGCCACCACAAGCCCAGCATACGCTGGCAGCCCTAAACTTGGATACCCAACCTCAATAGCAATTTCATCGCCATAAAATGCTGCAAACTGGGTCGGTTGATCGCGTGAATCGAGATATTCTGTGATACGCTCACTCATAGCAGCCAATTCAGCTTCGCTATAGTACGGCAAAGCTTGGCCTGCAAAGCGCGTAACCGCACCCTCTTGACGCAACATTGCACTCAAAGTTTGGGCCTCGCCATGCACCAAACGATAGCCAGCCCGATAGATTGCCGCGCGAATTGCTTGGCGCACCAAAGCTGGCGTTGGCGCAACACTCGTCCAACAATAGACTGGCAACCAATTACTTTTCGCACTCAGGATTGGACTAAAACGATAGGCCCAATCGGTGAAGTTATGCTGCGTCCAGCCGCCCAACGCATCATCAACTACAACCAACGTTACACGGATTGAACAATCAAGCGCTGGCAGCTCGGTTTGCAGCTCGCTCATTGTTTGTTGGGCAATTGCTTCAGCATCGAAGGCCAAGAGGGCATCGTAATGCGCTGGCACATGCGCTTTACCCATTGGGTTGAGCGGCGCAAACGGCCACTCAAGCCCATCGCGTTTTTGATTGGTCATACTGGCAAGATAAGCCTCAAAGCGCGCTGGCCCAGGTGGCAGATCGTAAATTGCCCGCTGGCGCAGCAAACTTGGAATATAGTCAAGCTGCATCGAATCCTCCTCATGACGCTGATCTTGGGGCTGCTTGTGGCTTAAGCTATTCAGCTGTAAGCAAAATTCATTAATAATTACTTAAAATAACTCAATGTATGCGTTAATTGAAGTTCACGGCCTAGATGGATTCGTAGGGCTGTCGTAACGCTGCTAGTTGTACTTTTTTCAAGTGTCGCATACAATAGAGTGAGATCGCTACGCCATTATCGCGCTCCATATACCACAGAAAGGATGCAGCGATGCCCCCAATTCAAAAAGCGTTTGTTATGGTTGTCGAAGATAACGCCGACAACATGTGGATTATTACCGAAATGCTCAATGATGACCCACGCGTGCGCTATTGTAATGTTCGGCCATCAGGAAAGCAACTTTTCGCATTTATGGCAAAAAATGACGTTCCACCAATTAATTTAGTCTTGCTTGATTTAAATTTGCCTGGTGATGACGGATATAGCATTCTCGAAAAGATTCGGGTTCATCCAAAATTACTGAATGCAATCGTGGTTGCAGTCAGTGCCGATAACACGGCAGAAGACGTTGCCAAAGTACGCGCTGCGGGGTTCGATGGGTTTATTGGCAAACCTTTACGTCACGATCGGTTTCCAGAACAATTACAACGGGTAATGGATGGCGAAGGTGTCTGGGAGCCAGATTAGGCCTAAGTACATCGGGAGACAAACATGGGTGTGCTCAATGGGTTGAGTTCACCCATTTTTTGGTTAAGCAAACAGTTTATAATCATGAGACCCAGCCAAGTGAAAGGCTAAACGTAAGGCATGCTGCAAATCGTTGGTCGTGCGCGTCCCAGCTAAATCCATGCTCAACGAGACCAAAATTTGGGCCACATCTGGCGAAATTCCACAGAGAATAATTTGGGTTCCAAGCAAGCGCGCCGATTGAGCCAGCTGCAATAGGCTATTGGCGGCAGTATAATCCAGCGCCGCAATCCCCGTAATATCAATAATACAAACCGTCGCATGCTGTTGGCTGATCGTTTGCAAGACGTTGGCAGTTATTTGGCTGGCTCGCTCTTGATCAACCGTGCCAATCAGCGGCAATAGCATCACTGCATCGGCAATTTGTAGCAATGGCGCTGAAAGCTCACGAATGGTTTGCAGCAGTTGTTCTTGCTGTTGATAGACATCGGTTAATCGGCTGAGGGTTTGCTCAAGCTGGGCATTGGCTTGAGCTAAATCACGCTGCTGTTGCTGATCGCGCAAACGCCCAAGCGTAATCGCCAAAGCGCTACCAATGCGGTTGGCAAAAATATTGAATAATGAGACTTCGACGGTGCTAAATGTCTGGCCTTTCAAGCGTCCAGCGTAGATCCAACCCAATAATTCGCCTTCATTCCAAATTGGCAGGCCCATGGCCGCTTGCATTGGGTATTGGCCTTGCAAGGGATCAATTGGCCATGGCAGCGCTTCGCCAGCCTGCCATGCTTGGCTATAGGTACCAAGTTGGGCTGGCTCTGCTAGCTCGATCGTGGCCAAAACTCGCTTGAGCCGCACGCCACGCGCCGCCTTGGCAACCAATTGCAATGGAGCTTCGAGCAGATAGCAAATCGCCACTTCGCAGGCAAACAATCTGGTTACTTTATCGAGGGCAACATCCAACGTGGCCTCAATCGTTGTTAACGTTAAAGGCAGCGACGATATTTCATAGAGAATGGCTAGTTCGATTTCACGATTGAGCATACAACGTCATCCGTTCAATGGTCAGGCCTGACCAATAGCGTACACAACAACGGTTTTATTGTGGAATAATGCGCCGCCAGTTTCCGCAGCGGCAATTTCGCCAAAACTAAACATCCCAACCACTGGCACATCTAAGCCTGCAACCTCGCGAATGCGTTGAACTTCGGTCGCAGCCTCGTCGCCAAGCATTGCCAAGCGCGAAACACAATCGAAAATGATTAAGGCTGCTGGTGGCCCATCAATCGCAGCCAAAGCGCGTTTGGTGGCCAGTTGAGCTGCATTAAATAAGGTTTCGGGCGAGCCATGCATAATGTGGGCAACCACATTTTTGGGTACGCTGGCGATGCATTCAATCGAGCCATCGGGATGGGTTCGCAGTGGATCGCGAATCAAAAACTCACCATTAATTTGGGGCAAGCCAATGGGGTGGTCAATCACAAAGCGGCCAAAATTTTCGACGGTTAAATCGGGAAATAGCTCTTGATAGACCGCAAAGGCAGGCCGGCCATCAAGCTCATAGATGATTGTGCCCTCGCTGCGGGTGACTACTAAGCCACGGGCTGCTGGCTCCCAGCCATGTTGAACCCCGATTCCCATGGGCGTGGGCGATTGCAAAACCCCAACCGCAGCCCCATCGCTAATCACCTGATCGTTGACAAATTGATAGGTCTGCTTGAACTGGAAACTATCGCCAGCGCCGCCGCCAACCATGGGGCAGAGCGGGCCAAAGGCGGCAGTTGCATGCTGCACAAAATCGGTCAAGGTTCCGGCCAAACCATCAACCAACACGAGCGCTGCCTGTGAACCAGCTGCCTGTGAACCAGCTGCCTGATCCAAGGCCGACTCTAATTGATCGGCCAATTGATCGGCAACCTTGCTGGGATCGGCTTTTACCCCAGCCACTAAGCCTAAATCGAGTTTGAGGGCATCGGATGTGAGCGCCAGCACCACCACGCCGTTGGTGTAGGTGCCAGCATTGCTAATAATGCCGCCTGCGCAGCAACCGATTAATGGCGCTTGCTGGCTGGCAGCGCGAATTCCCTGAACAACGGCTGCTTGATCGTAAGTATCGGTGGTAAAGGCGATTAAACAAGTGGGCGAATGGGGGGCCAGCTGCGAGCAAGCTTGCTCGGCGGCGGCAAAACCAGCGTTATAGCTGTGCTCAATCTGCGATGCACCGGTAGCTGCGTGGGTCGTCATGGTGGATACCTCACAACACAAAAGATGCAGAGACTTCATTGTCGTAAGTGCGGATTAGCTAGGCCTAGAATACGATGGGAAGTGGCATGTAGGCAATCAACAGAAGGGTGAGAATAGGCGTGAAAGATGAACCCAAACGAAGCTGTGTAGTTGCTGAGGCTTGGCTACACAGCTTCGTTTATTGGAGAATTAGCCCTCAAGCTCGTCGGCCAACTCGCGCACAGCCCGTTTGGCATACAACCAAACCGTGCCAAGTTTGGGAGCAGCGATGGTTTTATCGAAGACCATAACCAACAAAAATTGCTTGCCAACATCAAAAATATAAAAATCGTAGATATCGCCTTCGTGCATATACAGGCCGCTGCCAGGGTCGTTATGCAGCTGACGGGTATAATCGACCATCGTCGAAAAGCTGGTGGCCAACAATGGCAAAAATGGCGGCAATGGCAGCGAGGTATGGCCTTCTTCAACCAAAGGCACGCCCCAGCGGTCGGTCAAAATGGTTGATTGAGCACCGAGCTGCACCCCAAGATCCTTGAGTTTAGCCACCAAGGGAGCCAAAGTTTCAGCAGTGAGCACCAACGAACCACCGCTGCGTAACTTCGAGCCAAACACATCATCAGCATTGCTAGCTGGGGGCGGCGTTTGCTGAGCTGGCGGCGGCGTTTGCTGGATTGGGGCAGCAGGTCGAGCCGGAGTTGTTGCTGGCCGTGCTGGAGTTGCAGCAGGCCGCGCTGGTTGCTGGGCCGCAGGCCGTGGGCTAACTGGTGGTGGCGCTGAACGAGTCGCTGGCGCTGGGCGAGCACTCACTGGCGGTGGCGCAGTGCGCGAACGCTGGGGTGGTGCTGTTGGGCGCGGGCTGACCGGTGGCGGCCCTTTGCTGATGCTGGCTGGGGCGGGCGCTGGCGCAGTTGTGCGTGCTACTGGAGTTGGCGCTTTAGAAACAGGTGGTGGGCCACCCATTTTGGCAGGCGCAGGCGCTTTGGAAACGCTTGGCGGTGGGGCAAAACGCGAAGGAGCTTGAGGCTGTGGTTCTGGCTCTGGCTCTGGTTCGTAGACTGGTTCTGGCTCGACCGGACGTGGCGGCGGCGCTGCTTGCAATGCTTCATCTAAAGCATCAAGCACCAAAACTGCCGTCAAATTGCGGTCAATGAACCGAAATACGCCGCGCTGGGCAGCTTGCTCAGCAACCTCAGGGTTAGCCGAACGAGCGACCAGAATCACCCGCGTGTCGGGCGCAAAATTTGGCACAAGATCAGCCAAATCCAAGCCGCTAAACCCGGGCAAATCATAATCGGCAATCAAGACATCGGGGGCAATTTGCTGCAATTCCCACAATGCCTCGTTGGACGATTGCAGCATCGAAAGCTCAATTTCGCCTGTGACAGCCGTACTCAGCGATTGAAGCACCGTATTATCACCAGCTACCACAAAGACCCTGTAGCCCATACAAACTCCTACTTGTGAGGCTAAAGCCCCCGCTGTGGCAGTGCAACCGTGAACGTACTGCCGCGACCTTCTTCGCTTTGAACCCAAACATGACCATTATGCAATGCAACTAAGCCTTGCACAAGGGCTAAACCTACCCCAGTACCCCCATACTCACGGGTGAGTGATTGGGCTACTTGGTAAAACCGATCGAAAATCCGTTGCAACTGCGATTCAGGAATGCCAATACCCGAATCGCTGATGCTGACAAAGACCCATGGCCCAGGTTGCAGCGTGCCTTTGAAATAGGTATGTTCATAGGGCACTGCTTGTACCGTTTCGCACCATGCTCGTAGCGTAATAATGCCTTCTGCCGGCGTAAATTTCATGGCATTTGAGAGCAAACTCATCAACACCAAGGCAATTTTGGCCCTATCTGCATACAAGGTACAGAGTGCATCGGGCGGCGTGGCCAATGAGATAGTTTGGGCTTTCTTTTGGGCCAGCCCTTGCATTTGCTCGATAACTTCATACAGCAATTCATCAAGCACAATTGGCTCGACCTGCAACTCAGTTTGGCGCGTATCCAAGCGCCGCAGGTGCGTCATATCGTCGATAATTTCCTTCATGCGCTGAGCGCTCTCGACCAAGCGATCAAGATAGGTACGAATTGGCTGCTCGCTGCGTTCTTGAATGACGATGCCATAGCCAAGCACCACCGCCAGCGGCGTGCGCAACTCGTGCGAGGTGATCGAAATAAACTCGCTTTTCAGCCGATCAAGCTCTTGCAACCGCCCGTTGGCCTCTTGCACCCGCGTAAAAAGTTGGGCATTATTCAAGGCAGAGGCTGCTTGATTCAGCAAGAGCATCATGCCTTCGATCTGGGCGCTGGGCAAGGCTTCAGTATAATCAAACAACGCGCTGCCGATCATCGCCCCGCCAACCCGCAAGGGAAACGTAATGACGTTATGTTCAGTATTGGCCAAATTGAGCGTGGTTTGAATTGGTTGTTGCTGTTGATAGGTTTCTTGCAATAACTGCCAACCAGCCTCATTTAATTGGGGATGATTGGCTTGACCCATCAGCAAGCGTGGCGCTTCATCAGGCTGTTGCAACAAGAAATAGCCAAATTTACAGCCAATTTCGCTATTCGTGACGCGCACAATCTCGCCGCACAATTCGCTCAGCGAAAGCGTGCGATTAAAGGCACTGCTTAATTCAAGTTGATGCACAATTGCTTCAAGTTTGACCTTTTGCAGCACCATTGCCCGTTGATGCAGCACTTGAGCCACTGTCAAGCGCATTTCTTCAATCTCAAAGGGCTTGCTAAGATAGCTAGTTACGCCCTGTTGCACCGCCTCGCGCAGCGTTTCCAAGGTAGTTTGGCCAGTCATGATAATTACGGCCAAGCCTGGATTTAAGGCTCGCGCCTGACGAGCCAACTCAAGGCCGCTCATCTCAGGCATTTTAATATCGGTCAACAACAAATCGAACACTTGATGGCGCATATAATCTAGCGCGACCAAGCCCGACGTTGTATCAACAACCTGATAGCCGACATTGCGCAGCGCTTTTGAGCAATAGCGGCAAATCGTCGTATCATCATCAACAACAAGAATAGTCGGAGCACGACTATACTCAGAGGCTTCGTTGGGTTGGCGTTCGGTCATGGCCAACTACACTCCTCGATCAACCTAGCTTGGTAGGATCAGGGTGACAGGGGTTCAAGTGCTGCTGCCGGTAGCAGCGTTTGCTTCCCATCACTAAGGGTTATTTCAACGACATGCGAACGAACACCAGAAGGCAAGAGTTGGGGCAAGGCAGGGAAACTGCGCACAGTGCCAACCGTGCCGCGATGGGGTCCAGCCACAATCCGCGCTGGGCTGCCAACCGCCAAACTTGCTTTAATCACAGCTGCTTGCTCAATATTGCGTACCCGTGAGAGTGGAATCACCACCCGTGGGCGGCGTTGAGGGCTACGGAGTTGGGTAACGCCTTCGATCAAGGCCTCTTGTTGATCATACAACGATAGCGTTTTGAACAACGCTTCGTTCATGGGATGCACCCCAAAACCTTCGGTGATCATCAAAGTTAGGCCGGGATCACGATTGTAGGGAGGGGCTGGCAAGCGCCATGTATTATAGCCTGTGCGCCAAGCATCAAAGCCATCATCGCCAAGGAAATCACGCAATTCGTGTTCTTCGATGCCGCCAACAATCACGCCACGCACTTGCTCATCGATTGCTCTGCGCAAGGCTGCTGCCGTAATGCTCGCGCCGCCAATCAAAATTGCATAGGCCGAACGCGCATCGATCGAGCTAATATCAACTTGCTCTTTAGGATCAGTCACCAACAAGCGCAGCACGCCAAAACGCTCGCCGCCAAGGCCAAAAATGCCTTGCACATACGAGGCTGGCGTTTCGATAATCACCGTGCGCGAATCAGGCACTTCCATCACAATCCCACGAACTTGCGCTTTAAGTTCGATTGGCAATGGATTAGGAGTGAGGGTGACATAGCCTGTGCTGCGATCAATCGTTGTTATTGTACCAGCAACTGGAGCCAACACGGAAGAGCCAGCAATTAACCCAGCCCGCGCCAGCACTTCACCCTTGGCGACTTTATTGCCCTCTTCTTTTTTCATTTTCGAATAGACTTGGGTCGGCAATACGCCAAGATCGCGCGCAATATTAATAATTTGTGGATCAAGTGGATATTGCGCCCGCAACACGATATCATCTGGCTCCACCCGACTGCCAACCCGCACCAGCACTTCTCCTTCAACTGGCAGTTGGCGTTCGATGCGTGCAACCGTATGCATGACGACCGGGGCAGCACCATCAGGGTAGTAGTGCGTCATTGGTTGGGTCTCCTACAGGGCAGTGGCAACAGGCTGCATTATAGCATAGCCCGGCCCGCTCGATATAGTGGTTTTTTGGGCCATAGCAAGCCCGAATTCGGGTTCGCTTGGAACAAAAAATAGCTCTTTCGCCACCCTTCCGTCCCTCCGCCGGAGGAAAACGCCGGGGGTTTTCATCCCCCTGCACCCCCAAATATCTATGCTGTGGATTGTTATTAAGCTTGCTTAACCCCAATCTTCGCGCTCTTCGCGGTTGCTTAGCCCTAATGCCTAACTGTACTGGTTCATTAGGTTGTCAACCAGAGCATGCCCTCACCCCCAGCCCCTCTCCCACTGAACGCGGGCGAGGGGAGCGCTGGTTTTTACCGACGTATTGCGCAAGAACCACCGCGTTAAAGCCCCTCGCCCGCCACGTGGGAGAGGGGTTGGGGTGAGGGGATCAGGCGGTGGTTAACCGCATGTACCAATACATTTAACCGCTTGCTTAGCGACTATTCAGCTCGACGCTACAGCGCAGCAATTCAGCCACGCTCCAAGCCTGCCATGGACAACCACGCGGTGTAATTGGCGTATCGCCATCGAAAATTTCGCTCACCGAGCCAATCCCCGCATCGCGCAGATGATCAGCGAATGGTTGCAAATAGCTGCGCGCTTGCTCAACCCCATAAACTTTGCTCACTGCACTAATAAATGGGCCAATCAGCCAGCCCCATGTAATGCCTTGGTGATACGAAGCATCGCGAGTTTTCAAATCGCCGCCATACAGGCCAAGATATTGTTGATCGTGGGGAGCCAACGAGCGCAAGCCATACGAGGTCACCAGATGGCGCGCGCAACTATCCACCACCGCTTTGGCTTTGGCATCGTCAAGCGGCGAGTGCGCAACCGAAACCGCAAATAATTGGTTGGGCCGCAACGCAGGATCAACGCCATGCGGGCCGTCAATCACATCGTAGAGATAGCCATGCTCTGCCGACCAAAAGCGTTCGTAACCAGTTGCCACTTGTTCAGCAGCCAGCCGAAAGCGCTCAACATCGCGATCGTAGCCCAACAAGGTGGCAAATTCGCCCAAGGTGCGCAGAGCGCTATACCACAACGCATTAATTTCAACCGCTTTGCCTTCGCGTGGCGTAACCACCCAATCCTCAAACTTGGCATCCATCCATGTCAGTTGCACAGTGGGTTCACCAGCAGTTAATAGGTAATCATCGGCCACTTTGATCGAGTAGCGCGTGCCGCGTTCATGCCAATCGATAATCTCAACCAGTTTAGGATACAAATCGGCAACCAATTGAATATCGCCGGTAGCCTGATAGACCGTGCGCAGTGCTTGAAAAAACCAAAGCGTTGCATCAACGGTGTTGTATTCTGGCTCAGCACCAACATCAGGAAAACGGTTGGGCAACATGCCTTGGCTCAAAAAATGGCTCCATGTGCGCAACACATCAGCCGCCAAATTGGCCCGCCCAGTCGCCATCAACAAGCCAGGCAGGGCAATCATGGTGTCGCGGCCCCAATCGCTGAACCATGGATAGCCAGCAATCACGCTCCAGCCTTGCCATGTGCTGCCATCGGGCAATTGCACCGCGCGCCGCACCATAAATTGATCGGCGGCATACACCAGTTGCTTGATAAAATCGGGAGCTTTGTGCAAGAGCCGTGCTTGCTCCAATAACGCAGCTTGGCGGGCTTGCTCACGTGCCAAGGCTTGGAGGCCAGCGGTGCTTGGCTCGGCCTCGGTCGAAAAAACCAAGGTCAGGCTTTGGCCTGGTTGTAAGGTTGCGCTAAATTCGCCAGCTTGCAACAAACGCGCTGTGTCGGGGTAGCCACGTTCAAGCTCTTCGCGATAGTAAATTTCTTCGACCCACCTTGCTGGCTCGCTTTGCCAGGTTGCTTGGTCGCTGAGCAGCCGCACGTGGGTTCCAGCAGGAGTTGTCATTAGCACGCCGTTGGCTAATTCGCCAAAACTCGGCTGCCAATCGGCATCAACCGTCGTATCGTGATGATCGCGCTCGGTCAGCAAGGGCCGCAGGTTGAGGTTAATTGGGTCGTTGCCACGCTCGTGGGTCAACAGCACATAGCTTGTATTCGCGCCATCTTCCATCCAGATGCGTTGGCTAAGCACTGCTTCGGCCAAGGCATAGCGCGCAGTTGGAATCGTGCCATCTAATTGCCAAGTTTCAAGGTTGCGATAGCCCTCGCTTAATCGGCCATCGCTATATTCAAAGCTGCTTAATGCGTAAGTTTCGCTGCCATATTGCGCGCTTGCTTGCAAGCCACCAACCAACAAGGTTCGGCCTAGGGGTGGCTCCAAGGCGGCAATCAACAAGCCATGATATTTACGAATTGGCGCATTTGCCAAGAGCGAACCCATGGCATAGGCTCCAGCGCCATTGGTCACAATCCACTCCCGGCGCAAGGCGGCAGCGGGATGCCCAAGAATTTCACGTCCAAACATAGTGTTATGTCCTGCTAAAATGGTCGGCTTTGGCTGCGATTATAGCAGAGCAGCCGACTCAATTTGAAGTTGCTCAGCACGATAGATTAAGCGTGCTCGCGATCCATAGCTGATCGTCGCAATCCATGGCAGCAATAATTCCAGCATACTTGGCGATTGAAAATGTTGCATTTTGGTCGCTGGATGCGGATAATAGATGTAGCCCGCGTAGCTTTGGGCTTGCCACAGCAGCTGGCAGCGGATAAATGAAAAATCTTCTGGCGGGTGTAGATCAGTCCAGCGCAGCGCCCGAAAGGTATAATCTGCTTGCAGCAAATGCCACTTGGCTGGCTGAATATCAAGATTAATTGTTGCCAAATGCAAGCCCGCCAAATCAAGCCCGAGTGCGGCAAAATAGGGCTGTTGCATGGCAATTGTGCCTGCTGGATAGGGCGAATCGCTGGCGTGGCCCGAAGCCACGCCATGGCCACGAATAACGGTTCCATCAACCCACGCTTGCATCATAGCTCCACCATTCGCTGAATTGCCAGTTAAGTGTAAAACAAAACCTCAAGAAAACAAACAGCACCATGAATCCATGGTGCTGTTGCAAAGCAAACTATTTGCTAGGTGTAATGGTTCATTGGATAGGCAACAAGGACTATTCCCTCACCCCCAGCCCCTCTCCCACTGAACGCGGGCGAGGGGAGCACCAGTTTTTATCGATGCATTGCGCAAGAACCACGGCGTTAAAGC
>NZ_JBHUPY010000004.1:0-154648 GCF_042688385.1 Herpetosiphon sp. NSE202 | reverse complement strand
CGAACCCGATCTACGAAGGACACGAAGGAACACGAAACAGGGAACCGCGAAACGCGCGAAGAGCACGAAGGGAGCGGGGCGTTTGGGCGTTTGGCCGATCCCCAGCCCTTGACCCTTGCTCCCCGATCCCTTCTATACTCTATGCTCTATGCTCTGATTTGCGTTGCTTGCTAAATTCTTTGCGAAATTTTTGGACTTTGGGCGAAACTACTGCCATACAATAGGGCTGGAATGGGTGATGGGCAAAATATTCTTGATGATAATCTTCGGCCTCATAGTAGTTATTAATCGGCGTAACTTCGGTCACAATCGGGTCTGGCCATTGGCCACTTGCGTTCAAATTGGCAATCGTTTGTTCGGCAAGCGTTTTTTGCTCAGCATCGTGATAAAAAATCACCGAGCGATATTGTGGGCCTACATCATTGCCTTGGCGGTTCAAGGTGGTCGGGTTATGGGTGGCAAAAAAGACATCCAAGATTTGGCTAAAGTTGATCACGCTTGGATCATAGGTTAAGCGCACAACTTCGGCATGGCCGGTTTTCTTGCCACAAACCTCTTCGTAGGTTGGGTTGGCAACATGGCCACCAGCATAGCCAGATTCAACACTAATAATCCCTTGCAGGTCATCAAATACGGCCTCGGTACACCAAAAACAACCATTACCAAGCGTTGCTTGAGCATATTGTTGAGTCATTTAGTTAACTATCCTTTGCTATCACAGCTACTAGCTAGAGAGCTAGCTAAAACAAAATTTGGCTTTAGAAAGCCCTAAATCATCCGTTGAACTCATCCGTTATTAAGTATACTCCAATTCTTGACTAAAATACGCTAGAATAATTCTTGACTTTGTTTATCAAGTATGTTATATTCCTCGCAGCTTAAAAACGAATATCCGTTGCACTCATCCAGAGGAGCGGAGGGATCGGCCCGACGAAGCTCCAGCAACCATCCTTAACCTGATCAGTTAAGTATAAGGTGCTAATTCCGACAGTGATGTCTGACAGATGAGCAGTAGTTTGTGACAGTAATGCCACGATCCCTACTCCTCATCTGCCCAATATACAGATGAGGTTTTTTTATGGTCATGCACGCAACTCTGCCAAGCCGCGAGGCTCTGACAGCCTTAGATACGCAATTAACGAGCCAAACTCCGCAAGCAATTGTGCGCTGGGCTATCGATCATTATTTTCCTAACCTGGCCCTAACTTGCTCGTTTGGCGGCTCGTCTGGCATGGTGTTGCTCGATATGGCGCTCAAAATCGAGCCAAATCTGCCAGTCTTAGTGCTCGATACTGGATTGCTCTTCAGCGAAACCTATGCCTTGGTTGAGCAAATCGAAAAACACTACGGAATTACGGTGCAATATTCGCGCCCAACCCAAACAGTGGCTGAACAAGCTGCAACCCACGGCCCCGAACTTTGGGGCACGAATCCCGATTTGTGCTGTAAGCTGCGGAAGGTCGAGCCACTCAAAAATGTGCTTGCACCATACGACGCGTGGCTCACTGCGCTGCGCCGCGACCAAAGCAGCACCCGCGCCAATACACCGGTCGTTTCTTGGAACGACAAACATCAATTGGTTAAAATTTGCCCCCTAGCCTTGTGGACTGAACGCGATATCTGGCGTTACATTCATGCCAATGGTGTGCCATATAATCCATTGCTTGACCAAGGTTATACCAGCCTCGGATGTCATACTTGTACAAGCCACCCTGTGAACGGTGACCCACGCAGCGGACGCTGGGCTGGCTTTAATAAAACCGAGTGTGGACTCCATATCTAATTTTCAAGCTTTCGTTATGTTATGTGTAATCAATGCTGATTATCATAAAGTCACTACTTTATGGTAGCTATTATTCTATGTTCGAGGGTGTGCTTCAATGGCTGTTTCATCATTAATTTTGCCTCACGGCGGCACGTTGGTCAATCGGATTCCTAGTGGTTTGCTGCGCGAAAACTTGTTGCAATCGGCCCAAGATTTGCCGCAGATTGTGCTCGACGAACCTCATCGCGCTGATCTTTTAATGCTTGGGATTGGCTCGTACAGCCCCTTAACTGGTTTCTTGAATCGCCACGACTATAAGGCGGTCGTCGAAACCATGCACCTGAAAAATGGCTTGCCATGGTCGATTCCCATCACCTTGCCAATCAGCGAAGATCAAGCCTACGATTTGGTGCTTGATCAGCCAGTCGCCTTAACCGACGAGCAAGGCACAATTTTGGCAGTGCTCGAAGTTGAAGATATTTTCCCCGTCGATGTTGAATACGAAGCCCAGCATGTCTATCGCACAACCGAAGGCTCGCACCCTGGCGTTGCCCGCTTGTATGCAGCCCCACGCTGGCGGGTTGGTGGCTCGATTTGGTTGTTGCAGGTTGAACAAGGCGCGTTCCCACACTTGCCACGCACCCCCCAAGAAGTTCGTCAATCGATCAGCGACGCTGGCTGGCGCACCGTGGTTGGTTTCCAAACCCGCAACCCTGTACACCGCGCCCACGAATATATTCAAAAATGTGCCTTAGAAGTTGTTGATGGTTTGTTGTTGCACCCCTTGGTTGGCACCACCAAGAGCGATGATGTTCCTGCGCCAGCTCGCGTGCGTTCCTACGAGCGCTTGCTGCGTGAATATTATCCCGCCAATCGGGTGTTGCTGGGTGTTTTCCCTGCGCCAATGCGCTATGCAGGCCCCCGCGAAGCGATTTTCCACGCGTTGAATCGCAAAAACTATGGCTGCACCCACTTTATCGTTGGCCGCGATCACGCTGGGGTTGGCAATTATTACGGCACTTACGATGCGCAAGCGATTTTCAGCGAGTTTGATCCTGCTGCCTTGGGCATTACGCCCTTGTTCTTTGAACATACCTTCTACTGCCAACGCTGTGGCGCGATGGCCTCGGCCAAAACCTGCCCCCACTCCCACGAACATCACGTTATTTTGAGTGGCACTGCCGTGCGCGCGCTCTTGTCACGCGGCGAATTGCCACCACCAGAGTTCAGCCGCCGCGAAGTTATCGAAGAATTGATCGCTGCGTAAGCTAGAGAGCCTAGAACAGAGAGCATAGAACATAGGGTTTTATGCTCTAGCAAGGGAAGTAGTGAGCTTCATCGTTCCCATAAAGGATTTTTGTATGAGCCAAGGTTATATTATTTGGTTTACTGGATTATCAGGCGCAGGCAAATCGACGATTGCAGCGGCATTGGCGGAAGTGCTGCGCGAACGCGAACAACGCGTTGAGGTGCTTGACGGCGATGTGGTGCGTACCCATTTGAGCAAAGGTTTGGGCTTCTCGAAGGAAGATCGCGATACCAACGTGCGGCGGATTGGCTGGGTTTGTGATTTGGTTGCGCGCCATGGCGGAGTGGCAATTGCCGCCGCTATCTCGCCCTATCGCCAAACCCGCGAGGAAATTCGCGCCAGCACCGCCCGCTTTGTCGAAGTCTATATCGATTGTCCTTTGGAAGTGTGTATCGACCGCGACGTTAAAGGCTTGTACGCCAAAGCGTTGGCTGGCGAAATCCCCCACTTCACTGGGGTTTCCGACCCATACGAACCGCCAACCAACCCCGAAGTGATGATTCCAAGCCATGCCGAAGCGCTCGATGCCAGCGTTGCCCGCATTATCAACAAACTTGAGGAACTTGGCTATCTACCGACGGTTGCCGCCGTTGAGGAGGTCGCATGACTGCTACAACCCAAAAACTCAACCCTGTAGAATTACAAAAAATCGAAAAAGACGGCTTGGCGGTGCTCGATGATATTTATCGCTATGCTCAAAGCGGCGATATTAATGCCGTAACCGAAAGCGATATGAACCGTTTCAAATGGTATGGTTTGTATCACGATAAGCCCAAAGATGGCTTTTTTATGTTGCGAGTACGCTTGCCAGGCGGCATCATGACCGCTGATCAGGCTGATGCAATTGTGCAATTGGCTGAAACTGTCGCCCCAGGACGGGTCGAAATCACTACCCGCCAAACCTTCCAATTGCATACGATTGCCCTGCGCGATATTCCAACCGTGTTTCAGACCTTGGAAAGCGTTGGCCTTTCGTCAATTGAAGCGTGTGGCGACGTGCCACGTAACGTTGTGAGTAGCCCAGTTGCGGGCATTGCCGCCGACGAATGGCTCGATCCACGGCCTTTTTTCAAGGCGCTCGACGAGCACTTTGCCTACAACAGCGATTACTCGAACTTGCCGCGCAAATATAAAATTTCGGTCGCTGGCGGTGGCCTCGACGCAACCCAAGCCCCAATCAACGACTTGGCCTTTACCCCAGGCCGCAAAGAAATTGATGGCGAAATTGTGCTGGGCTATAACGTTTGGGTTGGTGGCGGGCTTTCGCACGAGCCGCATCTGGCGCAAAATATTGATGTTTTTGTGCCCGCCGATCCCGAATTGGTGGTCGAAGTAGCGCGCGCCGTAACCTTGGTTTATCGCGATTTTGGCTACCGCGAAAAGCGCAACCATGCGCGGCTCAAATATCTAATTGCCGATTGGGGCGCAGAACGCTTCCGCGAAGAGGTCGAGCGCTATCTTGGCCATGGCTTGGAGCGAGCGGCAACCGACGTGCCGCCAGCAGTCTATAGCGGCGATGTGGTTGGCGTGTTTCGCCAAAAGCAGCCAAATCTGTATTGGGTTGGCTTGCTTGTGCCAACTGGCCGCATCACGCCAGCCCAAATTCGCGAAGCTGCGCGTTTATCACGCGAATATGGCCAAAGCGAAATTCGCCTGACCCACAGCCAAAACTTACTGCTGCCCTACATTCCCGAAGCCCGCTTGGATGGCTTGCTGGCTGAGCCATTGTTGCAAGAATTACAGCCAAATGGGCCACGGATTCAACGCACAGTCGTGGCATGCACCGGCTTGCCCTACTGCAACTTTGCTACAATCGAAACCAAAGAAGCTGCTTGGCAATTGGCCGGAGCCTTGGACAATAAAGTTGAGCTCGATGTGCCGTTGCGCATCCATCTTTCTGCTTGCCCACACTCGTGCAGCCAACATAGCATCGCCGATATTGGCTTGCAGGGCGGCGTAATTCGCAACCCAGATGGCAGCAAAAACAAGTTGCCAGCAGCCGATATTTTGCTTGGCGGAGCCTTGGGCGACGATGCAGCAATTGCCCGCCGTGTTGCAACCAAAGTACCTTGGTCAGAGCTAGCCGATCGTTTGGGCAATTTGGTAACGATCTACCAAGCCCAACGCACCAGCCCCGAAGATCAGTTTCGGCATTGGGCCAAACGCCAAACCGATGACCAATTGCGCGACTATCTAGGCTTTGGCCAGCCAGAAACCGAGGAAGGCGTTTGGACTGAAGAAGGCTCATGGAATAAAAGCCGCTAGAGCGTTCCCCTCACCCCCCAGCCCCCTCTCCCGCACGCGAGGCGAGGGGGAGCCGACCATCAGTTACCAATGAATTGTGGTAAAACCTCTTGGTTAAAGCCCCTCGCCCATCGGATGGGAGAAGGGTTGGGGTAAGGGGATCTTAAAATCTACCCTTGGAAGCCAGCCTCCTGCGTCTCCCGCAAGCGAGGCGAGGGGGAGCCGGACACCAAAAAGCCCCTCGACCATCGGATGGGAGAGGGGTTGGGGTGAGGGAATCTGGCGCAAATTCGATAGAAAATAATTGTTTTCTGGCTTCGCAAAAGCGAAATGTTGCTTATACTAGGCTTGCCCACATGATTTGCAATGCTGCTTTTGCCCAACCACTGCTGTTTGGCGGTGCTGTTGATTCAGCGGCTCAAGGCTGATTGTTATGTACCCAGTTGTTTTGACCAATTTAGCCCAACAACGCTGTGTGGTGGTTGGCGGCGGCACGGTGGCTGAGCGCAAAGTTGCCGGTTTAATTGCAGGCGGCGCAAGCCCAATTGTGATCAGCCCCGACCTTACAGCCCAACTCCAACACTGGCAGGCCAACGGCTATATTCAGCACCTTGCCCGTGAATACCAAACTGGTGATTGTGATCAGGCGTTTTTGGTTGTTGCCGCAACCAATCAGCGCTCAATCAACCAGCAAATTGCCCAAGAATGCCACAATCGCCCAATCCTCCTCAATATCGCCGATGCTGCTGAAGAGGGTAATTTCATCACAACCGCAAGCCATCGCCAAGGTTCTTTATTGTTTAGCGTCAGTAGCAGCGGGGTCAGCCCAGCCTTAAGCCGCTACCTACGCCAACAGCTGAGCAGCTATTTTGATCAACGCTATGCCACGCTGGCCCAGGTTGTCGCAAGCCAACGCAGCCAACTCGCCAGCCTCAGCAGCGCCGAACGCGAGCGCTATTTTGATCAACTGCTAGTTGCCTTAGCCGAAGAGCCGACCACGAGGCCCAATCACTTGCCAACGGAGGATTTATGACCCGCGAAGGCTTTGTTTCATTAGTTGGAGCTGGCCCAGGCTCCGCCGATTTAATCACGGTCAAAGGCTTACGCCGTTTGCAAAGTGCCGATGTGATCGTATTCGATGCCTTAGTTTTGCCCGAATTATTGGCCGAAGCCCGCAGCGATGCAGAGCTGATTCCAGCTGGCAAACGAGGCGGCCAACATTCAGCCAGCCAAGATTGGATTAACGCGACCTTGATTGAGCAAGCCCAGCGCGGTAAATTGGTCGTGCGGATCAAAGGCGGCGATCCCTTTGTGTTTGGGCGTGGTGGCGAGGAAGCAGCAGCCTTGAGCGCCGCCGGAATTGCGTGGGAAGTTGTGCCAGGCATTTCTTCAGCAATTGCCGCTCCGGCCTATGCTGGCATTCCGGTCACTCATCGCGATGTTGCCTCATCGGTGGTGTTTGTAACTGGCCACGAAGATCCAACCAAACCAACCAGCCGCATCAATTGGCAGGCCTTGGCCCAAGGCGTTGATACTTTGGTCTTTTTGATGGGTATTTCGCGGATTAATCACACGGTTGCCAGCTTGATTGCCAATGGTCGGCCTGCCGATACGCCAACCGCCGTGATTCGCTGGGGCACGACTGAGCAGCAAAAAACCGTGGTCGCGCCGCTTGATCAGATTGAGGCCGCAGTTAAAGCCGCTGGTATTAGCGCACCAGCAATTTTGATTGTAGGCGAAGTGGTGGCGCTGCGCGAACAACTCAACTGGTTTGAATCGACAGTGCTCGAAATGCCTGAAGTTGTGCGCGCATTTGCGTAGCGAGAACATAGAGCAAAGAACATAGAACATAGTTTTAACCACGAAGAACGCGAAGGTCACGAAACTTGGTTTTCGCGTTCTTCGTGTTCTTCGTGTTCTTCGTGGTTAAATCTCATCCTGCATCGCGCACAATTAGCCCCTTTTCAAAACACCCCTGCTATAATGCTGCTAGCACTCTGCAATTACGAGGAGACTCACGATGTCACAACTGCGGCTAGCAGTCATTTTGAATCCCCATTCTAATCGTCAACGTGCAGCCCACCAAGCGTCACACATTATGGCCATGCTCAGCCATTTTGGGCTTGAAGCCAGTTTATTCAAGACCACTCACGTTGGTCATGCCACGAGTTTAGCCCAGCAGTGCGTTGCCGAAGGCACGTGGAATGGGATTATTGCTGCTGGCGGCGATGGCACAATCAATGAAATTGTGAATGGTATGGCTGGCTCGCAGCTGCCACTGAGTTTTGTGCCGCTTGGCACGGGCAACGATTTTGTCAAAATGCTCAAATTACCAAGCAACAGCATCGTCGAGGCGATTCGTGCGATTGCCAACAATCAACTGCGTCAGATTGATTTGGGCATGATTAACGAACATTGGTTTATTAATGGCGTGGGCATTGGCTTGGATGCAAATGTAGCAATTGAGGCCCAAAAACTCAAACGCATCAAAGGTGGCTTGGTCTATATTATTGCCGTGCTCAAATCAATTTTGCGCTACGAAGCCCGCGATCTGCTGATCGAAACCGATGATTTAACCTTGCAACAACGGATCAATATGGCGACAGTTGGCAATGGTGGCTATCATGGCGGCGGCTTTTGGGTCACGCCTGCGGCCAAAATCGACGATGGCTTGCTTGATGTGTGCCTAACCGGCGAGCAATCACGCTGGTCGATGGTGCGCGATTCGGCTCGGGTGCGCCAAGGCACCCATGGCGATTTGCCAAGTGTGACAATGCTCAAAACCCGCACCTTTAAGCTGTATAGCGAGCGGGGCGTGCCCGTTCATGTCGATGGCGAGGTGTTTAGTGCAAGCTTACACGACATCAGCATCAGCATTCAGCCAGCAGCATTGACGATTCGGGTGTAGAGGGTTTTGTTATGCAGATTGTATTATTGGGCATTTTAGGCTATTTAATTGGCGGAATCCCCTTCGCTGTGCCAGTGGTGCGCTTGCTGAGCGATCACGATGTGCGCTCAACTGGCTCGGGCAATGTTGGGGCGCGCAACTCGTTACGGGTGGCTGGGGCTGGGGCTGGAATATTGGTTTTAGTCCTCGATGCGCTCAAATCAGCCATCCCAATGCTGGTAACTGATGCGCTATTGGCCAACAAATTGGCGGTTGCAGTGGTTGGGGTGGCGGCGGTTTTGGGCCATTGCTACTCGCCCTATTTATTGCTGCGCAGTTTTAAAACCCCATGGCAACATTGGCGGCACTGGATGTTGCTGGTTGGCGGCCAAGGTTTAGCTACCGGGCTGGGCGTGATTAGCGTGTTTACGCCGATTTTGGCCTTGCCGCTTTTAGCGTTAGGCGCATTTTTTGCCTTAGTGCTGAAGCGTAGCAGTTGGGCAGCGCTGGTGATGATCAGCGCCGCGCCAATCGCAGCTTATCTGCTTGGATATGGAGATGTTGTATGGCTCAGCATTGCAGCATGTGCCATCATCATCCTAACCAAGCTCTGGCAAGATTATCCATTTAAAGATTGATTTTAACCACGAAGAACACGAAGGACACGAAGGGCGAGAGCTAATGATTATAATAATCGCTGATCCCTCGCCCCTGAACCCTAACCCCTAACTACTACCGCCCCCAATCGATGCTGCCTTCGGCATCGACATTTTGAATCAACGTGGTGCTAAGTTTGGTTTTGGGATCGTATAGTTGAATTGTGCCACTGCCGCCTGGCGTGCAAGCATAGCCATCGTTGGCACACACCACCAAGGCCAAAATTTCGCCAGCAGGTGCCCACGTCGCTTGCGAAACAAACTCTGTGCCATATTCCACCAAAGCCGAAACTTCAATTGCGGTGCCAATATAATCGGCAACTTGGGGTTGATTGCCAGTGCTCATCACATTCAACATTGGGCTACCTTTGGCTCCGAGTGAAATATAGGCCACGCCATCACCGCGCAAGGTCGGCTGCACGCTGGCACTTTGCACATCCATCGCCAAACCAATGGGCTTCGTGCCACCATTGATCGGATCGATCTGTTCAAGCGTGCTGAAATCGATGAGAACCCGATAGCCAATAAAGCCAAAGCTATACAACGTGCTACCGTCACGATTCCAGAACGGCGCATAGAAAATTCGCCGTGGATCAGGGAAGGCGGCGTTTTGGACTGGCGCACTAACTGGAGTCCAGCCATTTTGGCCTTGGCGACCAACAAGGCCAACCGTATTGAAGCCTTCGTTAATATCACCAATCGTTGGTGAGACATAAGCCAAGCGTTTGCCATCAGGCGACCATGCTGGTTGACAGCCTTGAGCAACAGTTGTGCTGCTATTACTATTCAAATCGACAATGATCAATTGGCTATCATTGGCACACGCCAAGGGATAACGATTATCAGCATCGCCGCTGACCACCGCCAAGGCCGTGCTATCAGGTGCCCAACGTGGCGCTTCGTTGACATTGGTAGTTAAAGCTTGGGCATTTTCACCATCACGATCGGCCACAAACAAGGTGCGATTATCCAAATAGGCGATTTTGGTGCCATTTGGCGAAACCCGTGCCAACTCGCCACGTTCAGCAACTAATTGTTCGGTTTTGAGCTTAACATCGTAGCTCCACAAGCCGCCTGCCCGCTCAAAATAGATCCAGCCACTGCTGGCGCTTGGCGGCGCTGGAGTTGCAGTTGGTTCGGGCGTTGGCGTTGCGGTCGGCAAGGGAGTCTCGGTTGGCGTTGGGCTTTCTAAGGGCGTTGCGGTTGGCAACGGTGTGACCGTAATTGGGCCAAGATTGAGAGTTGCGGTTGCCTGCACAGCGCTTGAGCGAGTTGGCGTTGGCACACCAGGCTCAGCGGTTACGGTTGCTGTGGCAGTTGGGCGTTGCAGCGCTTGGTTTACTAAAGCAATAGCCGTTGCAGTTTGTTGACGTAAATTCGGGGTAACGGTGAGATTAACAGTTGCTGGCGTTGCGCTACATCCTACGAGGATCAGCGCCAAGAGCAACCAAGAAACCAATCGACGCATACGCCTTTTCTCCTACACAGTAACTTAATCGTACCCAGTCAGCGCTCGCTGCGCGTGCTGAGTCAATAATGTCCAATAAAGTTGCTCAATCTGGGCAACAACCACCGACGCGGCCAATCTGGTTTGCGCGGTTTGGTGGGCAGCTTGGCCAAGTTGTTTGGCTTGCTGTGGGTTTGCCAATAATTCTGCTGCCAACTGCCCAAGTTGTTGAGCTGAGTGGGCCAAATAGCCGTTATAGCCATGGGTAATTAGGTCTGGCGTGCCGCCCGTAGCCATTGCCACAATTGGCATGCCAACTGCACACGCCTCCAGCAAAACCCGACTCAGCGGCTCACCCCAAGTTGAGGGAAAGAGCAACAGTTTGGCCCCCGCCATCAGGCGCAAAACCTCGTCATGCTCAACCCAATCCAGCGCCAGCACCTCCACACCTTGAGCTTGAATCGCTGCCACGAGGGCTGGATTCTGGCCACCAGCAATCACTAAAGTTGCATTGCCACCAGCAGCGCGCATACTTGCCATAATTTCAGGCAGCAAATATGCGCCTTTGTTGCGGGCCAATTTGCCAGTGAACAACACATATGCTTGGTTAATGGTCGTTTGGGCAGGTGTTGCTAGCACTTTAGCAATCGCAGGCAAATTAACCATATTTGGGATAGGCCATAGTTTTTCGGGCGCAATCAGAGGGCTAAGCCGCTGCGTGATGTAATTGCTCAACGAAATTACTGCGTCGCAGGCCTGCAAAAGCTCTCGTCGCCAGCGCATATGCGCTTGAACATAGGGCAAGGCCAACAACGAGAGCGCTCCCAGCAAAGGCTTGCGCCGCGCCAGCAAATCAGTCGCGGTTGCCGCCCAACCAAATCGATCGAATGGCACGCTATCGCCATGTAAATTGGTGCCAAAATAATGGTTTGGCCAATGATCGCGCACGGTTGCCACTACAGGCAAATTAAGCTGTTGCCCAGCCAACACCGCTGCACCAATCCCTTGGACGTGCTGTCCATGGATAATCACATGCTCACATTGATCGCCGATAGTTTCGACAATTGCTTGGGCAAATTGCGGCCAGAATAGCTCAAAGCGCGACCAATTGGCCACAAATGGCAAGCGTGAAGGTTGATAGCCAACCTCAACCACGGGCACGCCCGCCTCAACCCGGCGTTGGAGGCCGCGAAGCCCAGCTTTGGGAACCAAAGCAGTTACCTGATGGCCGCGTTCGAGCAACGCCAGCGCTAAGGCATGGCTGCTCCAGCCAGCGCCACCAGTCCGCGGCGGAAACACATCGCTTGGCAAAAGCACGTGTAGCGGTTTCATGGCTGCGTGATCATCGTTTGTAAAATTTGCTTCAAGGCTTGGCAATGTTGCTCCCATGAATAATGTTCAACCACGCGCTGGCGGGCATTTTGGCCCCATTGTTGGCGTTGTGGGTCGTTGGCAACTGCCTGCATGACCCGCGCAAGGTCGGCAATATTGCCCGCTTCAAACAATCCGCCTTCCTGCTGTGGTCGAATAATCGTATCCAATGGTGGAATGTTCGCTGTCACCACGGGCAAGCCTGCGGCCATATATTCGTAAATTTTCAGCGGTGACCAAAAGAAACCTGCCGCTTGCAACGCTGGATGGCGGGCGGGATTGAATGGCGCAACCCCAACGCTGGCTTGAGCCAATAAGGCTGGCACACGTTCATGGGCGACTGCTCCAGCCCATTCAAAATGTTCAGCGTATGGCGCAGCAAGCCGTTGTGCTTCTGCTTGTTCTGGCCCGCTGCCAATTAATAAAAATTTCGCCGTGCTGCCTTGCTGAATCAAACGAATCGCCGCTTGAATAAAATCGGTCACGCCATGCCAATGCCGAAACGAGCCAAGAAACACAAACACTGGCTGGTCTGGCTGCTTAGTTTGCGGGCTGAAGGCTTGAACATTCGCGCCCCATGGCAATTCCACAATGCGGCTGCGCTCGATTTCTGGCGGTACGGTCGTATGCAGCGGAGTTACGATTTTGCTGCTATGCCGACATTGCCAGGCCGCCCAGCGCCGCATCGGACCAGAATTGCCAGGTAAAAGCCAGCCCAACGCATCGTCTAGTTGGCGTTTGCGCACCTGTGGCGGGTCAACAATTAAGGCATTAACTTCCAACAAGGTTGGTATTTTTTGGCGAGCTGCTGCCAAAATGCCTGCGCCAGCAAAATTGTAATAGCGCTCCATCACCGCGTCGGGCTGCAACTCGCGTACCAAGCGCGCAATCGCTGCATAGCCCAATAAACTTAAGGGCTTCGGTAAATCAGCTTCGTACCAGGTAATCGAGCCAGTTTGATGCTTGGGCAATTGCCATGGCTTGCGCCGTTGGCCTTGGGCTGGGCGCGTCACCACATGCATTTCAACGCCAAGTTGGGCTAGCCCTTGGGCAACTTCGGTTGTATGAATTGCGCCACCAAACGCGCCAGGCACGCGGATGCCACTGGCGATATATAAGACTTTCACAAGCAATCCCTACAGTTTGTCGTTCAAGCTTTATTATAGCTGCAAACAAAGAACATAGAACATAGAGCATAGAACATAGAACATAAAAATTATGAATTATGAAGGATGAGGGATGAAAGGGCTAGGGGTCAGAAATCAAATGCCCATGACCCATAGCTATATCTTCGCGCTCTTCGTGTCCTTCGCGGTTTCAACTTTCCGTGTAATTTGTTGGGCAATTCGTGGCTAAAAAAAGCTCTACGTTAAAAAGATAGAGATCGAGCCACGATATGCCCGATCTCCAAAACATTTTAGCTGTAGTTTTGACTTTTGCCCTTTGACTTTGAGCTTACTCTGCGCTTTGCTCCAAGGCAGCTTGCACAAAATCGCGGAACAATGGATGTGGATTATTTGGCCGCGATTTGAATTCAGGGTGGAATTGCGAAGCCACAAACCATGGATGGTCGCGCAACTCAACAATCTCGACCAAACGGCCATCAGGTGAGTGCCCGCTAATCACAAAGCCAGCTGCTTCCATGGCTTTGCGATATTTGTTGTTAAATTCAAAGCGATGGCGATGACGTTCGAGGGCCAATTCACGGCCATAGGCTTTGGCTGCTTTGCTGCCTGGCGCTAAAATACAGGGGTAAACGCCCAACCGCATCGTGCCACCCTTGTCGCTAATATCCAATTGATCAGGCATAAAGTCGATCACAGGCAGTTTGGTATTAGGATTAAACTCGGTTGAATTCGCATCAGGAGCGTTTAACGCAAAGCGCGCAAATTCAATTGTGGCGCATTGCATGCCCAAACACAAGCCCAAGAAGGGAATCTTGTTTTCGCGAGCATAGCGCACAGCGCGAATTTTGCCCTCAACACCGCGATAGCCAAAGCCGCCAGGCACGATAATGCCTTGCACATCGCCAAGCATCGTCACCGGATCGGCAACTTCAAGTTCTTCCGATGAAACCCATTTGATCTCAACATGAATATCTTGGGCCCAACCAGCGTGGCGCACCGATTCGGCAACACTCATATAGGCATCGCGCAATTCAACATATTTGCCAACAATTGCCACGGTTGTATGGCGTTTTGGCTGTTTGATACCAGCAACCAACGAGCGCCATTCATCGAGCTGGACTGGCTGCGCAGCCAAGGCTAAGCGTTCGCAAATTAAATCGCCTAAACCTGCTTCTTCCAAAACCAATGGCACTTCATAGATTGTTTCAACGGTTGGCAGAGCAACTACAGCCTCGGTGGGCAAATCAGCAAACAGCGCGATTTTCTCGCGAATTTCATCATCAACTGGCAAATCGGAGCGACAAAGCACGACCGCTGGCGAGATGCCGACGCGGCGCAATTCGGCGATTGAGTGTTGGGTTGGCTTGGTTTTGAGTTCGCCGCTGGCTTGGAGGTAGGGCAGCAACGTGACGTGAATATAAATCACATTATCGCGGCCAACATCCTTTTTCATTTGGCGAATTGCTTCGAGGAATGGCAAGCTTTCGATATCGCCAACCGTGCCGCCAATTTCAACAATCACCACATCGGCGCTGGTATTTTTGGCAACGAGGGCCACGCGGCTCTTAATTTCGTTGGTGATATGCGGAATAACCTGAATCGTGCCGCCGAGGAAATCGCCACGGCGCTCTTTTTGAATTACAGAAGAATAAATTTGACCGGTTGTAATGTTATTAACGCGGGACAAATTTTCATCAATAAAGCGTTCGTAGTGGCCCAAGTCGAGGTCGGTTTCGGCTCCATCTTCGGTCACAAAGACCTCGCCATGTTGGTAGGGCGACATTGTGCCGGGGTCAACATTGATATATGGATCAAGTTTTTGAATTGAAACGCTAATACCACGACTTTTCAGCAAACGGCCCAGCGAGGCCACGGTGATCCCTTTGCCCACCGATGAGGCTACGCCACCCGTTACGAAAATATACTTCGTCATTGACTGTGCTCCGCGTTAAATAAAAAATCCGCACTGAATACATCAGTACGGGCCTTGATTATACCATAGATGGGTTGATTGTAGGTTGTGGCTTAATTCATGGTAGGTTCCCTCACCCCCCAGCCCTTACAAGGGTCGGTTTTGAGCGATTGGTCGGCGGTGGAACGTTCCCTCACCCCCCTCTGCTTGGAGGCGGGCGAGGGGGAGCACCCGTTTTCACCACCAATCATGCCAAACCCACACAACCAAAAGCCCCTCGCCCGCCTCCAAGCAGAGGAGCATTCTAGCCGTGCATCCAAAAGCATACCTGCATGAACCACAAAACAAAAAAGCCCCTCGCCCGCGCTCAGTGGGCGAGGGGTTGGGGTGAGGGAATTTTACTCAGGGCTATTGGCATCAACCGAAGCCATTACTTGGTGCAGCAAGCGTTTAAGCTCAAAATAATCGCTCGCATTGAGACCAAGTGCTTGAAAAATTGAGGCTGGCACATTGCTAGCCTGCTGACGCAAAGCCCGCCCAGCTTCAGTTAATTGAATTTCAACTTCACGTTCATCGCTGGCTCGGCGTTGGCGCTGCAAAAAGCCAGCACTTTCTAGCCGTTTGAGCAATGGCGAAAGCGTGCCCGAATCAAGCTGAAGCTGCTCGCCAAGCTGCTTGACGGTTTGGGCTTCGTGCTGCCACAACACCAACATCACCAAATATTGCGGGTAGGTCAAGCCCAACGCCTCTAAAAGTGGCCGATACGCCTTGTTAATTGCGCGTGAGGCCGCGTACACATCGAAGCACAATTGTTGCTCCAACAATAAGCCCTGTTCTGCCAAATTCATCGTCGGCCTCCTGTGTTTTGCATAACAGCACCGTAGCATGAAAATTAGCTCTTGACAAATTGAATTGCGCACAATATAATTGCTATAAATATAAATTGACTGTGTTTGAAGGAGCTTGACGATTATGGCACTTAAAACCTTATATACGACCACGATGACTGCAAGCGGCGGACGCACTGGCCAAGTAACTGCACCTGATGGCAGCTTGACCCTCGATTTAGCCTCACCCAAGGAATTAGGCGGGCCTGGTGGCGCGACCAACCCTGAGCAATTGTTTGCAGCTGGCTATGCTGCCTGTTTCCATAGTGCGCTGAGCTTGGTTGCCAAACATGCCAAAGCCGATGCTAGCGATTCAAGCGTGACTGGAACGGTTAGCCTTGGCGCAAATGCTCAAGGTGGCTATGGCTTGGCCGTAACCTTGACCGTCGATTTGCCTAAGGTCGAGCGCGAAACTGCCTTGGCCTTGGTCGAAAAAGCGCATACCGTTTGCCCATACAGCAACGCAACCCGTGGCAATATCGATGTTGAGCTGATCGTAAAATAACGTCGAGTTTTAACCCAGAGGCGCAGAGAATACTATTTTCTCTGCGCCTCTTTCTTTATGTAAAATTAAGTTGCTTTGAAATATTTTTGGCGCAGCCAAAGCCCAGCTGCCAAACAACCGAGGCCAAGCAAGACCCACCAAATCAAGCCTGAAGAGCCTTGGTTGCTTGCTGCTTGTTCGGCTTGCGGTTGCAGAGTTGCTTGCTCAAGTGTTGGAGTTGGTTGAGGTTGGAGCGTTGCTTGATTTTCGGTTGGAGTTAATTGAGCACTGGTTGGGGTTAAATCGCGTGGTTGGCGTGGTGGCTTGCCAACAGCCTCAAGAATTTCGGTCACAAACTCAGGCGTAACAGCAGCTGTCGGGCCACCATAACTATAATTAGCATACCACTGCCCATCTGGCCCAACATCGATGAAGAAAAAAAGCTGATCACCCACCTTGAGCGAGGTAAGGCAATCCGCCCCACCACCAAAACCCTCAACCGTTACGATCTTGTTGCCAATCCCTTTGAAATATTGATGCACGTCGATGGTTGCCGTTCTGATAGCGTAATTACTATTGGTTTTCCCGTCACTAATAACCGTACCTTCAAAAACAACCTTAGCTTCATTGACTCGACCAGTTGTAGTAATAGGATTTTGTTGTCCTCGCGCACCAGCTGGTGGTTGGGTGCAGGCCAGCGCAAAACTTGGCCATAAGCCCAAAACGACAGCCAAAACCATCGCCCAGCGCCGAACTGCCTTCGATTGAGTGGTTGCCAAAAGCATATGCGCTACCTCACCTAAATAGGCAACGCTGACGATTGTTTATGATCGTCAGCGTTACATCTAGCTACACATATACTAAGTGTATCAGGAGCAAATGGCGTTAAATTGGATGTTTAGGGCTAATTAGCGTTGCAGAATGTACAAATCTTTAGCTGCTTAACCCCGTCATGCGTTGCACGCGCTCAGCAGCCGGCAACAATGGGCAATCGTTGCAGTTTTGACCACCCTCAACTTGATAGTACAAGCAGCAACCACCACGTTGCAGAAACGTTGCAGCTTGGGTAGTTGCCGTATTCAGCTCAATATAGCCAGTTTTGCTGGCCTTCATGGCTGAACCTTTAGCACCAACGAAGGCCAAGCCTTCTGCACAAGCAGCATCAACTTGCTCAAGACGCTGGCCAACCCGCAAGAAAATGCCTGCACAGCGATCGGCGATGATGTTCCATTGAGCACGTTGGCCTAAGCCTGATTGCTCAGCGACCAATTGCACCACTGGAGCCAGATGTTGCTCGAATTGCTGGCGAAATTGTTCGCGCAAGCTGGCTTTATCTGCAAGCACAGTCACCCCAGCGTGGGTTTGATCAGCTGCTAAGCCGAAAAAACGCTGCGAGCCAAAGGCAACCTCTGGCTGATTGCCGTTGTCGTTGCTGGGGAAACGCGCCAACACATTGGATCGATCCATGTCGGGAACCCGTTGATCGATCAATAAGCTGGCAATCGCTGCCCCAGCCAGATACCAAACATATGAACTAATAAAGAACGAGCCAGCCAGACGACGCTTTGCCAGCTTGCGAACTTCGGCAAAGCTTGCAAGAATGGTGCTCAACATCGCTGGATCGGTCAATGCTGTAGCCGAGACCCAATCTGGCTCGGTTGGTTCGACAATCCGCGCAACCAAGTATTGATCCAAGATCGCGGCGCGTTCGAAGCTTTGGGCAAGTGGGCTACGTTCTACCTGCATATGCACATCCTCTATCAATAAACATTTTTTATTGCTTGGTCAAGCTCTTGACGACGCGTTCGGCCAATACTTCTGCTGATAAAGGGCCACCAAAGAACCAAACATCGCCACCCAATGGATAGGCTTGGCCCTTCTTCACAAAGTCAAGGCTATCCCAAAATGGCTTGATTGCGCCGCTGGCAAATGGGTTGTCATCATCGGCCACAACATACATAAAGTGAATATCGCCCAGCCCAGCCAAGGCTTCGCTACCCACGGTCGAGAACCCATAGACTTGGAAGGTGCTGTCAGTCCAAGCATTCTTAAGCCCAGTTTTAGCGATCAGTTTGGCAATCATCGAGTTGTCGGTGAACAAGCGAATTTCGGCGGCGCTGTTTGAGGTGTAGGCTTGCGCCAACACGTAGGGAGCATTTTCAAAGCCTGCTGCGGCCAAGGTTTGCTTGGCTTCGGCGTAGGTTTGCTCCATTTTGGACAACACAGCTTTGGCTTCTTCGGTCTTGCCCAGCACATCGGCAATCGTGTTGAAGGTTTCGATCATTTCGGTATATTGATCGCCTGATTCTGGATAGGCATTGAACACCAAGGTTGGGGCGATTGCGCTATATTGAGCATAGTTCTTTTCAGCATCATACTGAAGCGTAATAATCAGATCAGGCTTGATTGAGGCAATCGTTTCGAGGTTGGCTTCGCCACGGGTGCCAACATCAACTGCAGCTGGGCCTAATTCAACTGGCACATCAACCCATTTGTTGTAGCCTTCAATGTCGGCAACGCCTGCTGGTTGCACGCCCAAAGCCAAAAGATTTTCCACATAGACCCATTCGAGCACAACGACCTTTTGCGGAACACCAGTGATCGTGGTTTCGCCCATCACGTGCTTGATCGTGCGCGTGTCAGCAGTATCAGCTGGAGCAGTTGTTGCTTCGGCGGCAGCTTCGGTCGCGGCGGCGGTTGCTTCGGGCGTAGTCGTCGCGGTCGCGGCGGCAGCGGTGGTTGGTGCGGTCGTTGGGGCTTGGGTTGCTGCCGATGAACCACAGGCAGCCAACATGCTGACCAAGCCAATTAATGCCAAAAATCGTTGCATTGTGTATCTATTCCTGCTGGCCGCTCGCTATTCTCAAACGGCCAGCGCTAAATCAGGCTTATTTGCTTTCCGACAAGAGCGCTTCGGTGACTCGTTGGGCGAAGACTTCGGCGGCAATAGGGCCACCAAACGTCCAGGTTTGGCTATCCAAGGTGTGCGCCTTGCCAGCTTTGACGAACTCTAGGCTATCCCAGTAGGGTTTGATCGCGGCACTTTGGAAGGGATCGTTATTTTCTTCGGTGATGTAGAGCATGTGAATATCGCTGAACTGAGCCAAGGCTTCGGTGCCAACCGACGAGAAGCCCCAAACTTGGTAGGTTGGGTCTGACCAAGCGTTTTTCAAGCCCAACCGCTTGATAATTTCCATTACCGCAGCGTTGTCGGTGAACAAACGTACTTCAGCAGCGTTGTTGCTGGCGTAGGTTTGAGCTACCAACACCTTGGCATCAGCCAAACCAGCAGCAGCCAATTGCTCTTTGGAATCAGCAAAGGTTTGTTCCATCTTGGCCAACACTTGCGCGCCTTCAGTTTCTTTGCCCAAGACTGCGGCAATTGTGCTGAAGGTGGTGGTCATTTCGGCGTATGGATGGCCTTCGCCCTCTTTCAAGTAGGGATTGAACATCATCGTTGGAGCGATTGCGTTCAATTGATCGTAGATCGTTTCGCCGCGCAACGAGCCAACCAAAATCAGGTCTGGCTTCAACGCAGCAATCGTTTCAAAATCGGGCGCTGGATTTGCCCCAATTGAAACCACGCTAGGATCAATCGTCAGCGGCAAATCAATCCACTTAGGATAATTTTCCAAATCGATAGCGCCAACTGGTTGCACGCCCAAGGCCACAACATCTTCCAAATACATCCAGTCAAGGGCGATAACCCGTTGAGGAACATTTGGAATGCTGATTTCGCCCAACGCGTGGGTGAAGGTGCGCGTGCCACTGATGGCAGTTGTATCGCTAGCGGCAGCTTCGGTTGGCGCGGTTGGTGCAGCGCTGGCCTCGGTTGGAGCCGTGGTCGCGATCACTGGGGCGCTGGTTGGAGTGCTGGCTGCACCGCCACAGGCTGCTAACACCGTCAATAGCAAGCCACAAGAGAGTAAACGAGAAAAACGAACCATTGAAAGTTACTCCTAGGGTTAAGCGCGGCTGCCAACAGCATCCGCATACAGGGTCTCTGTAGCTTCCGCAGCACACAGACCATACGGAATGCACAATGGCACGCCGGTGCGCGGATCGGGGATGACTTCAGCTTCGATGCCAAACACAGCGCGTAACAACGACGGTGTAATTACATCGCGCGGCGCTCCGGCGGCTTGCACAACGCCAGCCCGCAGCGCAATCACATGATCGGCATGGCGGGTGGCATGGTTCAAATCATGCACCACCATCACAATCGTGCGGCTTGATTGACGATTAAGCTGCTCTAAAAGCTGTAAAACTTCAACTTGATGGGCCAAATCCAAAAAGGTGGTTGGCTCGTCAAGCAGGATAATATCGGTTTCTTGGGCGAGGGTCATGGCGATCCACGCGCGTTGGCGTTGACCGCCAGAAAGCGCATCGACCGCACGATCAGCCAATTCGACCATGTTGGTAATTTCAAGTGCCGAGCGCACGGCTTGCTCATCTGCCGCCGACCATTGTTGAAACCAGCGCTGGTGTGGATAGCGGCCTTGCGCCACCAACTCACGCACGGTCAGGCCTTCGGGCGCAACCGGATTTTGGGGCAAAATGCCCAGTTGGGTTGCTAATTGACGGGTTGGAATGCGCTGCACATCGTGGCCATCAAGCACAACTGCGCCATGCTTGGGCTTAATCAAACGCGCCAACCCACGCAACAAGGTCGATTTGCCACAGCCGTTGGGGCCAATCAAAGCGGTAATCTGCCCAGCAGGCAGCGTGATCGACAACTGATCGAGAATGTTGGGGCCATCGTAGCCCAAGGTTAATGTATCGGTTGCTAACATCACGTCCTCACTTTGTTTTGGCATGTTGGTAGAGCATTGTCAGGAAAAACGGCACGCCAATCACGGCGGTCACAAGGCCACAAGGAATTTCGTTGGGCGCAGCAATTGTGCGGCCAATCCAGTCGGAAGCCACCAGCAGCAACGCGCCAAGCATGCCAGCGGTCGGCACAAGCCCCGTGTGATCGGTACCAACCAAACGCCGAGCTACGTGCGGCGCGATCAAGCCCACAAAGCTAATTACCCCAGCCACGGCAACGCTTGCGCCAGCCAAGGCCACGGCAACAAATAAAATCCAGGCTCGTTGACGGCCAACATTCACGCCCAAACCTAAGGCGACATCTTCGCCAAGGTGGAGGCTGTTGAGCTGGCGAGCTTGGAACCAAGCCAAGGGCACAGCAATCGCGACCCACGGCGCAAAGGCCCAAAAATCGACCCACGAGCGGCCATAAACGCTGCCCGTTAGCCAAATCATGGCCCGTTGCACATCGTAAATATTGCCAATCGTAATCACCAAGGTTGTGACGGCGGAACCAACCGCACTCAAGCCAACCCCGATTAAGATCAAGCGCATCGGCGAATCGCCACCCTTGCGCCAAGCCAAAACATACATCAAGCCAGCGGCAACCAAGGCCCCAGCAAAAGCCGCGACCGGAATCCAGCGAGCTGGGAAATTGCGCACCAAGATTGTCAACACAACCGCGACCAAGCCAGCACCAGTGTTGATGCCCATAATGCTCGGGTCGGCCAGTGGATTGCGGGTCAGGCCTTGCAGCAATGCGCCCGATGTGCCAAGCGCCAAGCCAACCAAGGCCGAAAGCAGCATGCGAGGCAAGCGCAGAGTCCGCACAATCAGAACATGTTGCGGGTCGCCAGTTTCCATGCCAAGCAAGGTTTTAACCACATCTAATGGGCTAATTTCATATTCGCCAACACCCATGTTGATGATCATAATTGCTAGCACCAATAGCCCGACAATCAGCCCAACTTTGGGCAAACGGCGGTCGATGCGCAGCGAAAATCGCGCATGCTTGGGTCGAACGGTAATCCATGGAAATGTTTTCATCGTTGCACCCGCCAGCGTACAAGGTAAATAAACATTGGGCCGCCGAGCAGCGCGGTAACAACGCCAACTGGAATTTCCATCGGACGCACAACAACCCGCCCAATAATATCGGCCAAGACCAGCAGCAAGGCCCCGCCAATAGCGCAATAGGGCAAAAGCCAACGATAATCGATGCCAACGATAAAGCGCATAATGTGCGGCACCAACAAGCCCAAAAAGCCAATTGGCCCAGCCAAGGCAACCGCGCTGCCAGCCAAGAGCACCACGGCAATTGCCGCAATCACTTTGACCCAGCCGGTGCGTTGGCCCAAGCCCCGCGCCACATCTTCGCCCAAGGCCATCGCCGTCAGCGAGCGCCCAAGGCTCAGCGCCAGCACCGTGCCAACCACAACGTAGGGTAGGCTCTCGGCGATTAAGCCCAAATCGCGCCCAGCAACTGTGCCCGCCAACCACAAGCGCACTTCATCAAGCGTTTGTTGGTTGAGAATCAGAATGGCGCTAGTAAACGAGCTACAGAAGGCCGTGATCATGGCTCCTGCAAGGGTTAATTTGAGCGGAGTTGGCCCGCCGCGGCCCAAAGAGCCAAGGCTATAGACCAGCACAGCCGTAACCGCGGCCCCAGCAAAAGCAAAAATCGAATACAAATTGAGGGTTTTGATGTCGAAGAAGGTGATTGCCAGCACCACGCCCAAGGCTGCGCCGCTTTCAATGCCCAACAATCCAGCATCAGCAAGTGGATTGCGGGTCAAGCCCTGCATAATTGCTCCTGCCAAAGCCAAAATGGCCCCGACAATCGCCGCCACCAGCACTCGAGGCATGCGCAGGGTGCGAATAATCAGATGTTGGGTCGAAGTCGAATCGTAATTAAATAATGCTGCCCAGACTGTGCTTGGCGCAACATTTGTTGCCCCAAAATTAATGCTAAGCGTCATAATCACCAGCAACAAGCCAGTTACTAGCAGAAGGCCGATTGCTAAAGCTGCAGCGGCGCGACGTTTCGGTTTGGGCTGCGATGTTGGTTGTGCAAGAGTAACCGCCACGTTGATAACTCCGTCGATCAACCGTTTTTTAAGCGCAATAAAACGACCAACGCCCAAATGCTTGGCTCGGAAAATCGCAAATTGCTCAACGGTTGGGGTAAACTTCGCCGCAAAATTCAGCTTGATTAATCCAAAACTGAACCAATAAAGACAATTTAATCAGTCTTTATTGTCTTTATTGCGGGTAAGTATAGTCGCTTCAGGCTATTTGTCAAATCACTCATTGGAAAAAGTTGCAGTTAAAACAGTTTACTCTATATTATCCGTCTTTATTAGTGAAATGATTGGCTAAAAGACGTAAACATAGAGAGGAATCGCGTATTGATGATGGCAATGGGATCATGGATGTTAATAGAATATTTGTGCTATCAACCTCCGTTTTAGGTTATAATAAAGCTATAAATCACTATTTCGCCTAATGCTTAATTTGGTTGCTGAAGCAGATTATTCGCCGCCATGTGGCGTTTGAAGCCAGCGCCAACGTATGTGGACAAAGCTTCACCCACGTGCAGCAAGTGTTTCACCTAAAATGAGTTTTAAGCGATAATATAGAAGGTAAAGATGCCACGTCGGAACAGATAAAGGAGTCAGTAATGACTGGGGTACTTTCTTTCTACCGAACATCCATCGGGAAGAAGGTCGTGATGGCCGTGACGGGCCTGATTGGCGTGGGCTTCGTCATCGGGCATATGCTTGGCAATCTCCAAATTTATTTGGGAGCCGAAGCATTGAACAAGTATGCGGCGTTTCTCAAGAGCACTGGCGAGTTGCTGATTGTTGTGCGGGTTGTGCTGCTGACCGCAGTCATTCTACACATCATCGCTGCCGTGCAATTGACGATTGAAAACCGCAAATCGCGACCGCAACGTTACGTCAAAAAACAGCACGTCGAATCGACCTTCGCCAGCCGCACCATGCGCTATGGCGGGGTAATTTTGCTGTTGTTTATCGTCTACCATATTTTGCACTTTACACTAGGTAAAGCGCCTGGTACGCCACCGGAGTTCGACGTACACAATGTTTTCAACAATGTGGTCTATGGCTTCCAAAACCTGTGGGTTTCGCTCTTTTATATTTTAGCGATGCTTGCCCTTGGATTGCACATGGCTCACGGGGTTTGGAGCTTGTTCCAAACTTTAGGCTTAAACAACCGCCGTTTTAATCGGTTGCTGCGTAATGCTGCCCTCGGCATTGGCACCTTGTTGTTTTTGGGAAATATTTCGATTCCGATTGCGGTCTTAGTTGGTTTCCTAGAACCAGTAGCGAAATAGGTGACGCATTATGCAATTGAATGCCAAAATTCCAGCAGGGCCGCTGGAAGATAAATGGGATCAGCACCGCTTCGACATGAAGCTGGTCAATCCTGCCAATAAGCGTAAATACACCGTTTTGGTGGTTGGTTCAGGCTTGGCAGGCGCTTCTGCTGCTGCTTCATTGGCCGAGCTTGGCTATAACGTCAAGTGTTTCTGCTTCCAAGATAGCCCCCGTCGCGCCCACAGTATCGCGGCGCAAGGTGGCATCAACGCTGCCAAGAACTATCAAAATGACGGCGATAGTGTGCGCCGTTTGTTCTACGATACGATCAAAGGTGGCGATTATCGCGCCCGCGAAGCAAATGTGTATCGTTTGGCGCAAGTCAGCGTCAATATTATTGACCAATGTGTGGCCCAAGGTGTGCCATTTGCCCGTGAGTACGGTGGCGTAATGGCCAACCGTTCATTCGGTGGCGCACAAGTTTCGCGTACCTTCTACGCGCGCGGCCAAACCGGCCAACAATTGTTGCTCGGCGCTTACTCAGCGCTCGAACGCCAAATTGGCTTGAAAAAAGTCGCCATGTATTCGCGCTGCGAAATGTTGGATATTGTGTTGGTTGATGGCAAAGCGCGTGGGATTATCACCCGCGATTTGATCAACGGCAAGATCGAACGCCACGCAGGCGATGCAGTTGTGTTGGCAACTGGTGGTTACGGCAACGTCTTCTACCTTTCAACCAACGCCAAAGGCTGTAACGTAACGGCCAGCTATCGTGCTTACAAACGTGGCGCGGCGTTTGCCAACCCATGTTTTACTCAAATTCACCCAACCTGTATTCCAGTTGCAGGCGATCATCAATCAAAATTGACCTTGATGAGCGAATCGTTGCGCAACGACGGACGGATTTGGGTTCCCAAGAAGGCTGGCGACACTCGCGCTGCCAAGGATATTCCCGAAAGCGAACGCGATTATTATCTCGAACGCAAATATCCTTCGTTTGGCAACCTCTCGCCGCGTGATATTTCCTCGCGCGCTGCTAAAGAAGTGTGTGATGAAGGCCGTGGCGTAGGCCCAGGTGGCTTGGGCGTGTATCTCGATTTTGCCGATTCGATCAAGCGTTTGGGCAAAAATATGATTGCCGAGCGTTATGGTAACTTGTTTGAAATGTACGAACGAATCACTGGCGAAAATCCCTACGAAGTGCCAATGCGGATTTATCCCGCCGTGCACTACACGATGGGCGGCTTGTGGGTCGACTACAACTTGATGAGCAACATCGAAGGCTTGCACGTCTTGGGCGAAGCCAACTTCTCCGACCACGGCGCAAACCGTTTGGGCGCGAGCGCCTTGATGCAGGGCTTGGCCGATGGCTACTTCATTTTGCCCTACACGATTGGCAACTACATCGCGGGCGCTAAGTTGAACCCAGTCACGACCGATCACCCAGCTTTTGCTGAAACTGAGCGCGAAGCAACCAACCAAATCAACCAATTGCTGCAAATTAATGGCAAACGCTCAGTCGATGATTTCCATCGCGAGCTTGGCAAAGTGATGTGGGATTATTGTGGTATGGCGCGCAACGATGCAGGCTTGCGCACCGCCTTGGAACGAATTCCCCAAATTCGCGAAGAATTCTGGCGCGACGTGCGCGTACCAGGTAGCGGCACATACTTCAACCAAGAGTTGGAGAAAGCAGGCCGCTTGGCCGACTTCCTCGAATTTGCCGAGTTGATGTGCCACGATGCCTTGATGCGCACCGAATCGTGTGGCGGTCACTTCCGCACCGAAAGCCAAACCGAGGATGGCGAAGCCAAACGCGATGACGAAAACTTCACTTTTGTGGCCGCTTGGGAATACAAGGGCGTTGGCACGAAGCCAACCATGCACAAAGAAGTTCTCGAATTCGAAAACGTTCACCTTTCAACTCGTTCGTACAAGTAATCGCTGAGGTGCTTCAATGAAGTTAAAATTGCACATTTGGCGACAAGATAACGCCAAAACAGCAGGCAAAATGGTCAGCTACGATGCCAACCATGTCAGCCCTGATATGTCATTTCTCGAAATGCTCGATGTGCTCAACCAAGAGTTGATCACCAAGGGCGACGATCCAGTTGCTTTCGACCACGACTGCCGCGAAGGAATTTGCGGTGCTTGTTCGATGGTGATCAACGGGATTCCTCACGGGCCACAGCGGGCAACCACCACCTGCCAATTGCATATGCGCTCATTCAAAGATGGCGATGAAGTGTATATTGAGCCATGGCGCGCCGAGCCATTCCCTGTGATCAAGGACTTGGCCGTTGATCGCGCCGCCCTGGACCGAATTATTGCCGCTGGTGGCTTTATTTCGGTTGGCACTGGTGCGCCACCTGATGGTAATGCCATTCCAATTCCCAAAGAAATTTCCGATTTGGCAATGGATGCTGCTGCTTGTATTGGCTGTGGGGCGTGTGTCGCCGCATGTCCAAACGGCTCAGCAATGTTGTTCACCGCCGCGAAAGTCTCGCACCTTAACTTGCTGCCTCAAGGCGAGCCAGAAAAAGACCAACGGGTGATCAACATGGTTGCCCAAATGGATGCAGAAGGCTTTGGCAACTGTACCAACTATGCAGAATGCCAAGCAGCATGTCCGAAGGAAATTAGCATTCAGTTTATCGCCAAGATGAACCGCGACCTGATTCGGGCTAAGCTACGTGAAGGCAACAACGCAGGCTCGGGCAAAACCGGCGGGGCATAGAAACTCGGGATTGGTTGTTGGTAGGTGGGGATCGGGCTTGTACTAGCTCGATCCCCGTTTTTGATCCACGAAGCGCACGAAGCGCACGAAGGGATGAAACCACGAAGAGAGCGAAGAGGGCGAAGATATGCATTGGCATTTGATTTCTGACCCCTAGCCCCTGATGCCTATTTTGACTTTTGACTTTTGACTTCATCCCTCATCCCTATGTTCTATGTTCTTTGCTCTATGTTCTATGTTCTTTTCGCTTGCTTCAACGAGGATAAACAATCACAGGAATAACCTTGCCAAGTGCAAGCGGCACGCTTTGTTGGCCAGTCACAATATCGCAAAAAATCAGCACGGCTTGGTTATCAACATAGGCAATCATTCCCAGCAGAGTGGGGCTAACCAACTTAATAGAGCCAGTATACGCAGGCAAAACAATTGTCGTTAATTGTTGTTGATCAGCAATTCGAAATACTAAGCCCTCCCGTTGTTGTTGAATTGGCGAAGCTGCATCACAGCTTGGACTAGAAGGTCGCCATTGCCATGGAGTGGGGGGGTCTCAACTGAGGGCCAAAAGATACTGGCTATTCGGTGTTCTGCCCAATAATTAGATCGGTCTTGGTTTGCAGATTCTTAACCCCCAAATTCGGGGTGCCAAGAGCTGCCGCCATGGGCCAATAAGCCATGCTCAATATCTAAAAACGTGTCGCCAATTCCACTTTCGCCACTAAGCCGAATTGATTGCTTGAGTGGATCAGGTTGGGTTGGATCAAAGAACCTAATTGATGCCGATGAGATTGGTCTATTGATTGAAGAGAGTTCATAAATGCCACTCGCAGTCCAACCAATAAACCAGTCAGTAACCTTCAGATTTCCTTGAGATTCGTGCAATACCTGCCTAGCCCATGTTTGCAGATTGATTAGCTCAAGTCGATTCCTATCCGCTAGGCTGGTTGCTCCCAAACTAAAAGTTCACATTGCTACATAATCAAGCTTGGGTGAAAATTGAAAGTGTCTGCGCCACGAAATCTCGACGTGATCAGTCAATACCTGAGCTGCGAACGGTTGTTCAGGCAGCGGATTTGGCCGATAGAGGATAGGCAAGGGCAATCCTTGCTCTCGATAGATCAACCCATCCGTTTCGGTCGTAATCATGGTTTGCTGGCCGAGGCCATTGATCGCAAGCAGTGGTGCAGGATAAATACTTTCCTCAACCCCCACCTCAGCAGAAGTCAAATGAATTGCCTCAGGATCTTTTTGGTTAAGGCCAACCAAACTAACCAGCTTCTTGCCTACGCTGACCACTTGCGCAACACCAAAGGCTACCCAATGATTCCTGCCGATCAGCAGAGCTATAGCCAAATTGTGCAGGCAATTCAAGCGAATTTGAGCGCCGAAGCATGCGCAACAAAACCAACACTTGAGCTTACAACGAGCACTTAGCTTGGCGCTTGCCAATTAGCACCTGCTTTGCAGTGAGTTGACGATCAGCCATCGCTGTTTATACTAGGCCACAGTATCGTTTATAAGGAAGCATATGCGTACCATTGATCTTGCTACATGGCCCCGTCGTCAGCACTTTGCCCACTACCATAGCATGACCTACCCGCACTTTAGTTTATGTGCCAATGTTGATATTCAAACTTGGTATCAGGCGATTAAAGCCCGCCAAATGCGATTAAGCACTAGCCTAACCTTTGTGTTTGCGCGGGCCGCCAATGAGCAAGTGGCCTTTCGCTGGCGAATTCGCGGCGATAGCGTGGTTGAGCACGAGCGGGTTGATCCTTCACCGACTGTTTTGCTCGATAACGATTTATTTAGCTTTTGCGTTATTCCCTATCACTCAAATTATGCAGAATTCGCGCCGCTAGCTGAGGCCAAAGTTGCTGCGGTCAAGGCCAATCCAATAATCAGCGACGAGCCAGGCCAAGATAATCTGCTCTACATGACGAGCATTCCGTGGGTTAGTTTCACAGGCATCATGCACCCCGTTCATCTCAACCCAATTGATTCAGTGCCACGCATTTCTTGGGGCAAACACACCCTCGAAGGTCAACGGCGGCTCATGCCTTTAGCCGTACAAGTGCATCATAGCCTAATGGATGGCTTGCATGTTGGGCGCTTCTATGAGCGCGTTCAAGCCATTTTAGATACTCCCGCTGAATTTTTAGATTAATTAGAGATTTGCTGTTGGAGGGTGCATGCTTTTCGCAATTGCATCCTTCAACACAGTAACATTTTAAGCACAGTGGCGTATACAATCCGGCCTTTGATGTATTGAAGTTATGAGGGATGTATGCGACGAGGTTTGTTACTTGGGCTTGGGATTTTGTTGTTGGCTGGCTGTGGACGGGCCAAAACTCCGCTTGTGCCAATATCAGTGACCCAAGAATCCCTCATCATGCGATTCGAAAGCCCAACGCCCCTACCACCAACACAAACACCGTTGGTTAGCTCAGTCAGCGCTGTTTCGAATTTGCGGGCTGAGCCAAGCACCGATGCAGCGATTATTACCACAATTGATCCGCAAACGTCAATCTTGATTTTGGCGCAACGCAACGATGGCAATCACCTGTGGTATCGGGTGCGGGTTAATGATTATCTTGGTTGGATGAGCGCCAGTTTGTTCAATTTGCCAACTGAGCAACAAGCCAGCTTGCCGTGGGAACAGGCCATGGTGGCGACAGCAGCGCCAACTCTTCAGCCAACCAATCGTCCCTATGCGACCAACCGTCCATCCGGACCAACCAGGTCATACCCTACCACCAGACCGCAGGCTCCCAGTCGGCCAAGCAAGCCAAAGCCGCCGATAACCAGCAAACCACAGCCCGCCAAGCCAAAGCCGCCAACAAGCAGTAAACCGCCAAGCTCAAAACCACGCCGCTAATTCCAGCTGGAATTAGCAAGCGTGATCAGGAATGAGCAGCTGGTTATTTTCCAAAGCGCTGGGCATTACGCGCCTGCGCTTTGTGCTTTTCAGTCTCACGATCTTTGGCTGGGCTAGTCGTTTGCAACGCATCCAAGAGAGTTTGGGCATTGGCGGTTATCGCTGCCACAGCTGCCTCGAAGGCCTCGCGATTGGCAGCAGAAGGTTGATTGAAGCCGCTAATTTTGCGCACAAATTGCAGCGCAGCAGCTTGAATCTCATCTTCGGTTGCTGGTGGCTCAAAATTGAACAATGGGCGAATGTTACGACACATAACGTGTTACTCCGCTGCTGGTTCAATGCGCTGATATTTCAGCATTGCCACGCCAGTGCTCATGGTGCGGGTTTCGACGAGTTTGAGGGTTGCGCTTGTGCCTTGGTGAAAGAGGCGTTGGCCTTCACCAAGCACAACAGGGTAGATCAGCAGGCGATATTCATCAATCAAATTGTGCTTGATCAAGCTATCGGATAAAACGGTGCTGCCGTAAATCAATAAATTTTGTTCTTTACGCAGCTCGCGAATTTGCTCGATTACGTCGCCCTTCAAAAAAGTAGCGTTCCACTCGGGCGTTTCAAGGGTGTTGGTTGGCACATATTTGGGCAAGGCATTGATCTGTTCAGCACCTTCATCTTTGGATTCGGGCCATGCTTTGGCAAAACCCTCATAGGTTACCCGACCAAGCAGCAAGGCCGTACATTCAGCTGATTCTTCGCCCTTGAAGGCTGCAATATCATCAGACCAATAGGGCATCGACCAGCCAGGATTTTCGACCACACCATCGAGTGAGACAAACATGGTTAGTACAATCTTACCCATACGTACATTCCCTTTACACTAATAGAACATATTTGCTATAATATAAGCACTACTTCAAAAAGTCAAGCCCTAATTTCAGGTATACTTGTAGATAATCCTATTGTTGAAGTATATGTTGAAGCATTATGAATAATCGCAGTTACAACCAATATTGTGGGCTGGCCTATGGCCTCGAAATTCTTGGCGAACGTTGGACAATCCTCGTCATTCGTGAGCTGATTGCTGGGCCGCGACGGTTTAAAGATTTGCTTAATGGCCTACCAGGCATTAGCACCAACCTGCTCACCGAGCGGCTCAAACACCTTGAGCAGCAAGGCCTGATTGTGCGCCAAGTGCTCGCGCCCCCAGCTGGCTCGACCGTCTATGCCCTGACCGATGTAGGCCGCGCGCTTGAGCCAAGTTTGCTCGAATTGGGCAAATGGGGCAGCAAATTTGTGCCAACCAATACTGAAAATGTGCATATGTTGAACATTGGCTCGTATGCCTTGACCCTCAAAACCTTTTTTCGCCCACAGCAAGCCCAATTCCATGAACGCTATCAATGGCATGTTGATGGCGAATTGCTGAGCGTGACGATTGATCACGGTCAATTAATCGTTCAGCAAGGGCCGAGCCAGCAACCAGCAATCATGCTGCACACCACAATTGAGCATTATTTACAACTATTGCAAGGTGCGCTCAAACCTGAGCAAGCAATTGCCCAAGGGCTTGTGCAGCTCCAAGGCGATCGCGATGCCCTAAATCGTTTTCTTATGTGCTGTGCAATTAATCCACCAGAATAAATTTCCCTCACCTCAGACCTACCCTCACCCCAACCCCTCTCCCGTGGCGCGGGCGAGGGGCTTTAACTCGATGGTTCTAGCACAATTCGTCGGTAAAAACCGGTGCTCCCCCTCGCCCGCGTTTTCGTGGGAGAGGGGTTGGGGTGAGGGGATCTTAAACCACGCTAGGCAAATTTTTGCAGGCTTGACAAACCTTTAAATTTCATTAATATAGTCGGTATCGTTTCCGGAAACGATACCGACTAGATATTTTTAGCACTACACCACACATTTCCGTTCCGCAGGCCCACCCTATCACATTGTTGGATAGCTGATTTCGAGGATGAAACTGGGTTCAATCTACGGAGGAACGCAATGCTTACTCATGTTTGGCGTAAACTGGCGGCGCTTGGCCTTGCCCTCAGCATCCTGTTTACGTTTATTACAGCGGCTCCCCAAGCGGCCTTTGCCGCAGCACCACTCAACCAAACCATCTGGCTTCGCGCAGTTTCTAGCGGCAAATATGTTTCGGCGGATAGCAATCGCGGAGCCAACACGCCGTTGGTCGCCGACCGCGATACTGCTGATGGTTGGGAGCACTTTCAGGTTGTCGATGCAGGCAATGGCAATATTGGCCTGCGCGCCTTGGCCAATGGCAAGTTTGTTTCAGCCGACCAAAATTTTGCCAATACGCCCTTGGTTGCCGACCGCGCCACAATGAGCGGTTGGGAAGTGTTTCAATGGGTCGATGTGACAGCGGGCCAAGTGCAACTGCGCTCGCTTGGCAATAACAATTTCGTTTCCAGCGATCTCAATCTTGGTGCTCACGCGCCCTTGGTTGCCAACCGCCCAAGTGCTTCTGGCTGGGAAACCTTCAATTGGGGCATTGTCGGGGCCAATCCAACCCCGATTCCAACTACCCCGCCAGGCACAACGCCTGATTTCGGCCCGAATGTTTTGATGTTTGATCCATCAATGTCAACAGCCTCGATTCAAAATCAAATCAACAATGTCTATGGCATTCAGCAAAATAGCCAATTTGGCTCAGAGCGCTATACCTTGATGTTCAAACCAGGCACCTACAATGGCCTGAATATTCCGGTTGGCTTCTATACTCAATTGCTCGGGGTTGGCGCATCGCCCGATAGCGTCAACATCAATGGCAGCGTTTATTCGAACGCCTATTTGGGCAACGATAACGCGACCTGTAATTTCTGGCGGGGCGCAGAAGGCTTGTCGATTACGCCCGCCAACGGCACGATGCAATGGGCAGTTTCGCAGGCTGTGCCCTTCCGCCGCATGCACATTCGCGGCAATATGAAACTTAATCAAAACAACGGCTGGTCAAGCGGCGGCTGGATGGCCGATGTGCTAGTTGATGGCAATGTTAATTCGGGCACGCAGCAACAGTGGATTTCGCGCAATACTCAATGGGGCAGCTGGACTGGCTCGAATTGGAATATGGTGTTTGTTGGCGTGACCAACCCGCCAGCAGGCAATTGGCCAAATCCACCGTATACCAAAATCGATCAAACGCCGATTGTGCGTGAAAAACCGTTTGTGACGGTCGATGCTGCTGGCAATTGGGGCGTGCGCGTGCCAAGTTTGCGCACCAACAGCAACGGCATCACATGGGCTGGTGGTTCAACGCCAGGCACGACCATCGCCATGAGCCAATTCTTTATTGCCAAACCAAGCGATAGTGCAGCCACAATCAATGCTCAATTGGCGGCAGGCAAGCATTTGTTGTTTACGCCTGGCATTTACGCCTTGAACGACACAATTCGCGTCAATAACCCAAATACTGTGGTGTTGGGCTTGGGCTTTGCAACCTTGCGACCAACAACGGGCTTGGCTGCAATGACCGTGGCCGATGTCGATGGCGTAACGATTGCTGGCGTGCTGTTTGATGCAGGCGTGATTAATTCGCCAGTGTTGTTGGAAGTTGGGCCAAACGGCAGCAACGCCAACCATGCTGCCAACCCAATCGTCTTGCACGATGTGATTTTCCGCGTTGGCGGAGCCGCAGCCGGCAAAGCCTCGACCAGTTTGCGCATCAACAGCCATAACACGATTGTTGACCATACCTGGGTTTGGCGCGCCGACCACGGCGATGGCGTTGCTTGGAACAGTAACACTGCTGCCAATGGCTTGATTGTTAATGGCAATAATGTGACGATCTATGGCCTGTTTGTCGAGCACTATCAACAATATCAAGTGCTTTGGCAAGGCAATGGTGGCCGCGTCTACTTCTATCAATCAGAAATTCCCTACGATCCACCAACTCAAGATAGCTGGCGCAGCGCGGCGGGAGTCAACGGTTGGGCATCCTACAAAGTTGCCGATAACGTGACCAGCCACGAAGCTTGGGGCTTGGGCATTTACAGCGTTTTCACCAACCCCAACATCTGGCTAACCCGCGCGATTGAAGCGCCAAACAACCCCAATGTGCGCTTCCACAACATGATTTCGGTGGCAATTGGGGCTAATGGCGGGATTAGCAACGTCATCAATAATACTGGTGGCTCGACCCAAACCAATGTCAGCTATACCCCCAAAGTAACCAATTATCCTTAATTAACGCCGTTGGATAGCCCAAAACAGCGCTTGGATTAATAACCAAGCGTTGTTTTTTGGTAGACGCTGCCGACAGGCTATGTTAAACTTGCGCCGCAAGCCAAAACCTGCATCCAAAGGAGTGTGCAATGTCGCAAGCATTAACCTATGCCAGTTATTTGAAAATTGATGAGCTGTTAAATTTACAAGCCCCACGCAGCCATGGCCCCAACGGCCCCGAACACGACGAATTATTGTTCATTGTGATTCATCAGGTGTATGAGTTGTGGTTTAAGCAAATTTTGCACGAGCTTGATTATTTGGGCGAACTGCTGCGCGCCAATGATACAGGCCGCGCCAACCAAACCATCCGTCGCATTTTGACAATTCTTAAAACCATCGTGGCCCAAGTTGATGTGATGGAAACGATGACTCCATTGCAATTCAATGCCTTTCGTGGCGCGCTCGAATCGGCTAGCGGCTTTCAATCACTGCAATTTCGCGAGATTGAATTTGCACTCGGTCACAAACGGCCTGCGATTTTGCAGCATTTTGGGGCACTACCAAGCCATGAACGGCTCGAACAACGCTATCAGCAAGCCAGCCTGTGGGATAGCTTTTTGCACTATTTGCAATTGAATGGCTATGCAATTCCGCAGGCGCACATTGAGCGCGACGTAACCCAAGCGCTAGCAGCAACGCCCGAAATTCAAGCAATCTTAATTACGGTCTATCGCCAAAATCCCTTGGTGAGCAACCTCTGCGAACGCTTGATCGACCTTGATGAGGGCTTTCAAGAATGGCGCTATCGCCATGTAAAAATGGTTGAGCGCACGATTGGCATCAAGCAAGGCACTGGTGGCTCAAGTGGCGCGGCCTATCTCGCCAGCACGATCAAGCCATTCTTCCCTGATTTATGGGCAATTCGCGCCGATTTATAAGTGCATAAATTATTGCGGAGCCTGCCAAAAATAGCCAAAGCGAGCAGCCAATTGGCCAAACAAGCCATCATACTTAAGCTCATAGCGATCGATAACGCTTAAATCGTGCTGTGCGAGCAACGAGTTTAAATCGCTGCGAATTTGACCACAAGCCAAAAACAAGCCGCTTTGGGTCAGATAATCGATTAATGATTGATCATGAAATGCTTGACTATCAGGTTCTGCATGATCAACTCCTTGCTCAAAGGCTGCGGCGAGCATAGTCAATGGTTGCCACCATTGAACTAATTTATACAACGGAATTAGGGCGTGATTCGGCAGCGGTTCAGGAGCAGGATGCTCATTCCAAAAATAGCCTAAATCTTGCGAAAGCAATTCCAAAAGATCCTGATAATCGGGAGCGGGCTGGTCTAGCACGCTTGGCAGCTGCTGAACCACAAAAAAACGTAGATCAGCAGTGCAGTGTTTTAATGCGTTGATCAGGCCACTTTGCTGCATATAACGCAGAAAATCGCGCGTTTCTGGAGCTTGGGCTTGATTAAGAAGCGCTGAACCAAGCCGATCAGCTGATACGACCAGCATATTGAGTGCTTGCCACCATTTCACAACCTGAAATAAGGGAACAGATGCCAGCTTCGATTGAGTTTGCATTGCCTAAACCTCAACCATAAAAGCGCGCTGATCAACAATTGATCAGCGCGCTTTTTATCATTATGTCATTCTAACAACGAGCGATTGGCACATACACCCGAATATTGCTTGGAATTTGATATTCGATGCGTGGGCCATAGTGCGGCAGTGGCTTGCCCAATTCAAACGCCCCCAAATCGGGCTGGTTATCAGTTACAAACGGATCGTTGAGATTGGCAATCACAGCGCCTTTGTTGATTGCCACCGATGTGCTTTTCAAGCGCAAATCTGCTTCGCCAACAGGCGAGGCCACATCGACTGAAGCTGGCAAGGTGGCGTTATTCACATCGTTAAAACTGACCGTCACGCCATGGGTTTCGACCCCAATTGCCTGCAAATCGCTCAAGCGCTGGTAGCGCACGTTATTCCATTTAAAATCGGGAGCCGATGCTGAATCGCTGGCATGGTTGGTTCCCCAGCCATTGTAATCAACATCGCGAAAGCCTTCATCGGCGATGGTCATAAACTCAAAGGCATAGCGCGTGCCCAGCATCAGATTATTGCGAATAATTGTGTTGCGCCATTGTTGACCATCGTCACTAAAAGCATTGCCGATGCGGGCTGAGCTATTATGGGCAATAAACAGGCCAGTTGGTTGATTGTGCAATTTAAACGGCGTACCAGCAAGATTAAAAAAGCTATTGCGGAACAGATAGGCAGGCCCGCCATAAATTGGCTGAACACTAATCCCCATCCGTGCGTTGGTTACGCGATTATTCCAAACCCGGGTGTTGGCTTGGTTATAATCAATTTCGATCCCGTCATCAACGCAAAATGCCGCATCGTTATTGTACACATCTTGGCCATAGGTGCTTTGAGCAGCCCAGGGTTGCAGCGAAATACAATCACCAAAATTCATAACGCTGTTAAAAGCCACAATATTGCCAGTACCACGTAAATCGATGCCGCGCTCGCTGGGAATACCCGTGCCTGGCCAAGGAGTGCGGCCAATAATCGTGTTATCGAGCACTGTTTGATTGTATTCTTGGTGGGTTTGGCGGCGATTGTAAATACCAAAGCCAACATCACGAATAAGATTGCGGCTAATCAGAATATCGTGAGTATGTTGGGCATCGATGCCCCACGTACCATTTTGAATCGTCAAGTTTTCGATAATCACAAAGCCCAAGGTTTGGTTGCTCTCGCCGAGGGTTATCACGCCACGAGTCGTATTTGCACCATCAATAATCGCCCGCCGATTGGATGGGCCACTGATACGAATTGGTTGAGTTTGCGTGCCGCTGGTCAGAATTTGAAACGGCTGATACGTGCCTTCTGCCAAGATAAAGCTATCGCCTGGTACTGCTGCATTAACCGCAGTTTGAATGCCTTGAAATGGATTCTCAATCGAGCCATTACCACCACTCGTACCAGGCACCACAAAGCGCGTGCGCACGGTTGGGCCAAAATCGCTGAGGCTGCGGGTGCGTTTGGTGATTGTGCGGGTCGCGCTGCCGCCATCGGGGTCGGTTAATGTAGCGCGGAGTTCATACTCGGTGCCAGCGCTGAGCCACATAGCGCTGGCCGCCTGATAGTTACGATTGAGGGCTGCACCTTCGACAATCGTGCTCGGATTGGCCCGCATTGCAGGTGCAGCAGCCAGCCAAACCGTGCTGCCAAGCAAGCGATATTCTAATTTTAGGCTGCTATCGCGATCAGTATCGCCGCTGATCGCCCATGTTACGCCAATGTGGTTGAAGCTGGCATCGGCGCGTAATTCGCCTGCCACAACCGCGCTTTGCGGGGCAGCCGCCCCAACCTGAGACATCAATAAAGCGAGAACAAGAGCGCTAAGGATAGATTTCAAGCCTGCCTCCTAAAAAATTAACAATAGTTAGGCAATGAAGGCAGGATTATAGCATGGATTGCTGAAGCTAAAACAAAACAACGTGAGGGTTACTCACGTTGTTTCTTGGCGGGAAGGGAGGGATTCGAACCCTCGGAAGGTGTGACCCTTCGACGGTTTAGCAAACCGTTGCTTTCGTCCACTCAGCCACCTTCCCGTATCTATGGTGGAGGAGCAGGTGGGATTCGAACCCACGAGGGCTTTGACACCCTAACTATTTTCAAGACAGTCGCCTTCAACCGCTCGGCCACTGCTCCGGACGAAATTCGTATTTACTTGTTTACGAGGCGTAAGTATACCAGCGAAGCGCTTGCTTGTCAAATTCTGTGCTGCTGGAGGTTGGGGTCAGGGGTAAGAGATCGGTTGATAGTTCTGGGATAACACAGCCTATAACCCAAAGCCAATAGCCGCATCTTCGTGCGCTTCGTGTTCTTCGCGGTTCCTCATCTGCAATCCCTCGCACTGAAACATAATTGCTCGTTTCTCCTCCCTTCCGTCCCTCCGCTGGAGGCAGACGCAGGGGGTTTTCAGCCCCCTGCACCCCCAAATGTTTCTCCGTGGAATATTGATATGCTTTACTTCCCAACCTTCGTGTAACTTCGTGCCCTTCGTGGATCAAAACTTCGCGTGCTTCGTGGTTCCTGACCCCTGATCCCTGACCCCTCGCCTCCAACACTATTGCTTGCGAGTAAACAGATAGGTTTCGGTGCCAATATCCATGGTTAAGGTTGGTTGGTTGTTAGCATCAACACCTGTTTTGAAGGGAATACCGGTGAATGGCGGCGTTACTGAGAGATAGCCATCAGGCTCGCCTTGTTCGTTCAGCAAGGGCTTGAATTGAGTCTGAATCGCCCCAATATCGAGCCATAATTCCTCGCCATTGAGCATCAACGTCACATCGCCCAAGGCAGGGTTGGTATAGTTGCCCAACAATGGCTCGGCACTGGCAGGGTCAAAATCGGGTGCAATTTGTTTGCTGATTTCGCCCAGCGATTCTTCGATGCCTTGGGCGCTATAGGCTGCGGTTTCGGCGGCCTTGCTTGGTTGATCGAAGGCCAATTCAAAGTAGCGGTCGCTAATGCTGGTAACAAAATGGTTGGCATATTGGCCATTGCTCAGCACGACAATCCCAATCTTGGCCTCGGGAATAAAGGCAAATTCCGATGAGAAGCCAAAGTTCGTGCCGCCGTGGGCAATAAATTCCAAGCCATGATAATCGCTGATCATCCAGCCCAGCCCATAGCTGGTTTTGGCATCGATCGCAACTTGTGGCTCCCACAAGACATCAAGATTCTGATCGGAAACTAAGCGCTCGCCGCTAGGCGTAATGCCATGATTGAGCAGGGTTATCAGATAGTTGCCCATATCGTTGGCCGTCGACCATTCGGTTGCGCCAGCGGGAGCCACGCCCTTGATCGCAAATTCCATACTAATTGGCATGGTTTGGTAGGTTGAACTGGTCAGATCCAAGCCATGGGGCAAGGCATGGTTGGGGCTAGCTTCAATAGTTGCTTGATCTAGCGTGGTGTTATTCATGCCCATTGGTTTGAGTACACCGTCGGTCAGTGCTTGAGCAAAGGTTTGATCAAGCTGGGTTGGATCGCCGCCGCTGGCAGCAGCAGCCGCAAATCCACCAATTGCGACCATCTGATTGCTATATTGGAAGGCTTCGCCAAAATCGGTGAAAAACTCAAAATCAGCAACCGAGGCGATAATTCCTTGGGCATCTAAATCTTCGGCGTTGAAAATCATTTCGAAATCGCGGCGTGGCACGCCAGTACAGGCACAAACCAAGTGACGCACAGTAATTTGCTTGGTTCGCTCAGGATCTTTCACCTTAAAGTTTGGCAATATATCGACAACTGGCGTATCCCAATCGAGCTTACCTTGATCAACCAAGGTTGCCATTAACAAGGTGGTCAAACTTTTGCCAGTTGAGCCAATCATCAGCTGCGTGTCTGCATCAATTGGCGCTTGCGAAACGACATCGCGCACGCCAAAGCCATTGCTATAGACGATTTTGCCATCTTGCACAATCGCCACGCTCACGCCAGGAACCTTGTATTTGGCTTGCTCAGTTTGAATAAAATTTTCTAATTCACTAATTAATTCAGGCCCAACATCAACTCGTTGATCAGCAGTGACGGTGGTTTGGTTCAGCGCCAAAATTGTATAGCCTGATTGAATGATGCCAACTTGGGATTGGCGTTTGGTAATCGTGGCATTATCACCTTGGATCAACATCAAATAGGCTACGCCTTCGTGCAATTGAGCCATTGCCACCGTTGATTGGCTGGTATTTTTGGTGTCGTAGGCAGCAACCAAAGTTTTTTCGGCTCCATTGGGCGAAGGCACTTCTTGGCTATCATCGGGCGTGAGTTTAAAACTTGGATCAGCTTCTTGCCAGCCCAATTCAATCGCTTTGGTAAGGTCAGCTTCTTCAACGCTCAGCAGCGCAATTTTAATTTTCTGCTCGGGATCGTTGAGCCGCACAATTCCTGCTTCTTCGGCAAGTTGCCAGTTGGTTGGAATTGGCACTGAGAATAATTGGCTGGTGCTGGTATAGATCGTTGAGCTTTCAACGCCAGCGCTTGGGCTGGTTGGCGCAGCGGTGGTAGTGGCGGCGCTGGTTGGTGCAGCAGTTGCGGCACTCACGCTGGTTGGCGCGAGCGTCGCAGTTGGTGCGCTGGTAGCGGTCGGTTGTGGATTGGCCGAGCTACAACTGGCCAAGAGAATTGCCGCCGTCCCAGTTAGCAAAATCCAGCGTTGCCATTGGGGCAAAAATTTAGCAAAATTCGACATAAACTACCTTTCAACCTAACACAATCCAACAATCATCACGAAGTAGAAAAAATGTTGATCCGTATTGCAGTAATTGCAGGAAGCATAGTTGATTGATAGCTGCTTGGGCTAGGTTAATAATGCTGAATTGCCCTCGCTCAAAATACAAAGCGAGCCACTCAATCTAGCAGGTAGGCTCTCGTACCAAAGATCGAGGCTGGCTCATCTGGTTGGCAGGAGCAACGCCATTGGCTTTGTTGAAGCTGCGCACTCGCCCATTGATTGCAACTACAAATTGGGTTGGCTGCAGTTGTCCGTTCGTAGCATAGTTCGCTACCCAATGCAGCCATGAATTTCACTCACATTCAAGCAAAATTATTAGGCTTGATAGTTTGGAGAGTTGGCTCATTCAGCAGGATGTAGGCTAAAAATCGGAGTTGGACTAGCTTTGCCTTTCAACTGAATCGTACCCAAATCGACACAACGCAGCCGGCTATGAATCAACTGCTGCAAACCAGGCTCAAGCAAAATCTGGCCAGGTTCGGCGGCGGCCATCAAACGTGCAGCAGTATTGACCACATCGCCAAGCAAATTAAACTCGCGTCGCCCGCGTGGCTCGCCAATTTCGGCGGCAAAGGCTGGGCCATAGGCGAGGCCAATTTTGCAACCAATGCGTTGTTGATAGTTGCGAAAATGCAATTTAGGCGATTGTTCAACTAAGCGCTGGATTGTAAGCGCAGTTTGGGCCGCCCGCAGAGCATCATCAACATGTGCCCCAGTTACGCCAAAATGAATCAAAATATTTGAGCCAGATTTATCGTAGGTGACGTTTTTGAGCATACCGCCTGTCGTCTCCACTGCTGCATTAATCAAGGCAAAAATTCGCGAATAGGCGGTGACCAACAATGGTTCTTCGGCAGGATCGAGATATTCGGGCGCGTCGCTGATGCCGCTCAGGTTCATATAAATGACTGGCAGTTGGAGCCATTGTGGCGGCACTTTGCGCTGAGCAGCGGTTTCGACCAACAAACCCAACACCGATAACGGCAGAAAACTGGCCAATGGCTCAATCGCGGTCAACATTTCTTCAATTTCGCGCACCAACGCCTCAACGCTGCGATCGAGCAAAAAGCCGCCAGCTTGGCGACGTTTGGTCGGCGCAATATCGTACTCGCCCAAGGTTTGCTCGGCCAAATCATCACAGACCAAGGCATAGCCATCGGCCAATGGCTCACAGCGATACAAACCAGCAATTGCTTGTTGCGCAGCTTGGCTCAAACAGACACGGCCAACTTCACCAGCACCCTCAGCATATTTGGTGATTTGCACCGCCTCGCCCAACAGCACATATTCCATGCGTTTAGGCGTGCCAAGATCAGCGGCAATAAAACGCCCACGATGCAGGCCAATCCGCATGCCAAGCGAGATAATTCCTTGGGGTGTAGTTAATTGATGAAATTGGCTCATTGCCCGCTGCATCCGCAGCCCAGCCCGTACCGCCAGCGCGGTATGGTTGCGCTCACCATCAGCAGGAAACTGCACCAACATCGCATCGCCAGTCCATTCCAATAAATTGCCGCCAGATTTACTGATAATTTCGACCATCTGGGCAAAATAGGTATTCAACACATTCAGCACTTGATCGGTGGCTTGCGCATCACCGTGGGCATCCATCAAGCTGGTAAAGCCCGCCAAATCGGTAAACATTAACGTGCCCTCTTGCCATGCAGAACGCGCGATACCTGGCGTTGGCGGCGTTTCGGCCACAAACCGCGGCACATAATCGCCAAGCATGCGCCGCAACGTGCGCAAATGCTCAAATACCTGAATTAAGCGCTCAGGGATTGGCTCGACCCAAACTGAGGCATATAACATTGCTGGCAACAATGAACGGAGCCGCGGCTCGAGCAAGGTTAATGGATGGGTTGGCATAGTCCGACTCCTTGACCACAGGATAGATGCAAATCCAGTATACAGCGCATCGCACACAGCACCTACACAATCTCTTCATTAGTTCCTCACACTTGCTGGCTAGAATTACCCATAGATTAAACGTTTGAGCAGCTAATTTGCTCAAGCTTGAATTCTATTGTGGAGTTTTTGCATGAAACCATTTGCCAGAGCATTAATCACCAGCATGCTGGTTGCCATATTAACCGCCTGTTCGACGAACCAAACAGCTACAACTACCGTCAATTCGGCTAGTAGCGGTCAAGCTGTAAGTTCAAATTCAGCCACAGCGAGTAACCCAACCAGCGTCGTGCCAACCGTCGCATCAATTGATGAAGCGCTGGCGAGTAAAGCCACGCCTCACGACACAGCCGCCGATTTGGCTTGGCAACATGCCGATTTGGTAGAGATTAAGCTCAACGATAGCAGCATCAGCGCCAATAACCCAAATGTGAAGATCGACGGCACGACCGCCACAATTAGCGCAGCGGGCAGCTATCAACTCAGTGGCAAGCTCAGCGATGGCCAAATTATTGTGAATACCACCGACCAAGATTTAGTGCGCTTAATTTTGAATGGCGTAACGATTCATAGCTCCAGCAGCGCGCCAATTGCAATTATGCAAGCGGAACAGGTGGCGATTATTCTGGCCGATGACAGCCAAAATACACTTTCCGATACGGTCGATGCGTCGGCGAATGCAACAACCACTGAAGATTTGCCCAATGCGACGCTCTACAGCAAGGCCGATCTTTCGATTGATGGCAATGGTAGTTTGACGATTCAGGCCAATGGCAACGATGGCATTAGCAGCAAAGATGGCTTAATCATCAACAGTGGCACAATCAACATCACCGCACTGGATGATGGTTTGCGAGGCAAAGATTATCTGGTGGTCAACGGTGGCACAATTAGCATCAATGCCCAAGGCGATGGCCTAACCGCTGATAATGAAGAAGATCCCAGCAAAGGCTATATTTCGATTGCTGGTGGCAAGTTGAATGTCACGGCTGGTGGCGATGGCTTGAGCGCAATCACCGATATTTTGATCGATGCTGGCGAGCTGACGATTAGCGCAGGTGGCGGCAGTAGCACAAGCATCAACGCCGATGCCTCAGCCAAAGGCTTGAAGGCGGGCCAAAATTTGGTTATTGCCGAGGCAACAATCACGATTGATGCAGCCGAAGATGCGATCCATTCCGATAGCAATGTGACGATCAATGCTGGCACAATCGGCCTTGCTGCTGGCGACGATGGCGTACATGCCGATGCCACACTCACAATCAACGGCGGCGATCTGACGATCAGCAACTCCTACGAGGGCTTGGAAAGCGCCGTGATTACGATCAATGCTGGCAACATTAGCTTGGTAGCCCAAGACGATGGCGTGAACGTGGCTGGTGGCGATGGATCGAGCATGCAAGGCGCTAGCATGGGTCGGCCAGGCCGCAACGATAGTTTTGCTGCTGGCAATTATTTCTTGTATATCAACGGCGGTACGCTGGTCGTCGATGCTGCTGGCGACGGCTTGGATGCCAATGGTTCGATTGTGATGAACGCTGGCTTGGTGTTGGTGCATGGGCCAACCGCGCAAATGAACGGCGCGTTGGATTACGATGGCGGCTTTGCCTTGAATGGCGGAACCTTGGTTGCCGCTGGCAGCGCAGGCATGGTGCAAGCGCCAGATAGCAATTCAACCCAAGCTTCAGTACTAATCAACTATAGCTCAGCGCAAGCTGCTGGCAACCTTGTGCAAATTCTCGATCAATCTGGTCAAGCGCTTGTGAGCTTTACGCCACGCAAACAATATCAAGCCTTGGTCTTCTCGTCGCCAGCCTTGCAACAAGCCGCAAGCTATACGATCAATAGTGGCGGCACACTCGAAACCAGAGCCAGCGGCTATGCCCAAACGACTGCCAACGCTGGCGGCACGGCCTACGCAACCTTCAGCGTCAGCGAGATCGTGACCCAAGTTGGCCAACGCATGGGGCGGCAACGCTAACGAAGGATGAATTATGAGGGATGAGGGATGAGGGATGAAAGCAAAAGGCAGAAGGCAGAAATCAAAAATCCATATCAGGAACAACCTTTAACGCAGAGGCGCAGAGCATAACGAAATTATGAAGGCTGAAGGATGAAAGCAAAAATCACAAAGAACATAGAGCAAAGAACATAGAACATAGCAAAAGGCAGAAGGTAGAAATCAGAAATCCACATCAGGAACAACTTTTAACACAGAGGCGCAGAGCATAACGAAATTATGAAGGATGAGGGATGAAGGATGAATCCAATAGCCAATAGCCAATAGCCTAACTTCGTGATCTTCGCGTTCTTCGCGGTTATTGTCCTTCGTGTCCTTCGTGGATCAAAAACTGAACCTTCGCGGATCAAAAAATGGAGCCCGAACTTTCAACAAGCCTAACTATGCCTCGTTGCATGGTTGGGCTTGTACCATTTAAATTCTCTAGTTCGGCTAAAATAAGCCTAGTTCGTTAGCGAGGGAGCACATATGGCGGCAAGCAGCAAACCACAGCGTTGGCAGATTGGCCTGATCCTTGGATTTTGGCCAATCGTGCTCTTCGCCTTATTCAATGATTCGGCGTGGCTCAACGTCCAAGGCTTCAACGGCCAAATTATCAGCAACATAGCTGCACCACTCTATTTTGGCTTGATGCTTTATCATTTGCGCCCCGACCAGCGCCTAATTGCCCTCGTATTTGTGCCATTCTCGGCGCTTGGCGAATATGTATTTAGTTTGCTGCTCGAACTCTATACGTATAAATTTGCAGCAATTCCCATCTATGTGCCGTTTGGCCATGCAATTTTGCTCGGCACAGGTCTGCTGATCAGCGAATTGGATTGGGTTAAGCAACGCACCCAAAAGCTTCGTTGGGGCTTGCTATTTGGCCATGCAAGTCTATTTCTGGGGGCTTGGCTGCTCTTTGATGATAGCCTGAGCGCGATTTTTGGTCTCGGGTTTAGCCTGATTCTGCTGCTTTTTCGGGCGCAGCTTTTGCACCTCATTATGGGCTTTTTGGTGCTCTACATCGAATTAATGGGCACCTGGCTTGGCTGTTGGCGCTGGGATCTGAACCCGCTCAATGGCCTGCTACACACCACCAATCCACCAGTCGGCGCATTTGTGTGCTATGTGATTGCCGACATTATTGTGATTATGAGTTTGCGTTGGGGCCGCTGGATGTGGGGCTATCGCAACAATCGCCATGCCAAAGGTTCAGCCGCCTATTATCAACAAAAACTGGCCCTAACCAAGCAAATTTATGCCGATCAGGCCAGCGAGCCAGCAACCAACGAGGCTGATGGCTTTGGCAAAGGCTATGCGTTTGGCACAGTCGGCTTGCGTTATGTCGAATTAAATCAATTGCCTGCGGCAAGCACCTGTTTCGAACGCACACGCCAATTGGCCGAAAGCCGCAATGATCCGGCAATTTTCCATTTGGCGGGCTGGCATTTGGGCCAGGTTTTGTGGCAGCAAGGCCAAACCGAACCAGCCTTGGCCTTATTAAATGCTTATGTCAATTATCTTAAAACGGCAAACCCAGCCCAGGCTAAACATTTTGCCGAGCAATTGCAAGCCCTCAAACAAGACTAGCGCAATCGATCCACGAAGGGTGAATTGGCTATGGGCTATTTGTATTGGTACAGTGGATTGGCAATCATGTTCCCTCACCCCCCAGTCCCCTCGCCCACGAAAACGCGGGCGAGGGGGAGCACTGGTTTTACCGACGCATTGCGCAAGAACCACAGTGTTAAAGCTGGCGGGCGTGCCAGTGCCAACCACAACGCTATCGGCGGCAACTGGAGTACTTTGCCAAATTTGGGCCAAACCAAGCACGATCAATCCGCTTAACAAGATTTTTTTGCGCCGTAGGATCGCTGTTGCTCCTTTTACATTCAAGTGATAGCAACAGCATAGCAAACTGACGGTCGCAAAATTTGACATTTTCTACCAAGCGTTATTCAAGGCTTGGGTTCGTGGGTTGGCTCAGGCGTTGGCGCTCATCTTTCAACCCAACTCCGGTCAGCCGCCGTTGGCGCGCTTGGCCCAACAAATAGACCAATAATTCGCTGGCGGCGGCATAGCTCAAGCCTTGCTGGTGAATGTTGGAGATGCAGTTGCGCTCTGCATCGTTACGGCCACGCTGCGGCGCATAAGTTAAATACATGCCCAAACTATCGGCAACGCTCAAGCCAGGCCGCTCACCAATCAGAATCACGACCAACTCGGCGCGCAGTAATGCGCCAATCTCGTCGCCAATCGCCACCCGCCCTTGCTCAACTAGGCTCAACGGAGCCAGCGACCAGCCAAGCTCGCTCAATTGCTGCTTGATTAGTTTGAGCAATGGTGCAGCATGGCGCTCAATCGCCACCGCCGATAAGCCATCGGCGACTACCAAGGCTATAGTCGCTGGCGCAGACTTTAATGTCTCAAGCTGTTGGCGCGAATCAGCATCCAGCATACGACCCAAATCTGGCCGCTTGAGATAGCTAGCGCGATCCACAGCTGCGCTTTTGAGCCTGAGAATGTGCGGGAATTCAGCTTGTATTGCATTAGCCAGCGCCGCAAAATCAACTTGGGCATGCACCGCATCACGCGCCAAAGCATGATCTTGTTGAAAGGCCAAATGGGCCTTGGTTGGCAAGCCATCGCCAACCCGACCAAGCCCAATCCGCGCATTAGTAAATTGGCGCAGGCGTTGCCAAAGTTGCTCGCTTTCTGGTTGTTCGGCCATTACCAGCCTCCTAACTGAGCTGCTGATTGCAATAAACGATGGCGCTCGTTGGCAATCAATAATCCTGCTTGATCGACGATGCCAAGCTGTTGCAGCCATGTTTCAAACTCTGGCGCTGGCCGCAAGCCCAAGCTGCTTTGCACAAAACGAATATCGTGATAGGAGGTGCTTTGATAATTCAGCATAATATCATCAGCGCCAGGCACGCCCATCACATAGGTACAGCCAGCGCTTGCCAACAATACCAGCAAATTATCAATATCGTTTTGGTCGGCCTCGGCATGGTTGGTATAGCAGGCATCGCAGCCCATCGGCAGGCCCAACAATTTGGCACAAAAATGATCTTCCAAGGCTGCGCGGGTAATTTGCTTGCCATCGTAGAGATATTCAGGGCCGATAAAACCCACCACTGTGTTGACCAACAACGGTTCAAAGGCCCGCGCCACAGCATAGGCCCGCGCCTCGCAGGTCTGTTGATCAACGCCATGATGCGCGTTGGCCGAAAGCGCACTGCCTTGGCCAGTTTCAAAATACATCACATTATTGCCAACTGTGCCACGCCCCAACGAACGAGCTGCTTGATTGGCTTCGTTCAAGAGCGCTAAATCGATGCCAAAACTGCGGTTGGCAGCCTCGGTGCCAGCAATCGATTGAAACACCAAATCAACCGGAGCGCCACGCTCGATCACCTGCAACGCAGTGGTGATATGGGCCAACACACACGATTGCACAGGGATGGCATAACGCTGACGCAATTCATCAATTAAATGCAATAAGCTGGTCATGGCTTGCGGGCTATCGGTCGCCGGATTAATCCCAATCACCGCATCGCCGCAGCCATACAACAAGCCATCAAAAATAGCTGCCGCAATTCCCTGCGGATCATCAGTTGGATGGTTGGGCTGCAAACGCGATGAGAAACGGCTCGCCAAGCCCAAGGTATTGCGAAAGCGGGTAATAACCTGGCATTTTTTGGCAACCGCAATCAGATCTTGGTTGCGCATAATTTTGGCAACTGCAGCCGCCATCTCAGGCGTAATGCCTGCTGCAACCGCCGCCAATTGCTGGCTGTCGGTACGATAATCAAGCAGCCACTCGCGCAAACCGCCAACCGTCAAATGGCGAATTGGCGCAAATGCCTGTTGATCATGGCTATCGATGATCAAGCGGGTAACTTCATCTTCTTCGTAGGGAACCACCACTTCATTAAGAAACGTGGTTAATGGCAGATCGGCCAAACACCATTGCGCCGCCACTCGTTCCTCTGCATTGGCAGCGATCAAGCCAGCCAAGGCATCGCCCGAACGCTCAGGGGTTGCCTTGGCCAAAAGAGTTTTGAGCGAATCAAATTGATAACGGTTTTGGCGAATTGTATGCTGATAGATGGTCATAAACAGCCTCCTACAGCGCGAGAATGCTTAATTATGGCATTCTTTTGGAGCAGTTGCAATTGCGATGAGGGATCAGGGGTCAGAGGTTAGGGTTCAGAAATGCAACCAGCAATAAAGAGAATGGAGCTTTAACGCAGAGGAACGAAGGCTATGGGCTATGGGCTATATGGGTTGTACATGAGGTTAACAATGGCATAGTCCCCTCACCCCAACCCCTCTCCCGTAGCGCGGGCGAGGGGCTTTATCCCGTGGTTCCGCGTAATGTATGGGGTACAAAAAGGGTACACCCCTCGCCCGCGTTCAGTGGGAGAGGGGCTGGGGGTGAGGGAATGATCCTGTTGCCAATCCCAATGATTGTCCGCTAGCCCAGAGCCTAGAGCCAATAGCCTTCTCCTCTTCACGCACTTCGCGTTCTTCGCGGTTTCATAGCTTCGTGCTCTTCGTGCCCTTGGTGGATCAAAACTCTTTAGCAAGTTCTCAGTTATTAATTGATTTTAACAGTTATACTTAATTGCATGAGTAGGGTCTTTTAGTTGTTGAGGAAGTTATGATGAACCGATTGTGGTTACGATCAAGAATCGTGATCGTTGTTGTGGTTTTAGGGCTGCTAGCGGGCTATCTGCCGCTGCCAACTTCGCCAACACCCAAACCCCCGCCCCAAGCACACTGCAAGCGGCCTTTGATCAGGCTGCTGCCGAGTTTGATGTGCCAAGCGAATTGCTGTTGGCCTTGAGCTACAATCTTTCGCGCTGGGAGCAGCATTCAGGGCAACCAAGCACCAGCGGCGGCTATGGGGTTATGCACTTAACCCAAATCGATCTTAGCGCTTGGCAAACGAGCAAAGGGCTTGATTGGGCCACGCCATTCAAACAGCCCGCCGAATTTCAGACCCTTGCCCGAGCAGCCAGATTGATTGATCAACCAACCAGCGCCTTGATCAACGATCCAGTGCAGAATATTCGTGGTGGCGCGGCGCTCTTGGCTGAATATAGCCGCAGCATCAACCCCACATTGCCAACCAATCTCAGCGATTGGTATGGCGCAGTGGTTTTGTTTAGTGGCAGCAAAGAGCGTTCAACTGCCTTTGCCTTCGCCGATCGCGTCTATGCAACCGTGCAACAAGGCGCAAGTCGTCGGCTTGAAAATGGCGAGCAGCTGAGCCTTGCGCCAAGCGCAGTTACGCTCAATCGCCAAAGCGCCGCCAATTTGCCACTCTTGGAGGGTGATGATTTCCCTGTGGATTGTCCAGCGACGCTTGATTGCGAAGTTGTGCCTGCTGCCTATGCCTTGAACGATCCCAATAATCGCGGCAATTATGGCAACTACGATTTAGCCAACCGTCCAGTTGATGGCTTGGATTATCGCTATATTTTGATTCACGATACCGAAATTACTTATACCCAAACGATCAATGTCTTTCAAAACCCATTGACCAAGGCCTCAACCCATTATGTCGTTCGCGCCAGCGATGGCCACATTGCTCAAATGGTCGAGAACAAAAATGTGCCATGGCACGCAGGCAATTGGGATGTGAACGGCCATGCGATTGGGCTGGAACACGAAGGTTATGCAATCGAAGGTGCAAGCTGGTATAGCGAAGCAATGTATCAAGCTTCGGCCCGCCTCACGCGCTATCTCGCCGATAAATACCAAATTCCCTTAGATCGTAGCCATATTATTGGCCACGATGAGTTGCCCGGCCCGCTGCCACAGCATCAAGCAGGCATGCACTGGGACCCAGGTCCGTTTTGGGATTGGGCGCATTATATGGATTTAGTGCGTGGTGGCCCCGCCCAAATGAGCAATCCCGACCCACAATTGGTAACGATCAACCCTGATTTTGCAACCAACATGCCAGCCATGACCTACTGCTATACGAGCAATGATTGCCGCGCAGTACCAACCCAAAGCGCTAATTTTGTCTATTTACACACCCAACCTAACGCCAACTCGCCATTAATTACCAATCAATATATTGGCTCAACGCCAACCCACGCCAATAACTGGGCCAATAAAGCGGTTACTGGCCAAACCTATGTTGCGGCTGGGCAACAAGATGCTTGGCAAGCGATCTATTTTGGCAGCCAAAAGGCCTGGTTTCATAACCCAAATGGCGTGAACAGCACTGCTGGCCAAGGGCTAAAAGTTCGGCCCAAGGTTGGCCAAGCCAGCATTCCAGTCTATGGGCGAGCCTATCCTGAGGCTGCCGCCTATCCACAAGGCATCACGCCACAAGCAATTACGCCAATTTACACCCTGCCTGCTGATAATGTGGTGGTTGCGACCAAGCTTTACACCAGCACCTACTACTCGTCGCCAGTGTACACGCCGACGCTTGATCCACGTTCGCACGTCGTGGTGAGTGGTCAAACCAAGTATTATCAAATTAATTTCAATCATCGGTTTGGCTTTGTCAAAGCAAGCGATGTTGAAGTGCAATCGAGTGTTCTAAGCTTAACCACGCCACAAACTGAGCAAGGCAGCATCAGTGGCAACAGCATCACCTACACGCTAACCTTGCGCAATCTGAGCCAACAAACCGTGCCAATTAGCCTCAGCCTCACAGGCAATACCTGGCCAACGACGCTCACCAGTGCCGTGCCAAGTAACCTTGGACCAAACGCCAGCCAAACGATCACGCTGCGCGTCGATCTGCCAGCAGGCCAAAACCTGAGCAGCGATCAGGTTTGGGTTAAAGCGCAAACCAATGCCGACCAACAACGCAGTGCTGTTCTGCTACTCCGTTCGCGGCTTGGCCTTCCAACCTTCTTACCAGTAGTTGGCAAATAAGCAACAAAAGAGCACCCATGAGAATTTTCATGGGTGCTCTTTTTGGTTAAATGCTGGTTATTGGGCAGCTTCTCCAAGTTTACCATCGTGCATTGGGAGGATGCGTTGTGCAGCAGCACCAACGACCGGATCATGGGTCACAATCAAAAAGGTAGTGCCAGCCTGATTGATCGCATGAAATAGCTCAAGGATATGGTCACGATTATGGCTATCTAAATTGCCAGTAGGCTCATCGGCCAAAATAATCGCAGGTTTGGTAACTAAGGCCCGCGCAATTGCAGTACGTTGTTCTTGGCCACCGCTTAATTCGCTAGGCATATGCTGGATACGCTCAGCCAAACCCACCTGTTCAAGCACGTGAGCCGCCCGTTTGCGGCGCTCTGGCTTGGCTACGCCAGCATATTTCAATGGCAAAGCCACGTTATCCAAAATAGTCAATTCAGGCAAGAGATTATAGGCTTGAAAGATAAAGCCAACTTGGCGATTACGAAATTGGGATAGCTGCGCATCATTCATTTGGGCAATATCAACCGAGCCATAATTGATACAGCCACTGGTTGGCGTATCAAGCCCACCCAACAATTGCAATAATGTTGATTTTCCGCAGCCTGATGAACCCATAATTGCCAAAAAATCACCAGCCTTAATCTGTAATGACACATGATCAACAGCTACAACTGAACTTGAACCTTTGGAGAATATTTTGGCAACCTTATCGAGTTGAATCGCACTTCCCACTCTAAACTCCTTCGTAAGTAATTATTGAACATTGATCGCGCGCGTTGGGGGCAGATTGGCCGCCCACCATGCAGGTAAAACGCCAAACGTCGCACCAATCAGCAAGGCGGTAACGCCAGCGACACCCAGCAAATGCCAAGGCATCGTTGGCGGCCAACCCAGCTGGGTTTGTAATACTCGTGCCAGCAGAAGGCCAATCACCCCCCCAAGCAGCGCAGCACCCAAACAGATCTTGATTGTTTCAGTCAAAATTTGGCGTAAAATGCTCTGTTTGGGTGCGCCAACTGCTCGCCGAATCCCGATCTCACGCGCTCGGCTCAGAATGCTAATAAAGGTGAGATTCATCAAGCCAACGCCACTGATCAATAAACATAAGCTTACCATCAGGCCAGCTAACAAATAAATCTGGCTGCGTTGTGCTAAAAGTTCTTGGGTTATACCTGCTGGCAAAATCAGATTTGGCACGCCCTCAGGATGCCGAGCAGCCAAAAATTGTTCTAAGCGCTTGGCTGCTTGATCAAGATCAGTCGTCGCGGGAATCTGCACCAAAATTTCGCCGTTGATTAGATACATATCCTTGGGAAAGTAGCTTTGCGGCTCATCGATCGTTGGATTGATATTACTCTGCAATGGTGCGTAGACAGCCCGCGGCGAGAAGCCTTGCGCAATCATCAATGGCCATGAATCAAGGCCAGCCAAAACCCCAACCACTGGAAGATTACGCCATTGTTTCAGCTCACAAATATTCGCCAGTTTGCGTTCTTTAGCAATTTCAAGCGCCCGATCATAGCCCAAAACAATCACCTGCAGGGCTTTTGTTTCTTCCTCGGCATTCAACCAGCGTCCACACGCCAAAGAAATTGGCTGCAAATCAGCCAGATTCGCACTTGCCTCAATCACGGTGTACATCGGTGAACGTCGCCAAGCAACCTGCCAAGCGGGAAATTCGGCCTTAACTGCGGCATAATCTTCATGGGTTAGGTAGATGGCAGGCTTAAATGGCTCCAAACCGGATGTCCATGAAACTGCACTAATTGTTTTCGCACCTGTGCCACCAAGAATTTGATCGATGCGTGCGACCAAGCCGCTGCGTAAACCTAAAAGCATAATCAAGGCAATGATGCCAAGCATCACATTAGCCCCACCAACCAACCAGCGATGTTTGGCCAATGTCGTGACAAGTTGCTCACGCAACATTGCACTTGGCGCTGCGCGCAGCAAATACCAACTCGTTAGCCCAAACGAGCCAACCACCATCGCCAGCATTACGAGGCAACTCATCGCCAGCGTTTGTCCGTCAAGCAACGGAGCAATGCCACTTAAGCGCGCAAAAAAACCTTGGCTAATCCAAGCAAGGAGCAAACCGCTAGCAATACCCACCCCACCAATCAATAAGCCAACCCCAATTAATGAGCGAAACAAGCGAACTTTGGTTGCCCCGAGGCTGCGTTGAATCCCTAAGCTGCGACGTTTCAGCACAATTGCCAAATAACTACTAATGCCAACCGTGCATGCCATCAGAATCAGGGCAATTGCCACAATCCAGAGGAAATTACTGTTGACCAGTTGTTGTAAATCACGCATTTGGGCTTGCTGATAGCTTGCTTGTTCACTTTCAACAACAACCCGCCAGCCTGCAGGCAAATTTTGCGCTAATTGCGTTTGTAATTGGTTTATTACTGCAGCTTGTTGGCCAGCCTCTGGCTCGACGACAACACTCGCCAAATTCGTGGGTAAACTATTGTCAATCAGAAAAATAGTCGTATCAAAAGCACGATCAAAGACGTTACGGGCTGGATTCACTGGAGCCAATACCCCAGTTACGGTCAAGCTGTAACTATAGCCTAAGCCTGAAGTTGCGACCCCAGGATGCATCTTCGCAACCGTCGGAAAAGCCCCTGGTGGTGGCGTATTAGGGTCTGAGATAAGGAGCTGGCCAATTGGCGATTGCTGAGGAAAGAAATAGTCAGCAAGTTTTGCACCGATCACCACATGGTCTGTTGCTGAATCAAAACTTCCAGCAGTCAATGCTAGTTTTTGAACCGTAAAAAAATCGCTTGGAACCCGTTGGACTGGCAAATTAATCGTGCCATTAACCCCAAATGCTTGAGCATAATTTGACCAAGCGACACCCTTAATTCCTGGAATGTTGTTAATCTGCTGAATACCTAAATGTGCGGGCTGAAGCGTTGCCATATTCAGGTCAACATACGAGCCAGCAAAAGGACTTGTCAATAAATCAAGCCCTTCAGGTTTCAAGCGATTAAGTTCGTCAACCCCAGCATTGAGCGAATCAGCGGTAACAATAACTGTAATTCGTTCGCCTACTGCTCCATCAACAAGTTGGTGATATTGCAACTCAATCCCACGATACATGCCGATGAGCAAGGTTAGCAGACCAGCTGCCAACGCAATACTCAACACGGTTACAGACAAGCGAATCGTATTCAGCGCCTTCAATGAAGCCATGGCACTCCCTTCTCTCATAAGCCACTATCGAGGTTGATAGTGGCTTAACCTAATTTCTCTAAAACTCAACCGGCAGCTCGATCATGCCGCGAATCAGCATGCCAGGCCGCCAAATCAGGTCTTGGGCGGGCACGGCCAAACGCAAGTTTGGCAGCCGTTGCACCAACGAATTGATCGCAATTGCGCCTTCAAGGCGAGCCAATGGCGCACCCAAACAATAGTGAATGCCATGGCCAAAGGCAATGTGGTTATGCTCGCTGCGCGTAATATCAAGCTGATCAGGCTTGGCAAAATAGTTCGGATCACGATTCGCCGAAGTGATGACCGCCAGCACTTGCTCACCACGCGGAATCGTTACGCCAGCAAATTCCAGATCTTCGCATGCCCAACGTAGGGTTGAGGTTTCGACTGGGCTATCGAAACGCAGCAATTCTTCGACGGTGTTGCGAATCATGTCGGGATTTTCGCGCAGCAATTTCAATTGCTCAGGATGTTGCAACAAGGCCAACATGCCATTGCCAATCAAATTCACTGTGGTTTCGTGGCCTGCAATCAACAAGAAGAACACCAACGAAAACATTTCTTGCTCGGTCAGTTTATCGCCAGCTTCTTCAACTTGCACCAAAGCACTGGTCAAATCGTTAGTGGGATTGGCCCGTTTAATCGCGAATAACTCACGCAGATAATTGCCAAATTCTTCCATCTCACCCGCCATGCGCGTAAAACGATCTGGCGAGGGATCGACAGTCACAACCAAGCCCGACCAATAGCGGAATTTCTCGCGATGATCCAAGGGAATGCCCAACAATTCGGCAATCACGGTCAACGGCAAGGGAAAGGCATACGCTGTGAGCAAATCGGTGCTGCTTGGGCCTGCCAGCATGGCATCAAGCAACTCATCGGCAATTTGCTGGATGCGCGGGCGCAGTTGCTCGACCAATTGGGGCGTAAAAGCTTTATGCACCATGCCGCGAATCCGCGTATGATCAGGCGGATCGATCGCCAACAAGTGTTTGAACAACAACTGAACGACTGGCGGCATCACGGGCATGAGCTTTTGCTCTTCAGGGGTAAGCACTTTGCGCCAATTTTTGATAAAACGCGGATCTTTCAGCGCGGCCTTAACATCTTCAAAACGGGTAATCATCCATAAACCACGGCCATCGGGTAGGGTAATGCGGTGAATAGGGGCTTCGGTACGGAGTGCAGCATAGGTTGGGAAGGGGTCTTGGACGAATTGCTGATTAAATACCTCTGCGTAGGTCGAATGGATCATCGATCCTCCTCTACATAGGACTAATCCATTGCCTTATCTTATGCTGCTTTTGATAAAGATCAAGTGGGCAAATTGGCTAAATCTATGGATGTTGATGCCCTCACCCCAACCCCTCTCCCGCCCAGCGGGCGAGGGGCTTTTATTCCGTAGTTCTTGCACGATTCGTCGGTAAAAATGGGTGCTCCCCCTCCCCCTCGCCCGCGTCTAGTGGGAGAGGGGGCTGGGGGGTGAGGGCATCAACATTATTGCTGCAAACCTAAAGCTTCAACCGTCAGCGTATCGATTTCGCGCTGGCCATTCTGCTCGTTAACCACGCTGAATCCGCCAGCATAATCCCACATTGTCCAGCCAATATTGAATTCTTCGAGCACGCTGCGCAGATCATGCAGCCATGCCGCGCGATCTTCGGGCTTACTTTTGAAGCGATAAACCCCAAATTCATTGCAGGTCAAACGCACTTGATGCTTTTCGGCCCACGCCACCGCTTGACCAATCCACTCGCGCAGCGCCGCGCGGTTCCAGCGTTCTTCGCCATAGCTCAAGGCTGCATCACGCGCAACCTCATCGTCAATGGTGGCAACAATCGGCGCTAAGGCTTCGGGGCTTGATGGATAAGGCAAATATTCCAGATGCGGCCAGTAGGGCGAACCCCAGGTTGCCGCCTGATGGCTAAAGGTGTGGGGATCGTAGCAGTGAAAATTGTAAATAATATTTGGGTCGGCCAAAGGTTCAAGTTCAATTAATTCGGCGATGCTCGACCACTTATGGCCAGTCGCAATCAGGGTATGCTTGGGCGCACCAGCGCGCATTGCGGCCAATAATTCGGCCTGCACAAAGGCCCATTGCTGGGCATCGGTCACAACTGGCTCGTTCAAAACCTCTAAAAAGAGCATTTCTGGATCGCGCTGGGCCAAATGTGCCGCCAAAGCTTGCCAAAAACGCGCAAAGGTTTTGACCAAGCTTGGCGAGTTAAACAAGCGCTGCTTGAAATCGTCCTCGGGATGCAAATCGACAATGACTGCCAAATTATGCGCCAACATCAGATCGATTGCTCGATCCACTTCGGCCAAATAGACTGAATTTAACTCACTTGGGTTACTTTCATCCAACAGCAAAATTGGGTTGAGCGTAAAACGCAAGTGGCTACAACCGATCTTGGCTAGCAGCGCAATATCGGCCTCGGTGTTGTAGTTGCGCAAATGCTCCAAACTATAGTGGTTGCTATAATCTTGGGCAAACCAATGGCTCAAATTGATGCCGCGCGCCAATTTGGCAAACCGAGCATCACTAATTGCAGTTTGTGGATTCGACAACGTTGTCATGATCATTCCTCACACAAAAAAACACGAAGCAGCCAAGGCTTCGTGTTTGAACAACAAACTATTTGGCTTCCGCAGCATCTTTGTTGAGGCGCGGGCGTTTGAAGCGCATCGTATCCGAGCGCGGAATTTTCGGCACACTATCAATCAAATTACGGGTGTATTCTTGTTTAGGTGCGCGAAAAATTTCCTCAGCCGTATTATATTCAACGACTTTGCCATGATACATCACGGCAATTTGGTCGCTCATATGCTCAACCACGGCCAAGTTATGCGAGATAAACAAATAGGCCAAGCCCAATTGTTTTTGCAAATCTTGCAGCAAGCGCAAAATTTGGGCCTGAATCGAAACATCGAGCGCGCTGACGGCTTCATCACAAATCAACAATTTGGGATTCAAGGCCAAGGCGCGGGCAATGCCAATCCGTTGTTGCTGGCCGCCAGAAAATTCAAATGGGAAGGCATTGGCAGCGCCAATATCAAGCCCAACCAGTTCTAGCAACTCGTGGACGCGCTTGGTGCGCTCGCGCGCAGAACCCACATTATGAATTAACATCGGATCTTCAATCGCGCTATGCACCGTCATCATTGGGTTGAGGCTGGCCAATGGATCTTGAAAAATCATCTGAATATTGCGGCGTTTGGTGCGCAACGCTTTGGGCGAAAGCGACGTAAAATCAACCCCATCGAAGAAAATGCGGCCTTTTTCGGGATCATACAAGCGAATAATACAACGCGAAAGCGTCGATTTGCCCGACCCTGACTCGCCGACGATGCCTAAGGTTTCGCCTGCATTCAGGGTTACGGAAACATCTTCAACTGCGGCAAAGCGGCTTTTGTCGCGCATAAAATATTTGGAAACGCCCTCAACTTTGAGCAAGGGCTGGCCTGTTTCAGGCGTGGATTGGTTGAGCGACATTGAGCATCACCTCCGCTGCTGCTGCATCACCTTGTTGCGCTGCCTTCACCACCTCATCAGCGTGGAAACAAGCAACCAAGTGATTCGGTTCGATTGTGGCTAATTCGGGCTTGCGCTCTTGGCAAACGCTGGTTTTAAAACTACAGCGTGGCGCAAATGGGCAAGCAGTATGCTTTTTCAAGGCGCTTGGTGGGTTGCCAGGAATTGGCTGGATGGCAGTTTTGCCATGGCCAATTTCCATCGTACTGTTGAGCAAACCCAAGGCATATGGGTGCGATGTGTGCTCAACTAAGCGATCAACCGTCGCCATTTCGACAATTTCGCCAGCATACATCACGGCCAATTTATCACAATAATTGGTGGCCACACCCAAATCGTGGGTAATAATAATCATGGCCATGCCGGTTTCGTCCTGCAACGATTCGAGCAAATCCAGCACTTGGGCTTGCACGGTTACGTCAAGGGCCGTGGTTGGCTCATCAGCAATCAGCAATTTGGGCTTGAGCGCCAGCGCTAGTGCAATCATCACCCGTTGGCGCATGCCACCAGAGAATTGATACGGGTAATCGTTGAGCCGCTTGGCAGGCTGGGGAATCCCCACCCGATCCAAGAGTTCAATCGCCCGTTCTTTGGCTTCTGCTTGCGAATAAATTTTGCGCATGCGCATACTTTCGGTAATCTGCGCGCCAATTTTCATAATTGGGTTGAGGCTGGTCATGGGGTCTTGAAAAATCACCGCAATATCGCGGCCACGCACATCTTGCAATTCACGTGGCGACATTTTGACCAAATCAACGCCATTGAAGACCGCCGAGCCACCGACAACCCGTCCGGTGCGGCCAATTAGACCAAGCAACGAAAGCATCGTTACCGACTTGCCTGAGCCAGATTCACCGACGATGCCAAGGCTTTGGCCAGCTTCGAGCGTAAAATTGACCCCGTTGACTGCATGCACCACGCCACCAGGCCGCTTAAACTCAACTTTAAGATCCTTAACTTCTAACAATGGCGCACTCATTAGCGTTCCCCTTTCGTGTTGAAGATTTCTTGCAAGCCATCGCCAAACCATGTGAAGGCTAAGAGCGTGAGACTAAACAAAAGGGTTGGCCAAACTGCCAAGTGCGGAAAACCACGCATTTTGTTGATCCCCAAATTGATCAAGTTGCCCCACGATGGCTCTGGTGGCCGAATCCCAACCCCAATCACCGAAAGCCCAGCTTCGGCAACCATGGCGTAGGGAATCCCAAAGCTCAGCGCCACCGCGATTGGGCCAAGAATGTTGGGGAGCACATATTTGGTAATAATGTGCCATTCGCTTGCCCCCAAGGTGCGGGCAGCCTGCACATATTCCTGATTTTTGAGCGAAAGCACTTGACCGCGAATCAACCGCGCATAGCCTGCCCAGTTGGTAATCGCCAAGGCAATCACAATCGTGGTTACTTTTTGGCCGAGGGTCGTTGCCAAAATAATTGCCAACAACGTCGAAGGAAACGAATTGAAAATCTCAACCAAGCGCATCAAAAAGGTGTCAACTAAGCCACCGCGCATGCCCGAGACTGAGCCAATCGCTGCCCCGATGATCAGCGAAAGAATCGAAGTGCCTAAGCCAACTATCGCTGCCGTACGTACCGCATAAATGATCCGACTTAATTGATCACGGCCAACATCATCAGTTCCAAACCAATGCTCGCTGGAAGGCAGTTGCCATGTTGCCGCCAAATTCTGATCATTATAGTGATAGGGTGCGATTAATGGGGCGAAAATGGCGATGATGACAAAGAGGATGACCAAAACTAAGCCAACCAAGGCCATGGTATTACGGCGATAGCGCCGCCAAAACACCTTGAGCAGCGATTCCGCAACCGGAAGCTCCTCTTGGGTTTGTGGTTGTGAAAGCTGATTAACTGCCATGATACAAGCTCTCCTTTGAGACTAGGGCGCAACAAATTAGGCTTCGAGCTTAATCCGCGGATCAAGGATGCTATACAGGATGTCGGCTAAAAGGTTGGCTAACATCACCCCAAGGGCCAAAATAACCGTGCTGGTGATCACCAATGGGTAATCGCGGGCACCAAGCGCGGTGGCAAACAATTGGCCAATCCCTGGAATCCGAAAGATGTTTTCAATCCAAACTGAGCCAACCAACGCATACGCAATTTGGGGCGCAGTTGTTGTTACCACAGGAATCAAGGAGTTGCGCAGCGCGTGGCGCATAATCACGAGGCGTTCGGAAATACCTTTCGAGCGCGCGGTGCGAATAAATTCTTGGCTCATGGTTTCGGCAACTTGGTTACGCGTAAAGCGCGCAATCCCTGCAATTGGCCCCAGCGCCAAGGTAAGCACTGGCAAAATCAATTGCTTAATTGTGGGCAGCGGCGTATCCCAACCACCATTCGGCAAGATCTTCCAAACCTGGCCAGAGAACACTAAGATCAGCACAATCGCCAAAACATAGACCGGCACAACTTGGCCGACCATCGAAAAGCCAGTCACAATATAATCAACCCAAGAATTGCGGCGGAAGCCAGCAATCACCCCGAGCGGAATCCCGACGATCAGCGCAAGGCCAATCCCGAGGAAAACGATCAGCAAGGTTCGCGGCAAGCGTTCACGCACCATATCTTGAATTAAGATACTTGGGCTTTGAAACGAGGGGCCGAAATCGAAGGTCACCGCATTTTTGGTGTAAGTCCAAATTTGCATATACAGTGGTTTATCGAGGCCATAGCGTTCGTCGAAGAGGGCTTTTTGAATTTTGAAGGTTTCACTATTACTGTTTGAGAGCGTGGTCATCGCGGCCACTGCTCGCTGCACATCCATAAAATTGCCGGGCGCTTTGGCGAGCAGGGTATAGGATATTGCAATAATCACCACCAGCGAGACTGCCATCATCGCCAAGCGCTTGAGTAAGAAGAGAATAAAATTGACTCGCATAACGACCCTACCATTGCTAAATGACAAGTAATCAACAGTGCATTCCATCATGGCAGAGCCGGCGATCAACTCTTACTGCCGTGTGTCAGGAAGAATGCGTACAGTGGTGGTTACTGGCGGGTGTGAAACAACACCCGCCAGTTGGGCAGAGCTTATTCAGTCCACTGTAAATATTGATATTGGAAGATCCCGCCCCAAGCCAGTTTGTTAATCACAATCCCTGAGAGGCGTGCATCGGTTGCGTAGTACAACTTGTCGTAGTAGATGGGGATCATCCAAGCTGAGTCGATTGCCAATTGTTGAATTTCGGGCAAGGTTTCCCAAGCTTCGTCGAGGGTTTGGCCAGCCAATTTCAACATCAAGCGTTGGGCTTGTTTGTTTTCATCGGTACGATAATCATACCACGTTGCGTCTTGTTCTTCCTTCAAGAGCAACAACAAGCCATCTTTGTAGGCGGTCAGCTTTTCAGCATCGTCTTTGGCAGCGGTAAAGCGTTCGTTGATTGCATCCCATTGCTCTTTGAAGCTTGGGGCAGCAGCAGCTTTCGCCGAGATTTTGGCCATTTCTGGCTCTTCGATTTTGTTGATTTCTTGGCGCTTGGTCCAAGCAGCTTCGGCGCGAGTAGTCAAAGCAGCCCAATCGCCAACGGCTTCGGTGCTGCTCACAGCATCGATTTGGGTTTGATATTCAGCGTACTTGGCCATGCCACCTTCTTTGTAATCCATGAAGTACCAAATGTGGTTGGTAGCCAAGGTCAAGTCGAGTGGTTGGAACCAGTTCATTGGGCCGCCAAGGGTGGCGAAGCCCGGTTGAATATCTTTGTTGTAGTTTGCCCATTGGATGTTTGAATAGACTGGGCCTTCGTTGTTTTGAATCACAACCTTCACGCCCAAGTTATCTTGCCACATCTTGACGACAGCTTCGATCCAAGGCATTTGTGGGTCGTTTGATGGTGGAGCATAGAAGGTCAATTCTGGGAAGCCAGCGCCATCGGGATAGCCAGCTTCGGCCAGCAATTGCTTCGCCTTGGCTACGTCGTAGCTCAAGCTCTTCACTTTATCCTTGACCCGCACATCGCTGTTGAAGGTGTCGGTTGGCACAGCCAAGCCCTTCAAAATTTGGTCGGTGATGGCTTTTTTGTCGATTGACAAGGCGAATGCTTGGCGCACTTTTACATCTTGCAATGGACCAGCATCCAATGAGCGGTTGTATTCGATACCCTTCCAAACGATTGGGTTTTCTTCGCTCTTGATGTTGTCTTTGATGTCGGGGTTGCCTTGAGCGTAGGCCAATTGGCTTGCATCTTCAAGGAAGGTGAATTGAATTTCTTGGTTTTCGAAGGCTTGCAAGCGGGCGTTAGCATCGGCGTATGGGCGCAACACAATCGTGCCTACGTTGCCAATGCCGTCGCCAACATAATTTGGGTTGCGCTTGAGCACAATATCGCCGCCGCTAACCCACGATTGAACAACGTATGGGCCGTTGTAGACAGCGTTCTTGGGGTCGAACCAGTCACTTGGGTTTGCTTCCAAGCTCTTGGCATTGATTGGCATGGCGTTCATCACTGGCAAGAAGTTGATGAAGGCAGCGTTTGGCTGGCTCAAGGTAACTTCGATGGTGTAGTCGTCGACCAATTTGAAGCCGACTTCATCAACACCAACTGCGCCAGCTTTGAAAGCATAGCCATTTTTGACATAACCCATCATACCTGCCCACATTGGAGCATCTTTCAATTCTGGGCCAGCTGCCCGAACCCAAGCAGCATAGAAATCTTTAGCGGTAACGGGGTCGCCGTTCGACCATTTTTTATCTTTGCGCAGTTTGATCGTCCAAACTGTGTTGTCTGCTGAAGGGGTAGCGCTTTCGGCGATTTTTGGCACGATATTCAATTGTTGATCGTAGCCATACAAGCCTTCGAAAACAACGCCTTGTGAGACAAACAATTGAGCTGACCAGTAGGCATGGTCAAGGCTGGTAATCCCACCTTGTTGGAAAGGCAAGGTGACGGTTACATCTTTGACATCGCTACTAGCAGGAGAAGCTTGGACATCAGTGCCAGCGGTTGGTGCGGTAGTAGCTGAAGCATCGCTAGCAGGAGTGGCTTGGGTTGAACCGGTCGTGGTTGCAGTTGAGGCGGCACCGCCACAGGCTGCGAGGATTGGCAAAACGAGAATCAGGAGCGCAATCAGGCCCCACAAGTTTTTTGGCTTCTTTACCATGGGAATTTCCTCTTCTTTGAGCAAATTGAATCCAAAACGACGTACTACAATGTTAAGCGTTTGGGTTGCTAATTCGATCGTCGATGAGCCTCCTTAGCTAGAGACAATCAAACTTGATCATTCTCACAAGCCTGTTCCAACCGAGAAGCTAGCTAGATAGGTGCTTCTGATGCCGTTGTCGAAGCAAGCAGGTGCATGCTGGGTCTTAGCTGCCGAACATTTAGGTAGGAGATTAACTACTTTTTTTAGTAAAGAAAATAAGTTCTCTGGAGGCTATTGCAGTTTTATTATGAGCGATAGACCGGTCTCTCAGCCCGATAACCGCCGATTTAGCACTGCCATAGTCGCTAAATGTCCCGCAAACGTGAAATTCACTGAAGAGTTATTGAAATTTGTGCTTATTATAGAAGAATTGCTCTAAATGTCAAGTTGTTTTTTTACTAAAAATTTTAGAAAAAGATTTGAGACATATTCTTTAGATTTGCTTAAACAACCCAAGCGGCACATACTAGCAAAAACAAAAATCCCCTCGCTAAGCAACTAGCGAGGGGTGAGGGCAAGTGGCAAGGCAATTTACTGCTGAGCTAAAATCGCCTCAGCTTCAGCCACACTCAACACGCGACCATGGCCAGCTAACGGCCCTGTTCCAGTCGAGAACAAACGTCCGCCCTCGCGCAAATTGCCTAAATCCATGGCAGTTGCGCCCAAGGCTTCGATCAAGTCAATCACAACCTGTTTCGCTGCGTGATCATCGCCTGCCACAAACAAGGCTTTGGGCGTTGGCGTTGCCTGCAAATAAGCCAAATCGGCAAATGGCTGATGATTAAAGGCCTTGACTAAACGTGCTTGCGGCAAGAGTTCAGCCACAATTTCGCTTGAGCCACGCCCAGCTAAATCGTAAAAATCAGCAGGTTTTGGCCCAAAACGGTTATTGATTACGTCAACCACAATCCCTTGATACGTAGCCAATGGCTCCAAGGCTGCTGGAATATGCTGCCAGCGCACAACCAACACAATCATTTCAGCCCGTTGTAATTCGCTTGGCGTAACCGCCGTAACCTGTGGCCCAAGTTGCTCGACCAGTGGTTGCAACGAGGCTGGGCCACGCGAATTGGCCAACAAAACCATATGCCCCCGCTCAACCAGCAATTCACAAAATAATTGGCCAACTTTACCGACACCTAAAACCCCAATTAACATCGTTGCCTCCACACCAAGAGCTAATGCTCCGCTCACTATAATGTGGCGCGGAGCACGCTTGCTCAATATTCGGTAGGAGCAAGCCACTGTCCATTAGCACAGGGATGAGGGATGAGGGATGAGGGATGAAGGATGAAGGATGAGGAATGAATGTTATCAAAGCCTATAGCTGTAATGGTTCATTGGGTTAACCACGACTTGATTCCCTCACCCCAACCCCTCTCCCACGTGGCGGGCGAGGGGCCTTAAAACCCTGGTTTTACCGCAATTCTTCATTCAAAACGGCGGCTCCCCCTCGCCCGCGTTCAGTGGGAGAGGGGGCTGGGGGGTGAGGGAACATGGTTGCCAATCCAATGTATCAGTACATATAGCCTATAGCCCTCTCCTCTTCGTGCTCTTCGCAGATTAATGTTTAACGCAGAGGCACAGAGGATTAATGACTTTGGGCTAGCGGGAACGTCATCACAATAATCTGTGCAAGCTGTGGCTAAAAATAATGTTCATTTCTTCGTTCCCTTCGCGTTCTTCGTGGTTCCCGTAACATAATCCCTGATCCCTGATGCCTCATACCTTCGTGCGCTTCGTGGATAAAAACTTAAAACTATCGTCCTGAAAAAGATAGCGCCTACAATCAACACTAACTGGGATTAATTTGGCAACGCAACAATGCTATAGTCAGCCATTCGCGTTTTGAGGAGAATAATCATGAGTAACCAACCCAATTACTACCCGCCAACGCCACCCAACAACCAACCAAACTCCCAAGATCCCTATCAAGGCCAATATCAGCAAGCGCCGTATGGCCAAAATCCCTATCAAGCCCAATATCCACCACAAGCGCCGTATGGCCAAAATCCCTATCAAGGCCAATATCCAGCGCAAGCGCCCTATGGTCAAAACCCCTATCAAGGCCAATATCAGCCAATCAATTATCCCTATCATGTGCCGAATCTGCTGCGAACAGATCCCAGAATCGATCGGCGACGTTCGAATATTGCCTTTGGATTGTGTATTGTGGGGTCAATTATTGGTGGTTTTCTGCTCAATAATAATCATATTGAGCCTGAAAGAACGCTATCAATCATCTCTTTTTTGCTTGCTGGCATTGCTTGGGTGGCTGCTTGGTGTTTTTCAACCAAAAGCAAGGGCTATTCGCCATGGCTTGGTTTGGTATCAATCTTAGGGATTTTGGGCATGATCGTATTAATGGTTATTCCTAACCGCAACAAAATCCGCTATTAAAAAACTGCGCTGCCTGCAATTCAAGCAGCGCAGTTTAATCAACCACGATTTAGGCTTCGGCGGCTGCCAAGGCTGGGTACAATGGTTGCAACGCGGGATAAATTGCGCGATAGGTTGCATATAATTCTGCATAGCGCGCTTGATCGGCGCTTGGCTCGGTAGGGTCGCTCAAGCGCACGGTCGCCGCAACCGCTTGATCAACATCGTTAAACCAGCCAGCTCCAACCGCCGCCAACAAAGCAGCTCCATAAGCAGCGCCCTCGGTCGTGCTTACCCCAACCAATGGCGCGCCAAGCACATCGGCTAAAATTTGCCGCCACAACCGATTACGCGTGCCCCCACCAGAGGCCCGAATCGCGCCAATGGTACCGATTCCAGCTTGGCTCATTAATTCAAGGCTATCGCGCAAACCAAAGGCCACGCCTTCGAGCACTGAGCGGGTAAGATGCGCTTGGCTATGGCGCACAGTCAAACCAATAAAACCACCACGGGCTAATGGGTCGGGGTGCGGCGTGCGTTCGCCAGTCAGATAGGGCGCAAAGAATAATCCAGCACTACCAACCGCCACATTTTCGGCAGGCTCCAGCAATTGATCATAGCTTAATTGCGGGGCAAAGGTATCGTGATACCAACGCAAACTGCCAGCAGCGCTTAACATCACACCCATCAAATGCCAGCGCCCAGGCACTGCATGGCAAAATGCGTGCAAACGGCCTTCTGGCTCGATAATTGGGCTAGCTGTTGCCCCAAAAACCACGCCCGACGTGCCAAGGCTCAGCGCAATGCTGCCAGCTTCAACCACGCCAGTGCCAACTGCATTGGCCGCTTGATCGCCACCGCCGCCAACGACCGGAATGCCAGCCACCAAACCCAAGGCTGCGGCAGCCTCGGCATGCAATTGGCCAGTAACTGAGGGGCCTTCAAACAAACGGGGCAACCAAGCAAGGTCGACCTCAAGCGCCTGCGCCACTTCTGCCGACCATTGGCGGCTGCGCACATCCAATAACAATGTGCCTGCACTATCGGCCACATCGCTGGCAAACTCGCCAGTCATACAATAGCGCACATAATCTTTGGGCAACAAAATATGGGCAATTTGGGCATACAGCTCTGGCTCATGCTGCTGCACCCACAAAATTTTGGGCGCAGTAAAGCCCGTTAATGCCCGATTGCCAGTCAATTCGATCAGCCGTTGTGCGCCAAGCCGCTCGGTAATTTGCGCGCACTGCTCAGCCGTGCGTTGATCGTTCCAAAGCAATGCTGGGCGTAACACCTCGCCAGCTTGATCGAGCAACACGAGGCCATGCATTTGGCCCGCCAAACCAATTGCCACAATTTCGTTGGCTGCTACGCCTGCTTTGGCCAACACTTCTTGGGTACTTTCGCTACAAGCCTGCCACCATAAATGTGGCGCTTGCTCGCTCCACAACGGGCGCGGCGTTGCATAATCATAGGTCGCCTGACCAATGGCCACCACCGTGCCTTGTTGATCGATTAACAGGGCCTTGGTTGCCGTCGTCGAAATATCATAACCAAGTACATATGCCATGCTAGTTCTCCATACAATAAGTCACAAAGCAATACACCTTCGTGCGCTTCGTGTTCTTCGTGGTTAAAAGCTTACCGAACACCCATCAAAAGTCAAAAGGCAAAAGTCAAAAGGCAAAAGTCAAAAAGAACAAAGAGCATAGAGCATAGAACATATGGCTAATGGCTGATGGCTATGGGCTAGCGGAACAGCATCACAATAATCTGTGCAATCTGTGGCGAAAAAACTTAACCTTCGTGCGCTTCGCGGCCTTCGCGGTTACAGTCCCTTCGTGAATCAATTCAAGCCAAATTTGGAAAGTGCTTGTAATACTTTTGCTGGTTGCGTGTAGTTTAAGTGCGTCAGATAAGTGAGGCAATGATGATTAGGATTCAGCAACCAACGCTTGATACAAGCACAACCCAAATTGATTTTGGTGAACTGTACGCACAGCATTACCCGGCAATTTATCGCTACATTGACTATCGCGTGCGCGACCCCAGTATCACTGATGATCTCGTTGCCCATACCTTTGAGCGGGCAATGACCCGAATCGACACCTATCGCGCCGATCGTGGCTCGCTGGGAGCATGGATTTTTGGAATCGCCCGTCACTGTGTTGACAGCCATTTTCAGCGGCAACGCCGCCAGCGTTGGCTTTCATTAGATTTTATCCGTGAGCATGCTGCCGACAATAGCGACCTGCTGGCTGATACTGTGCGCGGCGAAACCCATCAGCAATTGCACCAAGCTTTGGGCAAACTCAAAGCCCATGAACGCGACGTGATTGCCTTGAAATTTGGGGCACGTTTGAACAATCGCCAAATTGCCGAAATTACCGGCCATAGCGAAAGCAATGTAGGGGTGATGCTTTATCGCAGCCTGCAACGCCTCCGCCAATGGTTGCCAAATACAGGATACGAACAATGATCGATAAGCAAATCCAGCAATTTAATGCTGATGTTGACCATTTGCTTGACATTGGTCAACTACCATCGTCCGCTGACTCTGATCATCAAGCCCTACTCGCTCTGGCCCAACAGTTAGGCCAAATCGGTTTGCAGCCAAACAGCACTCAACAGGCGGCTACCGCCAAACGAGTACAGCAGCTGCTCGGTAATCGCAAACCACTGTATGGAGGTTTTATGTTGAAATCGAAATTGCGTATCGGCTTAGCTCTCATGATGGCCTTAATTGTTGCAACCGTGGCCGTGCCGCCATTACGCAGCTATGCCAGCCAAATTTTGCACCAAATTGGCTGGTTGACCGTCAATAATGAGCCAACCAACGTTGAAAAATTGATCAACGAGCCTGAATCGGAGGCAACACCAATTCCAGACGAGCCAACCGCAGTCCCACCAGTATTGAGCGATGAGTTTGTCTACGCGCCAAGCTATTTACCAGCAGGCTACGTTGCCAAACCTAGCTACAATGGTCGCTACTATGCCAACGAAAATCCAGCCGATTCGATCTATATCCATGTCCGATCAATCGAAGAAGGCGATACCTTAAGCGTTGGCGCAGCCAGCACCACCCCAATTACCGTGCGCAACAAACAAGGCTTGTATGTTGAGCAAGTACCGTTGTACATCAAAGATTTGGGTGGCAAAATGTATCATGATGATCTCGAAACGGTGTCAGTCAACTTGATCTTGTGGGAAGAAGACGGCCAAATCGTGACGGTTGAAAGCTACATCTTGGGCCAAGCAGAGCTCGTGCAAATTGCCGAAAGCTTGCAAGCCAACTAAGCTAACAAGGCTGCTGTCGCTCGAATCAACTGTTCTAGCTCATCTAAGGCTTGGGCAATTGATTCGGGCTGCGGCTGAAGCAGGCTAAATATCCGCGCAACCTGCTGATCGTAAGCAGCTGGCACCTGCTTAAACCCACTTGCCAGCGCAACCGAACCTTTTTCGTTCATCCAATATTGCTGATTGAGGGCAAAGAGCGTCTGGGTTAGGACCATAACCGACCGAAAGCAACAGCCTGCAATATACGCCGAATCACCGTGTTTCACTGCTTTGCGCGCATTAGCAAGGGCGAAATCAGCTTCCCAAAAACGCCCAATCAATGCTTCTTGCAAGGTAGGTGGGTAGGCATGCAGCTGTTGCTTGAGGTTGGCCACGCTCGAATGGGGATCATACAAGGGCTGGCAAAGCGCAACTTCAGCCAAATAAATCGCCGAAACAAAGCCATGGGGATGGCCTGGCTGATAATCAATCGTCACTTGGCCAGCTTGGCAAGCAGCCAACACCTGCTCAACTTTATTCAAATCGCGATAGAGCCAATCAACAGGCATAGCCTGGATCGTCAACCAACCACCACCGTTAATCCACGGCCCCCAACCGCCAATGTCGGTCAACAGTTGCTCACGCTGCAAATCATCAAGTGCCTGCGCATGTCCTTGCAAAGCCGCAACATCCAAAGCGCTGCGATAATAAATCCCAATATCATAATCCGATTCGGCGTGATGCGTGCCTCGTGCCCGCGAGCCGCCAAGCACCAAGGCCTCCACTCCAGCCACCGTTCGCAAGTGCTCCACCACTAAATCAAGAATTTGTGCAGGCATAAATTGAGTGCTCCTTTCGTGAACGTTTATAGCACAAAAGCAGCACTCGCTCAATTAAACTTATTCCACATCCTGAAAATGGATTAAACGTGTACCTGTGTCAGCTCGCCAGATTTCTGTCTCATCGCGCACAATTGTCAATGGAATTTGTAAATGCCCTTGAATAAATTCGATTCCACGCTGATTTAGACAACGAGCTTTATTACGATCACAATTTTCGACTAATGCCCAAGGAGCTAAACTCAGTTTATTATGATTCCCATACGCACTCGCGCCAACCAATTGATAGATTTGTGATTTTATAATTGTTCGAGGTGTGCCATTATTCCATAAATACAGTAGTAAATCTTTATAATAGCTGGCAAATGTTTCTTTTCGAAAAGCTTGAGTGGTCATTACAATCAATCCTTTCATGCTTCTATCAATTATCAAAAGCTATAATTATCAAGATTTGGAATAGCAAAGCCAGTATATTCAAAGTATTCTTCCCACGCTGGAACTAACTGGTAGATCATATGAATATTCGTACAACGTTGGCAAATATAGGCATAATTTTTATTAACGACCTTAACAAGCATTGGAATTAAGCAAAGAGTACATGGAGCACTAGGAATATGCTCAGGTCTGATTGCGCGGGGTTTGCCACAGCTTGTACAATTTTGAGTGATGAATCCGCCTTCACGACTAACAACAATGAGGCTGCGGCTAGCACAACAATGTGACGATTGAAGGCTATACAATAGCGACTTTGCCATCTTAATAATCCTTTCGTTAATCATCGTTAGTAGATTAGCTGCAATTAAATGCCAAATTTTGCACACTCAGGATTAAATAGAAAAACACGCCCAAGGCGTGCTTCCAACTAAAGGCATCTAGTTTGTTTTGGCTATTGCGGTGGGTACAATTGAACATGCACGTTTGGCACGCGCTCAAAGGCTTTGATGATCAATGGCTCAACGTCGGCCCACGCCAAGCCGCCATAGCCACAGCCCAAGGCAGGCAGCGCCAGCGAATCTAGCGAATGATCGGCGAGCACAGCAATTAAAGCATCTAAGCCGCGCGCAATGTCGGCCAAGCGCGATTGCTGCTTCCAATGCTGTTTGGTGGGGAAATTGATAATCGTCACTGGCTGCTCAGCGCTTGGTTCAACAAACACAAACATCGCGCCAAGCTGCACCGCCCCAGCCCGACAAGCTTTGACATAGGCTTGATAATTGGCTGGAAAGGCTTGGCGAAATTGGAGCGCCAAGCCTTTGCCCATCACTCCAACACAATTAACTGGGTTTACCAACGCCGCAGTTTTGGCTGCTAACAGATTTCCTTGGCAATATTCAAGCATGGCAATGCTCACTTCTATCGTTCGCCACCCTTCCGTCCCTCCGCCGGAGGGAAACGCAGGGGTTTTCAGCCCCCTGCACCCCCTAAAATTCATTTGGTAGATTGTGAAGATCGTTCGATTTCCCCATCATGCATTTTCTTCGTGTTCTTCGCGCTCTTCGAGGTTGCGATCCCCGTTAACTTTGATACATTTGAATCCAATTGCCACATGTGTCATCGAAAATTGCAGCGCGAGTTGGCCCCATGTCGGTGGGTGGGCTACGAAATTCAACGCCCAAACCCTGCATGCGCTTATATTCTGTATCAATATCTTTAACTGCCAAACTCAAACAGGGAATGCCATCGGTTTTGAGCGCTGCTTGGTAGGCTTTGGCCGCCGGATGATTATTGGGTTCGAGCACAAGTTCAATTTCATCGGGTGCTTCGGGCGAAACGACAGTTAGCCATAAAAATTCACCAACGGGCACTTCAAACTTTTTGATAAACTCCAACACTTCGGTATAGAACTTCAAGGCCTTGGCTTGGTCATCGACAAACACGCTGGTCATCTTGATTTGCATACCATTCACCCTTTAACTATACGAACACATGTTTCAAACAGTATACGCCTGTTGTCAAGCAATTGGTAATGTAATGCTAAAACTCGTCCCTTCGCCTACGGTCGATTCGACCTCGATTTGGCCAGCATGGGCCTCAACAATTGCTTTGACAATTGCCAAACCCAAGCCCGTCGAAGCCTGATCTTCACGTTGGCGCGAGCTATCGCCACGGTAGAAACGGGCGAAAATATAGGGCACATCAGCAGCGGCAATTCCGTTGCCAGTATCGCGAATAATCAGTTGCACCGTTTGGGCTTGGCGCTTGGCAAGCAGGCTAATGCTGCCAACTTTGGTATGTCGCAAGGCATTATTAACCAAATTATTCAAGACTTGCGCCATGCGATCTGTATCGACCGAGACCGATGGCAAGCCTGCTTCAGTTTCTAATTTAAGCTCAATCTGTTGGCGCTCAGCCTGCACAAACGCGCCCAAGACTGTGCGCTCCAGCAATGCCGCTGGGTCAACCAAACGCCGATTGAGCGAGAGTTCGCCAGCATCGGCCAACGAAAGCACGCGCAAATCGTCAACCAAGCGCTGAAGATGGGTCACTTCATCAAAAATCACCGTGTAGATCGTCTCTGAGGGCTGTAAAACGCCGTCGCGCAAGCCTTCTGCATAGCCGCGCAAAATGCTCAGCGGCGTGCGCAAATCATGGGCAAGATCGGCGGTCATCTGTTTGCGCAAATGGGTGGCTTTGCTCAAATCGGCGCTCATATGATTAAACGAACGGGCCAAATCGCCAATTTCATCATTTGAACGCACCGCCACTTGCTGCTCTAAATGGCCAGCAGCCATGGCTTGGGTTGCCACCGTCAACTCGCGCAACGAACGAGTTAGTCGCCGCGCCAAAAACGTGCCAACCAACAAGGCAACGCTGGTGGCAAAAATCGCACTGATCGTAATCGCCCACGTAATGCGTTGATCAAAGGCTAGCTGGCCCGGCGATGGCCCCGTTTTGGTCAGCATTTCAGGGCTGAGTGCAGGTGGTTGCACACCTTGGATAATCCCAAATGCAATATAGCCCACGGTTTGGTTGGCAACGGTCAAGGGTTGAGTCGCATCCAAGGTAGCTTGATCAACAATTACGCCTGGAGCATACGGCCCATTAGCCAAAACCACCTTGCCATCACGGTCAAACAGGGTTGCGCTACGCCGATAAAAAGCCAAATCTGGCGCTTGATTGATCTCGGTTTCTAAGCCATCCCAGCTGGCGTGGCTCACATAATAATTGGTCACGGCAGTAATTAATGCCGTTTGATCGCGCTCCGAGATGAAACGATCAAACTCGTTGCGCGCGCTTTGGCGGGCCAGCAAAGCCACGACTAAAGCGCCAATCAAGCCAACGCCCAAGAAGGCAATGGTCAATTTCCAAGTCAATGAGCGTAGCATCATCATTCTGGCCGTTTCGCTCGGGCAAAGCGGTAGCCAACCCCATAGACAGTTTCGATATAACGCGGGTTTTTCGGGTCGGGTTCAATTTTGCTACGCAAATTGCGAATATGCACATCGATTGTGCGTTCGTAGCCCTCATATGCCTGTCCCGAGGTGCGATCAAGCAAATCTAAGCGCGAAAATACATGGCCAGGTGCGGCCATTAGTGTCGCCAAAATTTCAAATTCCGATGGCGTGAGGTCGATAATCTGCTCGCCAACCAGCAAGGTGCATGCCGAACGCTCCAGCACAATCTCGCCAATTCGCAGCATATCGGCTTGAGTTGGCGCTTTATAGCTTCGACGCAACACGGCTCGCACTCGTGCCATAACTTCACGTGCATTAAATGGCTTGGTAATATAATCATCAGCGCCAAGTTCCAAACCAATAATTTTATCGTGGTCTTCAATTTTGGCTGTTAATAAGATAATTGGCGTTTCTGCTTCTTTATACCAAGCACGCATAAAATCAAGCCCACCAAGTTCGGGCATCATAATATCAAGCAAAATTAAATCGGGCTTGACCTCACGCGCCACATACAAACCTTCACGACCATTTTTGGCTTCAAAAACGTTAAAGCCTTCATTTTGTAAATAACTGCGCAGCAATTCGCGCAGCTTTGCTTCATCATCGATGACTAAAATTGTTTGAGCCATTATGCGTTTCCAATCTCCCGCAGCGGGTGCAAACAAACAGCTAGAGCCAAACAACATCGCGGCGGCGACGCAACCAGCGCATGCCAAACGCCACCAACGCAATAATAATTGCCATAATAGCAGCATTGCGAATGATATGGCCAAAACCTCCTTCATGATGATCGCCACCACGCTCGCGGCCAGCAAATTCCGGTCGGGCAGCACTGGTCGATTGCTCAGTGGTTAGTTGGTCAGCCGCAAGCGTCAATTGGCGTTCAGGTCGCCCCGCAGCAAAGCCAGTTGCTGCGCTACTTGGCACGAATGTAACTAAACTTCCAATCACCAAAGCCGCTGCCAGCGCGATAATAACGATGCGTCCTAATAGTTTCATGATGATTGCTCCTTGGTAGCTAATTGAGTGGCTGGTTTGTGCAGGCGTTTGGCAATTGGCTGAAGCAAATAGCGCTTCGAGCTGCGCACAATCCAATCCCAATGCAACGCCAAATGCAAGCCAACCAGCACCACGACTACATTGGAAGCAAGACCGTGCAGGCTACGCCACGTCATATTGCTAGGTAATTTCAGCCCTAACAATGGCACAACCGTTTTGGAGATCATCACGCCAGTAAACATGATGATTGTTAGATCAATAAACAGGCTAATATTTAACATGTAATTAATTCGTTGTTGCCAGGCCACATTACCAAAAAGCTTCTTCGTGATTGCCACAATCCAGTGCCAGTGTAAGAGCAAGTGCACCATGATCATCGCTAACAAGCCCATGCTGAGCCATTCGTGAATTGGCTCGCCGGTGGCGTTGGGCGCGGTTGCAATTAAGAAGCTCATTCCGATCACCAGATCGACGAGATAATTGGTTTTGTTTCGATTGCCAATTTTGGGCTTGGTTGCCGTCTGCATACGCTAGTCCTTTATTGGTCAAGGTTGTTCAAATCGCTGAAGCTAGTTTAGAAAATAATTGTTCAAAGATTATGAAGAACTCGCCAACAATCTATTGGGATTAAGCCCATCGACTGATTCTGATCCGTCTGAGGGCTATGGCTCAAGCGCAGTCACATCAGCTATACTACGAGCAGATTTACATTAATTAGTAGTTGGAGGATTCCAGAATGGCTAAATTAAATCAAATTATCGCGGTCGAAAAAGGGGTCAAAAGCCGCTCATTTTCCGAGTTGACCGAAGCGCACCAAGCGTTGCAAAAACAAGCACTCTTGGCCGGGATTAGCCGCACCTATCGCCCAAAAGATGAAGAAGGTGAACAATTACCGCCAGAATCAACCAAAGTCCAAATGCGCGCCGAAGAAATTATTCGTCAAACAAGTACGATTTTAACGCGTTTATTTGATGTTACTGCAACCAAAGATTGGACAAATTGCGTTGCCAAGGCCAATGTTGTAGTTGATGGCCAAACCTTACTCAGCGATGTACCAGTGGCGTATTTGCTCTTTTTAGAAAAACAATTAGTCGATTTACAAACATTTGTGCGCAAATTACCAACCCTTGATGCAGCCGAAAGCTGGAATCTTGATCAATCGACCGATACATGGGCAACCGAGCCAGTGCAAACCGTACGCACCAAGAAAATCCCTCGTAACCACGTTAAGGCTGAGGCAACCGAAAAACACCCAGCGCAAGTTGAAGTGTATTATGAAGATGTGATTGTTGGTTATTGGCGCACGATTAAATTCTCAGGCGCATTGCCAGCCCGTCGCGTCAACGAATTACTCGAACGAATTAGCAAATTGCAACAAGCAGTCAAATTTGCCCGCGAAGAAGCGAATAATACTGAAGCAGTAGAACAAAAAGTTGGCGAACGCTTCTTGAGCTATTTGTTTGGGGAGTAAAGAAGAACATAGAGCAAAGAACATAGAACATAGCGAAATTTAACGCAGCGGCGCAGAGAACCAAATTTTACACGAAGGCTTGAAACCACGAAGAGCACGAAGATCACGAAGTAAGGCTATAGGCTATAGCTGTAATGGTTCATCACTTAACTACCTATTTCCCCTCACCCCCCTAGCCCCCGCTCCCGCCCGCGAGGCGAGGGGGAACCACGAGACACGTGCTCCCCTCGCCCGCGTCCAGTGGGAGAGGGGCTGGGGGTGAGGGCATGAACAATGTTGCCAACCTAATAAAGCATTACATATAGGCTTTTGACTTTTGACTTTTGATTTCATCCTTAATTCTCTGCGCCGCTGCGTTAAAACTTAATCCTTGTGATAATTGGAATTATGATGCAACAAGCAACAATTGCGTGGCAACGCTACGCGGCATGCTTAGTTGGCGCAGCAATTGGTGATGCCCTCGGCGCAACTTTAGAATTTCAGCGCCCAGGCAGCTTCGCGCCAATCAGCGATATACTTGGTGGTGGTGTGTTCAATTTGGCTCCTGGCCAATGGACAGACGACACCGCCATGCTGCTCTGCCTTGCTGAAAGTTTAATCGAATCCAAGGGTTTTGATCCAGTCGATCAAATGCAGCGCTATCGGCATTGGCTCAAAGCAGGCCATTTAAGCAGCACTGGCGGCTATATCGATAGCGGGCGCACTATTCGCGAGGCGATTAACTATTTTATTCAAACGGGCGATGCCTATGCAGGCGATCAAGATCGTTGGTCGGCGGGCAATGGCTCGTTGATGCGGATTGCGCCAATTGCTCTTGCTTATGTCAATAATCCCCAATTAGCCGATAGCTACGCTGCGGCTAGCTCGCGTACTACTCATGGCAATCAAATTGCGATCGATGCCTGTCGCTATTTCACTGGGTTAATTATTGGTGCATTGCAAGGAGTGCCGAAAACGCAGCTTTTAGCAGCCAATTATCATCCATTGCCCAAATATTGGCAGCAGCAAGCGCTCAGCCCTGAGATTGCCGAAATCGCCGCTGGCTCATTCCGCGAGCGCCAACCACCAGAAATCGAGGCCTTGGGCTATGTGCCGCGCACACTCGAAGCAGCATTATGGGCGTTTTACCATAGCACTTCATTTGAGCACGGCTGTTTGTTGGCAGTCAATTTGGGCAACGATGCTGATACGACTGGGGCAATTTATGGTCAGTTGGCAGGCGCGTATTATGGCGAAGTTGTGTTGCATTCGCCTTGGGCCAATAGAATCGCGCTTAAACAAACAATTGGTACATTTGCAGCAAAGCTCAATCTTTTGGCCTTTTTTAACCGCGAAGGACGCGAAGAGCACGAAGGTATGAGGGATTAGGTTTAGGGAACCACGAAGAACGCGAAGAGCGCGAAGGACGCGGCTATCGGCTATCGGGGATTCGTTGGAAATTCCAACTATTGTTCCGATAGCCTATTGCCCTTAGCCGATAGCCCTATGTTCTATGTTCTATGCTCTTTATGGATAAATCCGGTAGAGTTGGCGTGGGAATGGAATCGCTTCGCGGATGTGGCGCGTGCCAGCTAACCAAGCGACACAGCGCTCGATGCCCATGCCAAAGCCAGAGTGCGGCACGCTGCCATAACGTCGCAGATCCAAATACCATTGGTAATCGGCGACATCAAGGCCATGCTCGCGAATACGGGCTTCGAGCAATTCTGCATCGTGGATACGCTGCGAGCCACCGATAATTTCGCCATAGCCTTCTGGTGCAATCATGTCGGCGCAGCGCACCACTTCTGGGCGGCCTTCAGCTGGTTGCATATAGAAGGCTTTAACCTTGGTTGGATAATTGTAGATAAATAAGGGCTTATCGAACAAGCTCGCCAAGTAGGTTTCGTGGGGCGCGCCAAAATCGTCGCCCCATTCCAAAGGTGCTAATGGTGCGTTATCGGGAGCGACAGTCGCCCCAGCAACCACACCTTCTTTGATCTTTTCGATTGCTTCGTCGTAGCTGATGCGGGGGAATGGTGGCACAATATTTTCGAGCTTCGAGGTATCGCGCTCTAAAATTCTGAGATCATCTTCACAGCGATCAAGCACCCGCTGGACAATATACGAAACAAAGTTTTCTTGCAGTTCCATATTATCGTCTTGGTCGGCGAAGGCAAATTCTGGCTCGATCATCCAAAATTCGGTGAGGTGGCGGCGGGTTTTCGATTTTTCAGCCCGAAAGGTTGGACCAAAACAATAGACCCGTCCAAAGGTAGCCATGCCCGATTCAACATAGAGCTGGCCGGTTTGTGCCAAATAGGCATTGCCCAAATCAAAATATTCGGTTGCAAACAAATCGCTGGTGCCTTCGGCGGCGGTTGCCGTCAAAATTGGCGAATCGTAGCGCACAAAATGCTCGCTGTTCAAATATTCTTGGGCAGCAGCAATTACTTGGGCGCGAATCCGCAGCAAGGCATGTTGTTTGGCCGAGCGCACCCACAAGTGGCGATGCTCCATCAAAAATTGGGTTCCATGCTCTTTGGGGGTAATTGGGTAATTTTGGGTTAGATGCACAATTTCAATATCAGTTACATCTAATTCAAAACCCAAACTTGAGCGTTCGTCGGCGCGCAACGTGCCATGGATATAGCACGACGATTCTTGGGTTAATTCCTTGGCGCGGGCAAACACTTCTTCGCTAACGTTCTTTTTAAACACCACACATTGAATGGTGTCGGTACCATCGCGTAATTGAATAAAAACCAACTTGCCTTTTTCGGTTTTGTTATAGACCCAACCAGCAAGTTTTACCGCTTCGCCAACGTGGTCGGCGCTATCGCGGATATACATCGAGGGCAGCAGTGCCATAGATGCTCCTTCCAACAAAACAACACGATGGCGATGCACCAAGGCACCGCCATGTTTCTCGCAATAATACCATGTACTGCCGCAAGCCAATACGTGATGGGCTATGTCACAAGTTCGTCACCATCAAGTATTGCCAACTCTTCGGCGCTGGGGGTTTGCGAAACAACTTTGCCGAAAATTTCGCGCTCTTTGTTATCGCGAATCATAAAGGCTCGTTTACGAGCTTCTTCTTCGCCATACTTGCGCACCGACACCGAAGTCCGATGGATTTCATTTGGGCGTGGACACCAGGTGATTTCATAAACATCACGCAGATAAACCTCGCCTTTGCGATTGCGATCCTTACGGCGCACTCTGGTCACGCCAATTTTGCCAGTCGCATTGCGGCGACTAACCGTAACCACCGGGCGATCAGTCCGTGGCTTGCCCAACTCGCGTTCGGCTTCGTCACGAAAATCCAAAGCAGCAGCCAAAGCGCCTTCGCGACCATCGTAGAGCATATCACTGAAGAATTTAACTCGTTGTTGGCCTTTGTAGAACACCCGCACATACCAGCCATGTGTCCGTTTGATCTCACGATCAATTCGGCTGATACCCTTGTAATGCACCTCAGGATCAACCGTTTCAATGTGGGGTCGCCCTCGTTCGCGCTTAATCGAATCGCGATATTCTAAAGCATTGCGCAGCGCATTACCAGAGCCATTGAACGCATTGTCGCTGAAAAACTTGCTGAACAATTCACCATCGATCCTCACCCGCACCCACCAACCATACGAATTGGCCTCGACGTTCTCAATCCGTCGGATGTTTTTGTACTTTTGTTGTGTTGCCATATGCATCCTTGTCCGTTGGTGTTTAAACCTCCTAAATAAACATCTCTCGCGATTACTGAAGGCTTAATGTAGCACGATTATAACCCGAAAATCGCTTATTGAATCTATGCACTTGGCCCTATCTACATGGGTAGCTTTTGGATAACCGCAGTTGGTATATGCTAGCCTAGCAACTATGGGTAGTTAGCGGGCGAGTGGGGGATGTAGATAAATTGTTCTAATCCTTGTGGTGAATGTTTCGATCACCTCATGGACATCACTCGCAAAAAGTGGGTCGTAGGTTGCATGGCCGACATACCATTGTAGCACGTTGGTACAGCGGGCCGAGATTATTACGTCAAGCAGCTTGGAGGCGGCTTCGTCCCAGCGTTGGAGCTGACAATAGCCCTTTAAAAAGTTCTGCCAAATGCCATCCCACTGGGGGGTGATCCGCCAACGTCCCACCGCAATCGCCAAATCATACAGCCAATAGCCAAAACCACAATCATCAAAGTCGATCGCACGCGCCGCGCCATCAGCAAATAAAATATTGCCCCAATGTGGATCAGCATGAATCAAGCCATAAACATCGCGACCTTTGCCGAGCATGCGCTCAACTTCGGCAAAATCATCCATGGTTTGTTGCAAAAGTTGATGATGTTGCGCCGGAATCGCCGCCCAAACTGTGGCATGATCAGCGCCATTGCTCACATTGGCTCCAAATTGACCTTCCCAATCCCAACTGCGACGCTGAAAATCGCGCGGCAAGACCCAGTTTTGGGCATGTTGATGTAATTGGCCAACAAGTAGCCCAAGTTGTTGGCAATGCGCTGGTGTAGGATTATTGATTTGCAAACGGCCATCAAGCCATTCCATCAATGAGCAATTGTAACGATGAGGAATTTCGGCAATCTGCACGCTTTGCACATAGCGCCCATCCAAGCCAGCAACCGGCAAAGGCACTGGCAATTTGGCTTCTTCAGCCAAAGCTTTGAGCCATTGCAGCTCCGAATTTATTTCGGCGGCGCTGTTGTAGTTGATGCCATGTAAACGCAGCAAATAATAGCCAGTGCGATAAAACCCAGTCTGTGAGCCATCAGCCGCAGCAGTTTTGACTCGATAGGTGGTATTTTCGCCATGATTAATAAACGTTAGTTGTTCGGCTTGGATGCCAAACGCAGCCAGGGCTGCCTCCGCCAAGCGCCGTCGCCGCTGGTGCTGACCACGCTCAGTTAATTGATCAAATGCTTTCATTGCCAAAGGCTCCCGTCTAGCATAACCAAGCAAGTCTAGCCGATTGGCCTAGCGTTGCACTCCATCGCAAGCCTGAAGCCACTTCAGCAATTGGTATGTTTCTTGCTTCTCTATGCACTGAAGTGTGGTTACGTGTTAAAAGGAGATAAATAGTATGTCAAACGAAGAAAAGAAACAGCAATTTCCACCCCAAACCCAAGATCAACAGCCTGGCATCGAATCGGAAATGCAGCCCAAGCCCAAAGCCCAAGATCGCCGCTATCAAGGCAGCGATAAACTGAAGGATAAAGTTGCCCTGATTACTGGGGGCGATAGTGGGATTGGACGGGCAGTTGCGATTGTTTATGCCAAAGAAGGCGCTGATGTCGTGATTAATTATTTGAATGAACATGACGACGCACAAGAAACCAAGCGCTTGGTCGAGGCCGAAGGCCGCCGCTGCTTGCTCTCAGCTGGCGATATTGGCGATGAAGCTTATTGCCAAAGCCTCGTCGAGCAAACAATAGCAAAATTCGGTCAGCTTGATATTTTGATTAATAATGCAGCTGAGCAACATCCGCAAGAATCGATTACTGATATTAGTGCCGAGCAATTGGAGCGTACCTTCCGCACCAATATTTTTGCCATGTTCTACCTGACCAAAGCAGCCTTACCGCAGCTCAAAAAAGGTAGCAGCATTATCAACACGACCTCGGTTACAGCCTATCGTGGCAGCCCGCAATTGCTCGATTATTCAGCAACCAAGGGCGCAATCGTGGCCTTTACGCGCTCGCTCTCACAATCCTTAATCGAAAAAGGCATTCGGGTTAATGGCGTAGCACCCGGCCCAATTTGGACACCGCTGATTCCCGCAACCTTTGATGCCGAAAAAGTGGCGACCTTCGGCAGCGATGTGCCGATGAAACGCGCAGGCCAGCCAGAAGAAGTTGCCAATTGCTATGTGTTTTTGGCCAGCGATGATGCCTCGTATATGGCGGGGCAAATCTTACACCCCAATGGCGGCGAAGTGATCAACGGCTAACTCAGGCCATGTTTTTCGAGCCGATAGAGCAATTGATGGCGCGACAAGCCCAACAATTCGGAGGCGCGAGTTTTATTGCCATTGGCTTGCTGCAACGCTTGCTGCAATAAACTGCGCTCAACCAACTCTAGTTGCAGGCCAGCTGCGGGCAAGGCAATTGGCTCGGCGGTAGCCAAAGCCAAATCATACGGCAAATGCTCAGGCTGAATCGTTTGGCCATTCGCCGCCATAGCCGCCCGCTCCAGCACATGGCGCAACTCTGGCAGGTTGGCGCTCCAATAGCTTTGCTCAAGCTGTTGGAGCGCCGCTGCGCTTAACGATTGCGTGCCAAGCCAAGCCCTAGCAAACAAACCAATATCGCTACGGCGTTGGTTCAGATTAGGAACCTGAAGCGTTGGCACTGGTTGTTCAGGCAATTCAAGGCTGGTCAATATGATCCTCGGCTGGAGCGATTGGGCCAAAAGCCAATTGAGCCAATTTAAGCCATGGCGAATTAACAGAGTGCCTTGGCCAGCCTCGTGCAGCGCCGCTACGAGTATCGGCTCAGTCAATAACGCTCCATCAAGCTCAATCAAAGGCCCATTGTGGCGCTGGCTCGTTGCATGCGCATAATGCCCAAGTTGGGCCTTGCCAACCCCAGCTTCGCCAACCAACACCAACAATGGCAAACGATCGATCATGCGCTCAAGTTGCTCGCGACATGCCAACCAAACAGGATGGCTACCAATTAAACCAGCAGTTGTGGCTTGTTTTTGGCTTTGGCGCAAATAGCGAATTTCTTGCTGGAGTGCAGCCCGCTCCAACGCCCGTTGCAGTTTAAAACCAATTTCTTCCAAATCAAAGGGCTTGCGCAAATAATCGGCAGCGCCTCGTTGCATAGCCTCAACTGCACTCGCAACCGTACCATAGGCGGTCAAAATCAGCACCACAACATCAGGCCAGCGTTCACGCAAACGGGCCAAGGTTGCCAGTCCATCCATGCCTTTTAATTTCAAATCGAGAATCACAACATCGGCAGGCTGGCGACTCATCGCCGCTAAACCATCGTTGGCATTGGCTGCAACCGCAACCTCATAGCCTTGGTCGCTCAAGGCTTCGCTCAGCACCCAACGCAAATTGGCCTCATCGTCAATTACCAAAACGCGCTTGCTCATGATCGTGCTCCTTGCCGCAACAATGGTAGCCGCAAACGAGCCAAGGTGCCTTGATTTGGCCCAGCTTCGAGGCTAATGGTGCCGCCATGTTCGGCAACACTGCGCGCAACCAAGGCCAAACCCATGCCCGTGCCATCGTCACGGGTGGTAAAAAATGGATCAAAAATCCGCTCGCGAATCGCCGGATCGATGCCCACTCCCTGATCCTGCACCAAAATTTCAAGCTGTTGGCCGACAATCACGCTCTCAAGTTGAATCACTTGCCCAGTTTGGCTGGCTTGCAGCGCATTCAAGCTCAGGTTTAATAGCATTTGCCAGATTGCATCGCGATCAGCTTCAATCCATGGTTCACTCGCATCAAGGCGAAGCTGCAAGGCAACGCCATGTTCTGCTGCCAACGGCTGACAGGTAGCCCCAAATTCGGCTAATAATTGGTTGATTGCCAATGGCTGGCGTTGCAACGCTTGGGGCTGGGCATAATTCAATAGCGAGCTAATCAAGCGATCCAAACGATCAACCTCGCTATTAATCACGCTTGTATAGTGGGCTAAGGCTGGTTTTTGAGCCAATTTATGGCCCAAGAGTTGGCTGGTGGCGCGCACAATGCCCAATGGATTGCGGGCCTCGTGGGCGAGACCGCCAGCCAATTGGCCCAAGGCTGCCATACGTTCAGCTTGGCGAATGCGCTCGGCGATTGCTTGCTGCTCGCGAATATCCTCAAACACCAAAACCGCCCCAATTGGCTGGCCCTCAACATTATGTAATGCTGAACGCCGCACCGCCAACGCTAATTGATCAATTTGCATTTCGCTATAGCCATTGGTTTGCGGCAATTGGGCGAGGCTTGGAGTTGGTTGCAATAAATGTTTCGCTGTTGGATTTTGCAATTTCAACTGCTGCTGCTCAATCGTGGCAACCCCCACCGGCAGGCTCGCCAACACATCGTGGATATACACCCGCAAGCTTTCGGCGCGGCTATGCGCCTGTTGTTCGCGCTCGGCCAAGCTGCCAAGCAACGCTGCCACCACAATCAGGGTCGCCATTTCGAGCGTATTATCCAGCAAACTATTGGCGGCATGGGCATCGAGCCAATGGGCATGCGGCAAATAGACCAACGCCGTGAAAAACGCCAGCCCAAGCCCAAATCTACGACCCCACATCACCGCCGCCACGCCAACCGGCAAATAATACAAACTGCGGTAAATCGAATGATAGGGCAAAAGATGGGCGCTGGTCAGATAATGCAGCGCCGTAATGATTAGCTCGCTGCTGAGCACAAACCACAACCAATGCCGTTGCTGAGCAACTTTAACCATAAAACAGCCTCGTCGTGTTACACCAATCGTTATCAGCATTGTAAATTTATTCTGTTCAGCAAACAATTTTTTATAAGATTATTACTGTAATGCAGCGCAGAATGTGGCATTTGCTACAGAATGTGGCATTTGCCACAGCCACATCCTGCTAAAACGCCGCAAATTGCCCAAAACTAGCCATTGCTGCCAAATGTGGGTAGGCTAAGGCTAGGCATATTTGGTTTGAAAGGAACTTAACAATGCAACGATGGATGATGGTGATAAGTATTATTTTCTTGCTCGCAGGCTGTAGCGCCAGCAACGACGATCATGGAAGCGAACATCCAACAACAGCTTCAGGCGATCATGGCGCAATGACGATGGACGATTTACAGTTTCTTGATGGCATGATTGAGCATCATCGGGGGGCAATTGCTATGGCCAAGGATGCCCAAACGCAAGCCAGCGATCCCCGGGTACAAGAGCTAGCCAAGCAAATTATTGTAGCCCAAGAGCCAGAAATTACCCAGCTGCAAGCATGGCGCAAAGCCTGGTTTGGCGATGCTCCAGCCAGCGATCTGAGCGCACTACATATGGGTTCGATGGATGTTCCCGCAGGCAGCGAAAGCTACGATCGGCGCTTTTTGAGCGCGATGATCAGCCACCACGATGGGGCAATCGCGATGGCCCAAAGCATCAAAGCCAGCACCCAACGCAGCGAACTCAAAACCTTCGCCGATACAGTGATCGCTGCCCAAACTGCCGAAAATCAACAAATGCAGAGTTGGTTACAGGAAATCAAGTAGGTGGCAGGGGCCAGGATTCAGAGATTAATCTGCAAGCTTGATCCAAAAAGAAGCCGCTGTGCTCTTACCATGCTTGGTAGTTTGAATCCTGCGCCCTTCATCGATATGTATCAGGATATGCATGGCTTAAAGGGCTACACTCTGGATTATTTGTACAAATCAGGCCCAAAATGGCAGATTAAGCGCCATTTAAAATCCATTTGATTGATCTATGCTGAAACTATCGGCGCAATAGCATCATGATGTGGAGGTTGTATGCTGGCTTGGAGTAAGCGATTCAGGGTCGTAGGCCTGCTGTTGATCGGATTGAGTGGTTGTGGAAATCAAGTGCCTCAACAATCAGCAACCGCTGATTCAGTAGTTCAAGCGCTTGAGTTAGCGACTCAAACCCCAGCAGCTACCCCAATCCCAACAAGTACGCTAGCGCCTACTCGGGTGGTACACCGTGAGGTTCCAGACCACCCAATCGGCGGAATGCACAATGGCTTTGTGACAGATACAGAATGCGAACCCAATTTCAATAGGATTCAACTTGATCCAGCAACCGAACAGCTCGTGGATGCTGCTTTTGAGCATGTTGAATTTCTTGACGATGCGTCGGTGGATGGGGGATCTGATTGGCTGAACTGCACACGATCAATTGCTGAGATTAGCTATGATTTTGATATTAATGTAGTAGATACGCTTGAGCAATTAACCCTCTACCAGTATGCAGAAACCTTACAAGCCATTATTCGTGATCTCCAAACGCAGCCAAGCCTGCAATATCGTTTAGGCAAGATATACATCCATTGGCGTTATCCCGACTATAATTGCTCATGGGGATATCAATATCTTAAAACAAGCACGAATGATGAATATCAATGGTATCTTACCGATGTGAGTCTTCAAGTCATCGATCACAAATCAGCTTGTGAGGTACCCGAAGACGTTGTGCCAAGCAATGCCTGCCTTGCTTCCCACCGCGAGTCAGTCTCGGATGAAGATGGAGATCTTATCGGAAGCGGCTTCAGAGATGATCAATTTTCTGAAATCAATCGTATCGATACAGATCGGCTGTATCCTGATACAACCTGCGACGCTGGCTCAAGTCTTTTAGGCTATCATTTCTATGTAACCAATCCTGCCAATGCAACCACCGCCATGCGTGAAGATCTAGCCCATCAAATCCAAACAATTATTCTTGATTTACGCCAATATCCAACCTTGGATTATCCAACCTATATGCTGGTAATTACCTGGGTAGGTCTTGGTGGCGGCTGTTCATGGGCATATGATTATGCTGAAGATGCTCAAGGCCATGCATGGTATCCACGCTTATCAGATATTTTAGGCTCACAGGGCTGTGATCATCAAGAGGTTGTACAATCGGCTAATCCTCAACCAATCCAGCGGCCTATCTATGCTTGTTTGGGCGCAACGAACTTTCATTATTATCGTATTCCATCAGAACCTCAGGAGCAAGTTACCCAAGCGCTCCAAGACGCTGGCATCGAGGCAAACGTGAGTATTAGCGGTGATGGCGAAGGTGGTGAGTGTGTCTATGGAATCATGAATTATAGCTATTATGTGTCGCTTGAGCGCCCAGCTAATGCAGATCAAGCGCAACTCCAACAACAAGTAGCCACAATCCTCAACGTGATTACCCAGCAAGATTTTGATGTTTCGATGGGTAATTTTGTGGTTTTCTGGAAAACAGGCGATTTAACATGTGCTTGGGATTATAAATCGTTCTATGAAAACGAAACCTTTGTTTGGAAAATTGAAAGATACCATCCCGATCCTTGCCCTGAATAACCTGCTGTGGTAGCAGTTTGATAAAGCGTAGCCATAATCACAACAGATCAGCTAAAAGCAGGAGGATCTTGGCGAAAAAACTGCGGTATAGTGTTGACTGTGATTGCTCCGATCCGAAGCAACATCTGTTAAGGAAGCACTATGCGTCGTGTTGTGATTACAGGAATGGGAATAGTTTCGCCGTTGGGTTGCGGAGTCGATGTCGTTTGGCAGCGCTTATTGGCGGGCCAATCGGGAATTGGGCCATTGCCAGAGCAAATTAGGGCAGGCTTGGCCAGCACAATTGGCGGGGTTGTGCCAAGTTTGGCAGCTGACCCACAGGCTGGCTTTGAGCCAAGCGCCATCGCCAATAGCAAAGAGCTCCGCAAAATGGATCGCTTTATCGTCTTGGGTTTGGCGGCGGCTGCCGAGGCTTTGCAGCAAGCCCAATGGCAGCCAGAAACCGAAGATGCTCAAGAGCGCACAGCAACCTTGATTGCTTCTTGCGTTGGCGGCTTTTCGACCATTACCCAAGCAGTGCGCACTTTAGATAGCAAAGGCCCACAGCGGCTCTCACCATTTACCGTCCCAGCCTTTTTAATCAATCTGGCAGCGGGCCATATTTCAATTCGCTATGGCTTTCGCGGCCCAATTGCTGCACCAGTCACCGCATGCGCCGCCAGTTTGCAAGCAATCGGCGATGGCGCACGCCTAATCCATAGCGGCGAGGCCGATGTTGCGGTGTGTGGTGGCACCGAAGCTGCACTCGATCCGGTCAGTTTGGGGGGATTTGCCGCCGCTCGCGCCTTGGCAACCGAATTCAACGCCAATCCAACCAGCGCCTCACGCCCGTTTGATCAAGCGCGCGATGGCTTTGTGATGAGCGAAGGCGCAGGCGTATTGGTCTTAGAAGATTTAGAACATGCCTTAGCCCGTGGCGCAACGCCATTGGTCGAAGTAGTGGGCTATGGCACAACCGCCGATGCCTATCACATCACCTCTGGCCCAGAAGATGGCTCAGGCGCAGCCCGAGCAATGCGCCTAGCATTACGTCAAGCCCAAATCTCACCCGAGCAAATTCAACATCTGAATGCGCATGCTACCTCAACCCAAGTTGGCGATCGCGGCGAGTTGGCAGCTATCAAGCAGGTATTTGGCGAGAACTCCGGTTTAGCCGTAAGCGCCACCAAATCATCAACTGGCCACTTGTTGGGTGCTGCTGGCGCGGTCGAGGCGATTTTCACTGCGCTGGCGATTCGCGACCAAATTGCTCCCGCCACGCTCAACTTGGAAAATCCCGATCCAGCTAGCGAAGGCATTGATTTGGTTGCAAAAGAACCACGGCCAATGCCAATTGAATATGCTCTATCCAACGGCTTTGGCTTTGGCGGAGTCAACGCCAGCGTAATCTTCAAACGCTGGCAAGGCTAGAACCCAAGGATGAGGGATGAAGGATGAGGGATGAAGGATGAGGGATGAAGGATAAGGGATGAAGGATGAAGTGAGAACATAGAACATAGTATGAAGGTTTAAGCAGTTAGGCTCTAGGTGTACTGGTACATGGGGTTAACCACCGCCTGATCCCCTCACCCCAACCCCTCGCCCGTCGGACGGGCGAGGGGCTTTAATGCCGTGGTTCTTGGGCAATTCGTGGGTAAAAACCAGTGCTCCCCCTTCGCCCGCGTTTTCGTGGGAGAGGGGGCTGGGGGGTGAGGGGACACGGTTGCCAAGCCAATGAACCATTACATCTAGGCTATTGGCTTGCGGAACATCCGGTGGAAAACCACAGAATTCCGCTCGACCATAACCGAGAGCCTTACTTCGCGCTCTTCGCGTTCTTCGTGGTTTCAGCCCTTCGTGGATCAATCAATTTAACGCAGAGCAATAAGGCTATGGGCTGTTGGCGCTTGGCTATGGGAAATTAATAATCTGCGCTAATCTGTGTAATCTGTGGCTAAAATGTCCTTCGCGCGCTTCGCGTTCTTCGTGGTTTCAGCCCTTCGTGGATCAATTCGTTAACGCAGAAGCGCAGAGAAATGAAGGCTTCAGGGGTGGAGCTATAGAAATATTTGGTAGCATAAAGCCCAGAGCCTATAGCCATCGAATAAACCCAAAAGCCCCACTCATCGAATCAGAGTGGAGCCTTTGAATTGAGTAACTTAGATCGCTCGGCAGCAAGTGTGGCTAGCATTACTGGCCCCTAGCCCCTGAACCCCGACCCCTCGTTGCTACTGCAACTTCTTTTCCATTTGCGCTTGCGATTCGGTTGCGCGCCAGCAAGCCACAAAATGGCCGCCACCATAATCTTGAAATGGTGGATCTTCTGCTTTGCATTTGTCGATCACAATTGGGCAACGAGTGTGGAAGTGACAGCCAGAAGGTGGATTAAGCGGGCTTGGCACATCGCCTTGCAAAATAATCCGCTGGCGTTGTTTCTCAACTTCAGGATCGGGAATCGGCACTGCTGAGAGCAAGGCTTGGGTATAGGGGTGCATTGGGTTGGCATAGAGTTGCTTCGAAGGAGCCAACTCAACCATTTTGCCCAAATACATCACCGCCACCCGATCGCTGATGTGCTTTACGACGCTCAAGTTGTGGGCGATAAACAGATAGGTCAAGCCAAATTGGCCTTGCAAATCTTGCAGCAGGTTGATAATTTGGGCTTGAATCGACACGTCGAGCGCTGAAACAGGCTCATCACAGACGATAAAATCTGGCTCAACCGCCAAAGCGCGCGCAATCCCGATCCGTTGGCGCTGGCCGCCAGAGAATTCGTGCGGGTAACGGTTGATAAAGTACGGGTTGAGACCCACGACGCGCAGCAATTCCTCGACCCGCGTGCGCACCTCTTTGCCAGTGCGCAAATTGTGCACCCGAATTGGCTCGCCCACAATATCGCCCACGGTCATGCGTGGATTGAGCGAAGCATACGGATCTTGGAAAATAATCTGCACTTTGCGCCGCATCTGGCGCATAGACTCGCCATGAAGTTTTGTCAACTCTTTGCCATCGAAGTTGACCGTGCCAGCGGTTGGGCGATGCAATTGTAAAATTGCCCGCCCAGTCGTCGATTTACCACAGCCTGATTCACCTACCAAGCCGAGGGTTTCACCGCGTTTAACTGAAAAGCTCAAGCCATCAACTGCTTTAACTGCCCCAACCGTGCGGCGTAATAAACCGTTGGATTTCACTGGGAAGTGCATTTTTAAGCCGTTAATATCGAGCAGATTCTCATTTTGTACTGCCATGTGGCCTTCCTCTGGTTCTACGATGCTTGTTCGTGGGCTAAAACATCCTCAAGTGCTGCATCCAAGACTGCTTCTTCTTCGGCAATTTTCTTTTCAGCCATCACTTGGCGCTGATCACGATCAATATCGAATAAGCAGGCCGCCGTGTGATCGGGTGCAACTTGGCGCAAACTTGGGGTTTCGATCCAGCATTGCTCTTGCACAAAATCGCAGCGTGGCGCAAATGGGCAGCGATTGGTCTTTTCCAACAAATCCGGTGGAAGCCCCGGGATTGGCGTGAGCCGCGTTTGAATTCCATCAAGCCGTGGAATCGAATCGAGCAAGCCAATGGTATAAGGCATGCGCGGATTGCGGAATAGCTCGTTGGTCGAAGCTTGTTCGACCACGCGCCCAGCGTACATCACAATCACGCGGTCGGTCATGCCAGCCACAACCCCAAGATCGTGGGTAATAAAAATAATCGCTGTCCCCGTCTCGTTCTTGAGACGGTTAAGTAATTCTAAGATTTGCGCTTGAATAGTTACATCAAGTGCGGTCGTTGGTTCGTCGGCAATCAACAGCTCAGGGTTACAGGCCAACCCCATAGCGATCATCACCCGTTGGCGCATCCCGCCAGAAAATTGATGTGGAAAATCGTCAAGTCGTTTGTCTGGCGCTGGAATCCCCACCATTGAGAGCAAGTCAATGGCGCGATTCCGAGCCTGTTTGGGAGTCATCCCCATGTGCAATTGCAGCGATTCAGTCATCTGCTTGCCAATCCGTAGCACCGGATTGAGCGAAGTCATGGGGTCTTGGAAGATCATCGAAATCCGATTACCCCGGATTTTACGCATCTCCGACTCACTAAAATCGACCAGATTATCGCCATCGAACAAAATCTGGCCACCAGCAATTTTGCCTGGCGGCGAGGGAATCAAGCGCATAATCGAAAGTGAGGTAACGCTTTTGCCCGAGCCAGATTCGCCGACGATCCCGAGCGTTTCGCCGCGATTGACCGAAAATGAAACATTATTGACAGCATTGACCACGCCATCAGCGGTTTTAAATTGAACTTGTAGGTTTTTGACCTCAAGCAAAGGTGCTTCAGCCATATGTGCTCCTCATGATGTCGAGCAATTTGCCTTGATCTATTGACGGGGATCAAGTGCGTCGCGTAACCCATCGCCCAATGCCACAAAGGCAATCGTAATTGAAGCAATCGCAATCGCCGAGGCGATCAAAATCCATGGTTGCGAATCAATCGCCGACTTACCTTCCAAAATCATCTGGCCCCAGCTGGTAGGAAACGGATTATTTGGGTTGGTATCAGGCTGGATCCCAATCCCCAAAAAGCTGAGGGTTGCTTCGGTGACAATCGCGCTTGGCACAATAAACGCGCCTGCCACAATAATTGGGGCCAGCGTGTTGGGCAAAATGTGGCGAAACAAAATTGAGCCACGGCGTACGCCAACTGCCTCGGCGGCCTCAACAAATTCTTTTTCTTTTAATGAAAGCACTTGGCCACGCACCAAGCGCGAAACACTGGCCCAGTTGACAGCTGAGAACGATAAGAAAATCAGCAGCAAGCCATTAAACGTCTTGCCGAATGCGGTCTGGCTGAAGGCCGTTTGCACAATAATAAAGAACAAAATATCGGGCAACGAAAAGATAATATCAGTGAAGCGCATCAGCAAACTATCGAGTTTGCCGCCAGCAAAGCCTGAAATCAAACCAATCGTAATCCCAATCGTCAAGGTAAAGATCATGGGAATAAAGCCCACAACCATCGAAACCCTGGTTCCATAAATCAAGCGACTCAGCACATCACCGCCAGCAGAATCGGTGCCGAGCGGAAACTTCCAAATCCCACTGCGTTTAGGATTTTTCTCATCAACAACCCACGCTGCTTGGCGATAAACGCCCCGTTCGCGTAATTCGGTTGTGGTTGGCCGGCCAGGCGAATGGGGTGCGATGACTGGGGCGAAAATTGCGACCAACGCCAGCAAAAACAAATAAACAATACTTGCCATTGCTAAACGATTGCGGCGCAAACGCAGCCATGCATCGCTCCAAAGACTCCGAACAGGCCGCGTAAATTCTTGAGCTTGGGCCGGATTTGTACCAGCCACATTCGATGCGGTTGCCATTGTTCGAGTCTCCTAGCTGTTACGAATCCGTGGATCAATCAAGCCATACGAAAGGTCGACCATAATATTGCCCAATGCAACCAGCAATGAGAAAAACAGGGTCGAACCCATAATCATTGAATAATCGCGGCTTCCAATTGCCCCAATAAATTCACTGCCAATGCCTGGGACGCGGAAGACTGATTCGATAATAAACGAACCAGTGACCAAGCCCGCCACCGCCGGCCCTAGAATTGTGATGACCGGAATCAGGCTATTACGCAGGATGTGGCGCAAAATCACCACCCGATCACCAAGCCCTTTAGCTTTGGCTGTCCGAATATAATCTTGGCGTTTTACTTCAAGCACACTACTACGGGTCAAGCGCGTAATATAAGCCATTGTGCCAAGCCCCAAGATAATTGCTGGGGGAAAATACGACATACTAAAGCCTTCCCAAACCGAGGGATCTTTAATCGGCGCAACCCCAAAGACTTTGCTCATGACCAGCAGCAAGACCAAACCAGTCACAAAGGTTGGCACCGAAAAGCCAATCGTCGAGATAATCAAGCTAAAGTAATCGAAGATCGTATTTTGGCGCAAAGCACCGAGAATTCCTAAGGGAAAACCCACCACTAAGGCAAAAGTAAGCGAAATTAAGCCAAGCCGCAATGAAATCGGAAAGGTTTGTTTAATTTTATCTTGAACCGTTTCAGTGCCTTTTGAGGCATAGGTTGGCCCCAAATCACCTTGAACTGCGTTCAGCATATAGTTGCCAAATTGGCTATCGAACAAGCCACGAACTGCCGCGAATGGGCCATCAGCACTCATACGATTATTAAATTCAGCAGTATTGAGCCACGCAGGTTTATCTAAACCAAATTTACGATTAAGTAGGGCAATCGTTGACGGGGCAACTTCTTTCTCTTGATCGAATGGCCCACCTTTGGCCTGTTTCATCAGAAAAAAAGTGATTAATGCCACGAGAAACAACACCGGAATCATCGCCAAGACGCGACGAATTATAAAGCCAATCATGCCATGCCTCCATTGGCGCGAGAGCGAGCCGGGGTGTTGCCTCGCGAGCCTTGATTGCAATTTAACAGGGTGCTTGCAAAAAATTTAAAGAGTGGGAGCTAGGTTTAGGTGGGGAGCAGCGCAGGCCAGCGCTACTCCCCAGAAGGTTAAATCAATTACTTGATTTCGATGCTGTATGAAGTCCATTGGCCAGGGAATTGATCATCAGCAGCGGTCTTTGAGAAGCCGCTTACGCGTGGGTTGATCACGTATTTATTCACCCGGTTGTACATCATAGCAGTTGGCAAGTCACCAACGATCAACTTTTGGGCAGCGGTGTAGGCTTCCAAGCGGGTTGCTTCGTCGGTGCTGGTGTCGGCCTTGGTCAAGAATTCGTCAACCGCTGGGTTGCCGTAGCCTTGGCGTTGAGCAAAGGTTGCGTTGCTATTCCAGAACACGCTCAACCAGTTTTGAGCATCGGGATAGTCTTGAATCCAACCACCCAATGACAATTGAGGATAGGTCGAGTTGTCTTTCTTAGCAGCGGTCAAATCTTTGCTTGGCAATGGCAACAACTTAACTTCAACACCCAAGACTTCGCGGAAGGTGTTGGCCAAGAACTCGTGGCGAGCTTGGTTAGCGGTGTCGTTGCTGCTGTAAGCCATGGTGATTTCTGGCAATTTTTCAGCTGAGCCATAGCTTGATTCAGCCAAAGCTGCTTTGGCTTTTTCTGGGTCAAACGCAAAGCGATCTTCGGTTGCATCATAGCCAGGAATCCCTTGAGGAATCCAGGTCAAGGTTGGCAAACAGTCGCCGTTACGAATCACTTCACAGTAGGTATCGCGATCGATCGCATAGGCAAATGCTTCACGCACCTTAGGATCGTTGAATGGTTCCGTGGTGGTGTTGAATTGCAAACCGGTCGTGTTGGCACCTGGGTATGAAATGTACAATGGGCCAAGGTCAGCGTCGCTTTGGACAGCTGGAATTTGGCTTGGATCTGGAGCGAAGATATCAAGTTGGCCGGTGCGATATGCTTCCAAGGCAACTGATGAATCGTCGATATAGATCATGCTAATGCCATCCAGTTTGGCTTTGTTCCAGTAATTTTCGTTACGCACAAAGTCAATTTGTTGGTCTTCAGCAATCCGGCTGAATTGGAAAGGCCCGTTGCCAACTTGCGCAGCAGGATCTTTCCACCAGTTTTCGCCACCTTTTTCGATCAACTCTTGCTTGGCTGGGTACATAACCCACAGGCCAGCAATCGTTGGCAAGTAAGGAGCAGCTTGAACGGTTGAAATGACGATCGTGCTATCGTCTGGGGTGCTAACACCCAACGCAGCTTTAGCAGCATCGTACTTGGCGGTATCGGTGATGGTCGTACCAGCGAAATCAGCACAGCCAGTGATATCAAACAGGATTGATTGATATTCGCCAGCGGTCACTGGGTCACAGGTGCGTTGAATCGAATACGCGAAGTTCTTCGAGGTCAATGGCGAGCCATCGCTGTATTTGAGGTCAGGGCGCAAAGTGAAGGTAAATACGGTCCCATCAGCGTTTGCTTCCCATTTCTCGGCAGCACCAGGCACGGTTTCCAGTTTGTCATTGAGGCGGGTTAGGCCTTCGTAGTTTTGCGACAGCAACACGATTTCGGCGCTGTACGAGCTTTTCTGTGGATCAAAGACATCTGGATAGGCAACTTGGTGAACCCGAAGAATGTTTCCGTCAGTTGCGGCTGGTGGAGTGGTTGCTTCTGCAGTTGCATCTGCGGTTGTTGCGGTTGCTTCAGCAACAGGCGCAGTTGTAGCAGTTGCTTCTGCACCAGTTGCAGGTGCGCTGGTAGCGGTTGCAGCGGGTGCAGTCGTTGGAGTTGCATCGCCACCACAAGCGGCCAAGGTTGGTACGGTCAATACCATTAAGGCCAATAAGCGGGTCAAACGACGTTTGAGCATGAAGGCTATCTCCTTAATTCAACGAGTACGAAAACCAACACAACGATAATCCCTGATGTGTCACCCATCACCCCCTTTCAATAGGTTTGGTGTGCCAGCCTAAGCGGGCAAAATGCTCCATGATGCACGTGATGAATTCATCACATAAAATAGCAAGTAAAAGCTTGAGCATGGTTGGCCACCAGGCCCGCCACCGCGCACGCGACGCTCATAACTTGGGGTCGATTTAAGTCGTTGAAGTAAGCTGACTTTTGGTGCTGCATGCGTTAATTCTTGCTGCAATGCATCACGAAAGAGCATGTCCACGGTAGTATCATCAAGATCGTTGTGAACTGGCATACGTAGCTTCCTAGCCTAATAGAGCAAAGAGTCGGTTAGGCCTACCAAGGTGGTGCTTGGTAGTTGGGCAAGTTGACGATGCAACAAGGCCTCAATTGCGGCGCTATGTTGCGGTTGCCCCCACAGCCTTAACAACAACTGGCGTGCCATCACAAATGAATAGGCAAACTGGGCGTTGTTAAGCACATCATATGGAATGAATAATCCGTGTCCCTCTATGGTAAAGCTATTTGCCACAGCCCGCAACATGGTACTGCGCCAAGTCTGGGTATAGGTCAAATTACTTTGCCACAGAATCGCCATCAATTCGCTTGGTGGCTGCAAAATATCATCTAAATGAGGCCCAAGCAGCGTGTGTAAGCGATCACTTGCTGCCTCATCACTGCGATATTGCTGATCAAGCAACAAGCGTTGCATGCCCACCGGAGCCATCCGTTGTTGGCGTTTAACTGTGCGAATGTTGCTTTGCAACCATTGTGGCTGCATATAGACACAGTTAATTTGAGCCAACAATGAGCTTTGATCGCGATCAACCGGATGTTCAGCATCCAGCGTGCCAGTAATAATTACATTACTCGGCAAGGCTGGCCATTTATGCGGCGGATAGCCGCGCATCACCAAACGGGTAATCCCATCAGGATCACGACTCACATTCGCAAAGTAGGTATAAATATCGTGAGGCCGTAGGTTATCGAGACAGAGGAAGAACAAACGGCCAGCGTTGGCTGGCGCAGCAGCATTCTCCAATGTCTCGACAAACTTCATCCACCCAAACCGATCTTGTATTTCGCTTGCTTGCAGGCTACTGCCAAGATTTACATAGGTATATTGATCATCAAAGGGCAGTACCAAAGCCTGGGCAAACAAGCGGGCCAATTCAGTCTTGCCCTGCCCGCTTGGCCCAAACAACAAGACAAAGGGGCTAGTCTTGATTGCAATCAGATAATCAATCACCAACAAGGGTGGAATCGCATATCCGGCGGCATGACAATAGGTCAACACCTGTGCTATCAACCGATGTTCGTCGGCGATAAGATGGTGAAAGCCGGTGCCACGCTGCAAGCTGGTTGGTGGGGACATCCAGTCCCCTGATTGATCATGCATTTACTGAATCGTACTACCAAATGTAATCACTGATGAATCGCCGACGTTTAGGTGTTGGAATTCGCCTCTGATATGCGCGCCTTCACCGATGAGTGAGCCTTCTAAGGTTGATGATTGAATGGTGGCTCCTTGGTTGATAATCGAATCGCGGACAATCGAATCGACAATCACGCTATGGTCGGCAATCGAGACAAACGGCCCAATAATCGAGTTGCTAATCTCCACATGTTCGCCGATGAACACTGGTGGAACGATAATCGCGCCGTCGCGTTGTTCAACATTGCCTGTTTCGTGTTGCAGCAAATAGCGATTGGTGCGTAACAAGGCGGGAGCCGTGCCACAATCTTCCCACATGGTCGCAGTTTCAGCGCTGAATTTGGTGCCATTGCTAATCATCAATTGCAAGGCATCGGCCAGATAAAACTCACCTTTGGTCTGAATGTTCTTTTCAATCAAGACATCGATTGCTGCAAACAGGTCTTTTACTTCACGCACATAGTATGCGCCAATCAAAGCCAAGTTGGAAACGGGGGTGCTTGGTTTTTCCACCAGCTTGGTAATTACCCCATCTTCGAGTAATGCCACCCCGAAACGAGAAGGATCATCAACTTCGCTTACATAGATCACGCCGTCTGCATCGGTTTGGTTCAAAACATTCAGGTTTGCTTCAAAAATCGTATCAACAAACAAAATCAGAGTTGGGCCAGAAACCATATCTTGGGCCAAAGCAATCGCATGGGCTTGGCCTTTAAGCTCAGTTTGCTCAACAAAATGGCTCTTGAAGTTATAGTTCTTGCGAACATATTCCTCAATTTGTGTACCCAAATACCCGGTAATAAACACCACGTCATCGATTGGTAGAACTTTGAGTTTGTCGAGCAAGTGGCCAATCACGGCCTTGCCCGCCACGGGAACCAACGGCTTTGGACGGGTATGTGTATGTGGTCGCAGGCGGGTTCCAAGACCAGCGGTAGGAATAATTACATTCATACTGCATTTTACGGTGATCAGCAGGCGTTAAACGCTGCTAGCCAACCGTACTCCCTTTCATTGATTTGCAGAATTTAGCGTTTGTTTTGGAATGCATGCACGCAGCTTGTTGCAGCGTGGAGTACAAACCCACGGTACACTGAGGACGCATTGAGTATATCAGGCAGCCTGATGATTGGCAAATATCCCAATCTTGCTAATCGAGCCTAGGCCATTGCCCAACCCACCGCGCCAACATCCTTCAAGCGCTATGTCACCCACTGGAGTGAGATCGTAAACCCCAAAACTAGCTCTTTCCTTCCACAGCGGCTACGGACCATTGAACCATGGCATGTATGCAGAAACTTGCATATACTTTTACTAATTAAACAACCATCACTTATTAATCCACGTCATTGGCGCAAGCATTCCATAACAAACCATGCAATCGCCCACGAGTCCTACTGTAAATTAGCTAGTAAGGTTCGCTTGCTACAGTACATTTGGATACGAGCAGATCAGAAGGTACAATTTTAGGAGATACCCATATGCCAACCATCTTAGTTGTTGATGATATGCCTGACAACCGTCAGCTTTTAGGAATAATGCTCCAACGGTCTGGTTATACAACCGAGATGGCTCGTGATGGGGTCGAAGCCCTGGAAGCTATTCAAAAGAGCCAACCAGACCTTGTATTGCTTGATTTGAATTTGCCACGCATGGATGGATGGACGGTCTGTCGGACGGTCAAAGCCAGCCCCCACTTGGCTCATATCCCGATTGTAGCGTTAACTGCGAGTTGCAGCCCTGGCGAAGTCAAGCAATTGATGACCCCCGACTGGACTGATTATGTCAGCAAGCCCTTCGACGTTATGTCATTAATGGAGAAGGTCAAGCTCTGGCTCGCCGGTTCCAATCAATCCAAGCCATGGTATAGCTAAGTCGCAAGCGTCAATTAAATACACAAGCGGTAGTTGAATTGCTTCAACTACCGCTTTTTTGGTTCAGCGCTGCTTGATTTAGGCCGACGGCGCTTGAATAAACTGCAACATGGCGTTCCACAAATCGCGCAGGTTAATTGGCTTGGAAACATAGCCATCACAGCCAGCAGCTAAGGCCTTTTCAGCGTCGCCCTTGAGTGCGTTGGCGGTTACGGCCACAATCGGAATCGTGGCGGTTATGGGGTTATCGCGCAAGCGGCGCGCCACCTCATAGCCATCAATATCCGGCAAGTTAATATCCAATAAAATGATGTGGGGCGTGTGTTCCAACGCCAATTCAATCCCCGTCGAGCCATTGATCGCTTTGACCATCTGGCAGCCACGGGCAATTAACAGACGCTCCACCAACAACATATTATCAGAGTTATCTTCGATATATAAGACAACGGTTGTACTCATTGGTCCTCACTATCACGCTCTTTGTGTTCAATGACACTCACAACCTGTTCGACAAAGGCAACTGGTGAAAGTGAGCCCTTTTGATACACAGCACGGGTATGGGTGGCTAAATGATGGCGTTCATCGGGCGTAATATCCTTAGCGCTCACCACAATAATCGGAATATCACGGGTCTTGGGGTGCTGACGCAAGGTGCTCATCACCTGAAACCCATCCATGTTGGGCATCATTAAATCCATCACGATTGCATCGGGCAAGCGCTCAATTGCTTGGCGCACGCCATCAGCGCCATCGTTAGCCCGATAGACCCGATAGGCTTTGCGGCGCTCTAAGATTCGTTGCACCAATTCTGCATCGTCAGGATTATCATCAATCAACAACACCGTTGTTGCTTTTTCGTTCAATTGCTCAAGCGCCGCCTGCAGGCCTTCTTGAGGTGCTGATTGCTGCGTATCGCTCACATGCACATCGATGTGCCATTGATCGTTCAGCACATGCTTATCGACCGGAAAGGTGTGTCCGGTACAATTTACCACAATTAGTTCTTCTGGGTTAACTTGGCCTTGGGCGACCATCTTTTGCAGGCCAGCAAATGCCACCGCCGTCGCTGGCTCGACCGAAATGCCTTCGGTGCGGGCCAACAAGCGCATAGCACTAAACGCTTCTTCATCAGTCACCGCTTCCATCGTGCCACCCGAGGTTTGAATGCGCTGCCAGAGCCGAGTATAGATTTTACCTGGATCGCCAGTCGAAAGAATCGCGATTCGCGTATTGGGCACAACTTTTTCGGCCACCGATTTGCCAGCATGAAAGGCTTGGACCATCGGCGAGCAGCCATCAGCTTGAATAATGGCGGTTTGCGGTACACGCTGGGTCAGGCCCATGGCATGCAATTCTGCAAAGCCATGATACACGCCTAACGGCCCTAGGCCACCGCTCACCGCCTGAATATACCAATCGGGCGCTTGCCAGCCAAGTTGCTCGCAAATCTCATAGCTAATCGTTTTCATGGCTTCGCGCGCAGGAATGCTATTGGCCCCACGGTCGTAGATAATATTGCGGTTTTGGGCAAAATCAGCGGCAATCTGCTTGGTTTGATCATAATTGCCACTCACTTTGATGACCTCGGCCCCAAACAAGGCCGCCTCGCGCAATTTGGCCTCTGGCACAACGCTGGTCATAAAGACCCAAAGTTTGATGCCTGCTGCAGCACAGGCCGCTGCATAAGCTACCGCTGCATTGCCAGTCGAAGCAATCACACATTCGCGAATGTTGTTGGCAACCAAAGCCGCCACCGCCACCGCCGCCTGCCGATCTTTAAACGAGTTGGTTGGGCTATAGCGCTCATCTTTGATGTACAAGCGGGTCAAGCCCAACAAACCGCCAAAGCGTTGGGCATGCACCAAGGGCGTGCCGCCAACATAGGTTGGCGAGCTTGGCGCAGGCACTGGCAAGACGCTGGCATAGCGCCATAACGTCTGGCCAGTCAGTTGTTGATTATTCACCAAATCGCGAAAATTCGCATAATCGTAATGGGTTTCAAGCCAATCGTTCGCGCATTGGGCACAGCTATTCGAGCTACGAAAGGTGTATGGCTGAATATGGCCACAGTTTTGGCAAACTAAATCTGTCATAACGCCCTTACCACCACGCGCTTATGCCTTGGCACAATGCGCATAACCATTACTCTACAGATATAGGCTGATTGGCTGGCGCTTCGTTAGGATCAACTTCATCTTCGCTGGCGTTGATTGGCAATTCAATTGTGAAGAGCGAGCCTTCACCAGGATTGCCACTACTGACCATTGAAAGTTTGCCGCCGTGCATTTCTACCAAGTGGCGACTAATTGGTAAGCCTAAGCCCGTACCACCCGCCTTACGGGTTGTCGAATTGTCAACCTGATGGAATTCCATGAAAATCGTGTCTTGATTATCCAGCGGAATCCCGATGCCTGTATCTTGGATTTTAATCATACGGGTCGTTGGCGTTGTGTCAATGCCTATTATCACCGAACCTTGCTCGGTAAATTTCAAGGCATTGCCTACGATGTTCAATAATACTTGGCGAATGCGGAAACGGTCGGCATAGACTGGCAGTTTGAGATGCGGTTCAATATCGACCTTCAGTTCCAGATGTTTCTGGGTGGCTAATGGCCCAACCGTGCTAGCAACTTCATGCAACACTTCAACCACATCGAAGGTTTCGCGGAACAAGGTGAGCTTGCCAGATTCGATCTTCGCCATATCCAAGATGTCGTTGATCAAGTTGAGCAAGTGGCGACCGTTACGATGAATAATGCTCAAGTCATTATGAATCAGGTCGTTGATTGGCCCGTTGATACCTTCGAGAATAACCTCGGTAAAGCCAAGGATCGAGTTAAGTGGCGTGCGCAATTCGTGCGACATATTGGCCAAGAAGGCCGATTTCAGTTGGTCAAGCTCTTGCAAGCGCTGCATTGTGGCGGTTTGCTCCACGAACAAGCGCGCGTTTTGCAAGGCAATCGCAATTTGGCTGGCCAAGGTCGTTTGAATCTTGCGGTCATCATCAGTAAAGATGTGGTCTTTGTCTGATTGAATATCGAGCACACCCAAGAGCATCGAGCCAGCGATCAGCGGCGTAGCCATTTCTGCGCGGGTTTCGGGCAAGAGCGGGTGCGGCAAGAAGCTTGGGTTCGAACGCACATCATTTTCAATAATTGAGCGGCGCGCCCGACCAGCTTGTGCAACCAGCGATTGCTCGCGATCTAATGGAATCGTGCGCCCTTCCTTGACCATGGTGCGGCCAATTTCGCCAGCGCCGAAGGCCAATTCAAACTGTTGGTCATCAGGATTGTACAAATAGATGTGAGCGTGGTAGAGACCGAAACGATGTTTGGTCAGATCAACCACCGTTTGCAGCAATTCTTCCACATTCAACAGACCAGCCGCCGAGGTACTCACCTGGGCCACGGTTTCGAGTTCGAGTGCGCGATATTCCACTTGGGTCAGCAGTTGTTCACGCTCGCGCTGAGCGTTGCGTTGTTCAGTCACATCTTGAATCAGCGAAAGCACGCCGGTCAATTGTTGGTTCTCGTCGAACATTGGCACCGAGGTCGAATCGACAGAAACCCGACTGCCATCAAAGCGCAGCACATCAACCAACTCGTGGGTGACCTTTTTGTTGCTTAGGGCTTTGAACAAGCCAGTTTCATGCACTTCCAATTCTTTATCGGTGGATTCATGCAAGAACTTCGGTCGTGGCAAGTCTGCTTGGTCTAAGACCGCAGCGCCCATCTGGCCAGCTACGCCCAAGATTTCCATCGTCGAGCGGTTGATCAACTGGCTGACACCCTTGTTATTGACCACGTACACGCCAATCGGCATGTTATCGAGAATCGCTGTGAGCAAGCGTTCTTGTTCAATTGTTGCTTGCAACAAGCGTTCACGTTCTTGTTCGTTCAGCTTGCGGTCAGTAATATCTTGTAGCAAGGCAATGCCGCTAATAACTTGGCCTTCGTTGTTGAATACTGGTGCACCGCTGGCCAACACTGTGAAGTTGCGGCCATCAGCGTGACGAATATCAAATTCAGCTTGGCCCCGCTCGCCATGGTGCAAAGCGCGGAACACAGGAATCATGTTGGGATCAAATGGTGTGTCCGTCCCAGGAATAAACAGCTTATAGGCATCACTAATCGATTCCAACTGCTCGGAATCAACGTCACCCAATGGCTGACCGACAATTAATTCAGCGCTTTGATTACGCAATTGCATTTCGAACTGCGCGTTGTAGACCACAACCCCTACTGGCAAGGCTTCGAGAATCCCTTGCAGCGTTCGACGTTGGCGGTCAATTTCGAGCAAGGTTTGCTCGCGTTCTTGTTCGTCGCGTTTGCGGTCGGTAATGTTACGGCCAACACTCATAATCAAATCTGGGCTGTTGGTTTGATCATCAAGAATTGGCAGCAACTGAAAGTCGAACCAAGTTTCATCGCCACTCAAGGTAAACATTGACTCACGAGTAAGGCTCTGACCAGTATTGAAAATAATTTCTGCATCTTCGCGGCGTGCTTCAACCGTTGAGGCCAAGAAAATTTGCTCATCAAGTAAACCAACCAAGTCATCAGGTTTTTTGTCGAAAATCCCAGCCGCAAAATCATTGATATATTGCAAGCGATTCTCACGGTCGAAGATGAAGACCAAGTCGCGTGATGATTCAGCAAGCGAGCGATACCGGGTTTCACTATCGCGCAAGGCTTGTTGTTGTTGTTTGGCAGCGCTAATGTCATTGGCAATTTTGAGGTAGCCAGTTACTTCGCCTTGGCGGTCGCGCAACGCCGTAATCGAAAGCAAGACTGGGAAGCGGCGACCATCACGGGCCACATATGTCCATTCCATATTCGATGGTCGCCCGCGCTGGGCATCATAGACCAAGGCATCGTGGCTGCTCAAGGGCATGCCTGTTTGTTTGCTCATTTGATTGGTAAATTGCTCAACTTCTCCAGGATCATTGGCTAAGTCAAGCAGATTTTTGCCAATCACTTCGTGGGCAGCGTAGCCAAGCATTTGCTCGGCAGTGCGGTTGAACGAGGTAATTTTGCCATCGAGCGAGGTGGCAATAATCATATAGTTGGCGCTATCGAGCATGGTTTGCTGGAAGCCCAAGGATTCTTGCAACGCTTGTTGAGCCTCGACCCGCTCGCTTACATCTTGTTGAACGCCGATAAAGTTGATCAACTCGCCGTTTTCATCAAAGACTGGGTTGATGTCGAGTTCGTTCCAGAACAAGGTGCCATCTTTGCGATAGTTGCGCAACAAGACGCGCGTAGCGCGTTTTTCACGAATCGCATGACGTAATTCGCGCAAGCCTTGTTGGTCGCTATCATCGCCTTGCAAGAAACGGCAGTTTTTGCCCAGTACATCTTCAGGCGTATAGCCAGTAATCCGCTCGAAGGCTGGGTTGACATACACCACTGGCATATCAAACTGATAGGGATCAACAATCACAATCCCGTCGTTACTGGCGGTGATTGCGCGTTCGCGAATCCGCAGCAGTTCTTGGGTGCGATTGATTTCTTCGAACGATTGGGCATTTTCCAAACCAACCGCCACTTGGGCTGCAATCGATTGGAGCAAGGTTGCGTCATCGTTGGTCAGCGAGTTAACTTCAGCATTTTGCACGTCCAATACGCCGAGCACTTCATCGCCCAGCATAATTGGCACAGCAATTTCAGCCTTGGTTTCGGGCAGCAAGGGGTTTGCCAACCAGCCTGCTTCTTTACTTACGTCGGGAATCAAGACCACATCTTTGGTGCTGGCAGCACGACCAACCAAACCACGGCCTTGGGGAATGCGGTGATTGCGGGCCAACAAGGTGCGACCTGCTTGCCCCGTACCACCCATCATCACAAAATCATTGGTTTGTTGATCAACCAAGTAGATGTGGGCGTGATAGTAGTTGAAGGTATTTTTGAGTTGCTCAACCACTTCCAACACCAATTGGTTGGGATTCAAAATCGTTGAGAGTCGGCGGCTGACCTCGTTGGAGGTTTCCAAGGCAATTGTCCGTTGTTGCAAGCCTTGCAGCGTTTGAGCCAATTGCTCTGACATACTATTAAAGGTTGTCGTGAGCTGGCCAATTTCGTCTTGCGAGGTTACTGGTGCACGGGTTGATAAATCGCCAGCGCGGAAGCGCTCCACAAAGGCGGTCAAACGTTCAATTGGCGTAGTCAGAATGCGCGCTGCAAAGACAGCGATCATACTAATCCCAACCAAAAGTACCAACACAATCAAGGTTGTCGAACGCTCGGATTGGCGAATTGGGGCTAAGAAGGTCGATTCGCTTTGGTGATAGAGAATCCGCCATTGCACGGTTTTGGTCGCTGTGTAGGCATAAATATCATTGCCTTCAGGATCGGGATCGCCTGGTTTTTGCTCTTCAGCAATCGAGCTTGGAATCGTGATCACTTGACCAGTGCTTTGGGGATCGAGCACCACACCCTTGATAGCGCTGATAAGAGCTGGATATGGCACAAGCAGGTTGGCTGCGTTGATATTTTGCAAACGCCGTTCATCTTGCAAGCGTTTAATTTCATCTGGTTGCAAGCTATCGGCGATCTTATACAAAAGGGTTAATTCGCTACCTTGGGCGATGCGCATGCCATATTCATCAAGCACAACCCCGAATGAGTTTTGACCAGCGCGGTCGTTGCTGCGCGCAACCAACGATTGAATAATGCTGGCACTGTAGCGAATCCGCAAAACGCCGATAATTTCTTGGCTTTGCGGGTTACGCACCGGCGTACTGAAATAAATTGAAGGCAAATTATCATTGCCGAAGGTAACTGGCGAAATAATGCTTTGGCCCGTGCGAATCGCATTTTGATAATACGACAAGCCTGAATCATTAACCCCGACATTGGTTGGCACGGTATCGACCAACACGATGCCGCGATTATTCAGCAAAGCAACCGAGAGCGTATCGTTATTTTCGGTCGTAACTGCGCGGAACAAGTTACGCGTATCGCGATCTTGGTCGGGGACCAAGGTGTTTTGTTCGGCAGCCAGCAAATATTCGCTGAGTTCAGGAATCCGTGAGAGCGCGCTGACGCGGTTGATATTCCGATTGACAAAATCGTCAATTTCGTTGGCAATATTGGTCGCGTTGACCAAAATCAAACTATTAGCTTGGTTGGTCAGCGAAGTACGAGTTGAGCGCAAGGTAATAAATGAAATAATCGCAATTGGCAGGGTTGTTACCAACACAAACGAGATCAGAATTTTATTGCGAATTGAGAGCGTGCCAAATTCGCGAAAGACAAAGAAAATCAAGATTAATATGGCTGCGATAGCCATCACAGGCATATAAATTTCTTGATTGCCCGAAACCCGAACCTCTTGAATATTGAGGAAGGTTTTGAGCAAGGTTGCAATCACGCCAAGGCTAATAATCCCCAAGATAACTGGGAAAATATGGCGTTCGGGGAGGGTTTGGATCGAGATAACCAGCACAAAGAAGACATTTAAAATCGAGAGCATAAAGCCAAACTCAGCAATAAAGAGCTGGCTCGGGAAGGTGGCAACGGCAATCGCGATAATTAAACTATAGGCCCCAGCGATCAGCCAGCCTTGTCTGGCGGAGATCGTTGCACACAAGCCACCAATTGTTGCCACAACAATGCTGATCAGGCTCATGTAATTTTGCCACGATGGCACGCGCACTGCTTCTAAGCCATAGGGAATTGCCATGATTAAACCAACAATCATGGTAAAAATACCAAAGCGAAGAATGCGCTTGAGCCGAATGTTATTCAATGTGCTATGCGAGATTCCACTAGCCATAACCCTACCTCGTATACTGTGCCAAATTTGCGCTTAGGAACAATGCTGCCAACCGTTGTTGCAAGTTAACCTAAAGGGAAGAACTGCATTGTGTGATTATACCTATTTCCAACCCAAATTGACTGCTATTGCTGGTTGTCCTTAGTCCCGTTTATGTTGCAACTTGGGGGGGATATTTATTGACCCGATCATTGGATAAGGTTTAAAAGCATTTCAATTCGTTGGAAGGCTTCGATATAGCCATGGTTGGTATAGGCGGTCAAATGTGGGTCATCGCAGCGAATATTTTCTGCTTGCGTATCCAAACGGCTATGGCGTTGGTGCACTTGGCTCAGCAAGGCCGAACCAACCGCCGCTGGATCGCCAGCTTCGGTATGCAGCCGAATATGCGAAATTACCAATGGTTGGCGACGGAAAATGCACCAACCACGACCACCATCGGGCAAACTTACGCGGCAACCTTCGACCATAGCCATATGGTCATAGGAATCAGCTTGGTTGGTCCATGGCACACCTTGCGCTTGTTGGCGCACGAGCCGTTGCAGTTGTGACCAATCGAGCCATTCGACTGAGCCAACTGCGGGAATTTTGACCGGGCCTGGTGGCCGCCGCATCACCAGCAGTTGGTTGGTTTCTTCAAAGCCGAGCGCCAAAAAAAGCTTATGCGCTGGCGTGTTATTCAAAATAACTTCAAGCTGCACATATTTGAGCCAATGCTGACGCGCTGCTTCAACCATTGCGATCATCAAGGCGCGGCCAATGCCACCCTTGCGCCGATTGGGCAACACGCCCAGCCGGGTAACCCAGGCATGGTCGCGGCGCACCCCAAGCATTGCAAGGCCCATAATGTCGCCATCGGCCTTGGCGACAAACGAGGCATCTAAGTTAACATCATATAACCGAATATATTCAGCGAGCCGCTGGCTGTTCATTGGCATTGGCACAATATAATCGATCCGAGTCTGGTTATAAATTGCGACCAATTCATCAATGGTAAAGCTGGCTGCGGGAGTAAGCTCTATGGCCGAACCATCGTGAAAACCATCTGTTGTCATATAGATCCTTGATAGCTGGAACCTATTTAGGAGAGGTAACTGGCAATCGCTTGGGCAAAATCAACAACTGACAGCGGTTTGCGAATAAAGCCGTTACATCCATAGGCACGAACCATTTGGCGGGCAGTTTCTTCGGGCCAAGCGGTAAAAACCACAATCGGAATGTTTTGGGTTTCAGGCGTACCGCGCAATACCCCAGCCACTGTTTGGCCATCGGCATCAGGCAAGCCCAAATCAAGCAAAATCAAGTCGGGATGTTGTTCGAGCGCCATATCCAAGCCACTGGCAGCATCAGCCGCTTCGAGCACCGAATAACCATAGGCATTCAAAACTCGGCGCGCCAAAGCAGCATTGTCAGGAATATCTTCAATCACTAAAATCGTCGGCATAAATACCTCTATTCTTGATCGTACCGTCGTCTATTGTAACGGGTTTGGTAGATCGTGCCTAGACCATTTGCTGACGGGATCTTAACAATTTGGCCCAAGTTGGCGTTTGCAGGCGGCAATGATTCATATCAATCAAGCCATTCGCAGAGCAGTTTTAGTGCTGTTCAGTCGCCAATTCTTGCACAATCGCTGGGATAATTTGCTCAAATGGCGTGGTTGGACGCTGGCTCAAAATCAGCCATTGGGTTTCGCCCAAAATTTGAATCAACTGTGGTTTCAGTTTATCGATCGCTGCATGGATTTCGCTGTCAATGGCTTCGTGATGCAGCACGATCTGAATCAAATTGGCGCTTGCTTCAGCTTGATTAGTTGCTAACCGCCATTCTGCCAAAGCAACCAAACTATGTAAACATACTAAGGTCATATGTTTGGTATAGCCCAAGTTTAACGCTTCATAAAGATAGTGGCGTGCTTCGTCCCATGCTTGCTCGACAATTGCCAAACCACCAAGATTAAGCTGGTTGACCGCGATGCCAAAATCGTGGCCTTGCTCGCGCGAGGTTGCCAAGCCTTCGCGATAGGCTTCACGCGCAACCTGATAATCGCCACGGGCAAAGGCTACAACCCCAACATTACTTACGCCGCTGATAATCCCGCTGTGGTAGTTGGCATGGCGCGCCCGATTAACGCTGGCTGAAAAATGTTGTTGCGCGGTGTACAAATCGCCTTGAACATAGGCGATATTACCAAATTGGCGGAGCACATCGGCCTCACCCACGCCATCGCCAATCCGTTGAGCGGTTACCAACGCCGAATCCAAATTGGTCAGGGCCATACTGTGGTCGCCCAAACGCCAGCGAGCTTGGCTCAAATTGAATTGCATACGCACAATTTGTTGTTGCGCAGCAAAATCATCATCAACCGCCAACAAATGCAAGGCGCGCTCAAAAAATGGAATTGCCTCGCGATAGCTACAGCGCAGCAGCGTTTGCTCACCAGCCCGTTGCAAGGCCTCAATCGCCGGCTGACGGCTTTCTGGCTCATCAGGATCAATCGCATGGCTCCAGTGGTGGGCCAAAAGGCTACTGCCAGCCTCGGCCAAATGCGGATGTTCGATGGCGTACCATTCGGCAATTGCCCGATGCAACGCTCGCCGTTGGCCAAAGAGCAACAACGAATAGGCTACATCGTGAATAATCGCTTGGCTAAATCGATAGCCCTCGCTGGCCTCGTGAATAAAGCCTTGTTGGACGAGCAAACTGAGGTGAGCTGGAATATGCTCACGTTCGTGGGCTAACGGATAAATCGCCTCAAGCAGCTGCACCTGAAACTCATGGCCAATCACGCTGGCGATTTTCAGCGTCAATTGGGGCTGCGGCGGCAGTTGGTCAATTCTGCTGACCAGCACGCCTTGGATGGTGCTTGGCAAATTGAGTTTTTCAAGCTGGCTAAATTGATCAAGCTTGCAAATGCCGTTGTTGATCCGAATCATGCCGGCATTGCGCAAGGCCTGAGCAAGCTCGATGCTCCACAAAGGATGGCCAGCAGCCCGTTGATTAATAAACGCGGCCACACTTGGCGGAATTGCTTGCACGCCCAACGATTGGGCGACGACTGCAATACAAGCCACCGGATCAAGCGCTTGCAAGTGTAAAAGCTGCTGGGCTGCAAGGCCTGCTAGTTTGGTTGGTGCTGTCGTAATCAAAATAAGCTCAGGCTGTTGTTGCAAGAGCTGCTCAAGCGTGTTGAGCGCCAGCGAATCGAACCATTGCAAATTATCGATGCACAAGACCAAGGGTTTTTGCTGATGGAGTTGGCTGAGTGCATGGCCAATTAATTCATGAATAATTTGCACTTGTTGCGCTTGATCAAGCGTAGCGTTGCTTTCGGCACGGCCAGGTAATTCCAAAACATCGTGCAACAGCTGCACCGATTTGGCCAATTGGTCGGGCAATTGCAAGCGTTGAATAATTAATTGATAGCATTGGCTGGCTTGATGTGGCCATTGCTCAACCGCCAAACAGGCCTCAAGCAACAAGCGCCAGCCTGGATATTGGGCCGATTGACGCAGGCTGCTGCTGGTAATCAGCAAGGCTTGGCGCTCGTAGTGCTCGGCAATTTCGACTGCCTCATATAACAAAGCCGATTTGCCCATGCCACTCTCGCCAGTCAGCATCAAATGTTGAATTGAGGGCTGAGCTTGGGTAAAAAGTTGCTCAATCTGGCCGCGCTCGCGGCGACGGCCAATCAAGCGCCGAGGCCGAATCTGGTCGGGGCTATAGTTGGTTTGTTGCGGACGATAGATCGTAATTGGCTGGCTTTTGCCTTTGATCATAATTGGCGGCAACACCTGAAAACGCACCTGTTGTTGGCTAGCTTGGGCGGTGGTTTGGTCGCATAAAATTGGTGCAAGATTGGCTTCCATCAAGCGCGCAGCCCGATTCACCACATCGCCAATCATGGTAAATTCGCGCCGCTGGCTATTGCCAATTTCGCCACAAAACGCTGGGCCAGTTGCGATGCCAATTGTGTGGGTTAGGCTCAATTTGGCCAGCGCGGTCGATGCTTCAAGTGCAGCTCGCACAGCCCGTTCAGCATCATCGCGATGCGAGAGTGGCGGTAAGCCAAAGGCCGCCAACAAACTTACGCCTTTATCGTCAACCGATAATTTATCGATGCTGCCTTCGTAGCGAAAAATAACTGTTTGCAACGCGCTAATTGCCGCTTGCACTTGCTCAAGGGTGGTGAAAAAGCTCAAGGCTGGTACATTAATAAACATCACACTCAAATGGCGCAATTCGGCCAGCCATTCGTGCAAACCTGCATTAATGCGTGCTATTACGGCAGTTGGCATAAACGGAGTCAATTGTTCAGTTGGATAGTTGGGCAGCGACTGATTGATCTCAGGCAAGGGCAGGTTTTCAGCTAAGCCAGTTAATCGAAAAGCTTGGGCGCGTAAATCCTCGCCTTGGCCTTGCGCGCGAATCAACGAGCGTGCTTCTGGCGAGATAACGACTTGGCCAGCATGGGTTTGCGAGCCAAGCAAATGGACTTGCAGCAAAGCCTCACCACTGATCAACTGTTCCCAATGATTATTCACGCCGCCCACGATAAAGTTTGAAATTGAGCCAGCCCCAATTTGGACCCGAATTGCCAAGCGTTCAGCAGCGCTGGGCAGCGTGAAGCTTGCTTGAATCGCTAGGCCACATTGGGCTGCAAGCTGGGTTGTTTGGCGCAGTTGCTCAAGATCATCGGCCATCCAAATGGCAATTAATGCATCGCCAGCAAATTTAACCACATCGCCGCCATGGGCAATGACGGTATCAATTAATTGGCTAAATGAATCGTTGAGCACATCGGAAATATATTCGAGGATCGTGGTTTGATCGTAGGCAAATTGCTCGCTGAGCCGACTGAAACCAGAAAAATCGGCAAACAAGACCGTAGCCAATTGATCTTCGGCCAGCGGTTGGCGGAGTTGTTGCTCGTCAATGAGCCGTTGCAGGACATAGCGTGGCAGAAAACTGCTGATCTGAGGATTGGCGGCCATGCAGGTGCGTCCTTTATCAAACGATCAACGCTGAACGTGGATTAAGCTTAGAATGAATACATCCATCCTAGCGGGACTAGAGTAAGATCGCAAGAGACGATTTTACTATTTCAGGGGTGAACTTTGTGGCTACTTTACGCCTTGGACATTGGTTATGGGTAGGTTATTTGTTTGTTTGGGCTTGGAGTGTGCCTTTATTGGCGTTTGACCTTGTGCCTGCTGGCGGCGAATTTATGGCAACCCTAATGTTGGTTGTGCCGGGCGGGCTTGCTGCTTGGTGGTTAATTCAACGCTACGGCAACATGGGCTGGCTAAGCACTGGCATCATTGGCATTGGCTCATGGCTAACCGAGCATTTGGGCGTGACGACTGGCTGGCCATTCGGCGCATATCAATATAACGGCGTGCTGCTGCCAGAGATTGTGGGCGTTGTGCCCTTAGCGATTCCGTTTGCATGGTTGTTGGTTGTGCCAGGTGCACTCGAATTAAGCCGCATGCTCATGCCCACGGCGAGGTTTTGGCCACGGGTGCTTGGGGCTGCTAGCTTGGCAATGTTGTTTGATTTGGTGATCGAGCCAGTTGCCGTGTATATCAACCGCTATTGGACATGGCTTGAATCAGGCCCGATCTTTGGCATTCCAACCGCCAATTTTATAGCATGGTGGGCCTTGGCCTTGATTTTGGCCCTTGCAACCGAAGCACTTTGTCGCAAACCAATTAATCAGCCAGCAGAAGCTGCGAGCTTAACGTTGCCAATTGCGATTTATTTGCTGAACTTGGCCTTGTTTACGATTGTGAATCTGACCCATCAACAGCTGGCCGCTGGCACATTGGGTTTATTGCTGCTCGCCGGATTTGGCTGGCGCTTGCAGCAACAGCAAACCCGCTGGCATTGGAAGTATGATCAATTAACCAATTGAGCTTATGGCAGCAGATTCCGCAAGCGCGCAGCCAACCGATCAAGCAACGGCGCATCTGCATCAACCAAGCCAAGTTGCGCCGCTTTATGGCCAATCACGTGCGGAATCGAGGTTTGAATCGTGACCTGATTCAGATCCCATAATGGTTCACGTTGAATTTCTAAGCGTGGCCAGCCCTGCACCTTGCTCAGATGGTCGGCATAGCCCCGCGCGGCCAAGGGCAGATTATGCTTTTCGGCCACAAAGCGCCGTGCATTCTGCTCCAAGGCTTCGCGCAACGCCACATCGGCCCATAAACGCTCGGCATAGGCCGCGATCAAGCCAACTTCATCGTGGTCAACTGGCACATGAGCCACCACATCGGCAGGCAATTCGCTAAATGTGGCAATATCGCTGACCAACACGGCCCGCCCAGCGCCCAATAAGCGCAGCAAACTGGCCGAAGTCTCGCCAGCAGAAGGATAGCGGCCATTGAAGCAAATATCGGCGGCAGCAACATAGCGATTAAAATCAGCGTGATCAACATAGCCTGTCACCTGCACGCTATCGCCCAATTGCAAACGTTGCAGCAACGCTTTAAGATCGTAGCTTGGCGAAACGCTGCCAACTAAAATATAGCGCGCCGTGGGATAGCTACGCCGAAATTGGGCAAAAGCATGCAAGGCCTGTTCAATTCGTTTGTAGGGGTTGATATGGCCAAAACTAGCCCAAATTGGAATCTCGGCGGGCAGTTGCAGGGATTGACGAGCGACCAATCGATCGGCTGACGGCAAAAGCGGCACGCCCATTGGCACAAGTGAGGTTGGCAAATCGGGGCGTTGCTTCTGCGCTCGCTCAAGCACATAGTTGCTATGGCCAATCAAGCTGCTTGCTTGAGCAATCACTGGCTCGGAAAGCGGAAAATCAAAGACTGCATCGCCAAGTTGGCCGCGCTCCATCCGTTGCGCTATTTGTGTGCCCTGTTCGGCATAATAGTGTTGCATTTGTTGGCGATAGCTGGGCATGTGTTTCAGCCGATTGGCTGCATGCCAAAGCATTAAATGGTGCAACACATAATCATGCAGCACCACAATCCCAGGCAAACGCTGCAAACTTTGCCAAAAGCGACTATGAGCTGGGCTGTTGCCCATGTGGTAAATAATTGCATCGAAGGGTTGGCGCGCATGCTGTTTGGCTAAATCGCTAATTCGGATAACGGGCAGCGTGGCGATTAACTGTTGATTGGTTGGCTGAACCTCATCATCAACCACGACGGTTAAATCAACATACTGCCCCAAGTAGGGCAATAATTCCTCGCTATAATCCGAAATGCCCGATTCAACCGGATTAACCGGAGTGCAAAAAGCCACACGCTGCATGACACGCCTCAACTAACATTTTGGCTATAGTACCTTAAATGCCGCTAGTTGCTGCATATCGTCCAAGCGATTGAGATTATGTAAACATTGCAACCATGGGCTAGTGCTGGCAATTGGCCAAATTTGGGGCGGCAATTGAGCAATAATCCTGATTAATTGATGCTGGCCAGCAGCCAACGCTTGCTCAAAATACGGCAAGGCTGCCCGCTGATAGAGCGCACATAACGGTTCCCAGCCACCACGTTGCTCAGCTGTTTGGCGCTGTGGTACGACCGCCAAGCCATGGCGAGGTTGGGCCAGCAATTCAGCCAAAAACGGCGTTGCCAGCAAGGGCAAATCGGCGGCAAGCACCAACGTCCATTCGCTGGCAAAATGCTGCATGCCAGCCACAATTCCGGCCAATGGGCCTGCGTTGGCATAACGATCTTGCACCAAAGGCACACCTAATTCGGGCCAAGCACTGGGATCATTGAGGCTCACGACGACCCGCGCGCAAACAGTTTGGGCAACTGCCAGCGTATGTTCAAGCAAGGTTGGGCCTGCTTCGCCCCACAAGCGCAGACGGCGTTTATCGCTGCCAAACCGCCGCGCTTGGCCACCAGCAATAATCACACAGCTTAAATCGGTTGGCATTAGCGGCTCAATTCAGCAATTTCACGTTTAAGCGCTGCAATCTCATCGGCCAGATTATTACGTTGATTAACGAGATAAACCGGAATTTTAATGCCATAACTTTCAATCTGGCTCTCGATAGTTTGCAAATTCCGTTGTTTGATTGCTAAGCGTTGTTTTAAATTATCCAAATCTGAGTTATCGCGCTGATTCAGGGTATTTGTTTGATTGAGATTGCCTTGGACTGTATTGCCAATTGCAACATTGCTGCCATTGAAGGTATTGCCCTGAATCGTATGCCCAGCTTGGATCGTGCCAAAATTAACATCGCGATTAAACGTATTACCGCTACCCGCCAAATTACTGATGCTATTGGGTGGGAGGGCTGTAGCAGTTGAGGCATCAGCCTGATTACTCGGGCCTGAGGTACTTGGTGGCGTAAAGAGCAAGCCATCCTTGGCACGCATATACAGAGTTGACAAGCCCCAATCGACATTATTAATGCCTTCGGCAATCACCATGCGACGGGCACGCGAAACGCATTCATCAATCGGCTTAAAATCGGCAAATGCGCGATAAAACGCACTCGCAAACACATTGGCAGCACTATCGGCAACCGAAGCTTGCATTGCCACCACCGCTGGCACATTCACCGCCATCAGTGCTGGCGCGATACTTCCCAACAAGCGGGTTACAACCGTGCCCGTTTGGCAGGCATTCAGCACAACCAAACGAATTGGCGAGCCTTCCAAGGCAATTGAAAGTTGGAGAGCCGAAAAATCTTTGCGTTTTCCATTCGAATCTTCAAAAATTAATTGGCCACTATTCCCATTCATGATGCCATGGCCAATAAAATGCAGCACATGTGGCTGATGATCTTCAATTGCGAGATTAAGCCTACTGCCAGTAACATGGGCTAGCTCAATTAGTTCGACTTTTTTCGTGTCAATTAAAGGCTGAAGCTGCTGGCGAATTGCCGCTACCTCGCCAGCAATATTTAAACTGTAGCCTAATTGTTGATCAAGTTCAGCTGGGGCGGCCCAAGCTAGCAGCATTTTTAAGGTTGTATCTGCCGCCAAACTAAGCGCTGGAAGTGGCTCGTTACGCGGCAAAAACCGACAAATTGAGTGCTTTGTAACCAAGGGAATGCCAGCATCATCACAGGCAAATTCCCACGGAATCGCGGCAACATCAACTTCGTTTGGCTCAATCGATAAGCGAATGCGTAAATTTTTGCCTTCTGCCTTGGCACGATTACGCTCGCTAATAAACGCCGTCCGCACATCACCAGCCAACAAGCAATTATAAAGCAAGCTGCCAAATTCAATCACTTGATCTTGATTTAAGCTTTGGTTGCCATAGCCAAGCAACATATTAAACGTCGAGTAGCTTGGATTATCCTCAGCAGGCAGAGTTAAGGTTGCCCGATACTCTTGGCCATCGGCAGTCGAAATTCGAACTGGATATTGGTCGGCTTGTTTGGCATCAACGCTAATTCGCAGATCAAGATACTGGCTCATCAGCAACAACTCCATGGCGCTAAGGTGCGAAACTAGCAGCATCATACACTGAAAGATCTTGTCAGGGCAAGGGTACTATTTTTGATCGACGAAGAGCACGAAGGCTTGCAACCACAAAGAGCGCGAAGGACGCGAAGGTTGAGTTTTTTAGCCACGAATTCCACGAAAGACGAAACCGCGAAGAGCGCGAAGATCGCCAAGGTCTTTTTTAGCCACGAATTCTCATCCCTCATCCCTCATCCCTCATCCCTCATCCCTCATCCCTCATCCTTCATCCTCTGCTCCGCGGCTCTGCGTTAAAAACCCACCCACGCAAGAACCGCAACACCCCGCTAGCCAAAAGCCTAACCCCTGAATCCTAATCCCTTGCACCTGCTCCCCGATCCCCAATCCCCAACAACCGATCCCCAGTTACTATGTTCTTTGCTCTAACACTTCATCTATAATTGAAACACAATTAACGGGGGCTTTTTATGAAATTTGTTTCATTTCGACGGTATGGCGAAGGCTCGGAGGCACGAGCTGGAGCATGGCTGCCAATGGGTATTATCGATCTGCAAGCGGCGGCTGCCTTGGTTTTTGAGGATCTGCCCCACAATTGGTCGCTGATGAGCATGCTCCAACACGAAGCCGATGGCTTTGGCATCGATGCTGCAATCCAGATCGTTTCAGCAGTGGTCGATTTGCTTGGCGGTGGTGGCGATGGCATCGAGTGGGATGATCCCGATGCGATTAATAGCATGCTTTCGCTGGGCGGCGAAACTGTGATTTACCCGCCAGATAGCGTGCGTTTATTAGCGCCAATTCCCCAACCCCCAACGATTCGCGATTTCTATGCTTTCGAGCAACATGTGCGCGAAATTCGTGCTCAACATGGCCGTGACGTACCGAATTCTTGGTACGATATGCCAGTTTTTTATTTTGGCAATCCCACCACGGTCGTTGGGCCAGATACTGATCTGGTAATGCCACGCACCAGCCAGCTTGATTACGAACTGGAAATTGCGGCGGTTATTGGCAGGCCATGCCGCGATATTGAGCCAGATGAGGCCGAATATTATATTGCTGGCTTGATGATTATGAACGATTGGTCAGCGCGCGATATTCAAGCCAGCGAGATGAGCGTTGGCTTAGGACCAGCCAAGGGCAAAGATTTTGCCACCTCGTTTGGACCAGCAATGATCACGCTCGACGAAATTGAGGATAAAGCGCTGGGCGATGGCCGCTACGATTTGGCAATGGTCGTGCGGGTTAATGGCGAAGAACGCGGGCGTGGCTCGTTTGCCGATATTTACTACACCTTGGGCGAGCTAATTGCCCATGCCTCGCGTGATGTGACGCTACTGCCAGGCGAAATTATCGGCTCTGGCACGGTTGGTACTGGCTGCTTGCTCGAAACCACCCACGGCAAAGGCCCTTGGCTCGAAGTTGGCGACGTGGTCGAGCTAGAAATTGAACGAATTGGCATCTTGCGCAATACAATCGTCGAACGCGATTAATTGCAAACAGTGGTGGCAGCCTGAACCACTGCCACCACGTTTTATTTAACTTAGGCTTGACCTAAGGCAACTTGGTTGGGAGCTTGTTGGGCGAGAATTGCGAAGGTTTTGCGCACCGCCTCGACCGCAGGTAGCGGATTATAGCCCAACTCGCGCTTGGCTTTGGCAATCGATAGGCGCTGTTCGACCCCACAATATAAGCCAACTTGACTGCGCAAAATCATCGGCTCACGCCCTGTCAGATTCGCAACCAATTCCATCATACTAGCGGCAACGCGCGTAATGCCTTTGGAAACCCGCATTGGAATTTTAATTCTAGGGTTGAATTCTTGGCCAATTTCAAACAAGCGCCGCAAGGGCAATGATTGATCGTTAGCCAAAATATAGCGTTCGCCGGCCCGACCCAAGCGCTCAGCGGCAATCAAACCTGCAGCAACATCAGCCACATCAACAAAATTAAAATCCATATTGATGTCAAGCGGCAGTTTATTGCTCAACACAAGCTCCAAAATGCCCAGCGATGGCGTGGTGCGGCCATTTGGGTCGCCAATAATAGTGCCTGGCAAGCCCGCCACCATATCCAACCCATATTCCTGCGCCAACTTCCAAGCCAGCTGTTCCGAAGCAATTTTCGATTGATAATAGGGATTGCCATAGGTATATTGGTTCCAGCTGGTTTCATCAGCAGGGATTTGGCTGTGTGGATTATTTTTATCCACCGCCGCAATCGAGCTAACATACACCACCCGTTTGACCCCAGCATGGGCCGCTGCCCGCAGAACATTGCGCGTGCCTTCAACATTGGGTTGAATAATTTCGCGCTGCGGATTGCGCGACCAATGTTTGAATACCGCAGCTACTTGATACAGCGTGTCAACGCCAACCAAGGCTTGTTGCAACGAATTAATATCCATCAAATCGGCATACACCTGTTCGTAGCCAAGCTCAGGCTTGATGTGGCTGCGATTACGCACGCTTGCCCGCACCTCAAAGCCGCGTTCGGCCAGCATTTGGGCCAACACCGAGCCTAAATGACCATTTGCTCCAGTAACCAATACACGCTTGCTCATCAGAGTTCCTTTCAATTAATAAACTAGATAAACAGTTTATCGAGTTTCAAGTAAAAAACATGGCGAACACAATAAACTAGATACAAAATAGGGCTAGTTTATACCAAAAAAATCAATCGATCGAAAGATCGGCCAAAGAAACTGCTTGCAACTCACGTTTCATGGCATCCTCGGCGCGTTGAAAACTATCGAGCATGCGCTGACGAGCGGCCAGCGCCGATTCTTTTTGCTCTTTGAAGGTGATATTGACTCGAAACAAGGGCTTGGCTTGCTCAATCGCATTAAAAATATCCAACAAGGTAATCGCTGTGCTTGCACGAGTCAGCCGCACGCCACCTTTGGAACCCTCGCGAGTTTCAATTAGGCCGCTATTGGTCAAGGCTTGCACAACTTTGACCACGCTTGGTTTGGCAATCCCTAAAAAATCGGCAATTTCGTGGGTTGGCACGAAATCGTAGCAATGTTCCTCGACTTTATAGGTGATGTAGAGGCTGATGGCAATCGCCTGCGAAAACGCCAGTGAATAACTCATAATGCTCAGCAATAACTTATACTAGATATATTGTATATTGAGTTTCCAGTTTGTCAAGCATCAATTTTAGCTCAATGGCTATCAATAATAATCTATTTGCTGGCCGATTGGACAGGTCTGGGCCTGTCTAGTTGCGCTGCCAATTGCCCCACTGCTGGCCGAGTTGCCAACCAATTCCGCTCGCTATACTGCTTGGCAGATGGAAGTTGGCTATGAACAACAACGATTTTCAAGACTGGTGTGCAAGCTTAGCAACGGTCTGGAACCAGCGTAATCTTGCAGCATTAGCCCACTTATTTAGCCCCACGATTCGCTATCAAGAGCATCCGTTTGAGCCTGCGTTGCGTGGGCTGGCGGCGGTAGTTGGCTATTGGCGCAACATGCTGGCCCAACATCACCATGTCGAATGTGCAATTACGCCAGTGCTGTTTGCAGGCGGGCGCGGCGTGGCCGAATGGCACACCAAACTCTATCATCAACAACAGCAACAAGCCCAAGATTTAGCCGGAATCTTTATTGTGAATTTTGATGCCGAAGGTCAAGCCAGCGAACTGCGCGAATGGTGGTTGGCCAAGGTAGTTGAGGAGCAAATACTATGCAACGCATTGGATTAATTACTGGCGCATCACGTGGTTTAGGCCTCGCCCTCGCCCAAAAATTAGCCTTGGATGGCTGGCATTTGATCATTACTGGTCGCGGCGCAGCAGCGCTGGAACAAGCCCGCGCCGCCTTGGCAACTCGCACTAGCGTCCAAGCGATCGATGGCGATATTGCCGACCCAGCCCATCGCCAAGCCTTGGCGATTGCCGCCCAAGAATGGGGGGGCTTGGATCTGTTGGTCAATAATGCCAGCATTTTGGGGCCAAGCCCGTTGCCAAGTTTAGTCGAATATCCACTCGCTGAGTTGGCCCAGGTTTATACAATCAATGTTTTTGCGCCGCTGGCAGCAATTCAAACTCTCGCGCCAAGCTTCAAGCCCAGCATTCGCATCATCAATATCAGTAGCGATGCAGCACTTCAAGCCTACGAAGGTTGGGGTGGATACGGCTCCAGCAAAGCGGCGCTCGATCAATTGACCGCAATTTTAGCTGCCGAACAGCCAACTTGGCGGGTCTATAGCCTTGATCCAGGCGATATGAACACCCAAATGCATCAAGAGGCGTTTCCTGGCGAAGATATTAGCGACCGCCCGCCACCAGAAGCCAGCGTGCCAGCAGTCTTACGGCTGATTAACGATGATGTGCCAAGTGGTCGCTATCGTAAGGATTAGAACATAGTAAATAGGGATCAGGGATCAGGGGTCGGAGGTCGGGGGTTAGGGGTCAGGTTTTAAGCTCCCCTCACCCCAACCCCTCTCCCGTTCGACGGGAGAGGGGCTTCAAGACAGTGGTTCTTGCGTAATGCGTTGGAGTGCTCCCCTCGCCCGCGTGCGGGAGAGGGGCTGGGGGTGAGGGTATGCCCGTGATTGTCAAGCCAATAGCCTAATTTTTCCTTTGATTTCTGCCTTTTGACTTTTGATTTTCTTGAATGCTCTATGTTCTTCTCATCATGAAAGTGAGCTTGCTATGCTTGCAACAATAGATTTTGAACTACCGACCATTCTTGAGGCGGGTGAACCGCCAGAGGCGCGCGGCCTAGAGCGCGACCAAGTGCGCTTGATGGTTTCGCATAGTCGCTCAAACCAGCTTGAGCATTATCGATTTGACCAATTGCCAACAATTTTACAAGCAGGCGATGTGCTGGCAATCAATACCAGTGGCACGCTGAATGCAGCAATTCCGGCCACAACCAAGGCGGGCCAGCAATTAATCGTGCATCTTTCAACCCAATTGTTGGCCGAGCTGTGGCTGGTTGAAATTCGCCAGCCCCATGGCACGAGCAGCCTGCCCTATCGCGCAGCCCTCGCCGCAACGAGCCTTGATTTGCCTGCTGGTGGCACGCTTGAAATTCATCGCGGCTATGCAGCCAATGGCGCAACCACCAATCGCTTATGGATTGCTAGTTTGAGCTTGCCCAAACCATTGCCAATGTATCTGGCCGAGCATGCGAAACCAATCCATTATAGTTATGTCGACCAAGATTGGCCCAGCAGCTACTATCAAACGGTCTATGCAACCGAGCTTGGCAGCGCCGAAATGCCCTCGGCAGGTCGCGCTTTTTCCGAGCGCTTGCTGACGCGGTTGGTTGCTCAAGGTATTCAAATTGCGCCCTTGCTGCTGCATACTGGCGTGGCCAGCCTCGAAGATCACGAGCCGCCGTATGCAGAATGGTATAGCTTGCCAGCAACCAGCGCCGATTTGATCAATCGCGCCCGCGCCGATGGCCGCCGCGTGATTGCAGTTGGCACCACCAGCGTGCGGGCCATCGAAAGCACTGTCGATCAACGTGGTTTGGTGCATCCGCACACTGGCTGGACCGAATTGGTGATCACCGCAGAGCGCGGTTTGCGGGCAGTTGATGGCATTTTGACTGGTTTGCATGAACCAAAAGCCACTCATTTGGCAATGTTGGCGGCCTTAGCAGGCTACGAACATTTAGAGTTATGCTATCGTGCCGCCTTGGAGCAGCACTATCTCTGGCATGAATTTGGCGATTTACATCTGCTCTTGGGCTAATGTCGTTCGCTAGGTTGATCTTCGTGCAAGCATTGTCGAGCATAATGCTTGCACGACGTTGTTTAAGGATAATTTATGGCAACTATGCATGCGAATGAGTTTCCAATCGATCAGGCGCTAGTTCAAAGCTTAATTGCCAGCCAATTTACCGAATGGGCTGATTTGCCGTTGCACAAGGTTGAATCGGCGGGAACCGACAATGCACTTTATCGCTTGGGCGAGAGCATGGTTGTTCGTTTGCCGCGCATCGCTTGGGCAATTGATCAAATTGCCAGTGATTTTCGTTGGTTATCATGGTTGCAAGCCCAACTTCCGCTCCAGATTCCCCAACCAATTGCCCAAGGCCAACCAAGCGCTGCTTATCCTTGGCAATGGGGAGTTTATGGCTGGCTCGCTGGCGAAAATGCAGTTACTGCAATACCCAAAAATCCTCAGCTTGATTTGAGCCAATTTCTGCATGCCTTGCAACGGATTGATTCGCAGCATGGCCCTGTGCCTGCATCGCCAACTGCGCGCGGCGTACCACTGATTCAGCGCGATGCAGCCACTCGCGCCGCCCTCGCCGAAGCCCAAAATCTTGTTGATGCAGAACGGGTTCTGGCAGTCTGGGAGCATGCAATCCACATTGAGCCATGGCCACATGCGCCAGTCTGGATTCATGGCGATTTGCATGCTGGCAATTTATTGGTTGTTGATGCGCACATTAGCGCGGTGATTGATTTTGGTGCGTTGGCAATTGGCGATCCGGCCTGCGATTTGCTGCCAGCCTGGAATTTGTTCGATCGTCAGACGCGGCTTACGTTTCGCGCGGCGATGGACGTTGATAAAGCAACATGGTTACGGGGCCGAGGCTGGGCCTTGTCGATAGCGCTGATTGCCTTGCCCTACTATCAACATAGCAATCCATTTTTGGCCAATATGGCGCGTTATAGCATTCAGCAAGTGCTTGATGATTGGGATTTGGAGCAAAAATGAGCATCTATTTGACCCAATTAATCTATCTGCACGCAGACCAAAGCGCAGCCTTTGAGCAATTCGAAGCCTTAGTTTTGCCCTTGCTTGCGCAGTATACGTTTGTTGTTACGCATTCGGCCAACTCCGACAAAGGTAATTAAGCAACATATTGAGCAGCCCGATGAAATTCAGCTGCTTGAATTTGCCTCAAGCGCCGATTTTGAAAGCCCAATCGATTCGCACAAGCTTGGTTATTCAAGGAACAACGCTTTAAATTGGTAATAACTCATAAACCAAATTCAGCGCCGCTTCGATCTGCATCAAATCGAAACAAGCGAGATCGAGATCGACCAAATGTTCAGCTATATGCCGAAATCCAACCAAAATAATTGGAATTGGCTGATTTAGTATATCTCTGGTATAAAAATAAATTTCTAGTGGATCGCGAAAGCCTTCAATAAAATGATCAATGATATAGATCAAATCTGGTTTCAATTGATCAATTGTATCTAAGGCTTGCTGAATGCTATCACAACCAACGATTCTATAGCCCTTTTCAATTAATTCTTCGGCTGTTGGTGGAATGGCCGCAGTTCGGGCAACAAGCATAATCAAAGGCTGCATCTTTGCTCCATCAACTAAAGAGTTTACTTTCAGCGGCAATAGCCTTTCCAAGAGTTGACAATTGCGATACGATATGAATGCAATTCTCTGTGATGGAGTAGAATCATGCAAGAAATCTCAGCGATGCTCCAAGCGTTTGCCAAACTTCCGCCACAGCCCAAAGCTTCAACGACCTTCTTGGAAATTGCAGGTTATCCTCATTTAGAAAATGTTGCCAGCAATATTTTGGCCTTTTATCTGCAATCAACCAACCAGCACAATTTTGGCAATCTGCTTTTTCGGGCGCTCATGCAGCTCGTTGATTGCGATGTTCAAGGCGAGTATGCGGTTACTGCCCGCCGCGAAGATGTAACCTCAGGCAATAAACGAATTGATTTGGTGCTTGAAACTCCTGAGTTTGTGATTGGCATCGAGAATAAAATTTATCATCAACTTAATAATGATTTGGGCATTTATCATAACCATCTTAAAACGCTTGCCAATGGCCGCACGCTGTATGCTTTTGTTTTAGGCCTGTATTCCGTCAAACTCCCAACAGAATCGTATTTTAAAAGTATTAGTTATCAACAATTATTCACAAGTTTTGAAAACCTGTGGCAAACAGAGAATCACGCCAATTCAGATAAATATACAGGCTTCTTCCATGATTTTTCTGAAACAATATTGCATTTATCGCGAGGAACAACCATGAGTGCTGAACGATTAGCCTTTTTTCAATCGAATCAACAACAAATTCAAGAACTCTTAAATGAAACTAAAGTTTTACGCAATGAAATGCGAACAAAATTAACGCAATTAGCAGCTTTGATTCAGCCTGAAGATACACCGAAAAAACTAAAGCAAGGCTATTGGAGTCCTGATAACGAATTATTTGAGATTTTGCATTATGAAATAGTGCTTAATGATCAAGCAAGCCTGCAAATCGATATTATGTTAAATTTGCAAGGTTGGCAGATGCAATTCTTCAATCGACGCGGCGATAAAGCTAGCACTCAAACTTGGATTGATCAACGGAATATTGTTTATGAACTGCATAGCAAACCACTCTGGCGTTTACGGCTTGCTCAAACCGAAAACTTACCCTATAACGCTGATCTTGGGCTTGTGGCTGAGTGGGTAGTGGGAATTATTCAGCGATTACTGCCATAGCCAAAATCTATTTTGAGCCTTTGCTGCGTTATCAATGGTTGAGCAAGCTAATTGCTAGTATAGAATCAACTATCGAGATGCTTATTAATCGGGAGAGTGATTAAAACATGAGTCTAAACAAACCTATTCGTTATCCTTGTCCATGCTGTGGCTACAAAACTGTCGAAGACCCAGGCCGTTATGATCTCTGTGAAGTGTGTTGGTGGGAAGATGATGAACAACAATCAGACAACCCAGACTTACGTGGCGGTGCAAATGCAGAATCATTGAACGAGGCTCGCCAGAATTTCAAAGCCTATGGAGCAATTTCATTGAGTTCTAAAGCATATGTTCGTAAACCGCATCCCGACGAATATCCAGATTAATGCGATGGATGTCTCGTTAAAGACGCGTAAATGTTTCAGCTACAGGAACCGCATTGGCTTGATTATGAATAGATAAATTCAATTGTTTAGTCACCACCCTTCCGTCCCGCCTCAAGGCGGGAAACGCAGGGGGCTTTAATCCCCCTGCACCCCCTAAAGGGCATTTGATAGCAGTCAAACAATGTCTGATTAACTTATCATGCTGTGGTTCGAAGCGAAAAAACCTCGTCAATTAGGCCTTGACAACTAACGATAGTTACGTTATGCTACCCCCCCATCAACTAACGATAGTTACGTTATCTATAAAGGAACTCGAACGATGGCACTGTTTGACCATAAACTAGCCGAAGAAATAACCGCCTTAGTGCTGCAACGCTATCGCAGCTTGGGCCAAGCCTTGGGTGCAACCACCTTGGCCGAGGAAGCAGCAGCCGAAACTGCTTTTCAACATAATCTTAATTTGTTGATCGAGGTTGCCAACGGGCGACATATGCGCAACGAAATTATGTTGCGGCGAATTGAATTGGCACTTGAGCAATTGCTCGATCTGTTGTTGGGCAATGCGCTGCAAAGCAAAGCGGTTTTTCCAGAAGATTTTTGGCAAAGCGAGATTGGGATTTTGGTCTCGCGCACCCGTTGGTGGCTCTCCGCCGAAGACCTGATTACGATCAGCAATGCAGCAGCCTTGGCGTTTGGACAAAATAACCAAGCCAACCGCATGCGAATTGCTCGCGCGATCGACAATGGGCTTTTGGATTGGGTTCCCGATCCGTCGGTTGCCAACCCGCAGCAAAATCGGCGGGTCTTGCGTTCGCAAGTCGAGCGTTTGCGAGATTTGAGTCGCTTGCCAGAACTTGGCGAATAAAAAGGAGTCATCATGAATCATCCAATCCCTCAAACTGCGGTTGAATTAGGCTTGATGCAGGGCTTTCCAGCTGCATCAAGCGTCGAGCATTCGCAACAATTGCTCAAGCCCTACAATCGCTGGAGCTTCCAAAACATTCAGTTGCTCAATCCGGTGGCTGATGTGTGGCATGGCAATGGGCCAAGCAGCGAATTTCGCTACGATTTACAGAATTTGGATTCAATTCGCTATAAAAATTATCTTGGCCAGGAATTTGACTTTAATCATATGGTTGAGCAAAGTTACACCGATGGAATTATGGTTTTACACCGTGGCAAAGTGATTTACGAACGCTATTTGAATGGTATGCAACCCCAAACCTTGCATGCCTGGGCTTCGGGCAGCAAATCGGTTACTGGAACTTTGGCGGCGCTATTGGTTGCTCAGCAATTGCTCGATCCGCAGGCAACGGTTGCCAGCTATTTGCCCGAATTAGCCGATAGTGGCTTTGGCACGGCCACCCTCGCCCACGTGCTTGGCATGAGCACAGCGGTTGGGTTTAGCGAGCAAACTGGCAATTTGGTGACTGAAAATTTCAAGTATGGCGTGGCCTTAGGCTGGAACGCGCGGCCTAGCCAATATGACGGCCCAAGCAATGTCTATCAGTTTTTGCCGACGATGCTGAAAACTGGTGAGCATGGCCAGCGCTTTAGCTATCAAACGCCCAATACCGATGTTTTGGCTTGGATTATCAAGCGGGTGCTGAATTGCAGCTTGGCCGAGGCAGTATCGCAGCATCTATGGCGCAAACTTGGCGCTGAGCGTGATGCGCTGTGGGTGGTCGATTCGGCCTGTGCTGAAACCGCTGGCTCTGGTTTTTGCTCGACGCTGCGCGATATGGCGCGCTTTGGTCAAATGTTGCTCAATCGAGGGTCGTTCAATGGCCAGCAAATTCTGCCCGCAGCGGCAGTTGCAGCAATTGAGGCTGGCGGTGATCAAGCGGCCTTTGCCAACAGCGCAATTGCCCATCCAAGCAATGCCAACTATTCCTACAATTATCAATGGTGGAATACCCATAACCAGCACGGGGCTTATATTGCCAATGGCTATGGCGGTCAAATGCTCTACATTGCGCCCAAAGCCGAGCTGGTATTCGCCAAAATGAGTTCGTATCCCACTCCTACGCCCGATGGCTCGGAATTTTATGCCGCGATGGGAGCCATGCCGAGCTTAATTGCCGCCTTACAATAAGCAATACTTTCAGCACCATTCACCCTAAAATATTTAGCGAACGATCAATCGTTCTCTAGACCCATACTCCAAACGCACGATTGAGCTATGCTAATCACCAGATGATCAATTGTTGATAGCAAATCGAGCTACACTGCCGCGAGGCGGTGTTTACTTTCTGTGCGAGGGAATATGCAGCCTGAATATGCCATTCGAACCGTCAATTTGCAACGGACTTATAAAACCAAAGAGCGCGTCTTGAAGGCACTTGATGGGGTTGATTTAGCAGTACGCCCAGGCGAATTATTTGGTTTTTTGGGGCCGAACGGCGCTGGAAAAACCACCACAATCAAAATTCTGACCACGCTGTTGCTGCCCAGCGGCGGCACTGCCGAGGTTTGGGGCTTTGACGTGTTGCACGAAGCCGATGCAGTTCGCCGCCATATCAACATGGTTTCTGGCGGCGAATCGTCGGGCTATGGCTTGCTCACTGTGCGCGAAAACTTGTGGATGTTTACCCAGTTTCATGGCATGGATAGCAAAGTCGCCAATAAACGAATCGACGAATTGCTTGAAGTCATGGGCTTGGCTGATCGGGCCAAAACCCGCGTGAGCTTTCTTTCGACTGGTTTGCGCCAAAAAATGAACTACATTCGCGGCTTATTGACCGACCCTGATGTGTTGTTTCTTGATGAGCCGACGCTTGGGCTTGATGTTGAAGCGGCGCGAACCCTACGCACCTACACGCGCCACTGGCTTGATACCAACCCTGGCAAAACCGTCGTTTTGACCACCCACTACATGCAAGAAGCTGACGAATTGTGTGATCGGGTGGCAATTATCAGCGGCGGCACGATTTTGGCCTGCGATACGCCAACCAGCCTTAAATATTCGCTGCAACAAGATGTTGTGTTCCGTTTGTTTACCACGCCAGTTGAGCCAGCCTTTTTGCAAGCAGTCGAGCAGATTGCGGGCGTGCAAAGCATCAGCCAGCGCAGCGGCGACCAACGTGATGAATTAAGCCTGATTCTGCGTGACGATGCAATTTTGCCCCAAGTCTTGAGCCAACTTGCCAACCATAATGCAGGATTGTTATCGCTCGAAAAACGCCAACCAACGCTCGAAGATGTTTTTGTTAACCTCGTCGGCCACTCGTTATCCGAAAGTGAGGCCACTGCATGAGCGTGATTTTAGATAAACACACAGCAGTTGAGCGCGAGCCAAATCCACGGCGTGGCAAAGGGCCAAGCGCTTTTACAATCTTTTGGCGCTCGGTGATTGGGCGCGCCTATCCACGGGTCATCGGCATTCAACGCGAACTTAGTTGGTTGTTCTTTGACATCTTCTTGCCGTTTATGGCAACAATGTCGTATGTGCTGGTTTACGAGGCAATTGGCGCACCCGAATCATACAAAGGCTTGGTTTTGGTTGGTGGCGCAATGACGGCCTTTTGGCTGAATGTGCTCTGGTCGATGGCTATGCAATTGTATTGGGATAAAGAGCAGGGCAATTTGCAATTGTATATGCTCGCGCCAACCTCGCGTATGGCCATTTTGACTGGAATGGCCTTGGGTGGCTTATTTTCGACTACGCTTCGAGCGGCAATTATCTTAGCTGGCGGCTCGTTGATTTTTGGCATTAGCTATCAAGCAACCAGCTGGTTGGCCTTGATTGGGGTTTTCTTCTTGTCGCTAATTGCCTTGTATGGCATGGGCATGTTGCTTAGCTCAATTTTCTTGGTCTATGGTCGAGGTGCGTGGCAAATGACCGCCGCCTTGCAAGAGCCGGTTTTCTTTGTCTCTGGCTTTCACTTTCCGGTCAAAGCCTTGGGTACGGTGGTCGCGACTGGCGCTTCGGTCGTGCCATTAACTTTGGGTCTTGATGCAATGCGCCAATTGCTGTTTCCTGAGATGATGCAGCAATTTCAATTTCTGAGTGTGGGCACCGAAGCCGCAATTTTAGCAGGCCTAGCCTTATTCTTCGGCCTCCTAGCTCGCTGGTCGTTGCAGCGTATGGAGCGCAAATCGCGCCAAGATGGCCGCCTGACGGAACGAGGCAATTAATAAAAGGATGAATTATGAGGGATGAAGGATGAAAAAGGCTATAAATAAAGGATGAATTATGAGGGATGAAGGATGAAAAAGGGCTACAAATTTGTAGAATGAAAGATGAACGAGCAGTATTGATCGGGAATTCATCTCTCATAATTCATAATTCATCCTTCCAAAAGGTTCATCCTTCATAATTCATCCTTCATCCTTCCAAAGGGGTTTTTATGCAGCGATTTTTGCAGGCGTTTCGGGTTGGCGCTTGGTTGGGTTGGAAAACCGAGAGCAACTGGACGAATCCGCTTTTTTATATTTTGTGGTCGCTTTTGCTGCCAATGTCGAATGGCTTGATTATGACGATGATGCTGCGGGTGTTGCAGCGCACGGGCAATGCAAGCGGCGCAGATCTCTTGCCCTACGTCTTCATCGGCACGGTTGTCTATTCGATTGTAGCCTTGTTGCTCGATAGCATGGCGTGGGCAGTGCTCGAAGATCGCGAACGGATGGGCATGCTCAAATACATTGCGATCACACCATCGTCGATGTATGGCTATTTGTGGGGCCGTGGCTTTGCCAAAGTTTCAATCAACTTTTTGGCCGTGCCATTAACCCTGACCTTTGGCGCATTGGTTTTGGATATTCCGATTCGGCTGAGCACAATTAATTGGCCGTTGTTGCTGGCCGTTTCTTTGCTTGGGCTGCTGATTGTGACCTTTGCTGCCCAGATTTTGGCAGGCGTAACCTTGATGATTGCGCGCCATGCTGGCTTTGTGGGCCAAGCAGTTTCCGGCGCGCTGTATCTCTTCACTGGCGCGTTGTTTCCAATTACGGTGCTGCCAAATTGGATGCAAGCGATTGCCCGCGCCGTACCGCTAACCTACTGGCTTGAGGGCATGCGCCGCGCCTTGTGGGTCGATGCGCAGAATCCTGTCTATAACACGGGGCTGAATCAATTGAGCACCAGCAATTTGTTGCTGATTTTGCTGGCTTCAGCAGTGGCGATGGCTGTCATTTCAATTCCATTGCAGCGCCGCGCCGAACATCGCGCCAAAGAAAAAGGCTTGTTGGATATGAACACGGCCTACTAGGGCGTAAACAAAACCTTGCCGCCAGTCATATTGGCTTGGTACAATTCAAGGGCGTTTTGGGCTTCGTGGAGCTTAAAGCGCCCTTGAACCGTTGAAGTCAGTTCATCAAGCAGCAGTTTTTGCACATTTTTGGTAATCCGCGCAAAATTTAATGGATTAATCTGGCCGATCCAATCGGTCAGCCAAAAACCGGTGACATGTTTTTGTTCAAAAATTAAGCTCCGTGGATCAATCTGGCATGCACTATCAGCCAAAGCTCCATAGACCATCATTGTGCTGCCTTTGGGCATTGCGCTCAACACCTGCCCCACTAATTCCCCGCCAACTGCATCAAAAGCCAATTGTGCCTGCTGTTCGTGGCACAGTTTGCTCAGCGCTTCAGCAAAATCAGGGCTGCTCGAATTCAGCACATATTCGGCTCCCAGCGATTGCAATAATTCAACTTGGGCTTCACGGCGCACAATATTGATCAACGTTAATTTTTCGCGTTGGGCCAAACGAACGAGCATGCGGCCCAATTGGCTGGCGGCAGCGGTTTGCACCACAACTTTGGCATTACGCTGGCGAGCAATATCAATTAATGCCCAAGCACTAACGGGATTGACAATTGCCGAGGCTGCTTGCTCAAAACTCAGGCTCTCGGCCAAGGGCAAGCATTGGCGAGCCGCCACAATCACATAATCGGCCCACGCGCCATCATCTTCGGGAGCTTGGGTGGCAAACGAAACCCGCTTGCCGAGCAGCACTTTGCTATATAATTGATCGCCAGTGCTCACAATTGTACCGCTACCTTCAAAGCCTGGCACCGCAGGTAGCGGCTTTGTGATACCATAGCTACCATTTATAAACATCATATCCGAGGGATTAATTGGCGTAGCAGCAACTTTGACCAGCACTTCGTGCGCTTTGAGCGGACGCAAATTGCGCTCAACCAGCGTAAGTTTTGCCAAATCGCCGCTGTAATCGCTGATAATCAAGGCTTTGGTACGAATAATCGTCGGATCAAAGGTTGGTTGTTCGCTCATAAATCCAGATCCTTCTCTAGGCTTTGCGCTGCTATCATACCGCGTTTTGGCCTGAATGGTCGCCCGATTCTAGTAATTCGCTACTTGACGCTGCATTATTTTGCAGTATGATCAAGATAGTTAGTTAACTTAACTAAATTGTAAGCGGCAATGTAGCCGTTAGATATAGTGATCTGCCATGACAACAAGCCGTGAATATGCCCAACAATTCATTCAATTGATCGACCGAACCAAGCGCATGCCGATGGATGGAGCCTACGCCAAAATTCATGATTTAGGCTTATCGCATTCGCACTTACGCGCCATGTTTATTTTGGAAAACCAGCCAGGCTTGCCGATGAAGGATTTAGCCGAGGCCTTGGCCATGACTCCGCCCTCGGTGACGGTGCTGACCCGTAAACTTGAAGCCAGTGGCTTGCTTGAACGCCTGCAAGATCAGGTTGATAGTCGGCGGGTTTTGTTGCGGCTGAGCACTGATGGCGCACGTATGCTGGCCGAAATGCACAATGCCCATCTTGATCGTTTTACTCAATTGCTGAGCGGGCTTTCGCCCAGCGATCAAGCCCAATTTTTAGTCCTGATGAATCGAGCAGTCGAGGCCTTGGAGCGGATGTATCGCGAGGAATCTGAGGGCTAAAATTCCCTCATGCCCAGCCCCCTCGCCCACGAAAACGCGGGCGAGGGGGAGCATTTGTTTTTACCAAGGAATTGTGCAAGAACCACAGCGTTAAAGCCCCTCGCCTGTCGGACGGGAGAAGGGTTGGGGTGAGGGAATCTTAAGAACCCTCAGGCAATGATCTGTTCTTGATCGTCGATATTGTTCCAATAGGCGTGGGTCATGCGTTGCGAGTTGAAGGCTGCGCCGATTTGGCCATTGCTGGCAACCAAAATTAAGCCACCCTCGCCGCCTTCGATCCGTTGGCCCAACACGGCCACGGCGGCCTCGGCAGCAGCTTGCACATCCATGCCACGTTCGAGATTTTCGATTGCTCGCCTCGCCAGCAACACCCGCGCAATCGTTTCGCCCCAGCCCGTGGTTGAGCAACCGCCAGCATGGCTATCTGCATAAAAACCACCGCCAGGAATTGGCGAATCGCCGATGCGACCAAGTGGTTTGCCGCTCATGCCACCGGTTGAAGTGGCCGCCGCAATATTGCCCAAGCCATCGAGCGCAACCGCACCTACGGTATCGGCAATCGTTTCGGCATCAGTGCTGCCCGAATCAACTTTGAAATCGCGGTCGCCGCTGGCCCACTGGGCATGCCGCCGAGGCGTGATCAAGCTGGCATTATCAACAAACTCAACCCCAGCCGCGCGCGCTACCGCCTCAGCATCAGCCTTGGCAAACAAAATATGGGGGGTTTTTAAAACCGCTTGAGCGGCCAAAATGGGATTTTTGATGCCCTCGATTGCGCCAACCGCGCCAACATCAAGGCTCGTGCCATCCATCAAGCCAGCATCCATTTGGACAAAGCCTTCGCGATTGAGCACGCTGCCATAACCAGCATTGAAGGCGGGCAAATCTTCCAAGACGATAACTGCGGCGATTGCGGCTTCAAGCGCCGTGCCACCAGCTTGCAACACTGCTTTGCCTGCACGCAAAGCTGCTTGGATTCCAGCGGCATGGTCTGGGCGCAATGATTCGGGAATATCGCCAGCGCCACCGTGAACGGCAATTGCTAAGGGCATACATACCTCATTAATCGAATTAAATTAAAAAACTACGCCCAGCATTATACGCTAGGCGTAGTTTTATGTTTAGAAGGCTTTTTTGAGCAACCCAATCGCACCTTGTTTCCATGGCACGCGGTGGGTTACCCCTGAAGCGTTAGCAAAGGCGTGGCGATTGTCGATATACCACTTGAAGTTGCGCAGCAAAGCATCTTGATTCGAGAATTTAGGCTTCCAGCCAAGTTGGGTTTCGGCCTTTTCGATTGAGACAAACGAATCTTTCGAGGCGGTTTCATAAACCCACTTGTAGAGCGGCGAAACCCGCAAAAATTCCAAGGCGCGCAGCGTCCAAATTGCTGGAGTTGCAGGCGAGCCAATAATCTTTTTGCCATGGCCAGCATAATCGAGCACTGCTTGATAATCTTCCTTCATGGTGGCAAATTCTTTGGCCCCAATGTTGAAGGTATCGTTGGCAACTTCAGCAGGCAAGGTCATCGACAAATAAATCGCATCGCAAAGATCTTCAACATCAAGCAATTGATAACGATTTTTGCCATTGCCAATCATCGGGAAGTTGTGGCCATCGAGAGCCCAATCGAAGAGCAAGGCAAAAACGCCAAGCCGTTCTGGCCCAATGAACGATTTTGGCCGAATAATTGCCACTTCCATGCCCTTAGCGCGATGTTCCAAGGCCACATATTCAGCCATCACTTTGGCTTTACCATACGGGCCAACGCCATCCAAGCGGTCATTTTCAACCAATGGGTGATGATCGGGAATGCCATAGACGGCAGTTGATGAAACGTGAACCACCCGTTTTACGCCATGTTTTTTGGCCACATCAAGCACATTGCGCGTGCCATCAATATCGGTCGAGAAAATATCCTCGGCTGAATAAAGTGGCAAGGCAGCAGCAGTATGCACCACGAAATCGACCCCTTGCATGGCGCGATCAAGCCCTGCAACGTTGCGAATATCGTCCTTAATGATCGTAATATGATCTTTGAGATCAGGATACGTCCAATCAGCAAAATCATATGAAATAAGGTCGTAGCCTTTGGCATCAAGGTAGCGCAAGAGGTTAATCCCAAGGAAGCCAGCGCCGCCTGTTACTAACACTTTTTGACGAGTCATGATTGTATACATCCTCAAATAATTCATTTTAGATTATTTGCACATAATATCACAAATTGTTGCTGCTATGCTACACTAGAGATTAGGGAGCAGGGATCAGGGGTTAGGGATCAGGCTTTGGATGATAGGGATTCTATACATTCTTTCAAGCATAATCTGACCCCTGAATCTTAGCCCCTGGCCCCTTCAAATAACAATTTCGCGCATGAGGCGCTGTTTGATATGAGTGTTGACGTTGAAGTTCTGCGGCAATTGACCCGTTTTGCTGCACTTGATCCAGTAGCTTTGCGCGATCTTGCCAGAGCAATGGAAGTTCGTTCGTTTCGGCCTGGCCAATATTTGGTGCTTGAGGATGACCCGCGCTTTGGCTTATTTGGAATTTTAGAAGGCCGAGTGCGGCTTTCGCGTACTGCCAGCGATGGACGCGAGCAGGTACTTTCAATCGCCGAAACTGGCGAGTTGTTTAATATCGAGCCGTTTGTTGATGCAGGCCCAGCGCCAGCAACCGCCCGCGCGATGGCTCCCACCCGTTGCGTGCATTTGCCAACTGCAGCCTTGCCCGATGTGTTGCGCAGTCACCCTGAATTTAGTTTGATTTTGCTACGCGATTTGGCAGCCCAAGCCCGTGATTTAGCGGTTTTGTTGGAAGATTTGGCGTTTCGCACGGTACGCGCCCGTTTGGCACGAATTTTGTTGCACGAGGCTGCTGATGGGACTGCTGCTTTAACTCATCAAGAATTGGCGGCGCGCGCTGGCACAGTGCGCGAAATTATTGGCCGCACCTTGCGCCAAATGTCCGATGAAGGCTTGGTGGAGTTGGCGCGCGGTCATGTGTTGGTGCTTGATGTGGATGGTTTAGCGGCACTGATCGAAAATTAAGCTAATTCTATATATTCGTACACATCACTCAGCTTGAGGTGCGCATTGATCGCCTCAAGCTGAATTGTTTGCTCTAGCGACCAAAACTCAATCAGCAACCAGCGGTGATCATTTTGACGTAAATACAACTCACAATGACAGCGATCTTGGGCAATTACAAGGTAAATTTGAAGGCTACTGATAGTTCGATAGTGTTCAAATTTCATTCCTCGATCATAATTTTCTGTGCTCGGAGATAATACTTCGATTAAACATGTTGGATTAAGTAATGTGTCTGGCCGCTCACTTCCAAATTCAAATACTCCACATGCAATAGAAATATCAGGATAGGTATACAAGCCAGTTTGGCTGATTTGTAAACGCAGATCGCTTGGAAAAACACGACAAGTGCTTTTGCGTAATTGTTGATGCAAACTTGCAATTATGTTGCTGACAATTAAATTATGTCGTGCACTTGCCCCAGTCATTGCATACACTTTACCTTGATAATATTCATGTTTAATCCCAGTTTGTTTTTCAATTGCAAGATAATCAGCAAATGTTTTAAATGGTATAGACTCTGCGCTCATAACGACTCCTTAGGTATACGTTGGTTTCATAATTCCAAAAAGCGCTTGACTGCTTGCTCGGCGCTAAGTTGGGGGTCGCTTTTGAGCCATTGTTGCTGCAAACGTAAAAATGGCACAATATGGTGGGTGCCAAGCTGCACTTCGCGCAAATAGAGCCTGCTCATGGGGTAGGCTGCCTCGTAATAACCAGAGCTATGAAAGCGTTCGACCGTAGTTTCAACATCGTACATCACAACCCGATGCTTGACCCGCCAGCCTTGGGGCTTGCGTTCGGCAATTGCATATTTGGCCCAAGGACTGCCATCAAGCGGCTGGCCAACCGCGCCCGTGGTGACGATCATGCGCTCGCCCCAAGGCCGAAATTGCGGAATATGGTTGTGCGAGCGAATAATCGTTTGGGGCGTATCAACAAACATCGCTGCTAATTCGCGCTGCGGCGTAATTGCAAAGACCGAATCTTGGTCGTGGCGCGGCGAGGCATGCACCACCAAAAGCTCATCAGTGTGGTAGGTTGTGGCCAAATCGTGCAGGGCGGCCCGTTCAGCTTGGCTAAACTGATTGACCGTCCAAAGCGAGGGCTTCCACAAATCGCTAGCCCACTCTGCTGGCCGCACCGGCAAATCGTAATCGCGGATATAGCGTTCATGATTACCCGCCAAGAGCGTGTAGCCCGTAGCTCGCGCTAAATCCAAGCATGCCTGGGGATCAGGCCCGCCGTTGATCACATCGCCATTAATGACGACGTGATCAACCGCTTGGGCTTGTAAATCCTCAAGCACAGCCTCGAAGGCGGCTAAATTACTATGAATATCGCTGAGGATGGCAATGCGCATTATTCTGCATCAGGATCTGTGGGTGGTTCCCACGGATACACAATCCACTGATCGGTTTCAGCGGCATAAAAATCGGGCCGACCTTCGACTTTGGATGAACCTGGTTTGAAGTGGAGCACAGCAACTTCATAATTTGCGCCAGCAGTATCGAGCCGTTGCTTCACCGCAGCAATCGTGCGCCCACTATCCCAAATATCATCGATCACCAATAATTTCTTGCCCACAATCAGCGGATCGCTGGGAAATTGCAAGAACGTAGGAATTTCACGGGTTGTACCAATTCCAGTGTAGAATTGCACCGCAGCAACCAGAATATTGCGCCAGTTGCGACGTTGGCTGATCAGACAGGCTGGGATCATCCCGCCACGCGTGACAACCAGCAAGGCATCATAATCATTATGTAATTGTTCGTTAATAATTTCAACTAGTGATTGGATTTCATCCCATGAAAGGACGTGTTTGATCGTCATACGTTCTGCCTCGTTGAATCGCATTAGGCCTCTCACCGTGGGGTACCTCCCCACACTAGGCGGTAATGAGCGCCGTCAATTAAGCTATTCGCGATATTGTACCAGATAGGAGCTAGTATGAAACATTCTTCAACTGCGATCGCGCAACTGTTACTTGAGGCCGGAGCTGTCGTGCTGGCTCCAGATAAGCCGTTTCGCTTTGCATCGGGCATTCTTTCGCCAATTTATTGCGATAATCGTTTGCTTTTGGCCCAAGTCAGCGCCCGCCGCACCATCACCGAGGCAATCTGCCAGCAAATTGGCGATGAATTATTGAACACCGAAGTGATTGCAGGAACTGCCACTGCTGGCGTGCCTTGGGCGGCATGGGTGGCCCATGAATTAAGTTTGCCGATGGCCTATGTGCGTTCAGGAGCCAAAAAATATGGCCGTGGCCAACAGGTCGAAGGCGGCGTGCAAACCAATCAACGAGTCGTTGTAATCGAAGATTTGATCAGCACTGGCGGCAGTGCCTTGGATGCGGTTGCTGGGTTGCGCCAGATTAACGCACTTGTGGCCGATTGTTGTGCAATCTTTACCTACGAGATGGAAGAATCGAAGCAGCGCTTTAATGCAGCTGGCGTGCGCTTAATGACCTTAACCAATCTTTCAACCTTGCTGGAAGTCGCCGCCCAGCAAAACTATATTCGTCCAGAACATCGCAGCCTAATTAGCGATTGGGCCACCGATCCCGCTGGTTGGGCTAGCCGTGCTGGAATCAACGCCGAATAATATTCCCCTCAACTTGCAGATAACAATCTAAGAGCACGAAGATTTAAGCTCTTCGCGCTCTTTGCATTTAAACCGCTGTCCAAGGCATTAATGTCGCAATCACGCGTTCGATATGGCGCTCTAGTTCGGCATGCTCAAGAATATCGATTTGGGCCAAGGCATTGCTAAACGAAGCCAGCGCCAAGGGCAAAATCCCCAACGAAATGACGGCCAATAAAAAAGTTGGGTGGCTAAATTGTTGAAATTTGCCCTCGGCCTGCATTGCCTCAAAAAATGGCTGCATCATGGCGCTCAGCGGGCGTAGCTGTTGCATAAAATAATTCAAGCGTTCGCCGCCGCTAATGCTTTCGTGAACCATCAAGCGTGGAACCTCGCAAAAACTGGCCGAGAGCCGAATAATCGTTCCAACCGAGCGTTTGATCACGGCGTTTGGCTCGTGTTGCTCGGCAATTGCTGCATTGACCAAGGGCAAGAGCGCTGCCAAATATTCCGCCAGCGCAGCATCAACCACCGCCTGCCAAATTGCCTCTTTTGAGCCAAAATGATGGCGCAATAAGCCATGGGTCACCTCTGCATGGCTGGCAATATCGCGCAAGCTAATGCCTTCGAAGCCTTGCAATGCAAATAAATGGCGCGCGCTGAGCAAAATCCGCTGGCGGGTTTGTTGGGCCGTGCTCTCCGATTGGCGGCCACTAAGTTTTTCGTTGGGTTGGTTCATGCTTCATCGATTCTAGTTCAAATAATTCCCTCACCCCAACCCCTCTCCCACGGAGCGGGCGAGGGGCTTTGGTTCTGTGGTTCCCCCTCGCCTCGCGGGCGGGATTGAGCGCTATGACTTGCGGTATCGCAGCCAAACCTTTGGTTCTGTGGTTCCCCCTCGCCTCGCGGGCGGGATTGAGCGCTATGACTTGCGGTGTCGCAGCCAAACCTTTGGTTCTGTGGTTCCCCCTCGCCTCGCGGGCGGGAGAGGGGGCTAGGGGGTGAGGGAATACCAAATCTTGTTAAAAATCACTCTTGACAAATTATGCTATCCGATTGTATAGTTACTGTCAAATACTACACAAATGGATAGCATAAAAATCAAAAAGGACATGCTGATGACTGAAACTGCTTTGAAAAACAGCGTCTTGATTGCGCCAGGCCCACGTGGACGCTTGTTGATTGGCAATTTACACGATTTTATCGATGATTTTTTGCAGACGATGGATCGCGATTTTATTGCCTATGGCGATATTGTGCGCTACCGCATTGGCTCACGCGTGGTGCATGTGGTTTCAAATCCCAATTATGCGCAGCATATTTTGGTCGATCATCAGCGTGATTTCCCCAAAGTTGGCGGTAACGGTGGCTTAGAAATTATCGCAGGCAATGGCTTGATTTCCAATCCCAGCCCTGAATCGTGGCTGGTGCAACGCCGCATGATGCAGCCGATGTTTCATCGCAAACGCTTAGCCGCAATGGGCGAAAAAATCGATGCCGCCGGAGCGCGCATGCTTCAACGCTGGCAAGCCTTGCCCAATGCAGCGCCGATCGATATGAACCACGAGATGTTGCAAGTAACGCTCGACATCATTATGCAAACGATGTTTAGCGCCGATATGCTGGGCGAAGTCGGCAAATTGGCTCCAGCAGTCACGGCAGCGGTTGATTATGCCAATTATCAAATTTTCAATCCGTTCAGTTTGCCGTTGCCATTGCCAACCAGCCGCAATCGGGCTTATATGCAAGCGCACAAAGTGCTTGATAGCATGATTTTTGGCTTGATTCAGCAGCGGCGGGCAATGAACGAGCCGCTTGGAGATTTGCTCGATATGTTGCTTGAAGCCCAAGATGCGGACACTGGCGAGCGAATGAGCAATGAGCAGATTCGCGATGAAGTACTGACAATCTTTGCTGCTGGCCACGAAACCACTGCCAACACCTTGACCTTTGCTTGGTATTTACTCGACGAACATCCCGAAATTCGCCGCCAATTGCAAGCGGAGCTAGACCACGTGCTGCAAGGCCGCGCACCAAGCGTCAACGATTTGCCAAATTTGCCCTACACCAACCAAGTGTTTAAAGAAGCAATGCGCCTATATCCGGCAGCGCCAATTACTGGGCCGCGCCGCGTAACCAAGCCAACCCAACTTGGTGGCTACGATTTGCCAATCGATTCGCGAGTGATCGTCAGCATCACCAATTTGCATCGCCATCCAGCATTTTGGGCAAACCCGTTGGAGTTTGATCCAACTCGGTTTGCACCTGCTGCTCAACAACCACGCAATCATTTAGCATTTATGCCATTTGGCGCGGGGCCGCGCAAGTGCATTGGCAATAATTTGGCCGAGATGGAAGGCGTACTCTTGTTGGCCTGCGTGGCGCAACACTACAACCCGCAACTGCAAACGGGCCATCAAGTTCAGCCCGAAATGGCCATTACGATGCGTGCCAAAGGCGGCATGCCAATGCTGCTCAAACGGCGCTAAGCGAGCGTTCCCTCACCCCAACCCCTCTCCCACAATAATGCGGGCGAGGGGCTTTCATTCCATGGTTTTGCCCCGATTCTTCGTCAAAATGACGGCTCCCCCTCGCCCGCGTTCAGTGGGAGAGGGGGTTGGGGGTGAGGGAATGCTACGTGTTGCTAATCCAATGTACCATTACAACCACGAGCTAGAAGAAAAAATGCTTGGAAGATTTATTGTGGAACTAGGTTTCTTTAAACAATTTATAATCATCGGGATTATCGAAGCCAGCGATCCAAGCGGCTGCTTGATGGCAACTGCGCATCGATGGCGGCACGCGCAAAACATAGCGGCGGTCGGTCGAAGGACATTGCACCGCCAAACAGACCAAATCTTCATCGTTGGGCATGGGCATTTGCAGCAACCGCCGCACGCCACCAGTATCCCGATCGCGATCAAGCTCTTTGGCTTCTGCTTGGGCAAAAAACTCTTCGTAGCCTTTGCGTTCAAGCAACACGCGGCGACGCTCAACATTCACTTCGTCGATAATTTCGCTGACGCTGATCGTTTCAGGTTGGAAGGCAATGCGCTCATCGATTGGCACGCCATTCCAGCGCAATTGGCTCACTTGGCTATTTTCGGGCAAACTGGTAATTTCGGTATTGCCCAAATCGAGCCACGAATGCACCACCAAGCCAGCTGGTAATTCGGTGAGGCTGCTGCATCCACGCACGCTTAATTGGGCTAATTCGCCAAGCCAAGCTGGCAAATTGGGCATGTTGATACAGTTGCGCGCCACAATTCGTCCAACGCTGATGCGGCCTGCACTTGGCCAACGCCGAAAATTAACACAATCGGTCAAATCAAGAAAGTTAACATCAATACCTTCGGGCAAGCTTTCGAGCGCACTACAACCACGCAGCACCAACGAGCCAACCTTCAGATTGCGGGGCAAGCTTTTGAGATGAATATTATTGCTGAGATTCAAGCGATTTTGCACATGCACCAAGGGCAAATGCTCAATGTTGGTATTGCGCAAATCAAGCTCAAAGCAGTGCAAGCCTTCGGGAATGCTGGTCAAACCAGTACAACCGCTCAAATCCAAGCGACCTGCGTGTAAATCCTTGGGCAAATAGCGCAATTTGATACAATTTTTGGCTTCAATTGCGGTTGCAACAATGCCGCGTGGCAAAAATTCAATATCTTTATCCAACACCAACGTGCCACTAATTGGGCGGCCACCAAGATCTTCGACACCAGCGCGAATTTGAGCTAAGGCTGTGGCGGCAGTCATCATTTCATCGTGCATCAAACTATCCTCAAAGGCTGGTGGTAATGGGCGAGCATTACCACCAGCAGCAGCATTAATCAACAACCCGCCGAATTTCTTGCGGTGAATATTCGCGTTGCATCCAGACCCGATAGTTGCCGCGTGGCAATTCGATCATGGCATGTTCTTCGTGAATCAGTTGGGCGTTATCAGCGGTCACTTCGACGAACAGTGAATCGCCGCGTTGCCAAAGCGCAACCGTATCGGCCAATTTGAAACGATGGCTATGGCCAGTGACTTCGCCATAAGCCAAGGTTGAGCCATTGCGCGGCGTTGCATCACTCGGAATTTGATCAATTGCTGCGATGAGGACATCACCATGTCGCCACATTTGCAAGCCCTTTCTGCTCAGGTGAGCACTAATGCCGCTGCGAATGCTGCCGTTCCAGCGACCCTTCCTGAGCTAGTATAACGCCGCGCCGTGTCAAACAATGTCACAGCAAGCTTGCAAAAACAATGTTAAATAATACGAGCCAATTGATTTATTGCCTAACAGCGCTATACTGTGACTAGCTTATGAATGAGCATAAACAAGGAGCCATTATGCGCGATTTTTGGCCACAAGTTCAGGCTTTAGCTGGCGAAACCTTGGCAACCACAGCCCAACAGCGCTTATTTACAATTCTCAGTGTCGATGCAGATGAGCTGTGGCTCGAACCACATCGAACGCGTAAAAAGCGTTGGCTGCGCCGCCGAGATTTTGAGGTTTTATTGCAGAGCGGGGTTGATTTGAAGCGTTTAACCAGAGCTGAGATTGCTGAACAGATGCCCAATGCCCGTTTCAATACAGCCTATGTTTATACTATTTTGGCCCATTTGGGGATTATTGATGACTAATTGGGCATCACGTACAACATCGAAGCTAAAAAGCGATGCCCATTGCCCAATTTAATCAGGCTTACGAGGCATCGCTGCTACAATACCAACGGCCAACAACCGCGACGCTCGCGCCGCTGCTATCGGTAACAACCAAGTTTACCCGCCCCGTGCGGCCAAGCGTACAACCACCATACACCGAGCTACCAGCATGCTGCATAATGTCTGCATTCAGCCCAGCACTCCACGTATAGCTATAGAGACCGGTTCCACCGCTCGCGTAGGCATCGCATGCAAATGCACCACGATTATGCTGAATGCCTACGCTATAGCAGTCAACGCCAGCGGTCAATGGCCCAGCCAGCGGCGCTGCTGCCGCCGGAACCAAGGGCGCTACGGCCAAAACAGAGGTTGCAACCAACAAACCAATGAGCCGTCGTGAAGCTTTAATCACTGCCAAATCCTTCCATACTACAGCAAATGTCCTAGATAGGTACGTAGCTCAAGATTATTATTCATTTGACAGTGTTAATCAATAGGCGATTCATGAATATTTCATTAATAAATATTAAATTAACGCAGGCGTTGCGCCAATAAGCCTTTAACCAAGCCGAGGATCACAAATGAAATAACCAGCAGCAGCAGGGCCAAAACCAGCGCCACATTTAAATCTTGCTCAAAGCCTTGGTAAATTGCCAAGGGCATGGTTTGGGTGCGGCCCACGAAATTGCCAGCAAAAATGATTGTTGCCCCAAACTCACCCAAGGCTCGCGCCCACGTCATCACGGCTCCGCTCACCAAACCTGTCCAAGCCAAGGGAATGCTGATAAACCAAAAAATTTGGCGCGCATTAGCTCCATCAAGCGCCGCTGCATCCTCAAGATCATGGTCGATGGTGGCGAAGGCAGCACTAGCAGCTTTGATATAGAACGGCGAGGCCACAAACACTTGCGCCAACACCACCGCTGCTGTGGTAAAGGGCAATTCAATTTCAACGATGCGCAGATATTGCCCAAGCAAACCACGCCGCCCAAAGGCCATCAACAGGGCAATGCCCGCAACTGAGGGCGGCAAAATCATTGGCAAATCGATCAAGGTATCGAGCAAGCTTTGGCCGCGAAAGCGCGGACGCGCCAGCAAAATCGCAATTGGCGTACCAAAAAGCAGCGTAATCAGCATACTGCTGCTTGTGGTCAAAATGCTGAGACTGAGGGCTTCGCGGACTGTTTGCTTGGCAAAGGTGCTGGCTAGGGCAGCAATTGGCACGCGTAACGCTAAGGCAATTAATGGAATCAGCAAAAAGCCCAGCAACGGCAAACTAGCAAGGATAAGCCAACATTGACGGCCAAAGCGCTTATTTCGCATGAATCTTCCATAAAAACAGGATAGGTTGGAGCCTATCCTGTTGCCAAGTTTGGGCAAATATCCAGTTTATGCCGCAGAACACCACGCCCCAAGACCCACGCTGTGGGTTATCCGCGTGGGATGCATGCGTGCTCGTTCTGACGAAGAGTAGTTTTAAAGATAGCAATAGCAGGCTCTTTTATGAATAGTAATCAAACGTGGTTCGGTTGTTTTGACTGCGTGCAACCTACACTATTCCATACAGTCAAAAACGACTATTATCACGTATAATAGCCGTCGCTATGCCTTCCTTGGTTCGGTGTAGCCGCGCCCTCGGCTGTTGGTAGCAGCGCGAGGGCTTCAATTATTATCCTCGGCTTTGTGCTCTCCGTGTTTCAGTAGCTCACCAGGTGCAACACCTAGCAATGTTGCCAGTTTGTCTAGCGCCTCTAGATTTACCTCTGTTGTTTCGTTATACCAGTAACGCCGGATCATTCCAATGGTCAGGCCGCTTTGGCGCTGCAACTGTGACATGTTAAATGATTTCTTCATGCATGAGTAATACACCCCGCTTCACGCCCAATCGCTTACGCACGACCCAATCAAGGCTATTATCGCGTTGTGTCCCCAACACGAGATGCGAGGGATTACAGCAAACACTATTCGCGCATCGATGTCGAACCACCAGTTTGCTATCAACTGCCCCATAGATAAGCGCGTAGGCAAGTCTGTTTGCGACCATATATCTGCCCGGCGAAATCTCAATAGATCGAGGGCTGTATCCCTTGCCACAAGGCCAACAGGCATCAGGACCACCAGAATGATCCACTTTTGCCCAAAATGCTGCTATCAACTCATCTGTTATGCCATCCATTGTTATACCCCACTGCGCTTCGTGTAGCCCTCATCCGACCCTTGATCGGATTCCTGTGGCACACCTGGCTTGCCGCCGAAAAGATCTGAAACAGTTACCCCTAACGCCGTTGCGGTTCTACGCCTCATCAAAGACGTGTCATCACTGCCAGACCAAAACCGCCTTGACGCTGGCGGATCGGGTGTGGACATGCTCCACCTGTGGCACGACCCATGATCGAGATGGCAACGCCGCGATCAACATGTTGCATGGAGGAATACGCCTGCTTGCCGTTGGGACGACGGAAAGCCAAAACGCTGCTGGAGATGGTGTAAACCCAGCGAAATGCTGGTAGCTGTCGTTGAAGGCAGAAGCCACGCCCCTCGTGGGCGTGGTAGTTCACTCTACCGTGATTTTGACCAGCTTTTTAATTTGGTTGGCGTTCATGGCACTTGGCACAATGCTGGTAAAAGTGCCATCGCTATCAAGCGCAATAATTGCCCGCGGGTCGGCAGTTAAGTCGGCAATTGGCACAACGCTTTGGTTGCCATCGCTGCCAATAAAGGTGAAGGTTTTAGCATCGGCCTTGGGTTGAATTTGAATCAACAATTGGCCAATGCCTAGGCCACGAAAACGTTCCTCAGCAAACTCGACTTGTTGTAGTTCGTAGGTTTTGAGCAAATCGGCGGTCAACGTGAGCGGAGTCGTCAGATTGCCTTCAATCAGCAGTTGGTTGGTCGTGCTCGCTGGAGCATCGCTGACGGTGATAAAGCCATAACGCAGCAAAATTTGCTGGCCTTCAGTCGCCAAAACCCGATCGATAAAGGCTTGAGCTAAGCTGGGGTTGGCACTATTTTGGGTGCTTGCAATCGGATAGGTGGCGATGGTATTCAGCTCATCAGGAATTGTCAACGTGCCAATATTGCCATCGCTGATCGAAGCGGCATCGGTGGTATACACAATGCCAGCATCGGCCTCGCCAAGCGAAATTTTGCTCAACACGGCTTTAACATTGGCCTCATACGAAACCACATTCAACAGTACGGTTGGGCTATAGCTGGTGCCATATTCGGGCAAGGCGGAAGCTTTGGCCAGAAAATCCAAGGCATAATTGCCAACTGGCACGCTGGCACTGGCCAAAACCAGTTTTAAATTGGGCTTGGCTAAATCCTGCAAGCGTTGAATTTGGCCAGGATTATCTTGGGGATAAATCACGATCAAGCGATTGCGGGCAAATGGCTGACGCGCTGCTTCGTTAATTACGCCAGCATCAACCGCAACTTGCATTTGTTGCGAGTTTGCCGAAGCAAAGACATCGGCGGGCGCACCTTGGATCATTTGGGTTGCCAATTGATCGGAGCCAGCAAAATTGAAATTAATCTTCGTGCCAGGATGGCTTGTCTGAAATTCGTTGCCAATTTCAGTAAATGCGCCAGTAAGCGAGGCTGCCGCAAAAACATTAATCTCGCCACTCAAACTTGGCGCGCCGTTGGTTGGGTTGGCGGGGGTTGTTGGTGCAGGGGCGTTTGTAGCACCACAGGCCAACAAACTCAGGCTCAGCGCGAATAATCCTATTTGCCGAATTAGCTTCATTCTCAACATCCTTATCCAGCCCCACAATCAGGGTTTATTGCCGTTTTCAAGCGCCTAGCATACCACAGGTAAAATCAAAAGGCAGAAGGCAAAATCAAAAAGGAACACGAAGCGTTGAAACCGCGAAGAGCATAAAGAGCGCGAAGGTTAAGTTTTTTTGCCACAGATTGCCACAGATGTTGAGGATTGGGCTTTGGATTCTTGGCTATTGGCTTTCATCCTTCATACTTCATAATTTCGCTCTGTTCTATGTTCTATGCGATTTGTTCTTCCTTTCCAATCTCCAACCCCAACAATTCACTAGCACATATCAGCAATTTCTCAGCTGCTTAGCATTTGAGTTCAGGATCAGCTTGGTATAGTAGGAGCAATCCACATGTGTGAGTGAGGACGAGACGAATGCGACGATCATGGTTCTTTGGCTTGGCTGGAATCTTCAGCGCTTTATGGCTTATGGTGGCGTGTGGCGTTCCAGACCAACACAGTAGTCGGGCAGATCAAACCACCCTACCGTCGGCCCAAACCAGCCCCTTGAGGATTGTGATTACGACCAGCGCTAACTTGCAGGCCGCCTCGTTGACCAACCCCTTGGTGCTGACCCAAACCGAGCCGTTGGTTTGGTTGGCATTAGCTAAAAAAGACCCATCCATAAGTGCATTGCTCCCAGCTGAGGTCGGTGTTGAGGAAGGTATCTATCCAGCCCCATTACTTTCTATCAATGGCCTCGGCCAGCAAACCACTATTACCACCGAAACCTATGGCTTGATTTATCGTGAACAAGGCTTGCCGTTACCAATTTATGTACCCAACCCGCTCCACGACAAACCCTTTTCAGCTCGCGTCTTTAAGGATCATGCCGAGATTTCATGGCAAATTGACGCTCAATTTTCACCCAAGCTTGATTATGTAGCCGTTCGCAGCTTGAAGGTTGGCGCATCCACTTCATTGGATAAAACCAGGTTCGAACTAATCAATGTGCAAACGGGCGTTCCCAGCTATGTCAGCGAGGTCAGCACCGATCTGCGCGAACAACACTATTTCATTGGGTGGTCGGATAGCGGCATTTATGAGGTTTCAGGGAGACATAGCTCATCAATCCACCGATTTGATCCAAGCAGTCCTGACTCAAATACTAAGGGTGGGTATTGGAAAGTTGGCGGTGAGGGTGGTTTTGATGATTACTTCATCGATATTCAGCATGGCCTATTGGCGTTTGCTGAAACAGGCGAAAAATCCATGGTTGGGATTAAGAATCTACAAACCGATACTGATCTAGGTGTTGAACCAGCGAATGATACTGTTAAGATTGACCATTTATCAATCTCGCCAGATGGCCGTTATTTAGCCTATCTTTATCACCCAACAAGAACCGAAGATATTGATCCGACCCCAGGCAACATTCGCCTATATTCGATTGAACAGCAACGCGCCTTGGGTGAATTGGCAATGGGTGTGAATCCTGATACTGTGCGTGAGAAGTTAACTCATTATATTTCAGCAGTTGATGGAACGATGCTGCTGTGGTCAACTGATAGCCAATATCTCTTAGCCTTGACCTGTGACCCACAGACTCCATGGAAATGGAACCAATCTAGAGCCACCGCAACCTGCGATGATACGTCGCCAGTTGAACAGCAACGCCACGCACTCGTGTTTCGCATCGCCGATCAACAACAACTAGCTGATATTGTTTTACCGGCCCGTACTGGCTCGATCAAGTTGATTCGCCCCAATCTGTTGGCAATGATTGCGTATGTTAAAGGCGAAGCATTGTTAATTTTCTGCGATCTTACGACTGGCCAACAAACCATCCCGCTGGCGCTTGGCAAGGTCGTGCCGCTGATCGTCTATCCCCGCTAATAAAGGTTAATCGGCTCGTTTTAACGCAGAGCCGCAGAGGATTAAAAGCCGAATCTCTGCGTTAAAACCCGATTTATGAGGCGCTGAAACCACGAAGAGCACGAAGAGCACGAAGCTTTTAGGCTATGGGCTATTAACGTTCGGCTAGCGGAACAATTGCTGGTAGGTCAACTCCATCTCCGCTAGCCAAGAGCTATGATTTTTAGCCACAGATTGGCACAGATTATTCAGATTATTGTTCTGATAGCTCAAAGCCTAGAGCCCTATGTTCTATGTTCTATGCTCTTTGTTCTTCCTTGCCAACTCTCATCTTTTGACTTTTGACTTCTGACTTAATCCCGCCACCACGTGGTTAAGCCAGCGGGCTGGCTTGGCTCGACTGGCTGGCCAAGTTGCGGTGTGAGAATGGTGATCGGGCTGCCTTCAGCGGCTTTGAGCAAACGCTCAATCGGCTCATCCCATGCGTGCAGCGAGAGGCAATATGCGCCCCAATGTACGGGCAACATCGTGCGCGCTTGCAACATTTCGGCTGCTTGCAAGGCTTCTTCTGGCTGCATATGCACGCCTGGCCACGCAACATCGTATTGAGCCATTTCGATAGTGGCAAAGTCGAATGGGCCATAGCGTTGGCCAATATCCTCAAAGCCAGCAAACATGCCGCTATCGCAACCAACATAAATGCGAGAGATTGGACTCATCACAACCCACGAAGCCCACAGCGTGCTATTGCGTTTGATCCCACGGCCAGAGAAGTGTTGAGCTGGCACGGCGGCAATCATCAAATCAAATTCGGCCAAATGCAGCTCTTCCCACCAATCAAGCTCGTGGATGCGGCTGCTGGCAACGCCCCAATGCTCCAAATGCGCGCCAACTCCCAGCGCTGTGACGAACGGCATCGTGCCCCGCGCCAGCCAGCGAATCGTTTGTTTATCGAGATGATCATAATGGTCGTGCGAAAGCAACACCAAATCGATTGCTGGTAATTGCTCAAGCGCAATCGGCGCATGTTGAAAACGCTGCGGCCCAATGCCTTGGACTGGCGATAAATGCTTGGCCCAAACCGGATCGGTCAAAATCGTGATCCCGGCAAATTCGATTAATAAGGTTGAATGGCCGAGCCACGTCACCCGCAAGCCCGATGCTGGCGGCGTTTGATGAAAGCTCTGACCAGGCCATGCACTTGGCAGTGGCTTGCTCGGCCGTCGTTGTTCCTTGCCAAAAAACTGGCGCTGCAAGGTCGAAAACATCGAATTAGCTTGCATCATCGTGGTTGGATACAAATTTTGAAATTGGTTATTGCGATAGTATGGCGATGCCAAAATACGTTGTTTTCGACTGCGCATGAGCGTTCCTCAAACAGAAAATGTAGCTGAATTGAGCATAACACGCTGGCAATCGAATATTCTGCCAGAATGATGAATAAGTTGTGATCAACCATTAACGGCGATTCTTTGGGGTACAATAAATTGCGATGTTGTGTTGTGAGGATCTTCAGCAATGCCTATTTTTGAACCAATCGGCCTCGCCTATATCGAGCTAGCCTTTCGGATTAACCAACATATTGATGGCTATGTCGATGCCTATTCTGGCCCAAATTATTTGCGCGACCAAGTGTTAGAGAGCGCTGCTTGGCCAACCAACCAACTGGTGCAGGCCGCCGACCAACTGCTTGAACAGATTGAAGCCAGCGATTTGCCAATTCGTCGCCGCACCTATTTGCGCAAGCAAGTTGCAGCCATGGCCACAACCTGTCGCCAATTGGCGGGCGAACATTTTGATTACCGCGAGGAAGTGCGGCGCTGTTTCGATATTGAGCCAGCGATGATCGACGAAGCGCTGTTTGAAGAAGCAATCGAAGAACTTGATAGCTTGTTGCCAGGCCAAGGCGATGTGCTTGAGCGCATGCAAACCTGGCGACGACAATTCGATATTAGCGGCGAGCAGGCACGCCCGTTGATCGATGTGATCGAAACTGAATTGCGCAGCCGAACGTTGGCCCTCTATCCCTTGCCTGCCAGCGAAAAAGTCGATTTTCGCTTGGTCAACAACCAGCCATGGAGCGGCTATAACTGGTATTATGGTAACTATCATTCAGCGGTTGATATTAATACCGACTTGCCAGTTGCGCTCAACGGCTTGACAAGCTTGGTTGCTCACGAAGCCTATCCTGGCCATCACACTGAACATTGCATCAAAGAACGTGATTTGTACGCAGGCCGAGGCTGGGCCGAACACTCGATCTTTTTGCTTAACACGCCAGAATGTGTGATGGCCGAAGGCATCGCCAATAGTGCAGTAGGCGTGTTATTCACGCCCAAAGAATTGGTTGAGTGGCAAGCTCAAAATCTCTATCCCAAGGTTGGCATCACTGGCGACCCCGCCCAAGAACTGCGCATTAACCTTGCAATGAAAGCCTTAGCTGGGGTAGCTGGCAATGCAGCCTTATTGCTGCACGCCGAAGGTCGGCCTGCCAAGGAAGTTATTGATTATTTAGTGCGTTATGGCTTGACCAGTGAGGAACGTGCCCAGCATCGCATGCGCTTTATCAGCGCTCCATTGTGGCGAGCCTATATCTTCAGCTATTTCTATGGCGAGCAAATGATTAGCCGCTGGTTTGAGCGCGGCGATCGCGTCGAACGCTTTGGGACCTTGCTTAGCGAGCAAATCTATCCATCGCTGCTTGAGCAATGGGTCATCGAGCAAGCAAATCAATGTTATAAAGGGTAATTTGGGTTCCCTCACCCCCCAGCTCCCTCTCCCACTGAACGCGGGCGAGGGGGAGCACCCGTTTTCACCACGCATTGCCACAGAACCGCAGGGTTATAGCCCCTCGCCCGCGCCACGGGAGAGGGGTTGGGGTGAGGGGACGTTTAGCTCAACCAAGTTGCTGATTAAGCCAATTCACCACCACTTGCAAACTATCGAGATTAATTTCGTGGCCCATGGCAAATTCATGATATTCCAACTGCACAGGTAAGGTTTGCAGAAAATCGCGAATCGCTCGCCCATACTGAATCGGAATCACCTCATCATAGAGGCCATGGATTGCTAAAATTGGCTTGTTGGCAATATGCTCGCGGTCGGTTTGCGGCCCAACTTCGGGCATCCAACGGCCACTCATCAAAATAGTGCCCGCAATCAGTTCTGGTTTGGTCAGCGTCGCGCCCAAGCTCATAATTGCGCCCTGCGAAAAGCCACCCAAATAAATTCGCTGCGGATCGCAATCGTAGGCGCTGCATGCCTCGTCCAAAAAGCGCTGCACTGTTTCCCAGCTTTGTTGGGCTTGGTTGGTATCGATATTAAACCCTTTGGAATGCCACTGAATATCGAACCACGAAAAACCACCAAATTGGTAGCGATGCGGCGCGCGAGCAGCAATCACACACAAACGCGGGTCGAGATATTGGGCCAATGGCAACAAATCGCGTTCGTTCGATCCCACACCATGCAACATCACCAAAAGCGGGGGTTTGCCATTCGCACTTGGTTGACGAGGTTTGGCAACCTCGTGAGTGAGCGAAAATTGACTCATATTGCTTCGTTACTCCTTAGGCCCAACGGCGACCGCCATCAACAAAGATCGTTTCGCCAGTAAAATAGGGCGCTTCGACGATAAATCGCACGGCTTTGGCAATATCCTCGGGAACGCCTAGCCGTTTAAGCGGAATTTTATTCAGCGCATTGCCATCGTCTTGCCAACCATCGGGCAAGAGTGCCACGCCTGGCCCGACCGCGCCAACCCGAATCTTGGGAGCCAAGGCTAAGGCTAAGCCACGCGTCATCATAATGATTGCTGCTTTGGTCATGCCATAGGGCACAAAGCTGGGCCATGGCACCTCGCCGCCAACATCAGCAATATTCACGATTACGCCATGCTCTGGCATCAGTTTGGCTGCTGTTTGAGCGCAGAAAAATGGCGCACGCTGATTAATCGCCATCAACGAATCCCATTCTTCGACACTCACGTTGCCAACTGGCGTGCGCGGAAAATCGGCAGCGCTATTGACCAACACCGCCAGCGAGCCACAACGGGTTTCAATCGCCGCAAACATGGCTTCAATCGCCGCAACATCGCGCAAATCGGCGCTATAAGCCCACGCTTGGCGGCCAAGCGCCTGAATTTCAGCACAGGTTGCTTCGGCCTCAGCGTGCGATGAATTATAGTGAATAATTAAATCGTAGTCTGCGTTGGCTAATTCCAAGGCGATAGATTTGCCCAAGCGGCGCGCGCCACCAGTGACGATTGCCCAACCATTGCTCATAAATTCTCCTCGGCCTGCTTCTGAAAAATCAACAAAAATTGATGCACCTGATTGGCAACAAAACTATAGGGATAGCCAAACGGATACAACATTGCACTTTGATCGTACCAAATCCGATAGCCACGATAGCGCAATTGCGACAACTGATACAACGCTGACACAATATCGGCATGGAGCATGTTATGATGCTCTGGAGTTGGTTGCAGGTCTTTGACAAATAAGACCAAATGGCCGCCAACCCGCAATGGTTGCAAGCTTTGCGCCACAATTTTGGTCAGTTCGCTCAGGAAGGTTGGGTAATCCACATTGCCCAAATCAGCAGGATCGTCGGTGAAGGGCGTGGCAGCAGCATTACCCTGTTTGCGGCGCTGGCCAGTTCGCGCCCGACTGAGCATTGAGCTATAGGGCGGGTCGGTCAACACCAAATCAAATTGCTGGTGCTGAATGCTTGGGCTATTGAGCACTTCGCGAGCATCGCCCTGCAATACTTGCAAGCGTGGCAAATTCAAGGCATCAGCCGCTTGGCCATAGAGTTCAATATACTGCGGCGATAATTCGATGCCGATTGCTTGGCGTTGGGTTTGAGCGCAAGCAAGCAAGGTTCCACCAACCCCGGCAAACGGGTCGAGCACCCAGCCGTTTGGCTTGGTAAAAAACCGAATAATTTCGCTGAGCAAGGCTGGTGGTTTGGGCGATGGATGCGCTTTGCGAATGTGATGCGCTGCTGAGGCAGAGCCACGGGTTGGGTAGGCACTGGCTAAAACTGGCCCCGACCAAGCCGCCCATTCTTCGGGTGTTAAATCATTGAGTGGCGTTGGCGGCGTACCAGTAAGCGCAATCGATCGCGTTGCATACAGCCATTCGCGGCCCAGCAAATCGTTTAACTGGTTGCGGCGGTGCGGCTGTTGCGCTTCTGAATCGCTCATAGCGGCTCCTTCTTTCGCTAACACAGGCTGGCGCTATTGTAGCATTGAACGAGTCGGCTTTGATTGGATTGTTTTAGAATACTTATGTTAAGGAGAATTGTGTATGAGCGACCAACATTCACGCGCTGCCTATGCGAATCAGGTGCAAATTAGCGGCAGCCCTTACGATTTCACCATCGATTTTGCCTGTGTCGAAGATGTGCGCAATAACACTGCTAGTGTGCAGCCAGTAGCACGGATAATGATGAGCCCGCAACATACCAAGGTGCTTGCCTTGATGTTGCTCAAGCATGTCGCCGCCTATGAGCATGCAATCGGCGTAATTGAGCTACCAAGCGCGTTGTTGAACGATATGAAACTTGGCAACTTAGAACATTTTATTAGCCAAGTTAATTTAAACGAATAACCAAATTACCCTTGAGGAGAATGTCTATGTCCACCCCATCACGCCTGCTTTCACCATTGCCCGCCAGCCGCAAACGCTGGTATCATCGCTTGCCTTTGGGCTGGGTCGTTGTGCTTGGGTTTTTAATGGTGGTCTTGTGTTATCCAGTCTTATATTTTGGCCGCACAGCCGTGTCGCTCATCTATATCGACCAAGCTGATAATGCTATGCTCAATGGCAAGTGGGATACCGCCCGCGCCGCCTATGTTAATGCCATGGATTGGAGCGTGGAATACGAGGAGCCGTTTGATTTACGCTGGAGTTTGGCGCTGCGAGCCAACGCAGTTCAGGCAGCTGTTGATGATTTTAGCGCTGTGATTAAAAATCATCCTGATCGCTATATGGCCTATTGCTATCGCGCCGAGGCGTATATGGATTTGGATTCGCCTGCCGAGGCCTTGGCCGATTTTCAGGCCTGTGTTGCGCGTGATCCAAGCCCTACTTGGCGCGCCAATGCTAAAAATATGATCGATTTTTTGCAAAAATAATGGAAGCACTGTAATGCATGGATTATTGATCATTGGTCATGGCAGTTTGTTGGCGGCTTCGGGCGCAACTATGCTGCGCTTGGCGGCGCGGTTGCGCGAACGTGGTGTAGCTAGCTTGGCCGGAGCTGGCTTTCTTAATTATAGCCAGCCGGATTTGGCCCAAGCAACCGCCCGTTTGGTCGAGCAGGGCGCAACTGAAATTACAGTGCTGCCCTATTTTTTGATTGATGGCTATTTTGTGCAGGTCACGTTACGTCAACAAGTTGAACAAATAGCCACCCATTATCCGAATGTGGCGTTTAATCTTGCTCCGGCGTTTGGCGAGCACCCAGCCTTGGCCCAATTAGTGCAAAAACGTGCCGATCAAGCATGGCCAGCGCTTGAGCATCGTCAAGCAGGGTTGTTGATTTTAGTCCATGGCAGCCCGCGACCTGCCTCAAATGCTCCAATTCAGGCGGTGGCCGAACGTGTGCGCCAAACCACGCCATGGGCCGCTGTGCAGGTCTGTTTTATGGATTTAAATGAACCGAGCATCCCTGCGGCGCTTGATGGATTGATTGCCCAAGGGCTTGAGCAAGTTGTGGCCGTGCCCTATTTTATTCAATTTGGCAGCCATGTGCGCGAAGATTTGCCCGAAATTATTCAGGCAGGCCGCGAACGCCATGCCCACGCGCAGATTGTGCTGGCGCAGCATCTCGATTACGATGAATTATTAATCGATGTCTTGACTGATCGGGCGGCTGAGCGGCGGCCAATTCATGGCTGAGGTTGCGGAGGAATAATGCAGCGTTTTCCAAATAGCCAAATCCATAGCTGGGATTTAACTCCAGAGCAAGCGATTGATCTCCAAATGCAGCTGCGTCAGCAAGTGCGAATCGTTGATGATTTTGCCCAGCCATTACAAACTGTCGCCGGCGTTGATGCAGCCTTTGAAGATGATGGCGCAACGACCCGCGCAGCGATCGTTACATTGAATTTTCCAGCGTTGCAGCCAAGCGAAAAAACCTTGGTACGGCGACCAACCACGTTTCCCTATATTCCAGGCTTGTTGTCGTTTCGCGAAATTCCTGCCGTTTTGGCGGCGTTGGAGCAATTGCAACACTTGCCCGATATGCTGCTCTGTGATGGTATGGGCATTATGCACCCACGCCGCTTTGGCATCGCCGCCCACTTAGGCATTTTGACCGATCTGCCGACAATTGGCGTTGGCAAAAGCTATTTGTGTGGCAAACATGCGCCAGTGCCCGACGAGCAAGGCGCGTGGGTTCCGGTTTTTGATAAAGGCGAACAGATTGGGGCCGTAGTGCGCACCCGCGCTGGCACCAAGCCACTCTACATCTCGCCAGGCCATCGAGTAAGCATTCCAACAGCAGTTGATCTGGTTTTACGCTGCACAACCAAATACCGTTTACCCGAAACCACGCGCTATGCCGACCAACTCTCCAAAGATAAAGCCAATAATGGCGGGTTGCAATTGCCACTTGAATAAGGTCAAAATCAAGATCCCCTCACCCCAACCCCTCTCCCACTGCACGCGGGCGAGGGGCTTTAATTATGTGGTTCGAGCGCAACTCCTCTATGTTCTATGTTCTATGTTCTATGTTCTATGTTCTATGTTCTATGTTCTATGTTCTATGTTCTATGTTCTATGT
>NZ_JBHUPY010000038.1:0-514 GCF_042688385.1 Herpetosiphon sp. NSE202 | reverse complement strand
TCCTTCATCGGTCGTGTGCGCCTAGGCATCCATCACTCGCATTCCTGCTGATCATCGGTCGTCGCGCCTCGGCAGCGTGACAACCTGAATTGTATAGATGCAATTTCTTGACTATAGTTATTGTCGCTATATCTGTTGTTAAGGTTCTGGTGGAGCGCAGGAGACTCGAACTCCTAACCTACGGTATGCAAAACCGTTGCGCTACCAATTGCGCCAGCGCCCCATTTTCAATGGGTTTCGTCAACCATAAAGATTGACTGGTGGGCGTATCTGGACTCGAACCAGAGACCTCGATCTTATCAGGATCGCGCTCTAACCAGCTGAGCTATACGCCCTTAGTTAATCCCAGTGAGCCTTGCCCACTGATGGGTGCTGCCGCCACGGCGGTCATTCTCTGCATCAAAATCTTTGTTCTTCGTCACCACGTCTCGTTGATAGGTATCCCTAGAAAGGAGGTGATCCAGCCACACCTTCCGGTACGGCTACCTTGTTACGACTTCGTCCCAGTTACGAG
>NZ_JBHUPY010000037.1:0-935 GCF_042688385.1 Herpetosiphon sp. NSE202 | reverse complement strand
GAGTACGAAACCGAAAATCGCCACTATGCCCACGTCGACTGCCCAGGCCACGCCGACTATATCAAAAACATGATTACCGGCGCTGCCCAAATGGACGGTGCGATCTTGGTGGTCTCGGCACCCGACGGCCCGATGCCCCAAACCCGCGAACACATCCTCTTGGCTGGCCAAGTCGAAGTGCCCGCGATGGTGGTCTTCTTGAACAAAGTCGACATGATGGACGACCCTGAGTTGCTCGAACTGGTCGAAATGGAATTGCGCGAGTTGCTGACCAAATACGGCTTCCCGGGCGACGAAATTCCGATCGTGCGCGGCTCAGCGAAAGGCGCATTGGATAGCGCATCAACCGATGCGAGCCAACCAGAGTATCAATCAATCCAAGAATTGATGCAAGCGGTTGACGACTATATCCCAACGCCAGAACGCGCCATCGACAAACCATTCTTGATGCCCATCGAAGACGTGTTCTCGATCAAAGGCCGCGGTACTGTGGTGACCGGTCGGATCGAACGCGGGATCGTCAAAGTTGGCGATACGATTGAAATCATCGGGATGGGACCAGACGTACGCACCACCGCCGTGACCGGGGTGGAAATGTTCAAGAAGTTGCTGGACGAAGGTCGCGCCGGCGACAACGTGGGGGCACTCTTGCGCGGGATTGAACGGACGGACGTGGAACGCGGTCAAGTCTTGGCAAAGCCAGGCTCGATCAAACCCCATACCAAGTTCAAAGCCGAAGTGTACGTGTTGAAGAAAGAAGAAGGTGGCCGCCACAGCCCATTCTTCAGTGGCTATCGCCCACAGTTTTACGTTCGGACGACGGACGTGACGGGTGCGATTGGCTTGCCCGAAGGCGTGGAAATGGTGATGCCAGGCGACAACATCCAAATGACGGTGGAGTTGATCGTTCCGGTTGCTATCGAACAAGGCTTGAA
>NZ_JBHUPY010000036.1:0-1312 GCF_042688385.1 Herpetosiphon sp. NSE202 | reverse complement strand
GTTTAAGGGCGGACAGGTTGGGGAATGGGTAGTAATTAAGTGTTAGGGGATAGCCGTCCCGAGCCGGCCACCCCGCGTCACGGTCGTTGCCCATCGTTCGTGGAACACGGTTCCCGCCAGCGACAACCCCGCGCCCAGCGCGGGCATCGTCCCCGTCCACAGCCAGCGCAGCACCCCATACCGTCCCAATCGAAACAGACTTTCTCGCGCCGCCCATGGGCGGCGCGGGCTGGGGCGATCCCCGCGGTCGGCCAGCACGTCCTGCGCCTCCGCCGTCCCGACCAGCAGTACCAGCACCGTCGCGATCGCCATGCCCAGCACCAGCGCCTCCTGCGTCGGCTGGCTCCGCGACTGGCTCGCCTCCCACTGCCAGCCGCCCGTTTTCCAATCCCGAAACAGCGCTTCGATCGCAGACCGTCGCCCATAGCCATGCCGGATCATGCCAATGTCTGCCAGATTACTCACCAGCAGCAACGGTTCCTGCGCGCTGGCGGCCCACTCCGCCACTACCGTCACCGTCCGCCAGCCCGCCTTCTTGAAGGCCTGCCCACGGCGCGCCACCTGCTGCCTGCGCGCCACCAGCGTGCGGATCGGGACTTCCGTATGGCCCCGCAGCAGCAGCCGGGTATGGCCTTGGACGCGCACAACCCAGCTCCAGCCGTGCGCTGCCACCTGATCGGTAAACACCGGACAGCCAAAGGCCCGATCGGCGACCACGATGACGGGTGTGGTTGCGGGGATGACCGCGCGCACGCGATCGAGTAGGGTAGCGGTATCCGTCCAGAAGGCGGTGGCGCGGCGGGTGTTGCCGGGATGGAGCACCCAGGCGAGCGGAATGGCGCGTCCGTGATACCAGAGGGCAGCAGTGAGCAGTGTCCAGTGATCGGTGTGGGTGGTTTCATCGATGATGACGGTGACCGGTTCGGCAGGGGCGAAGCGCAGGGTGGTGGTCAGGATAGCCCGATGCAGCGACCACGACAGCTGTGCATCCCGATAGGTGCGGCGCAGACGCCGTTCGTGACTGGCAGCGCGGGCAGCGGTGGACACGCCAAGGGCACAGCCCCATGCCACGACGCGGGTGGTAATGGAGTGCATAAGCAGGATACTGACGAGCCAATCGGTGAGCCGACGAGCGGTCCAGGGCGAGAGGGTGGGCATGGCGGTCAGCAGGATGGTGTTGATCCAGTGGGCAAGGGCTGGTATACTCGGCATACGACCTCGGCTGGTGAGCGGATATGGTTTGCACCATCCAGTATACCAACCTGAGGTCGTTCTGTATCCCCTGTTTACGCGTCCCTGTCCGCCCTTAAAC
>NZ_JBHUPY010000035.1:0-1561 GCF_042688385.1 Herpetosiphon sp. NSE202 | reverse complement strand
CGGAATGTGTCAAACACGGTGAAACAGATGACAACGCAGCAAACGGGCGATTAAAGAAGGATTATTCGCGCAATGCCGCCGCGATCGACGGATCAGCTGGCCCAGCTGGGCGGTTAATCCACACGGCCTGCGGCACACGCGGTGGGCGCGGTGTTCCCCGCACAAAGCGTTCGGGATGGGTCGCATAGGCCGTCGCCAGCACCTGCTGCCGCGCCGTCGTCATGGCGGTGGCCTGCCCACGATGCACCACTGCTGGTGGCAGCAAGCCAATCCCACTGTGGCAATGGTCGTGGTTGTACCACTGCACAAACGCCCGCATCCACGCCCGCGCATCGATGAGACTGCCAAACCGATCGGGAAAATCAGGCCGATACTTGGTGGTCTTGAACTGCGCTTCGGAGTACGGATTGTCGTTCGCGACGTGTGGGCGGCTATGGGTTTTGGTCACGCCCAAATCGGCGAGCAATTGGGCCACCGGCTTGGCGGTCATGGCACTGCCATTGTCGGCATGCAGCGTGAGTTGGTTCGTCTGAATGCCCTCGCGATGGTAGGTTTCGGCGATACACTGCTCGGCCAAGGCTGCCGATTCGCGATCCATCACCATCCAGCCCACGATGCAGCGGCTGAAGACATCCAGAATCACATAGGCATAGAAATATGACCACGTGGTCGGGCCTTTAAACTTGGTGATATCCCAACTCCAGAGCTGGTTTGGCCCCGTGGCCAACAATTCCGGCGCAGCATAGGTCGGGTGGCGCAGCTGGTTGCGGCGTTCCCGCACTTCGCGATGGGCGGCCAAAATGCGGTACATCGTGCGCCAATGACAGAGATAGGTTCCTTCATCGAGCAAGGTGGCGTAGATCTGGCGCGGCGTGCAGTCAGCAAAGCGGTCACTGTTGAGCACGGTACGGATATGGACGACCTCATCCGGCGTGAGCGCACGGGCGGGCCGACGACGAGGAACCGCTGCGGGAGCGGGCTGAGCGGCACGATAGACGGTGCTGCGCGGGACACCGAGTGCCCGACATGCCGCCGCAATGCCCACGGTCGGAGCCAAATCGGCGACGGCCATGATTAATCCTGAACGTCGGTCGGCGGCGCTGGGAGCGTGATCCCCAACAGGGTTGCAAGCTTTTTTTGCACATCGATGATCACCTCGGCTTGGGCGAGTTTGGCCTGGAGCCGCTGGTTTTCACGGCGGAGGCGAGCCAATTCGGCGGTCTGGCGCTGGGCTTCGGGCGTGGGTGCGGCCTTGCGTTTGGGCGTGAGCGCGGCCAGTTCACCCTCGGCCCGTTGTCGTCGCCAGCGGGCGAGGTGCGAGGAGTAAATGCCTTCGCGGCGCATCAGGGCTCCAAGTTCGCCGGGGGCGCACGCATCGGCAGCGGCCAGAATGCGCAGGCGGTCGCGGGCACTCCAGTGGGTGCGGGCAGCTTTGGGCCGGACTTCGGGGTCATTGGTGGTCTGGTCGGGTGTTGGTTTTTTACTGGCCATGGAAGCTCCTTCCGGCCCTCGACTTAAGATGGATACACCAGATCTGTCTCACCTATGTTAGCACAGAGGG
>NZ_JBHUPY010000033.1:0-3013 GCF_042688385.1 Herpetosiphon sp. NSE202 | reverse complement strand
CGCTGCCGAGGCGCGACGACCGATGATCAGCAGGAATGCGAGTGATGGATGCCTAGGCGCACACGACCGATGAAGGACGGGGACTCCCGCCGAAACGGGTAGGCGAGCCGGAGTCAGGCTGCGACCCTACCATCTCCGAATGGGGCAACCCCACCACCGTGATGGGTGGTGATCCCACGCTGAATCTATAGGCGTGCGGAAGGGCACCGGGGGAACTGAAACATCTCACGTACCCCGAGGAACAGAAACGATTCCCGAAGTAGCGGCGAGCGAACCGGGACAAGCCTAAACGACCCACGTGTCAAAGCAGGACAGCGTTGCGTGGGGCGGGTTGCGAGACCTCCAGGCGTGGATGTCCTTCCACGCAGTAAGTTACCAATGCCAGTGGTAGGGGAATGGCCCTGGAACGGCCAACCAGAGCGGGTGAGAGTCCCGTACCCGACACTGCTGGCACTTACGCGAGGGATCTCAAGTACGACGGGACACGCGAAATCCCGTCGGAAGCCGGGGTGACCACACTCCAAGGCAGAATATCGTGGGCGACCGATAGCGCAGAGTACCGTGAGGGAACGGTGAAAAGCACCCTGGCGAAGGGAGTGAAACAGATCCTGAAATTGCTCGCAGACAAACCGTGGGAGGCGCAAGCTAACCGCGTGCCTTTTGGAGTATGAACCGACGAGTTACCCCATGTGGCAGGTTAAGGCAGCAACAGCCGGAGCCAGAGCGACAGCGAGTCTGAATAGGGCGTTTGGTCGCATAGGGTAGACCCGAAACCAGGTGAGCAACCCATGGTCAGACTGAAGCGACCGTAACAGGTCGTGGAAGGTCGAACTAGTGTCCGTTACAAAGGGCTTGGATGAACTGTGGGTAGCGGAGAAATTCCAATCGAACCTGGAGATAGCTGGTTCTCCCCGAAATGTATTGAGGTACAGCCGTGGATTGGGGCTGCTGGGGGTAAAGCGCTGTTGGCGTGCGGGGGGCGCGAGCCTTACCAAGCGCTGGCAAACTGGGAATACCAGCAGCCTACACCACGAGTGAGACGGTGGGTGCGAACATTCATCGTCAAGAGGGCAACAACCCAGACCCGCCGCTAAGGTCCCGAAGTATCGGCTCAGTGGGCAAGGGCGTGATCGGACGCAGACAACCAGGAGGTTGGCTTAGAAGCAGCCACCCTTGAAAGAGTGCGTAACAGCTCACTGGTTTAGTCCGGTTGCATCGACAATCCACCGGGGCTAAGTCGATCACCGAAGCGCGGGATACAATCATCGATTGTATGGTAGGGGAGCGTTGTGGGGGCACTGAAGCGGGCGCGGAAGCGCAACCCGTGGAGCGACCACAAGTGCGAATGTCGGTATGAGTAACGATACGAGGGGTGAGAACCCCCTCCACCGAAAGTCTAAGGGTTCCGCCGCACGGGCACTCCGCGGCGGGGAAGTCGGGCCTAAGGCGAGGGCGCGAGCCGTAGCTGATGGACACGCCGTTGATAATCGGCGACCACACCCAGAACGTTTGCACGTGACTGAGATGCTGATGGGGAATCCGAGCGACGAGACGAGCGTCGTTCACGCTGGTAGGGAGGATTGTGTGGCAAATCCCACAGTCCGTTGACCGAGAAGCAAGTACGAGTGGTCTCCTTCGGGAAATCGCGAGTCGGATGGACCTAGGCAGCCGCGAAAGGCTTGGGCACGGAGGACTGGGTGTGCCCGTACCGCACACCGACACAGGTAGACAGGTCGAGGAGACCAAGGTGGACGAGCGAATCCCGGTTAAGGAACTCGGCACGAATGACCCCGTAACTTCGGGAAAAGGGGTGCTCGCTGGGGTGAAGCCCATACGGGTGGAGCATCTGGCGAGTCGCAGCAAAGAGGCCCAGGCGACTGTTTAACAAAAACACAGGTCGGTGCGAACGCGAAACAGCGGACGTATACCGGCTGACACCTGCCCAGTGCTGGAAGGTTAAGGGGAGCTGTGCAAGCGGTGAACCGAAGCCCCAGTAAACGGCGGCCGTAACTATAACGGTCCTAAGGTAGCGAAATTCCTTGTCGGGTAAGTTCCGACCCGCACGAAAGGTAGAACGATCTGGGCGCTGTCTCAACCGGGAGCTCGGTGAAATTGCAAGGGCCGTGAAGATGCGGCCTACTCGCAGCAGGACAAAAAGACCCCGTGGAGCTTGACTACAGCTTGCCATCGGCGCGTGTGTGGCGCTGCGTAGGATAGGTGGGAGCCTGGGAAGCCGGACTTGCGGGTCTGGTGGAGGCAACGGTGAAATACCACTCTGCGACAGATATGCGCCTCACCCTTGACCATGAAGCTGGTAAGGGGACGGTGGCTGGTGGGTAGTTTGACTGGGGCGGTCGCCTCCCAAAAAGTAACGGAGGCGCGCAAAGGTAGGTTCAGGCCGGATGGCAACCGGCTGGGGCGTGCAAGCGCAGAAACCTGCTTGACTGCAAGGCAAACAGGCCGCGCAGGGACGAAAGTCGGCGCTAGTGATCCCACGTGCCTGAGTGGAAAGGCCGTGGCGTAACGGATAAAAGCTACCCCGGGGATAACAGGCTGATCCCGCCCAAGAGTTCACATCGACGGCGGGGTTTGGCACCTCGATGTCGGCTCGTCGCATCCTGGGGCTGGAGTCGGTCCCAAGGGTTGGGCTGTTCGCCCATGAAAGCGGCACGCGAGCTGGGTTCAGAACGTCGTGAGACAGTTCGGTCTCTATCCGCTGTGAGCGTAGGATGATTGCGTGGGGCTGGCCCTAGTACGAGAGGACCGGGCTGGACAGACCGCTGGTGGACGAGTTGTGGGACGACCCGCAAGGCTCGGTAGCTACGTCTGGGACGGAGAACCGCTGACAGCATCTAAGTGGGAAACCGGCCACAAGATCAGTCATCCATGTGCAGGAATGTACGAGAGGCACCGTCGAGACGAGGCGGACAACTGGGGTGCTGTGGAGGCCGTGTGAACGGTAGAGCAGACACCCGCAGAAAGCCAAGCGATCATCGGTTGCCGCGCGTCGGCA
>NZ_JBHUPY010000032.1:0-5164 GCF_042688385.1 Herpetosiphon sp. NSE202 | reverse complement strand
GGTGATCAAGCTCGGCATAGCTTAAGCACTGATCGCCAAACCGCACGGCAATCGCTTCCGGCGTGCGGTTGGCTTGTTGCTCAAACCAAGCTGGCAAGAATGGCTGCGGGATGGCTTGGGCTGTATCATTGATGCGGTTGATCAAATAATCATATTCGCTGCTCGACATCAGCTCAAGCTGCGCAATTGGTTGATCTGGTTTGGCGATAATCGCTCTGAGCAGGTGATGAAAATGGCCAATCATGCGCTCGATTGTGCTAGCCTCAAAGAGATCACTGTTGTAATTCAAGACCCCAACTAAACCATCAGGGCTATCCTGCATGGTCAGGGTGAGATCGAAGTTGGCAATTGTTTGGCTTTGCGCCACAGCTGAGAGCTGTAAATCGCCAAATTCAAGCCCACGGGCTGGCATATTTTGCAGCACAAACATCACTTGGAATAAGGCTTGGCGACTGAGATTGCGTTCGGGCTGAATGGCATCAACCACTTGCTCAAAGGGAATATCTTGATGGGCATAGGCCTCAAGCGCCACCTCACGAACCTGTTGCAACAGATCGGAGAAGCGTGGATTGCCCGCCAAATTACTGCGAAACACCAGCGTATTCGCAAAAAAGCCAATCAAGCGTTCTAATTCTGGGCTGGTTCGATTGGCAATTGGCGAACCGACAGCAATATCGGTTTGGTGGCTATAGCGGAATAACAAAGTCTGGAAGCCTGCCAACAAAGTCATAAACAGGGTACAACCAGCTTGCTGGCTTAGTGCGCGGAGTGCGCTACTGAGCGCACTATTTAAGCTAAACCGTTGTTCAGCGCCGTTAAATGTCTGGATCGCTGGACGAGTTCGATCAGTTGGTAAATCAAGCGCACTGGTGCCAGTTAGTTGGGTTTTCCAGTAGTTTAATTGTTGTTCAACCTGAAGGCCTTGCAGCCAATTGCGTTGCCAAACGGTAAAATCAGCATATTGAATTGGTAGTTCGGCTAAAGGTGAGGCTTGGCCGCGCAGGAATGCCCCGTACAACGTTGTTAGCTCATCGATAAAAATCCCCATCGACCAGCCATCAGTTACGCTATGATGGATGTTGACCAAAAAGATTTGTTCATCGGAACCTAAACGAAGCAGGTGGGTGCGCAATAATGGCCCCTTGGCCAAATCAAACGGCTGCTGGAGCAACTGCTGGCCAAAACGTTCAACCTCAGATGCCTGTTCGGCTTGGTCGAGATGGCTCAAATCAAGCGTTGGCACCGTCCATGGTTGGGCGGGAAGAATCTGTTGTATCGCTTGGCCATCAATCGTTGGCAGAATTGTGCGCAAAATTTCGTGGCGACGAATAATTTCGCTCAAGCTTTGTTCAAGCACCGCTAGATTGAGTTGGCCTTGGAGGCGTACAGCTACTGGAATGGTGTAGTGGGCTGTATTTGGCTCAAATTGATCGAAAAACCACAGCCGCTGCTGGGCAAATGATAAGGGTAACGCCTGATCGCGTGAGGCTATTGGAATGACTTGCTTCGTAGCAGGCTCGATTGGATGTTGCTGATCAAGATAAGCGGCAAGCCCTGCAATGGTGGGGGTTGTAAAGAATTGCCGTAGCGATATGGCGCTCCCATACTCATGGTTGATGCGTGAAACCACTTGGGTTGCCAATAAGGAATGGCCGCCAAGTTCAAAGAAAGAACTATCGATACTTATTTGCGGCAAATTCAATACCTGACTCCAAATCGCGGCGATATTCGTTTCGTGTTCATTGCGAGGCGCTTGATACACCACTTGCTCAACGACTGGCGTTGGTTTGGGTAGGGCTCGTCGATCAAGCTTGCCGCTTGGGGTCAAGGGGAAGGTTGCCAGCGGCATAACCATATTGGGAATCATATGCTCAGGCAGCGTTTGGCTGAGGCTTGCTCGCAGTTCTGCGGAGCTTGGTTGATTTTCGTCAGCGGCAATGACATAGGCAATTAAGCGCTGGCTTTGGCTGCCATCGGCTAACAAGCCTTGATCAACAATGACCACTGCATCATGAATCAAGGGATGTTGGCAAAGTGCCGCTTCAATTTCGCCAAGCTCAATCCGGAAACCACGAATTTTGACTTGGTGATCGCTCCGGCCAAGATATTCTATGTTTCCATCAAGCGTATAGCGTGCTAAATCGCCAGTGCGATACATGCGACTACCTGCGTCACCATAGGGATTCGGAATAAAGGATTCGGCGGTTAATCCTGCTCGATTATGATAGCCCCGCGCTAACCCCACGCCCGCAATATACAGATCGCCGGCAACGCCAATGGGCACTGGATGGAGTTGTTTATCCAGAATATGCATTGTAATATTGGCGATTGGCCTGCCGATTGGCACCCGCTCAATTACCTGCTGTTTTGGTGCAGTCCAATAGGTGACTTCAATCGCGGCCTCGGTTGGCCCATACAAGTTGTGCAGCTGAATATTTGGTAAGCGCCTTAACACCTGGGTCGCTGCCTCGGCAGGTAGGGCTTCGCCACTACAAAACACTTGGCGCAAACTCGTGCATTGTTCAATGTTTGGTAGTTGCAGAAATGCCTGTAACATTGATGGCACAAAGTGCACGGTGCTAATCTGCTGCTGCTTGATTACTGCCAACAAGTATTCAGGATCTTTATGGCCTTCAGGTTGCGCCAAAACCAATTGCGCTCCGCTGAGCAGTGGCCAGAACAATTCCCAAACTGAAACATCAAAACTAAATGGCGTTTTTTGTAATACCCGATCAATTGGCTTTAATTGATAGGTTTGTTGGCCCCAATTTAAGCGGTTCAAGACTGCCCGATGACTGTTCATAACCCCTTTTGGTCGGCCAGTTGAGCCAGAGGTATAGATCATATAGGCCAGTTGATCGCCGCCCGCTTGGCTGGGATAGTGGTGGCTGGGATAGCTATCAAGTTCAGATTGCCACGCTTGATCATCTAAAGCGAGTACGTGCGAGCCAGCATGGGCGATGAGTGGCAAAAATCGTTGATGGGTTAAAACCAAGCCTACTGTTGCATCGTCGAGGATGAATTGCAGGCGCTCAGCGGGATAGCTCGGATCAAGCGGCACATAAACTGCGCCGGCTTTCAAAATAGCCAATAAACTGATGAGAAGATCGAATGAACGCTCTAAACACACCCCAACGAGCGCTTCTTGGCCAATCCCATGGCTTTGCAGATAATTGGCGAGTTGGCTACTGCGCTGATCAAGTTCGGCATAGGTCAATTGCTGCTCATCCAAGCGAAGCGCAATCGCCTCAGGAGTGTGCTTTGCTTGGTGGCTAAACAATTCATGAATCCCGACATCGGTCAACAGGCTTGGTTGCTCAGTCGTATTCCAGGCATCAAACTGTGCTTGTTCAGCTGCGCTGAGTAGGCATGACGCAAAATACTTGGCCTGCGGTTGGCTAGCCATGGCAGTAAGAATTGCGAGGTAATAGTCTTTAATCGAGGCAATTTGCTGCTCATCAATGATCGCATTGTCGTAGCGCAGGCTTAAGCGGACGCTACTGGCAGCAGCATCAGCAGTGAAATTCGCGGTCAAGCCGAAATTTGTTTGCTCAAAGAAATCGCCCCCAAGCAGCTTAACTTGGCCTTCCAAGGCTTGGTAAACATGGAAATTGGTGTAATTGAACAGGGTATCGAATAATTGTTGACCACCATGCTGGCGTTGAATTTCGGCTAGCGGATAATGCCGAAAACCTAAAGCACTGTGTTCAGCTTCAAATGCGGCCTTGACGAGATCGTGCCAAGTGCCGTCATTTAAGGTCATACGCATTGGCAGGGTGTTCAAAAACAGCCCAAGCACCCGTTCGCCGTCTTCGATTTCCAAGCGCCCATTGGCAACCATCCCGGTAATCAGATCGCGCTGGCCTGTAAGCATGGCGATTGCCCGAACATGGGCGGCAAAAAGCACACTTTTAATTGGAACGCCTAAATTGCGGGCAATTGTGCCTAAACCATGGGCGATTGCTGGGCTGATTGGAACATGCACCAGCGTACTGTCACGGGTCGATGGCGGTTGCGGTTGGGTATGCCAACGTGGCAACGGCGTAATCGTGCTCTCCGCTAAGTGCTTCGCCCAATACTGTTGATTGGCGTGATCGGTTAAGGCCTGTTGTTCGCGGGCAATAAACTCGCGATAGTGGCTTTGTGGTGCGCTGATGGTGATTGGCTGGGCATCCAAGCTGCTTAAATAAAGTCGGAATAGCTCGGTGAGCATTGAAGCCACACTCCAGCCATCAAGCACGGCATGGTGGAAACTCAGGCTAAATTGCAGCTGATGGTCTCGGCGGCGATGAATAAATATTCGCACCAGTGGCGCTTGCTGCCAATCGAAGGCTTGTTGTTTTTCATGAGCTTGCCAAGCGGCCAAACTGACCTGTTGTTGCGCATCTGATTGACTACGGAGATCAATCACCGTAACGGGAATGTGCGCCTGCCGATAAACTAATTGTAACGGCACGCTATAGTTGATCAGATCGAATGCAGTGCGTAACAACGGATGCTGTTGGCTCAGTTGGGTGATCGCTTGCTCAAAACTGGCGTGATCAAACGGGAGTTCCAAGTGCGCACTAAATACATCGTGGTAGGTTGCTGAGTCGGGATTCCACTGGCTATGGAATAGCATCCCTGCTTGCAACGTGCTGAGTGGATAGGCATCCTCAACATCGCTACCCAAGGCTTGGTGGTCATCAGGGCTAATCAGGCTAAACGGTTCAGTTGCCACGTGGGCTGTTTGGGGATGTTCATGCTGAAGCAGCCGCGCTAATTGCTCAATTGTTGGGGCGCGAAAAAGCTGCTCAATCGTCAGGTTTAGCCCAGCTTTGACCGCCTGGGAGCGAATTTGAATGCTGCGAATTGAATCGCCGCCAAGCTCAAAGAAATTATCGTGAATGCCGACCTGATCAACCCCCAAGACATTCGTCCAAATGCCTGCCACGATTTCCTCGGTTTGGGTGCGAGGCGCAACAAAGGCCTGGCTGCGTTGAAGCGTCTGCTCTGGTGCTGGCAATTGGCGACGATCAACCTTGCCATTGGGCGATAACGGCATGGCTGCGAGTTCTACCCACAAGCTGGGGAGCATATGCGCTGGCAGGTGCGTTTGCAGCGCCGCACGCACCTGGCTTGGGTTGAGTGGTGCCTGCTCGGGCACAATGTAGGCAACCAATTG
>NZ_JBHUPY010000031.1:0-22132 GCF_042688385.1 Herpetosiphon sp. NSE202 | reverse complement strand
GGTTTGCACCATCCAGTATACCAACCTGAGGTCGTTCTGTATCCCCTGTTTACGCGTCCCTGTCCGCCCTTAAACGTTGGACGGGAGAGGGGTTGGGGTGAGGGAATCTTACCAACCTACCCCCTCACCCCCCAGCCCCCTCTCCCGCCCGCGAGGCGAGGGGGAGCATCCGTTTTTGCTGACGAATTGCTGATGAACCATAGAGTTAAAGCCCCTCGCCTGTTGGACGGGAGAGGGGGCTGGGGTGAGGGGATCGAGCGCATCGCTAAACGAAAAAGCCCCTCGCCCGTTGGACGGGAGAGGGGTTGGGGTGAGGGAACAAAAATCTATGCTCCAATTAAATCTTCGACGATTTTGGCGCTTGATAGCACACCGGGCAAGCCTGCGCCTGGGTGCGTGCCAGCACCGACAAAATAGAGATTGGGAATTTCTTCCGAGCGGTTGTGCGGGCGGAACCATGCCGATTGGGTCAGAATTGGCTCGACCGAGAAGGCACTACCTTGGTAACTGTTCAGGGTTTCGGCAAAGTGCAAGGGTGTAATCATATGCTCGCTCACAATATGCTTGGATAAATTGGGCAAATAGCGTTCTTCCAAAAAGTTCATAATCCGGTCGCGATAGGGCTTAGCTGCCTGCCGCCAATCGGTGCCCGATCCAAGGTGCGGCACTGGCGAGAGCACATAAAACGCTTCGCAACCTTCTGGAGCTAACGATGGATCGGTCAAAGTTGGCATGTGCAAATACAGCGAGAAATCATCAGCTAGCTGCTTTTTAGTAAAAATATCATCAAGCAATGGCTGGTAGCGTGGCCCCAAAATAATGTCGTGATGGGCAAGTTTTGGCCCATCTTGGCCGCGATATTGCCGATCGGTGCCAAAATAAATCACCACGAGCGACATTGAATAGCGCATGCGGGCCAATTTGCGGTCGGTGTATTTTTTGCGCAGGCTGCTCGGCAAGAGGTTTTGGTAGGCCCAAGCAACTTCGCTATTACACACCACCGCATCGGCTTTGATTTCGCTGCCATCGCGTAGGCGCACACCGGTGGCTTTGCCGTTGTAGGTGGTAATTTCGGCTACATCGCGATTAAGTTCGAGTTTGCCGCCCAAATCTTCGAATAATTTGACCAAGGCCTGCACTAAGGCCCCAGTGCCGCCTTTGGCAAACCACACGCCCCATTTGCGTTCGAGGAAGTTGATTAAGGTGTAGATGCTGGTGGTTTGGAAGGGATTGCCACCGACCAGCAGCGGGTGAAAGCTCAGCACTTGGCGCAAACGTTCATCTTGCACAAATTTGGAAACAAAGCCATAAACCGTGCGATACGATTCAAGTTTGACCATATCGGGCACAATTTTGAGCATATCGGTTAATTTCAAAAATGGCTGATCGGCTAATTCGGTGAAGCCTTTGTTGAAAATCTGCTCGGCGCGGCGCACAAATTCCAAATAGCCATCAACATCGTCTGGATTCCATTCGCGAATTTGGCGCACCATGCTTGGCAAATCGTCGGAATAATCAAAATGGCTTTGATCGTGGAAAAAGATGCGGTAAAACGGCGAAACTGGCATCATCGTGACATAATCTTCGGTTTTGCGGCCGGCCAAGGTAAATAAATCGTCGATCATAAATGGCGCGGTGATAACTGTTGGCCCGCCATCGAATTTAAAACCATCTTGTTCGTAGACATAAGCGCGACCGCCTGGTTTATCGCGTTTCTCGACAATCGTTACCTCGTGGCCTTTGGCCTGTAACCGAATAGCTGCGCCCAAACCGCCAAACCCACTACCAATCACAACAATTCGCATGGAAATATTCCTCAAACAACCAAAAAAACGGTATCATGCACGCTAATAAGCGCATTCTATGCCATGCTACGCGGATACTCGTGCGCTGGATGGTTGTGGAGGCCATGAAAGGGGAATTTTTGTGCTTGATCTTGAACAAATTGATGATGTAGGAACGTTACTCAGCGCTGGACGCGAGGCTGCTCAGCGCGGCGATAAAACTGCTGCCCGCAATGCGTTGCGCAAAGCCAATCGAATTGCACCTAATGATGTTAATGTGTTGCTTGCCTTGGCCGAAGTGGTCGGCACATTTAACGAGCGGCGTTTATTGCTTGAACAAGCCCTGAAGCTAGAACCAGAGAATATTGCGGCTCAAGGTGCTTTGGCGGCACTCAAAAGTGGCGCGGCCAATCCGCATCCAGCGGTGAATGTGCCGCCGATCGATCCAACGCCGTTGATGGCTCCAACCAGCGAAACGCTGTATTGCTATCGCCACCCAACGATCGAAACCGGCTTGCGCTGTATTCAATGTGCGCGGCCAATTTGCTCGAAATGCAGCGAACGCACGCCAGTTGGCTTTATTTGCCCTGAATGTCGTAAAGAGCGCCGTTCGCCAATTTACCAAGTTGAGCCGCTTGATGCAGTGAAGGCTGGGGCGATTAGCCTTGTGATTGGTGGAATTGGAGCCTATATTTGTAGCTTTTTCCCGCTGTTTCTCTTCTTTTTTATGGGCGCTGTGATTGGCGAAACAATTATGCGGGTGATCGATTGGGCCACGCGGAAACGGGGCTTAGTGATGCAGATTGCTGGGGCTGGGGCCTTTGCACTAGGGGCGATTCTGGCGGCTTTTTTTGCAGTTGGTTTCAATATTGGGTTAATTATTTTCTTGGTGATTGGGGTCAGCACACTCGTGGCGCGTTTGCGTTAGGGAAACCATTTTTGATTGAGCTTGGCGATCCAGCCCTCGGCGTGGAGTTGGCCAAGCTCGCGGTTAATTTGATTGTGCAATTCGTAGGCGGTGATTGGCATCGCCAGCACAAATGGCTCGTAGCTGAGGCTGGCAAGGGTGCGCGTTTGCTGGCGATTATTGGTTTCTAAGGCCGTTAAATTGCTGACAATCGCACCATCAGCAAAGCCACGCACCACTTGATCGGCGGCGGCGATTTCGGTATAGGGGCTGTTGGCGATACGTTGGGGGTTGAACAATTGGCGGGCAAGGCTCTCGCCTGGCGAGCCAAGTTGCACCGCAATCAAGCCGCTTAATTGGCTTTGTTGGGTGATGGGATTGGTGTTACTGACCAATAATTGTTGGCCGCCATCGAGGTAGGCTTGGCTATAACGGGCGCGCCAAGCCTCGGCGGGATTTTGAATAATGCCCGCTGCAATCAGATCAACTTGATTGGGGTTGGCCGGATCAATCGCCGGAAACAAGCCATCATAGCCAATTTGCCGCCACTCAACCTCTAAATCGAGCCGCCGCGCCAATTCTTCGACAAGATCAACATCGTAGCCGATTGGCGTTTGGCCATCCAATTGGGCAAATGGTAGAAAGCCAAAATCGGTGCCAACCACCAAAACGCCACGCGCCTTGGCGCGCTGCCACACCGGATCATCAGCGCCGCCTTGGCTGCGGGTTGCTAGCCAAGCATAGCCCAACAGAATGCAAATTGCCAGAATATCGAACAAACGGCGCATGCGAAACCTACTCGCTAGTGGCGGCACTCAACGGCACATCTTGATCAACTAAGCCTACGATTTCCATTAATTTGAGCGCGTTGGTGCTTGGCGCTAAGCCAGCCCGCAATTGATAATCGAAGGTCATGGTTGGGCCGTTCTCGTCGCGCTCAAAGTGCTCGGTGAGATACCACGGCTGGCTGATGGCGGCAATATCGGGAGCGGTTGCCAGCGATAAATCGTGGGTTGAAACCGCGCCAATTGCGCCCAAGCCAATCAAGCGGGCAATAATATGGCGCGCCGCAACGGTTCGCTCGCGAGTGTTGGTGCCATGTAAAATTTCATCCAACAAAAACAAGGCTTTTTGGCCATCTGCCCGAGCTTGCTCAACTTCATTCAAGACCATTTTGAGCCGCAGCAATTCAGCCATATAGTACGAAACACCTTGTTCAAGCGAGTCGTTGATGCGCATGCTGGTGGCCAAGCGCAGCACTGGAAGTTGCAAATTGCTGGCACAGACGACGCTGCCAGTTTGGGCTAGCACAATATTCAGGCCGATGGCGCGCATCAAGGTGCTTTTGCCCGCCATATTCGAGCCAGTGATTAAAAATAGCGTGCCTGCTGGCCCGATGCTCAAATCGTTGGCAACGGCTTTATCGGGGCGCAACAAGGGATGGGCCATGCCAGTTGCGATAACCTGATCAGGGCCATGGATTTGGGCTTGGCTCCAGTTTGGATGGTCGGCCTGCAAGGTGGCGAGTGCCGCCAAGGATTCAACCTCGCCCAAGGTTGTGAGCCAGTTGCGAGCTTGGCCACGCACGTCGCGTTGCCAGCGTTCCAACAACCAGCCAATGTGAATATTCCACAGGCTAAAGCCTTGCAGCACAATATAAAAATAGCTAAATCGCTGATCGGCGAGGCTCAGCAAGCGACTTAAACGGGCCATTTGCTGATCGGCACGCACGCCGTTGGCAGTTAATTGGCTTTGCGCTTGGTGCAACAATGCTGCCTGAAATTGTGGCTCGTTGATGGCCCGAAACAGCGCGCCGAAGCCAGCAAAGCCTTTGCGCCGCGCACTCACCGCCATAATCACCTGATTGGCCCACAAGCCTAAGCCATTGCTCACGATGATGTTGAAAATAAATAAAATTAACCAGTAGGGCACATTCGTCCAGCCCGCCAAATAGGCGACCAAGCCAGCAATTGGCCCAATTGGCAACAAACGAGCAAGCCAAACCACCCACATACGGCTGAGTACACGTGCTGGCTGTTCTGTCCAAAGCAAAAATTGCTCAAAATCTTGGCGTTCGGCGCTGACATGGTGCGCCGCGACGTGTAATTCTTCGCGAAATTGCACGTTTTGGGCTAGCTCAGCAATCGCCTGTTGGCGAGCCTTAATCGTGGTTGGTTGCGCAGGAGCCAAAAGCCAAGTTAGCAGCGTATCCAAGCCCAAGGCGGTGGGCAGATGGCCAAGCAAGTGCAGCAACGAAGCCCGCCCAACCAAATCTAAATCGTTGGCGTAGGAATCGGCGGGAATTTCCAGGCTTGGCAGGCGCAAAGGCAAATTGGTCCAATCGCGCTCTAAGCGTAGCACCCCAAATTGATTTAATTGATACAGCGCTTCAGTGCGTTGGCGTTGTTCTTCAACTGCATTATGCTGAATCAACATCCAAACAAAGCCAACCAACAATGCTGCCGCTACGCCAAACCACCACGGAGCGTTGGCAAAGCCAAAAATCACGGCAAAGAGGGCAGCACCAAATAAGAGCAAGCGCAGATTGGCAAAGCGATCGGAGCGTTGGCGGAGTTGGGTTAATGCTGCTTGATAGCTAGCGCTGCGTTGGCGATAGATTTCGATTGGGGTGGCCTGAGTTGAGCTTGACATGTATCTTCCTGCGGCATTCAATCGCGGATAATGTCAGTCATCATACCATATTGGGGATCGGTTGATGGGGATTGGGGATCGGGTTTTGATCCACTAAGGACATGAAGCGCACGAAGGGGAGAAACCACGAAGCGCACGAAGGCCGCGAAGGCTGTTTTTAGCCACGAATTGTCCGAACTACACGAATAATCGAGCTTCATCATTCATAATTCATCCTTCATAATTTGATGGCTCTGCGCCGCTGCGTTAAGGTATTGATCCACGAAGGGGAGAAACCGCGAAGCACACGAAGAACGCGAAGAATGGCTATAGGCTACAGGCTGTTGACTTTTGTTTTCATCCTTCATCATTCATTTTGGCCATGGCCTTGGCAAGACCTTCAATCGAACCAGCAAACGTGATAGCAAGGTATTGCGATATTGCAAGGGAATGACGCTGAGTGGCAAGCTTGCGCCCGTTCGTTGATCATACGCTGCGCTTGGGCGAAGGAGTGGTCGTGAACTTGGCCCAATGCGTATCCATTCGGTCAGAGGTGCTTCAATAGCGCCATGAGGGTGTTCAATGATAACCATGATTTGGTCGAGATTAGGGTTTCGTTGCTGCATCTTTATAAGCTCCAAAATCGTTCCGAAAGCCAATAGTCATTGATTCTCTGCGCCGCTGCGTTAAGGTATTGATCCACGAAGGGGAGAAACCGCGAAGCACACGAAGAGCGCGAAGAATGGTGTACTGGTACATCAGGTTAACCACCGCCTGATCCCCTCACCCCAACCCCTCTCCCGTGGCGCGGGCGAGGGGCTTTAACGCCGTGGTTCTACCACACAGCGTGGTGAAAATGGGTGCTCCCCCTCGCCCGCGTTTTCGTGGGAGAGGGGGCTGGGGGGTGAGGGGACACGATTGCCAAGCCAATGAATCATTCTACATAGCCCATAGCCATGCTTCCTCTCAATATATTAGCTAGCTAGATTATTATGAGATCGTGCGCACAAAACTCACTAGCTGGCGTATAGTAAAGCATCTCGGTACGTTGTAGTAGGAGGAAGTTCGTGTTGGCAAGTAAACATTTTCGAACCCTAATTAGCTTAAGCCTGATCACAATGGGATTAATGGCGAGCACCTTGTTGACGGCTGTGGCTCAGCAACCTCCCAGCACGGCCCCAATTAATGGTACGTGGGATAGTTCGCTGGGTACGAGTTTTCACCAGTTTGGTAGCATCAACTCGTTGAGCCTTGATGCTGACAACAATTTGTATGTTGCTGGCAATTTCAATTATATCAACCAAACCGAAGTTAATGGCTTGGCGCGTTGGGATGGCACAAACTGGAACGGTTATGGGCTTAGGGCATACGAGAATGGCAAAATTCGCAATGTTTTAAGTTTTGATGATACCCTTTTTGCGATTGGCAGCTTTAGTGAATTGCAGAATGCACGCAATAATATTGCTCGCTGGGATGGCACAAGGTTTCAACCAATTGGCATTGGTCTGAGCGGTCATCTCACCCGTGATCCAATCGAAACCTATGCTGTGACGCTGGCGAGCTTTAATGATACCTTGTTTGTGGGCGGCGATTTTACCCATCTTGATGTTCAGCCTGCCTATGGAATTGGCCAGTGGAATGGATCTGTGATCGCCCAGCCTGTTCGTTTTGAGTGGGCGGTTGATAGTTTCGCCTCAAATGGCACCGACTTCATTGCTGGTGGCGGTTTTAGTCAAGTTGGCAAGGTTTCAGCTCATTTAGCGCGCTTGGTTAATAATCAATGGGAGCCATTTGATGTAGGTCTTGGCAATAACTTCATTAAGGTATTTGACACTCAAAATATAATTTATTTATCAGCCAACAACGGTAGAGATCAGTCGCAGCTTTATCGTTTGGAAGGTACAACTGCGATTACTATTGGGAATCAACTTAATTCGACGATTGATAATCTGGTTAGTATCGGCTCTGATTTGTATATTCAAAACCGTGGTCAATTATTAAAATTGACGAATAATCAATGGCAAGCGCCAAATTTGCCATTTACGATTAATCGATTAACTGCACTTACTGCCAATGATTCTACGCTTTACCTTGGTGGTGAATTTGAATTAAATGGCAATCCGAGCCAAATTATTGCCTGGAATGGTACGCAAACGCAAAGTTTAGCAAACTTGTTTGTTATTGATGATAAAAGCATGGTGAGTGGTGATGCTGGCCGACCGATTGTTATCAGTCATAAAGTAGATCGCCCCGATTCCTCGATTCGGCGTTGGAATGGCACGAGTTGGCAAACCCTTGCAACGACCTTTGATTGGATGAAGCTGCATCGGATTAACAATCAGTTGTTCAGCTTTTTCTATGAGCCACAAGCATTTATTCAAGGCCAGCCAGCTAGTAAAGTTTGGCGCTTTGATAGTGCTGCCTTGACCCCGATTGCGGTTGATCTGCCCAGTATGTCTGGTTGGTATCAATCAGGCTCACAGATATTTACCTATCTCGCCGAGCCACGAGCCACCCTTCCCATCACGGGAATTTATGAATTCGATGGCTCAAGCTTGCAGTATCGGATACAACCAACCCGGTTTGATTACTTTAGCGAAGTGGTTTTCTTCAATAATAGGTTCTACGCAATCAAACTGATGCCTGATTTGTATGAAGACTATATGGAAATTCTGCGTTGGAATGGCCGATCGTGGCAAACAATTAAATTTATGTCGATACCACAGGCTGGCTATCAATTTTTGCTTTGGAATCAGCGCTTGTTGATGGCAGGCACGAATGGTAAGTTGTATGAAATTAGTCCCGCTGGCGATATGAACCAGATCGCCGCTGCCAATGGTGGGATTTATGCCATGACTGGTCTTGATAATGGCCCACTCTACCTTGGCGGCGCTTTCAGCGCAATTGATGGAGTGGCAACTGGGGTAATCGCTCGCTTTGATGGCACGGATTTCTGTGGTTTAGTCAGCCCGCCCAATGGCATTGTAACTTCGCTTAGTGTTGATCGCAATTACTTGTACGTTGGCGGCAATTTCACCAAAGTTGGCTCAATGCCATCGTTGGGTGTGGCCGTCTTTTCTGAAATCAAAAACATTTATGTGCCGATAGCAAATCGCTAGATCGTGTTGCTGCGCCCCTCGTCCGCATTGTGTGGGCGAGGGGCTTTAGTTTTAAGCATCTGGCAGCGGCGCTAGAATTGGCAAATGTTCGCTCAGTGCTTGCCATGCTGGCTCAACATGCTCAGCCTCAAGCACAATTCCGGTGCCGCCGCGCCGATTCAGCGCTGGAATCGCCGTATTTGCCTGATCTGCAGGTACACGCCAAACGACCTCGGCAATGCCTTCATAGCTCAAAGGATCAAGCTGCTCTCGCCAATTGCAGTTAATCCACCAGCGCGGCGTAACTTGCAGCCAATCTGGCTCTGCTTGCCAACGCCGATAGACCGCAATCCGGTCGAGGTAGCCAATGCTGTGTGGCCAGCGTTGCTGAAGTTGCCGTAATGCGTTGGGCGCAAGCGGCTGATCGAGCACAATATCCCAGTGAATGCTCAGGTTGGCTTGAGCAATCGGCCAACAAAATGCTTCAAGCACTGCCAAATCGCTCTGTTTGGCCACAACCACGACATGGCTCGCAACCTGCTGCGCATAGGTTTGGCCTTGCGCTTGCCATTGTTCCAAGTTTAATTCAGCCCGACAATCTAAAACGATCGTGCGAATTGGTTGATCGATGACGCGAATTGCTTGCTCGCAGGTTTGTAGCCAAACGTCGCTTGGTGGTTGGGGCATGCCTTCAATGGCCAACGGATCAAGCCCTGCTTGTTCGCGCAAATCCCAGCGCAAGGCACGGAGTTGTTGGTAGTTGAGCCAATTGTTGGCCAAAATATAGTAGGGTGGCCGTAGTTGAAATTGCATGCCAAAGCGTTCAGCTTCGTTGCGCACGCCGGTGCCCGGCAGCACTTGCAAGGTGAAAATATCGTAATCGCCAAGTTGCTGTTGCTGAATCCATTCAATTGTGGCGTGGGTGCTGGCGGCATCATCTTCGGGCAAGCCCAAAATCACATCGAGCAACACAGCTACGTCATGTTGATACAAACGGCGCGTGCCCTCGGCCCATTTGTCTAGGTCGGTGCGGCGGCCAACTGCTTGCAAGGCAGTGCGATTGGCACTTTGCAAGCCAACTTCGGCTACGGTTAGGCCTGCTTGAACCATGGCCTCAACACTTTCGGGCTTCAGATGCTCGCCACGTAATTCAGCATAAATTGGGGTTGGCTCGGGCTGATTGATCGTATGCAGGCCGCGCATCAATTCGCGAAAATTGGGCAATAAATTAAGATTCGCCTCGACAAAGTGAATTGCGCGTGCGCCACGCTGCCGTGCCCACGCCACTTCGGCCAAAACCCGCTCGCTGCCAAACATGCGTCCGCCCAGTTTTGTGCCCAAATTGCGCCCATACAAACAAAATGTACAGCTATAGGGACACCAGCGCGAGCATTCGATAAAGGCAATTTCGCCAGCCCGCAGCTCCAAAAAGCCCAACAAATAGGGCGATGGAATCGGATCGAGGCTGCCCATTGCTGGGCGCGGCAAGCCAGCATGCAATTGGCCAGCCTGATATTGCAATGTGCCAGCAACCAAGGGATACGGCAACGCAACCTGATTGTGCATCGGCAAGCTAATTTGCTGTTGCTGCTGTTCGAGCGCCAGCAACAATTCGCTAAACGTTTGCTCGCCCTCGCCCTCCACCGCAATATCAATCGCTGAATGCTCCAAAACCCAAGCATTATTGCGCTGTACTTCAGGGCCGCCAACGACCACAATTAAGCGTGGCAACGCTTTCTTGAGTAGGCTTGCAAGCTGCAACGAGCGTTCGCTATTCCATGTGTATAGCGAAATGCCTAACACATGTGGATTTTGGGCGCTGATCCAATCGCAAATTAAGCCATCGCCGCCGCGATCAGCAATATCGCGCGGCACAATTTCAATTTGCATGCGCTCAAGCAAGCCTTGCTGATAGGCCCATGCTTTGAGGTAGCCCGCTGCCAGCGGCACATTCGCCGCCGGATTGCTCGGCACCGGAAGTTGGAGAAGAACGATTTTTAGCATGCGATTGATTTCTATGTTAAACGCAGAGCCGCAGAGAAGCCGTTATTATGGCTATGTTCTTGCTCTATGTTCTTTGTTCTTGCTAATTCACTGCCCAACGCGAGCCATCATCATACTTGGTGATTTCGATTTGAACTGGGAATTGATCCTTCAATTCTTGAATGTGGGTGATCACCAAAATCCGATTGAAATCTGCTTGAACTTGGGTAATTGCTTCGACCAAGCGCTCGCGCCCGCGACCGTCTTGCGAGCCAAAACCTTCGTCGATAATCAAGGTTTGCAAATTTGCGCCCGCGCGGCGAGCCAACATTTTGCTCATGGCAATCCGAATGGCAAAATTGATGCGGAAGGCCTCGCCACCGCTATACAAATCGTAGCGGCGTGTGCCTTGTTCGTCGGCAATTTGAATATCGAGGGTTTCGCTGGTATCGCCTTTTTTGGTTTCGCGTTGGGTTTCAAAGCGCAAGTGCATTTGATTGTCGGTCATGCGGCTGAGCAATTCGTTGGCTTCGCGCTCAAGCTCGGGAATCGCGGTTTCGATTAGCATTGCTTGAATGCCTTTTTTGCCAAACGCTTTGACCAATTCGCTGTGAATATCACGTTGCTCTTGCACCGTGAGCAATTCTTTTTCAGCGTCGGCCAATTGCTCGGCGACTTGGGCCACATGTTGGACGTTTTGCTGGGCAGCACCCAAATCTTTTTGGGCAACTGCCAAACGGCCGCGAAACTCGTTGATTGTGCGTTGGGCATTTTCGGCGGCTTGCACGGCGGCTGGCAATTGAGCCAACTCTTTGTTGAGTTGCTGAATGCTGACTTGAACTTGGGCCAGATCTTGGCGTTGGCGCTCGATCAATTCGGCCAAACGCTGGGCTTGGCGTTGGTTATTGGCCAAATTAGTTTGGGCCGAACGCAGTTGATGATATTCGCCTTCCCAATGGCCAAGGCTAGCAACAGCTTCACGCACTTCTTGATGGCGTTGTTTGGCATAGCCCAAATCGGCCATTTGCTGGTAAATTGCTGCTGCTTGCTCTTGGGCAGCTTGGGCAAATTGGCGGCTATCAAGCTGAACTTGCAAGCTCAAAATGATTTCATTCAAGGCGGCATTGTGGGTTTCTGCGGCCTGAATTCGCTCAAGTTGCTCTTGCAGCACGGCAGCTTTGGCCTCGATTGAGCCACGTTGGGCCAAACGCTGCTCAAGTTGGGCAATTAATTGATTGTTGGCTTGGCGTTGCGCATCAAGCTCTTTTTGATCAAGCCCTAGTTCGCTGATTTCTGCTTGGGCTTGGGCCAAGGCAGTGCGTTCTTCGTGGGCAAAATCGCCATGTTCGATGCGTTGATTCAAATCGCGCAGGGTGCTTTCGGCCTCGCTGCGTTTGTTGCGCTGCTCTTGGGCTTCGCTAAGTTGGCCTTCCAAGCGACCAACTGTGGCCGCCAAGGTGCTGAGTTGGGCAACCTTGCGCTCGAGGCCTTGAATTTCGCGTTGACGCGCTTCGTATTCGTTACTCAGTTGCTTGCGAGCTTGCTTGGCCTCACGATATTGATCGCGCATATCGTCGCGTTCAACCGTGTATTGCTCGATCACCTGCTGAATGCCATGGTGACCAATGTCGCTCTGGCAGAGTGGGCAATGCGTATCGTGGGTGGCTTGCAGCTGCACGATTTTATCGTTAATTTGCTTGCCTAATTGCTCCAAATTGCTTTCTTGGGCCGAAAGTTCGCCAAGTTGTTTGGCATCCTGTTGGTCGCGGCTGCGCATTTCTTGCAGTTTGCGTTCATCGCGAATCAGGGCTTTTTGTTGGGCAATCGAGGTTTCAAATTCGCTGCGCCAGCGCGATTCGTTGGCCAAAAAGTTGTCGGCCTCGATAATCCGCCGATTTTGCTCCTCGCGGGCGGCAATGAGCGAATCGCCGCGCACGTTGATTAAGCCCTGCAAGCGTTGAACTTCAACGTGCAATTGGGTTAAATTGGTGCTTTGTTGTTCAAGTTCGCTGCGTTGGCTGCGCGTTTGTTGCAACTGGTCTTGATCATCGGCGAAGCTGGCCAATTGGTCGGCGAGGGCAGCCAAATCTGCTTTTTTGCTCGGTTTGCCACCAATTAATTCGGCGTTGATTTGCTGATCGCGCTGGTGTTGTTGCAATTGATGTTGCAATGCCGATTCTTCGCGATCAACTAAGGCCAGTTGGGCTTTGTATTGATCGTTGAGAATGACGATTTGTTCGCGCAATTGATCAAGCAGCCCGAGATCGTCGCGGGCAGTTTTTAGGGCTTGAAAATTGGTTTCAATTTCGCTTTGGCGCTCAACGATGGCTTGGGCCACGCCAATATCTTGGGCAAGTTGGCGATAATCTGCATCGCTTTCAGCAATTTGGCGTTCAAGGTCGCGGCTGCGGCCAAGCTCGCGGTCGCGTTCAGCTTTGCGAGTTTCCAAGGCGCGGCGTTGCTGATCTGCTTGCTCAAAAATGGTGCTGGCTTGCTCAATTTCTTGGCCAAGTTGCTGCACGCGCTGTTGGGCTTCGGCCTCTTGGCTGAGGTAAAAATCACGCTTGTTGACCCATTCGCGATAGCTGGTGATCGTACCTTCGAGGCCTTGGGCACGATCGCTAAAATAGCGCACTTGCTCTTTGGCGCGAGCTTCTAGCTTGTCATAATCATCTAGGCCTAGAATTTCGGCCAGCACTCGTTTGCGTTCAGCAGGTGCTTTGCGGGTAAACTCATCGGCTTTGCCTTGCACCAAGAAAGCGCTATTGATGAAGGTATCGTATTCCATGCGCAACACATCGTGAATCACCTCTTGGGTTTCGCGAATGCTATTGCCAGAAATTGCCCGCCAGCCGCCATTGGTTTCGATTTGCACTTCGAGGATAGTTTGGCCGCGTTTGGCTGATGAACGGCGGCGCAGCACACGATAGCGATTATTTGCAACACTAAATTGCAAATCAACTTCCATCTCTTGAGCGCCAAGCGCAATCAACTCGTCGTCGGATGAGACGCGGGCTTTGCCCCACAAGGCCCAGGTAATTGCATCGAGCAAGGCCGATTTGCCTGCGCCATTCTCGCCCGACAAACATGCAACGTGAATTCCCTCTAAATCGAGGGTTGGAACATCGTCGCGATAACACATAAAATTACGAACACGCAGCTTCTCTGGCAACATCCGGCGTACTCCTACCCAAGCGTACAAATTTGCTAGTTTCTATTATAGCCTGAATTGCGAATTTTCCTATGTTCCTTGATAATGAGCACAATAATTCTCAGAGGAGGCTCTTTCGATGCAAACAACTCCATCGGGCTTACGCTACGAAGAACAGGTTGTCGGAACCGGCGCACAACCTAAAGCGGGCCAAACGGTGATTGTTCACTATACAGGGACACTAACCAATGGAACCAAATTCGATAGCTCGGTTGATCGTGGTGAGCCATTTGAATTCATTTTGGGCGTTGGCCAAGTGATCAAAGGCTGGGATGAAGGCTTAGCGACGATGAATGTTGGTGGTAAGCGCAAATTGTACATTCCAGGCGATTTGGCCTACGGCGAGCGTGGCTACCCTGGAGTGATTCCACCAAATGCAGAATTAATCTTCGATGTGGAGTTGATCGGGGTTCGTTAATCAGCAGCAGGCCAGCGCTCAACGTGTTTGAACGCTGGCCTTTATTGTTTAATCTTTGAGTGCCGTAACTGCGCCGAGGGCTGCTTCGTGCACATATTGGTCGCTATCTAAAACGGCGGTTCGTAGCGCGGCCAATACATCAGCGGTTGCCGCAGTTTGGCCCATGGCAGCAAGGGCATTGGCTGCTGCCTCGCGGGCGTAGGGGTCAGCATCCTGCAACACCGTAATCAGGCTATCCAAAATGCTGGGCGTGACCATCGCACTGCCCAATTGACCCAACACTAAACATGCCGCCGAGCGCACAAAACTATCATCATGAAACAACGCAGTGGTAAGCACTTCGCGGCTCAAGCCATCGATCAATTGATTGCGCAAACTGCCAATTGAACGCGCCGCAGCGTAGCGCGCCCCCAAATCGCGATCATACAAGGCCACATGAAAGAGCCGTTCGCGCAGATGGCTTGCAAGCGGGCTTTGGGCGCGGCCAAGTTGGCGTGCTCCCGCAGCACGAACCATCGCCACCCGATCGCTTAAAGCTTGTTCAATTAATTGCCAATCGCTGCCAGTGTAATGGCCGCGCCGCGTGTGTAGCGAGCGCACGGTGCTGTAGCGGGTTTGCCATGGCACTTCGTTGAGCGCGTGGCGCAATTCAGTTAATTCGCCATTGCGCCGATATGGCTCAATCTCGTCGCTTAAACTTTGGCGCAACCATTGAGCTTCAGGATCATCGAGGGTGTGCAGCAGATGTTCAATCACATCGAGTTTAAGCAGAATTTGCTCAATCACCAAGCGCAAACTCGGCGAATGTTCAAACTCGCTCCAAAGCAGTTGTTGGCTATAGCGCAGGGTGCTGGCGTTGTGAATTAAAAAGTTGGTGCCAGTAGTTTGGGTAATCGTTGCCAAGGTAACGACTGCGCGCAAAGGCTGATTGCTGAAAGCCTGAAAAAACGGCTCAAGCACCAAACTGCTCAGATAATAGGTTAAGCGTTCAGTGCCATAAATGCCCATTTCGGTTTGCGGGGCGCGTACAAAGCGGCGCAGGCGTTGCAAAATATCGGCGCGCCACATTTCTAGGTCAAACATTGATTGCTCCTTCACTCGACTCGATTCTCTCGTGAATCCAAGTTGTAATTGCGTTTAGCGGAAAACTCTCCATTGGCAAGGTCAGATGGCTGTGTTCAGGCATCAGTTGTAATGTTACGTCAGGAATGGTCGCGAGGTTGCTCAAAACTGCCTGATAGGGCGCAATGCGGTCGCGCTGGCCGTAGACCAACAAGATTGGCGCACGAATTCGGCTGAGCGAATCGTTCAGATTCAGGGTTGGAAAAAGCTGGTTAAAGCCAATTGCGATCCGCATTGGCGGCGCTTGCCATTGCTGCCACAGCTGAAACAAAGTCATACGGTCGGGGTATTGCCAGAATGAGGGGCGCAAGAAAGCGCGTATTTCGCTGCGAATATAATGATTGCTCTCGAGATCAAGCACAACTGGCGAGCCAATAATGACTAAACCATCAACCGCAACTCCATCGGCAATAGCGCGCGAGCCAATACAACCGCCCAAGCTTACCGCAACCACAACCACCTTTTGGGCATGTTGGCGCAGCCAAGCGACTCCTGCAGCAACATCGGTGTTGCTATCAGGCACGTCTAAGGTTCGTGGGTTTTCGCCTTGGCCAGCGAGATCGATTGCTAACACACTAAACCCAGCCTGTTGCAATTGGTCGATGGCGCGGGTGGCGTAGCGGGTTTTATCGTTGCCAGCACCGTGTAAATAGAGAATTGCAGTATTGGTGTGCGATTTGGCATACCATAAACCAGGCACATGCTGACCAGAATCGAGCATAATTTTGATTGGCTCGCAGCTGCTTGAGCCAGCAGCAAAATTGCGCAGCGGGTTATGCCACAAACTGCGCAGCGAGGCCAAACCTAATTGCATTGGCACTGCCAACCAAAAACTTAGCCAGCGCCAACGCCCGCCGCGCCAGCCCCAAACTGCCAGCAATGCGCCAAGAACGCCGTCGTTGCGGCGGTGGGCTAGCCAGCCAAGGTTGGGCGCATTCGCAATTGCACTCAGCAAATTGAAGATACCCAGCCAGCCAAGCAGCCCGTGCCCAAATTTAATTAATGCTCGACCAAATCGCAACACTGAAACCACGCTCCTATATCTTGTTGAACTGGCTGGCGATGCCGCCATTCATTGGTTTTGTTGGAATATTGATAATCGTTAGCCCAATTATCGCTGTTGCGTACAACCTGATCAAGTGCATCAATTAAATAATCTGCTTCCTGATCGGTCGTCGTTGGATGAATGGATAAGCGCACCCAACCAGGTTTGCCCGATAAATCGCCTTGATCAATCCGATCGGTGATCCGTTTGGAACGCTGGGGATCGACGTGCAACAGATAATGGCCATAGGTTCCAGCGCATGAACATCCGCCGCGCACTTGAACCCCAAAACGATCATTGAGTAGCTGTACAACCAAGTTGTAGTGCAGGTTTTCGATATAGAACGAAAAGATCCCCTGCCGTTGTTCCACATGATCGGCGAGAATGTGCAAGCGCTGGATCGAACGCAAACCTTGGAATAAACGCTGGGTCAGTTGAGCCTCGCGAGCTTCGATTTGCTCAACGCCCATTGTTTGCTTGAGTTGCAAGGCGAGCGCAGCCTTGATAGTTTGCAAAAATGCTGGAGTTCCGCCATCCTCGCGGGCCTCAATATCGCTGATGAAGCTATGGCCCATCCATGGGTTCGTCCAATTGACCGTGCCGCCGCCTGGCTGGTCGGGCACGCGATTGTGGTAGAGCTTGCTGCTGAAAACCAACACGCCTGGCGTGGCTGGGCCGCCCAAACATTTATGTGGCGAGAAATAAATTGCATCAAGCGCCGCTGCTTGGTCAGTTGGGTGCATATCAATTGCAACATAGGGTGCAGAAGCAGAAAAATCGACGAAGCAAACCCCGCCGTGCGCGTGCATTACTTTGGCCAATTCGTGGTAGGGCGTGCGAATGCCAGTAACATTCGAGCAGGCGGTGAAGGCACCGATTTTAACGCTGCGTTCGGCGTAGGCTGGCAGCAAGGCATCCAAATTAGCATGATCGATCAAACCTTGCTCATCGGGCGGCACAACCACAACCTCGGCGATGGTTTCGAGCCACGACGTATGGTTGGAATGGTGCTCCATATGCGAGATAAAGACGACAGGCCGCTCATGTTTGGCGAATTTAATCTGCTCGGCCCATTGCTCGGGCATGCGCAAACCCAAAATGCGCTGAAACTTGTTGACCACAGCAGTCATGCCAGAGCCAGCCAAAATCAACACATCATCGCTGGCGGCGTTGACATGCTGCTTGATCAAGCGTTGGGCAAAATGGTAGGCTTCGGTCATCGAGGTGCCAGTAACATTTGATTCGGAGTGGGTATTGCCGACGAATGGCCCAAAAACCTGCAACATTTGCTGCTCAATTGGGGCGTATAAACGCCCGCTGGCCGTCCAATCTGCATAAACTATTGGCAGCAAGCCATAAGGTGTCATAAAATGCTGATCGATCCCAACAATCTGACGGCGAAAAGCTGCAAAGTGGCTCACAAGCTCGTGCATACACGCTCCTTAGTCGCAGCGTTGCGACCAGCGATGGTTGTTTGCCGAATAGCTGATTATAGACTGCGAATGCTGCTAGCCACAAGAGGGCTATGCTATAATCGGGCCTATGATTTGGATTTGGCTGCTAAGTGGTGTCGTTGTTCTGCTCGGGTTGCTGTATTGGCTGATTATTATTGGCGAAGGCAGCTATTTTGGGCGTGGGGTCGTGCGTTGGATTTACAGTCGCGGTGCATTGATTTATGATCGGGTGCGTAGCAATGTTACAATCCACGACGAGGTGCATCTTGGCGGGCCGTTGCGCGTCGCCTTGATGGCCTTGCCCCAAGCGGCGACGCTTGATGTTGGCACTGGAACTGGGCGCGTGCCCTTATTGATTGCCCGTGAAACTTGGTTTGCTGGAGCGATTCATGGGCTTGATCTGACGGCAGCGATGTTGGCGCAAGCCAAACACAAAGCCCAACAAGCTGGCTTTGATGCACGCATCCAATGGCACGAAGGCAGCGGCGATCAATTACAACGCTGGCCTGATCAAAGCTTTGGCGTGGTAACATGTTTAGAGGCTTTGGAATATTTTCCCCGTCCACGGCGGGCAATCGCTGAAATGTGGCGGGTTTTACAACCAGAAGGTACATTAATCATCAGCACTTGGACACCGCGGCATGCCCGTTGGTTGCCAGGCAAAGCTTGGACAGCCCAACAATTGCAGCAATTATTACAACATTTTGGCTGCTGCGATTGTGAAATTCGGCCTTGGCAAGCTGATGCTTATGAGTTAGTTATTGCGGTCAAACCGTAGCCCTTGGCGTAGTGTCGAGATCTGCTCGGCGTTGCAAGGTGAATGTAATATATGACGCAACCTGCTGCTCCTTCAACACCATTACTCCACAACCGCTATCGCGTTCAAGCCCGTTTGGGCGAGAATCGCTTGGCATTGGTGTTTCGGGCAACCGACGAACGGCTGAGTCGTTCAGTTTTAGTCCATCTGCTGCGCCCCGATTTGTTAGAAAACGCTCAATTACGCAAGCGCTTTAATGATGAGGCTCAAGGCCTTGCCAAACGCACCCATCCTGGCTTGCTCGATGTCTATGATAATGGCGAGGTTGGTAATCGACCCTATATGATTACCGAGGATGTCGATGGCGAATTGTTGCGCGATCGCTTGCCGTTATCTGCCGAGCGAGCGCTGGAAGTGCTGCGCCAAGTGGTTGGGGCGGTTTCGATTACGATTACCACCCAAACACCTACGCCACCGATTGGCTCGCGCGCGATTTTGCTTACCAGCACCGATCGGGCGGTGCTAATCGAACCTTGGTGGCTGAGCAATGAAGAATTACGGGCTGATATGCAGGCCTATCGTGCGCCAGAACGCTTGAATGGTGGCGCGCCTGATGAGCGTTCGGTGGTCTATAGCCTTGGCTTGTTGGGCTACGAATTATTGACCGGCATCACGCCTGACCCAACGAATAAAGATTTGCCATCGATCTATCAACAGGTCAATGGTTTTGTGCCATCATTGGTAGCAGCGCTGCACGTGGCAACTGCCAAAGATCCCAATCAACGCACAGCAACGGTGGCGGCCTTGGCCCGTGATTTAGCGGCGGTGGATTCTGCTGCTGATGCGCCGACCAAGCAATTGGTGCGGCCATTGCCTGCGCTGCGCGACACAATGCGCGATATGCGCCAAAATTTGACCCAACGCCGAACCCAACCAACGCCCACGCCACCGCCCCGCCAAGCCCCATCGGCCAGCGCTGCCCCAAATTGGAATGTTGCGCCGCCTAAGCCGATGATGCCGCCGCGCCAAGCCCCGCCACCAATGCAGCAACAAGCGGTGCAACAGCCACCAGCTCAATATTATGCGCCGCAACCAGCTCCGCCAGTGCAACAAGGGATTAGCCGCGAAGAATTGCGTAGTGAATTGCGCAGCGAAATTCGGCGTGAAACCTATCGCCGTGGTTGTTTGAATTTCATCTGGCGACGAGCATTTGGCCTCACATTAATCACCTTATTAGTGGTTGGCTGTGTTTGGGGCTTTACCTTTGGCCGCAATTGGCTGCTGAGCGGAGCCGCCAAAACTTGGGCTTGTGGCTATATTCCAGGCTGGGCCTGTAACTTGCTGCCTGGCACCCAAACCGAAACCTATGTGATCATTCAAGATAACACGCCAGTGTATACCAACCAAGATCGTAATAGCGCCTTGGTAGTGACCTTGCCGCGTAACACCGAAGTGATCATTCGCGATCCGGCAACCAATTTGACCAGCAATGGTTGGGCAAAAATCGAAATTAACGATTATCAAGGCCGCCGAATTACTGGCTGGATTGATAGCCTGAATATGGGCAAGCCGCAACCGACAGTGAAGCCAGATGAGCCAGATCTGCCAACGGTAGCTGGCGAGTTGATTTTCAAGACCTCGCAAGAAAGCAACGTACGTTCGACCGCCGAATATAAAAATGATGGTAGCAACATCATCATGTCAATTCCGGCCAATACCCGTGTCGTTGCGCCCGATCCAAATGCAATTGTGACCCAAGGTGGCATTGTCTGGATCAATATTGTGTTTGAAAAAGATGGTCAAGCGATGACCGGTTGGATTTCGCGTGATCTTTTGCAGCAGGAGGAAACCCCTTGAGCGTGTTCGATTTGCCAGACGTTTTGTTGCAACGCTTACGCAATGCCCAATCAATTACTGTGCTGACTGGTGGCGGCTTGGCTCAAGAATGTGGGATTCCCAGTTTTCGCGAGGCCCAGCAACGTGAAGAACGTTGGGCTGGCTACGAGCCGCAGGAATTGGCAACGGTTGAAGCATTCTTGCGCAATCCACGCTTAGTTTGGGAATGGTTCGCCTATCGTCGGGGCTTGGCCGAGGCTGCTGAACCAAGTGCAGCACATTATGCCTTGGTTGATTTAGAGCAACTTGTGCCCAAATTTAAACTGATTACCCAAGCCACCGATGGCCTACATTGGCGGGCTGGCAGCCGTGAGTTGATCGAATTGCATGGCAATTTGGCGCGGATGCGCTCCTACGAAGATGGCGGCATGGTCGATTCGTGGGATGAAAACGAAATTCCGCCGCGCTGCCCACGAACTGGTGGCTATTTACGTCCCGATGTGGTTTTGTATGGCGAGGGTGTGCCGCGCGAACGCTTGCGCGAAGCCGATCAAGCGACGGTTTGCGATGTGTTTCTGTGTATTGGCACCGAGTCGGTGGTCCAGCCAGCTGCATCATTACCCTTGCATGCCAAACGTAATGGGGCAACGGTGATTGAAATTAATCGCCAGCCCTCGACCTTTGGCTTTTTTACCGATCACACCTTGCATGGCACGCTCTCTGAGCTGTTGCCCCAATTGGTTGCAGTTTTCGAATAAGCAGATTAAGAGAGGAGTTGGTTATGGCCAAATTTCCCGAAGAAATTTTGCAGCGTTTACGCCAAGCAGAACGAATCGCAATTTTAACTGGCGCTGGAATCTCAGCGGAGAGTGGAATTCCAACCTTCCGTGATGCCCAAACTGGCTTTTGGTCGCGCATGAAGCCCGAAGATTTGGCTACACCCGAAGCCTTTGAGCGTAATCCCAAGCTGGTTTGGGATTGGTATGGCTATCGGCGGGAACTGGTTGCCCAAGCTAGCCCAAATGCTGGTCATTATGCCCTAGTAAAAATGGCCGAGCATGTGCCACAGTTGACCTTGATAACCCAAAATGTTGATAGTTTGCATCAACGAGCTGGCTCGACCAATGTTTTGGAGCTTCATGGCAACATTGGCCGTGTCAAATGCTCCAAAGAGCATGTGGTGATCGAAGAATCGGCCTGGTTGCCAGCCGACGAAATTGGTGTGCCACGCTGTCCGCGCTGCCGTGCCTTATTGCGGCCTGATATTGTCTGGTTTGGCGAAGTTTTGCCGACCAAAACCTTTAATCATGCCAAAGCTGCCTGTATTCAAGCAGATGTTGTGTTTTCGATTGGCACATCAGGCTTAGTACCGCCAGCAGCCATGTTGCCAGTTACCGCAATTGAGCATGGAGCCTATGGCATCGAAGTCAACACCGATCAGACCTATCTTTCCGATACCTTTGAATGTTGCTTGCGCGGTGCGAGCGGCATCATCCTGCCAGCCTTAGTCAAAGCAGCGTGGCCGTTGTAGAAGGATGAGGGATGAAGGATGAAGTCAGAAGTCAATAGCCCACAGCCAATAGCCCACAGCCAATAGCCCACAGCCAATAGCCCACAGCCAATAGCCAATAGCCCCATCTTCGTGTTTCTTCGCGCGCTTCGTGGTTCCCTGTTTCGTGTTCCTTCGTGGATCGGGTTCGTGGCATTTGACAACGCTGCCCATCTGCGGTAGAATCCTTTGGCTGTCAACGAATGGCTTCAAAACGAGTCACGACACCAACAACTGAGACCTTCCCCCACGGACACACAATTTGACAAAGATTGGTGGCTGTGGTAGAATTCTCAGGCTGTTGACCGACAGCACGATGTTTGCTCAACATCACACA
>NZ_JBHUPY010000030.1:0-56602 GCF_042688385.1 Herpetosiphon sp. NSE202 | reverse complement strand
TGGCCATGGAAGCTCCTTCCGGCCCTCGACTTAAGATGGATACACCAGATCTGTCTCACCTATGTTAGCACAGAGGGATATGCGCCTGATGTTTTAATCCCTTGCAGGGATTCGGTATTTATTGAACGCCGCAGGAAGTCGCCCAATTCGATTTATAAGGGTTTTAATCCCTTGCAGGGATTCGGTATTTATTGAACTGGAGCTAGCCCAAGCGGTATGCCGTGCGATTGTTAGTTTTAATCCCTTGCAGGGATTCGGTATTTATTGAACCAAACAAGAGGACGTACTGCCGCAACTTGCCATGTTTTAATCCCTTGCAGGGATTCGGTATTTATTGAACTGCCAACACCAGAGCCACAGCCGCCGATTGTCCTGTTTTAATCCCTTGCAGGGATTCGGTATTTATTGAACCGCGATTGTCGTGTTGTGTGAGCATTATGCGATTATGTTTTAATCCCTTGCAGGGATTCGGTATTTATTGAACAAAGGCCCCGTTATTGGTTCTGAAAAAATCAGCCGCGTTTTAATCCCTTGCAGGGATTCGGTATTTATTGAACTCAATCGGATATTCCTGGGCTGACTGACGGCCAGGTTTTAATCCCTTGCAGGGATTCGGTATTTATTGAACCATCCTGCCATCACAAGCAGGATTGCCATAAGAGGAGTTTTAATCCCTTGCAGGGATTCGGTATTTATTGAACTTGCGCCACATCGCCAAGGCTAGTTCAGCAGGGTTTTAATCCCTTGCAGGGATTCGGTATTTATTGAACCGCCAGCTCGACCGCCCGATTCGATCCAAGATCCTGGTTTTAATCCCTTGCAGGGATTCGGTATTTATTGAACGTGGATTATCAGCCACTTCCCCGAGCACCGGATCTAGTTTTAATCCCTTGCAGGGATTCGGTATTTATTGAACGGATGGCGCGCGAGGATGCGGCGCATTGGATGGCGGTTTTAATCCCTTGCAGGGATTCGGTATTTATTGAACGCTGATACCCGTCACGCTGGATTTGGCGCGCATATCGTTTTAATCCCTTGCAGGGATTCGGTATTTATTGAACACAAAACAGAGGTGGTGACATGAAACGTTCAAAAAAGTTTTAATCCCTTGCAGGGATTCGGTATTTATTGAACCCTGAGTGGGTATGCCCCGCCAGTGCAAATGCGGATGGTTTTAATCCCTTGCAGGGATTCGGTATTTATTGAACATACGGTTTATACAAGTCGCTTGACATGAGCTTAGTTTTAATCCCTTGCAGGGATTCGGTATTTATTGAACGTCAGCAGCATTAAGCATGCGTTCTACGAAGGCATGTTTTAATCCCTTGCAGGGATTCGGTATTTATTGAACGAATGTGGATATTGACACCTATCCATCCGGTTTCAATGTTTTAATCCCTTGCAGGGATTCGGTATTTATTGAACTTTCATGCGTTGACAGATCGTCCACTAGAGCGCTAGTTTTAATCCCTTGCAGGGATTCGGTATTTATTGAACTGGGTCGCAAAAGTGACCGCCTTTGACGGTATGTTTTAATCCCTTGCAGGGATTCGGTATTTATTGAACACGAGGTGGCCGCATGACAAATCGCCCAGGCTTTGTTTTAATCCCTTGCAGGGATTCGGTATTTATTGAACCGCCAGCCAGCAGCGCTGCGGCTTCGTACACGGTGAGTTTTAATCCCTTGCAGGGATTCGGTATTTATTGAACTTCGCTTAAAAAGCCCTTGACTTTCAGAATCCGTTTTAATCCCTTGCAGGGATTCGGTATTTATTGAACATCAATGGTGTTCCCGTGGTGCAGGTTGAACTCAAGTTTTAATCCCTTGCAGGGATTCGGTATTTATTGAACAGACATCATGCCATAGGCGCTGTATAGTGTTGCGTTTTAATCCCTTGCAGGGATTCGGTATTTATTGAACATCAGCACCAGGCGCGGCGGAATCCCTACTGAAGTTTTAATCCCTTGCAGGGATTCGGTATTTATTGAACATCACGACCAGCTTCACGAATATCGCAAATGCAAATGTGTTTTAATCCCTTGCAGGGATTCGGTATTTATTGAACCCACGCGGGCATCAATTCGATGTTGATAGCGTCAAGTTTTAATCCCTTGCAGGGATTCGGTATTTATTGAACATAAAATGGCGATAGTAGAACATTTGTATTTTATGGTTTTAATCCCTTGCAGGGATTCGGTATTTATTGAACTTACGAATTGCCAAGAATGAACGCAAATTAGCAAGTTTTAATCCCTTGCAGGGATTCGGTATTTATTGAACTCCTCGCCTATTCCTTGATCTTGATTCGCTTGATGTTTTAATCCCTTGCAGGGATTCGGTATTTATTGAACCGCCCGTGATATAGGTTGATTGGAAGATTTGTGGTTTTAATCCCTTGCAGGGATTCGGTATTTATTGAACTCACATTGTCACAAGTGTTAGCACGACGCATTACAAGTTTTAATCCCTTGCAGGGATTCGGTATTTATTGAACGTCTTTTTGATGAGCTGCGCTATTCTTTATTATTTACGTTTTAATCCCTTGCAGGGATTCGGTATTTATTGAACTTCATTTGGCATGATCCCCAAGTAAACTGCAGTTTTAATCCCTTGCAGGGATTCGGTATTTATTGAACCCAATTTCTGAAGCTGTAAATATTTGTGTAGTCGTTTTAATCCCTTGCAGGGATTCGGTATTTATTGAACCGCATGATTACAAAGAAGATATGTTGACGAAAAGTTTTAATCCCTTGCAGGGATTCGGTATTTATTGAACAGCAGCCCGCGAAGCCAACTACATCAATCAACGCGAGTTTTAATCCCTTGCAGGGATTCGGTATTTATTGAACCGTACAATAATCAGCTAATTCTCATTCACAATCGGTTTTAATCCCTTGCAGGGATTCGGTATTTATTGAACTGAGGCCGTCCGTTTGCTGGCATGGTCACTGGGCATGTTTTAATCCCTTGCAGGGATTCGGTATTTATTGAACGGGAATCGGGCAATGAATAGTGATGTTTTGCGCTGGTTTTAATCCCTTGCAGGGATTCGGTATTTATTGAACCCAGTGGGATAAAATGGCGATAGTAGAACATGTGTATTGTTTTAATCCCTTGCAGGGATTCGGTATTTATTGAACATTTCAATTCGGCTTCGATTTGGGCGATTCGACGGCGGTTTTAATCCCTTGCAGGGATTCGGTATTTATTGAACTGAAGGCAATAGCCCGCAGCGCTGATCGTCCACAGCGTTTTAATCCCTTGCAGGGATTCGGTATTTATTGAACTTGGCGCGGGCATTGGTGAGGTATTCACGGCTGTTTTAATCCCTTGCAGGGATTCGGTATTTATTGAACGATATTGACGGACATCAGTTATCGTTGGCAGTGCCAGTTTTAATCCCTTGCAGGGATTCGGTATTTATTGAACATGGTCAGGACATGAACATGCTTTTATTTGGCAAGTTTTAATCCCTTGCAGGGATTCGGTATTTATTGAACTGATTGAGGCATGGCAAGCCTACAAGCCATTGTTTTAATCCCTTGCAGGGATTCGGTATTTATTGAACCTTTTGAACCATCAAAATGGCATAGGGGTTGACACGTTTTAATCCCTTGCAGGGATTCGGTATTTATTGAACTTCGCCATTGCGCAGCTTGCCCCACTGCGAGCGGAGTTTTAATCCCTTGCAGGGATTCGGTATTTATTGAACCGATCCATCCTTCGTCACGGCGTAAGGCAAAAAGTTTTAATCCCTTGCAGGGATTCGGTATTTATTGAACGCCATGGTGGTGGCGATGGCTTCCAACGGTGCGAGTTTTAATCCCTTGCAGGGATTCGGTATTTATTGAACCTCGATGCGCTGCCATCGCCCTGTTGCCTTGAAGCGCTGTTTTAATCCCTTGCAGGGATTCGGTATTTATTGAACGCCATGTATCTACGCCGCCATTGGCCGTGTAGAAAGTTTTAATCCCTTGCAGGGATTCGGTATTTATTGAACGTTTCTTTGACGTGTATGGAGTTTTGTATGGACAAAGTTTTAATCCCTTGCAGGGATTCGGTATTTATTGAACGCAGTCCTGACGACCATCAACATTGTGCCGAAGTTTTAATCCCTTGCAGGGATTCGGTATTTATTGAACTCGATCGGCGCTTGAAGGTCATGGGGACGCGCTTGTTTTAATCCCTTGCAGGGATTCGGTATTTATTGAACAACGTTGATACCCAAGCATCATTAGCAACGTCCAAATGTTTTAATCCCTTGCAGGGATTCGGTATTTATTGAACCAATGGATTCAAGATGCTTGACATAGTTCAGATCGCGCACCCGGTTTTAATCCCTTGCAGGGATTCGGTATTTATTGAACACGTCCCCTCTTCATCGTCAATAGAATAATTAAGTTTTAATCCCTTGCAGGGATTCGGTATTTATTGAACCGCGCTTGCCGCCGTCGGTGTAATCACGGCATGGTTTTAATCCCTTGCAGGGATTCGGTATTTATTGAACCGTCATTGACGGTCGTCCCCATATCATTAAAGGCAGGTTTTAATCCCTTGCAGGGATTCGGTATTTATTGAACATGAAACAACCAAATGTAGCATGGAATGAATGGTGTCGTTTTAATCCCTTGCAGGGATTCGGTATTTATTGAACCGCCACGCGCATAGCCGCCAAACCACTTAGCCCCAAGTTTTAATCCCTTGCAGGGATTCGGTATTTATTGAACTTGGTAGGTTCTCGGCCGCCACGACATCAGGTAAATAGTTTTAATCCCTTGCAGGGATTCGGTATTTATTGAACGCACAAGGCCCAAGTCCAAGGCGAGGCCGTTGTTGTTTTAATCCCTTGCAGGGATTCGGTATTTATTGAACGAAATGCGGGTCAGTTGATACCGCGTGCAATATTTGTTTTAATCCCTTGCAGGGATTCGGTATTTATTGAACACCGCTATTGTCAGCCTTTGCCTATGAATTTCATGGTTTTAATCCCTTGCAGGGATTCGGTATTTATTGAACAGAGCGGCTGGACGGATTGCACCGTCACGTTGCGTTTTAATCCCTTGCAGGGATTCGGTATTTATTGAACGGCACGGACATCCGCTACATGTGCCATATTGAAATTGTTTTAATCCCTTGCAGGGATTCGGTATTTATTGAACCTGCTATCGAGCAGCGTTACACCCAACAACCACAGGTTTTAATCCCTTGCAGGGATTCGGTATTTATTGAACACAATCTATGTCGGCGGGCAGCATACCAACTTAGGTTTTAATCCCTTGCAGGGATTCGGTATTTATTGAACCGCCCCTCGATTCTGGCCGCATTATACCACACCAAAATGGCGCTTGATCGAGCAGCAGGCACGTTTGCCGCTCGATCATCTCGTTGCAGGTTCGTTATTCGAATAAATGTTTGACACATGAACATCGTTTGGGCCTTTCTGAAGACCAATAGAATCATTTGGTGTTTGATCGAGCAGCGCAGGCTGATGCTTGCATGGGCTACGCCGCTCGATCGATTTTTAGCTAAAGAATAATCGTAATCGCTTCACGTGGCTGTGGGCTGCCAAACGTAATCGCTTGTTCAACACACGCCCCGCAAACTCGATAAAGCCGAACGGTATCGAGCGCAGGCTCGACGATTCGATTAAGTTTTGCCCTCAATTCTACCAAATGACGTTTGGTTAGCCAACATTCAAACAATGAATATTGGGTCCAGTAGCCATAGCCGCACAGCAATTTGTGAATTTTGCTGCGCCGTTGATCGTTGGGGATGTCGTAGGCAATGATGTAGAGCGTACTATCAGCCATTGCTTACCTCACCAGAAATGGAATATAGTGTTGAATTTCGCCCATCAGCGCTTTGGCCAGCAGGCGGGCCTGCAATTCGATACAGCGTCGATAGCTGACGCGATAGCCAAAAATTGGGTGTTGAATTTCGCTGCTGAAGCGTTCTTCGAGCTTGGTTAAGAAGAGTTTACGCCCTTCTTTGCTCAATTGAACGCTGCCAGGTTCGTGCTGAAAATGTTGTTTGTTGAGAATTTTGCTGTTAAGCACACTCAGCACAACTGAATCGACAATCACTGGGCGAAATTCTTCCATGAGATCGAGCGCCAAGGCTGGCTTGCCAAAACTCGATTGATGCAGCAAGCCAATGTAGGGGTCAAAGCCCACAATCGCCAATTGGCTCAAAACTTGGCTGGTCAGAATAACATAGCCATACGATAACAGTGCATTGACTGGATCAGGCGGCGGGCGACGGCGGCGACCATTCCACTCCCATGGCTGGTTCAGCAACTCGCTCCAACAATCCCAGTAGGCTGCACTGCCTTGGCCTTCACAGCCGAAAATTGGCCCAAGCCCATGCATGCGGTCAAGTGGATCATACGCTGCTGGTATGGCTAGGCCATGCAGATCACGATGGGCGGCTCGCAGGCTTTCAATTGCTTGGCTAAGCCGTGGCTGGCGTTGGGAGCGATTAAAACGCAAGATTTGGGTGCGAAGATTGCGCAATTTGCCATCAATAAAGGCCCGCGCCACGCTAAAGCGTTGGCTGATGTCGGTATGAGCTGCATATTGGGCCAAACGCAAGGTCGCATTGCGGGTTGGATCAGGCGTGAGCGCACCCTGCGAGCGCCCTGTATAGCTCAAAAAATGGGTGCAAATTCGTCGTTCGAGCAGGCTGGCAAGCGCCGAAGCAGTCAGGGTTATTTCGCCTTGAACCACAACCCGATCAATGACATTTAATGGAATGCGCACCACTTGGCGCTGCCGCCCAAGGGCTTGATCTTCGGGAATTTCAACCCGCAACGCTTCGCCTTCGCGCTTGACAATACTATATTGCTCCGAAAGATAGAGTGTTTGCATGAGCCACTCCTTTAATCGTTAGCCTCGCTCAGCGGGTTTGGATTGGTCGTCAAATGGCGAACTTCATCAGGTAAACATAATGGTTGCAGGCTGCAATCCCGACATTTGGCTTTTTGGGTCGTTGGTGCTGGTAGTTGATTGTTTTGACATAATGTATGCGCTTGGGCAATCACGTCGATTGTTTGCTGGCGCAGTTCAGCATCAAACTCCACCAATTCGCGCCGCCGATTGGCCCACGAAAAAATAAAGCCTTGGTTGATCGTGCAGGCAAACATTTCTTCTAAACAGAGAGCTTGGGCACAAAGTTGCACATGATCATTGCGCCAACGGCCAAGTTTGCCACGTTTATATTCAACTGGACATAATTCGCCCTGATCATTCGCCAATAAATCGACAATGCCCGTAATGCGCCAGCGTTGACTGAACACATAGACCGAGCGTTCCTGCACCTCCCCAGCAATCCAGGTGCGGCCTCCAGCATCAACGCTGCTGTGTAAAATTTGGCCGTCGGCGACAAATTCATTAATCAGCATTTCTGCTTGCAAATATTCGTAGCCAAAGCGGCGCGGGCAATAGGCTAAGGCATTGAGCATCGCAATTGGAACATAATCTGGCTCAAAGGCATTCATTATTCCTCCTGCTGTTTGGTTTTGAGGCGTTGCACCAAGCCCATGCCTTGGGTTGTTTTCGCGCCAACGCCAAGATACATGGCTGCATCGGCGAGCGTGGTCAAAATTCGCCGCTCGTGCAGATCGCCTGCCAGTTTGTAGCACACCTTGCCGAGGAAGCCGAGTTGTTTGTTTTGGGCATGCAGCATATCGGTGTGTAATTGATAGCGTTTAATTTGAATATCAAATTGTTCTAACTGCTCGCAGCTTGCCAATGGCGTTGGGGCAAAGGCGTTCCAACGCCGCAGCAACGATTGAAAGACGCTTTGGCCATCGGGCAGCAAGCCAACTCGCTGTTTGCCTGCGCTATCACGGCCCAACTTGAAGCAGGTTGGCGTGGCAAACCACAGCGTAACTTCATCGCTGGCTTGGGCTTGATCAACTAAGCTTTGCCATGAGCTAGTGCCGGCCCAAGCGCTATACTGGCTGGTGGTATGAATTGCGTGCAGATTGAAATGGCTGCTGCCCAAGCGTAATTGTTGCTGTGGCCGTTGCAGAAAGCTCTGAGCAAAGGGCCAATATAAACTTGCCTGCAGAAACGCAACCCGCAGCGGGTAGCTTTCGCCGTTGTGTAAGCGGCGAGCTTGCTGAGGCAGCGGCGTGACCGTCCATGGCTTGGTTTGGCTGGCGGCATGCAATTGTTCCGATAAGGCAGGATCGCTTGCTTTGATCAATTCTAAAAACAGCGCATGCGCCCGATGGCCTTGGGTTCGCTCAAGCTGCGTACCATGCGCAGCAGTTAATTCAAGCACACAGGCAATTAATTCTGGTTGGGCAAGCATTATGGCTCCTCTTACAACAAAATTGGCTGATCGTTGACCCGTTTTTGGCGCATCAGAAAGTGGCGTTTGAGTTCAGGGATAACGTGAAAGGCCGCGGTTCCGGTTACCACGCTGTATTCTTCGAACATGCCATTAAAATCAACATTGAGGCGTTGGCGATAGATCGGGCCGCCTTGTAACACCCGAATCAAGGCACTGACGCTTGCTTGATCAACAATCAAACAGGGAATTGCATTGGTTTGCACAGCGTTATAAATGGCTGATGGCGTGGGTACAACAAGCCGAGTCGCATATTCAAACGCACTTAATCCTAGGCCTTTGAGGCCAACAATCGCGTTGCAATAGCGTTCTTCAAAGGTTTTTTGGTCAAGCTGATCAAGGTTTGGATAGTCGAAGGCTAAACCAAGCTGCGTAGCTCGATGCTGCATAATTTGCAGATAGACTGCCGCCGTTTCACTTGGGCCTGCATCCTGCTCGAAATGGGCTTTTGAGCGATAGATCGTCACCTCGTAATTACAAAAAACGTGAAAGAGATCGAAATAGTTGAGGGTCTGGCTGGAAAGTAACTGTTTGGGATCGTAAATCGCTGCTTTTGGGCCTTGCCAAGCTTCACGAAAATTAAACAGCGCCTTGGTGATTGCCACTTGCGATTCGATAAAATCGATCAGCTCGGTTTGCTGCTTTTCATGTCCAATCAAGCGCGCATCAAGAATGGGACGCACTTGCTGGGGCGAAATTTCTTGTTGGATCGATTTTGTGCAAGCAAGCCAGCTAAGGTATTTGGCATAATGTTTGGCAACTGCATTGCGATCGGCCCATTTGGCGCTCGCTGCGAGCTTGAGCCATTGTTCGCGCTCCTCATACAGCTGATACACATGGCGAAAACTCTTGAATGTGCGTTTGCTGGTGGGAGCAAAAATCGCCCGCATAGCATCAAACAAAGCCTCTTGATCGGGATCGTCTTTGGGCGTGAGTTGCTGTAACTTGAGCAATGGATAAAAGCTTTCGAGTAAGGCATATTGGTTGATATAGCCTTCGAGTTGATGCTTGGCTGGCAGTTGCTCAAGCTGCTGAATGATGCTAGCCCATTCGGCGCGATTGAGGGTTTGTTGATCCCAGGTTTTGAGCGCTGCAAAGGCTTCTTCGCTGACAAAAACATGGGCCTCGCTAGCGATGGCGGTTTCTTCGCGACCTAACACGCGGCCTGCGCGTCCAATCCGCTGGGTCAGCTCGTCGCCAAATTTCGCATCGCAGATTAAGCGATCGATGCTTTGGCGAGTTTTGCCTGGCCGCCCAAAGTTATAGCCAATATCAACTGTGGGTGTGGCCAAAATAACGGGCCGCACCAAGCGTCGATGTTCTGGCGGTTCTGGCCCAGTAATCCGAACTGGCTCCAGTTGGCGTAAGCTAGCATACATGCGGTTGATTTTGCCAAGACTGCTGCTAATAATCACGCTATCGAGCGCATTTGCCTGCCAATCGGCAATAAGCTGGCTTTGGGTTTGTAGCCATTCTTCAAGCTTGGCATTGTGAATGTGCAACGTCAAGGGAGTTAAGGTTGGCGTTGTTGGTAAATCGGCGCTGCTTGCTGGCTCGTTATCGGGGCCGACGCGTTGCCAGCCATCAGCCCCAAATAGTTGATTCAGATAGCGATAAACTGCATTGCGCGGCGTGGCTGAGAGCAAACAAATTTTATAGCCAGCAGCAAAATAGCCCCATTCGTGCCAGAGCTTGAAGAAAAACAAGAAGTTGCTAAATTGCTTGGTATCGTAATAGTGAAATTCATCGATCACAATATAGCGAAATTGGCGAATAAATTTCTCCCAGACATTGCGCTGATCCAAGCGGCCATAGCGAAAATAGAGCGCCAAGTAGAAAATATCGGGGTTGGTGACTGCCACGAATGGCAGTTTTTCAGCAGCATCTGGTAGCCCAAGTTCTTGGTTGAACGTCAAGGGATTGGCGATCAGGCGCTGCAAAATTTCGCCGCGTCTGGTTTCGCTGCTGATGGCACGGATTGTCGCAGCATTAATCGGCACTGTGCGCATTGGAATGTTGTTGGCATCGATAAAGGCTTGGGCATCGGCGCAATGCTGCTCAATTAGGGCATTGGTTGGCGCAATAATTAACGTATTGTGGCCTTGTTGGGCTGGGTGCAGCAAGCGCAACAGCGCGGCGTTGGTTTTGCCTGTGCCAGTCGCATAGGTGTTCATCACCAAGGTCGCTTGCTCAAGGGCTTGGTAGGTGCGCACTTGATGATAGAGCAATGGCGAAGCCCCGCGATAGGCTGGAATGGCCGCTGCTGGAGCTAATTTTTCTGCATGGCCCGTTAATTGAAGCGTGATCATTTGAAGGCCTCCAGATTAAAGGCCATGCCTTGGGGCAGCAGCTTGCCATCATCAAGCTCATAGCACGGGCCTTGCACATGGCTATTGCGAATTAATGGTGTTGGCGGCACATGCAACACATCAAAGGCCAATAAGCGACAAGCTGGGCTGAGATCGGCTCCGGCCAGTAAAAATGGGATTGAGCCGCCAGCGCTTTCTGCGAGAATCGTGACTGGCTGGCTTTGCAGAAAGGCCTTGCTCATCCATTTGCCAAGCCGCAAATAGCTGGGCAGCTGCAACTCACGTTGGCTGATCGCATAAAACTCGGCAGTTGTGCCAATCGCCAGCGCTCGAATGCGGCCGAATTGCGGGCGATTTTCGACCCGCACTTTTTTGGGCGTGCTCACGCCATCGTGAATGTACCATGAGCTGCCATTGCGTTCGGCCCATGTGCCTTCGGGCGCGGTGATGATGGCGTTATTGCCCATGGCAAACCAATAGCTTTCCGCTTGCGCATTGAATTGACCAAGGCTAAATTTGGCTGCATTGGTAATCGTGGCAGGTGTCAAATAGACACCTGCCTGATTTAACGCTGCCAAATCTTGTTGATAGTAGATGGTTTTGCCATCGTTGTAGTAGCGGCTGGGTGCTAAGCCCAAGGCATAGGCCAAAGCAATATGCCCAATAAAGGCCTCAGTTTGATACAAATTGCTAATTTCACGGGTGCTAAAGAAAGTTGGCTCTTGCAACACCAGCCGACAGCGATAAATCTGTACCATGGTTATTTTCCTTTTTTCTGAGTTGCGGGATAACTGGCTGCCAGCCGCGAGAGCATGGTTTTGAGCTGTTCAGGGTCGGCATAGATTTGGCCCAATTCGGCAACCAAACTCTCGCGTTCTGCTTCGCTCAGCCAGGTAACTTGGCCAATAACTCGTTGGCGGAGCGCTTGCATAGCTTGTTGGGCAGCGTTTTTAATTGTGTTGGTGTGGAGCGGGAACGATGGTTCATGCTCGTCGCCGCGCAGCAAATCGTAGGTATGTTGCACCCACTCAAGGTTGGAGAATAATTCGCAATTGCTCCAGGCCATGCCAATCAGCTGATTGCGGGTTTTGCCAATGCGCGAGGAAATTGCACCGTAGCGGCTTGAGCGCAGAATATTGCCAACGATATAGCGCAATTCATCGGCACTGACATCCTTGAGGGTTTCAATATCGAGAAAAACGCTCTCGGGCTTGACATATTCATCGGTGCCAATGCTCGTTGAGGGATCGCCGGTTTCGGGGTTGCGCATGGTGCTGTTATCGAACAAGGCATTGAATTGGCGCGTGCCAACAATCGTTGCCGCAGGGTGCAAGCTGAAGGCATCATCGGTGATGACCCGTGAGCGTTGCGCGCCGCCGCCGCCAGCAGCATAGCCATAAACCATACAATCAATACAACGTTCGCAAGGGTTGTTGGTGTTGAGCGAGCAGATCGCATTGGCCTTGGGTGTAGTGTGCAAAAGCTGATATTCGCGCAGCAATTCGCGGCCCATGCGGCGCTCGACGGCAACTTGTTTGCGCTTGCTGATGACAACCCGTTGAATTAATTCGGTATCACCTGCTTTCTGGCCAGCAAAAACAAACTCGCGGTTGAGTGGTTCGCCGCTGCCTTCGGTGCGAAACATGGCCTCAGATTCGACGTGGCGCAGAATAAAGATGCTGACAAAACGGCCATTCGGATAGGGATTGTACTGGTCGATCAAGTGGTTTTGGTAGTTGTTCAAAATGCTCATTCTTGGTGCTCCTTTATCAATCCAATAAAAAATTATTCGCTTTCGCTACTATCGGCGTTGAGACCTTCTGCTTGGGCTTCTTCGGCGCTGAGTGGTTTGGCGCGGAAATGTTGTTGCAGATAAAAATGATAGGCTGAGCGCAAGACTTTTTCGTGGTTGAGCAAGCGCGCTGGCTTGCCTGCATACACGCCATAGTAAATATCGCTGAAAAATACTTGGACAAAAGCCTCGCAGGCGGCGAGCAGCTTCTTGCCACTCTTAAAGCCGCTCAAGGTGCGGGTTCGTTGAATGTGCTGGTACATATCTTCGATGGCGGCAGCTTGTAGCACCGCAGGATTTAACTCCTCGCTTTGCAGATTAATTTTGCGCAACACTTCATCCAAGGCCGTGAGCATTGAACTTTTCTTCCACGAGGAGCCACGTAAATTGCCTTGACGAGCAATTTCGGCGAGCCGATTGAGATGGAAATCGAGTTTTTCCATTGATTGATCTCCCATACTAAGGGCCAAATCGCGGACTGGTTGAAACAGCGTGCGAATCAGCCAAACTGAGGCCTGATGGCCAGCTTTGGCTTCGGCATATTTTTCGGCCAAGTAAAAAATGCGTAGCGGATGATCGGCCATGGCTCCAATGAAATCGACCACTGGATCGGCATTGGCCAGCGCCACAACCTCACGAATTTGATATAGCCATTCAAGTTGCCGCCAGAGTTTGCTTAAACTGCCTGGATCTTTGGATTTTTGGGCGAAATATTCGTAATCGTTTTGGCGCACGAAGCCACGGGCATGCAGCGGAGTCAAATCAACATACACATCGCCAAAGGCTTCTTTGCTAAGCGGGGGCACGGCGGCAGCACTGAGCAAAACCTTGCAACCAAAATGATGCTGCAATAACAAGGCGTGCTGCAAGGCAAACAAAAAGCGCTCTGTATCGGTTTCGCCAGCAGGATTGAGCGGCAAGGTGATTAAACCGCCAAGTGTTTTGCTATAGCGCGGGCTATACAAACCATAAGGCTGGGCTTTATCGGCCTTGGTGCGCATGGTGAAATTGAGGGTTGGCGCACGCTTTTGGGCAATAGCCAAGATTGCTGTGCTCACATCGGCCAAGCGCACAGCTCCGGTCAGCGTATCTTCACGGGTCAAATGCTGAAAGGTTGAGCGTAGGCTTTCGAGCAATGGCGCTGGCAAAAACGAATAGGGAAACATGTGTAAATAGATCGTACGCTCGCCACTAATCTCGCGATAGTTGAGTTTTTCGACCAAATATTGAATTAAGCACAGCTCGCAAATGTGTTTAACTGGCTCGCCTGGGCCGCCAGCTAGCCGATTCGAGAACATTTGGATTTTGATGTCGGAACGGACATTGGCCGAACCCCATTTGTCGGTTTTCATTGGCAGGCTACATTGGACACATTGTTTGGAGTTTTGGCGCACATAATTGGGCAAGCTGCCAGCAAAATCAGCAGCGCTGCGCTCCTGACCATCAAACACCAAGACATGCTGTAAATAGGCATCAATCGTTGCTAAGCGAGGGTCACTCGTGGTTTGAGTATCGACTAGTCTGCTACCATCAGCTTCGATTTTATGATAAAGCTGTTCGCTGGTGAGTTGCAGTTCAGTGGCAATTGCATAAGCCCGATCCATACGGGCATCAAAACCATCGTAGACTGCCCAGCGCTCTGCTGGCAGATCGAGCAATTGATAGAGATGCGGCCATGCATCGGGAATTGCTTGCTCGCAATGCTCGATCAGGAAAATGTAGTAGCTACGAATTAGCTCGCCAAGCTGCAACTGGCTATTGGTTTGCGGCACGGGGCCACGTTCTAAAATGGCCTCGATTGCCTGCTTGGTTGCTTGCTGAGCGCTTGGATTGGCTGCCTTGGCTTGGCGTTTGGCAAGCAGATCGCTGGTGCGTTTGATTGACGCTTCGTTGAGTGCTTGCATTTTATCGGCTTTGACCGAGCGCCGTTGAATGATGGTATCAATCGCGGCCAGAATTTTGGCGAATGGCAGATTGAGTTCTAAGCATTTGCGATCAACCGTGATGCCCATGTTGATTGCGCGAATAAACTCGCGAAAGCCTGCGCTAGTCATTTCATTAATTGTGTCGGCAACGCGAGCGGCAATCGCTGAACGAACCGCCGGATCAAGGGTTGGTTTGTGGCCTTTTGGTTGCAGATAGGCCACGCCATCGGGATAATAGAGCAGCGGCAGTAGCCCGAAGCGTTCGCTTACTTCCTCAACCACTGCATTATGAATAATATTGCTAAAACTGCCGCGCTGTTCAGCCACGCGATGCCGCCAAAATGTATATTGTTGGTCGCTAAATGTGTTGATTGAATGTAGAAACTGATCTTTGTGGCGTTGTTCGTCGAGTGTCTGTGATAGATCGATGCCATCTGCTGCCCGCATCAGCAGCACAAGTTTATCGAGCCGATCCATGGGCAATGTGAATTTTGGCTGATTGTTCAGATTGAGGGCTTGCACGCCAGTCCAATTATGGCCTGAATGGCGTTGCATCAGGCTAATAATATCGTTGAGATAGGCTTCGTAGCCCTCGAAAAACACATCAAGCTTAACGTTGCTCATCTCGCGTACGACGTTATTGGGCTTGGTTAGCTCTAAATAACTCTGATAGTGCTCACTTGCTTGAACTTTATTGATGTCGTGAATCGTGAAAGCGGTAAACAAGACCTTGGTTTCTTCGTCGCTGAGTTGTAACAGGCCGCGCAAATGCTGAAGCACCAAGATGCCATTCAAAACGTGGTTGTACAGCGATTCGCCGGCCTTGCCGCCTTCGCTCAGGCTAAATTGAATAACCTGTTTGTAGGGCAGTAAGCCATAATTAATCACATGTTTGCGATAGCGCTCGAATAAATCCTCCTCGTTTGGGGCTGGACCAAGTAAAAGATCAAAGAATTTGGGGTTGATGGGCGTTGTGTCGTTGGCTGTGTCCTCCGCTTCTGCATTCAAACTTGCTTCATCATCCATGCTGCCTCCTGAAACGCACTAAGAACGTGAGAGGATGTAATTGCTTGCTATGATGTTTGAAATCAAGTATACACGATGCTGCGGACACTGAATGTCCGTTTTAGTGCAAGCGCATGCAATTTAGCCCGAATTTTGCCAATTCATGCGTTGTTTGAGGAATGAAGCTAGAGCTGAGGTGCAGTTTGAGGAATGAAGCTAGAGCTGAGGTGCAGTTTGAGGAATGTTGGGTTCAGTTGATCGAGCATATTCTCAGCCTGAGGATGGTTGCTTAAAGCCATTTTTCCATGCGAATATCTGCCCACATGCGTTCTTGCCAGTAGGTAAAATCGTTGATGCGCCCAATTTCGTGGTAGCCACGTTTGGTATACAGCGCAAAAGCTGGCTGGTTAAATTCAAACACGCCTAGCTCAATTCGCCTGAGGCCTTGGGCTGCAATCTGTTGCTCTAAATAGACGAGGGCTTGATTGCCAATACCTTGGCCACGCGCGTGATGTTCGCCAATCGTGATGCCAATCCACGCACTATTTGCTTCGTGCTTCAACAGCAGCGGCGGATCAATTTGATAACTCATTTCGCCAATTAATTGCTGATCTGCATAGATTAAATAGATTGCTGTGTGTTGAATTCGTTGTGCCAAACTTGCGATCGTTATTTCGTTGGAGGCATCTAAATCTGCTTGATCGCGGTTGAATCGGGCTAAATACTTAATCTGCTGATCATTTTCCCAACGCGTAAACGCTGCGGCGATTGCGGTCGTTGGTTCCGTTAAACGGCTAAAGTGAATGCTGGCCATGTTATGTCCTTGCGCAAAAATTTGGTTCTTGGTCTATCGTACTGCGTTGCTTGGCAGCTCGCAAGTAGCGTAGCATGTGATGAACTAAGGATAGGATTTTTAGCAATTAGTCTGCTGGAGAGCGTTCCCTCACCCCCCAGCCCCCTCTCCCACTGAACGCGGGCGAGGGGGAGCACGATTGGAGAACCAAAAATCATCGATACAACTAGCGTACAAAAAGCCCCTCGCCCGCGCACGGGAGAGGGGTTGGGGTGAGGGGTCGTAACCTTTATTTTAGAAATACTCCCCAAGCCCCAGCGTTCTAGCGTTGGGTGATGAACATTGGCAAGCCATTGCGTGAGCCGAGCGTGCCATCCATCCAAATTTGGGGGCTGTGGCCTGGGACGTTGCGCAAGGCAAAATGGCGGGCCAGCATGGCTACAATCACATGCGATTCAAACAACGAGAAATTATTGCCAATGCAAATCCGTTGGCCTGCGGCGAATGGATGATACGCAAAGGGATGGCGCTGAGCTTCGCGCTCTGGCAACCAACGATCAGGGTCAAAGCGCAGCGGATCATCCCAAAAATCGGGGTGCCGATGGGTCAGATAGGGCATCACGGTCATACGCGAGCCAACTGGCACCTTGATGCCAGCAAATTCATCGGTTGCAACTGCATCGCGGGCATACATCGGCGCAGCGGGATAGAGCCGCAAGGTTTCTTTGATAACTTGCAAGGTGTAGGGCAATTGCTTGAGCAGCTCCAGCGTTGGTGGATTGTCGCCAAGCACACTATCAATTTCGGCCTGCATGCGCTCGGCAACCTCGGGATTATTGGCCAAGGCATACCACAGAAACGACAATGTGCGAGCGGTGGTTTCGTGGCCTGCGAAAAAGACCGTAATTGCTTCATCGCGCAACAAGATTGTGGACATTGGCTCGCCGGTTTCCTCATCGCGGGCTTGCATCATGCGGGTGAGCAAATCGTTGGGCCATTGCTCTGGTGCTTGGCGTTGACGCTCGGCGATGATGCCCTGAATATAGTCGTGAACTCGTTTGCGAGCCTCCAAGTAGGCGCGATTTTTGGGCGTTGGCATCCAGAGTGGCGCATGCAATGGGTTCATTTGGCGGCTTGAGGCAAAGCCGATCATGGTTTCGACGGCATGTTTGACCCATGCAATCGTTTCGTCGGCTTCGAGGCTAAACATACTTTTGAGGATAATCGATGCCGTTAGCACCGACATTTCGGTCAGAATATCGAGCGGCTGGCCCTGTTTGGCGGCTGCTGTCCAGCGCTCGCGAAACCAAACCCCATCATCAACCATAATTGGCAAATAGGTTTCGATTGAGCGGGGTGTGAAAAACGGAGCCATTAGTTTGCGCTGCCGCCGCCACAAGCTGCCAGTGCTTGCCACCAAGCCATCGCCCAATAATAGTTTGCGCACACCTTCATAGCTGGCTTTTTTCGAATAGGTGTCGCGTTGCTCAACCATCACGCGTTTAACATGATCTGGATGCACAATCAAAAACATATCTTGCGTGCCAAGTTGCAAATGCGCGAGATCGCCATAGCGTCGCCAAGTTGATTCAAAAAATTGGAGTGTTCCTTGGCGTTTGACCTCAAGCGCAATATCAAGCGCCAAACGGCTGCGCCGATGCGGAACCGAACGAACAGCGGTTGTCATATAAAAACTCCTTCGATTGCAGCAATGATTTAGGCTTGCGCACTTGCAAGATTAGGGAAAAACGAGCGACTCAGATAGCCCGCTAACTCTGCTGGGCTAATTTGGCCGCTGGCAAGCAGGCGTTCGTAGCTATTGGGTGCAAGCATGTTGACCAGCGTCGCGACCAGCACCACCGTGGGAATTGCTGGATCAAATTCAGCGTTGGCTTGACCTTCGGTCATCAAGGCCGTGATTAATTCCATGGCTTTGGCGCTATAGGCCGCCAGATCTGGGCGTTTATTGATGACGTTGGTGGTTAAGCCAAGCCGCGGATTGAGATCAAGCAGCACTTGGTTGCCTTGGGCTTGAATGCGGGTGTAGACATCGAGCAGCAAATGTTCGAGCCGCACCCGTGCTGGCAAAGTTTCAGCAAATATTTGTTCAATTTGGCGCAAAAATTGATTAAATTGTTGTTCAAAGAGCGCCACAACCAGCTCTTCTTTGCTGGCAAAGTGTAAATACACTGTGCCTTTGGCAATGCCAGTGCGGGCAGCAATTTCATCGATCGAGGCCTCGACATAGCCTTTTTCGCTGAAAAGTTGCTGGGCAACCTCAAGAATTAAGGCGGCTCGTTCTTCCCGTTGGCGCTCGCGCAGCGAACGCATTGGCAGCGGCGTTGCTAGGGTTTTTTGCTCCATTTGCATGTCCTTGAACTCAGGATTCATATTTATTGACTTGATGGTCATAATTTATGACCGATAAGTCATAATTTAGCATGATCGTGGTTTCTGTCAAGCCTACGCTGTTCATTGTGGATGCGCAACGCTTGAGGGTTCCCTCACCCCCAGCCTTTCAAGGGTAGGTTTGAATTGGTGGTGGTTTGGCACATTCCCTCACCCCCCAGCCCCCTCTCCCACGAAAACGCGGGCGAGGGGGAGCACCCGTGGTGCACCAAGGAATTGAGAGAGAACCACGATGTTAAAGCCCCTCGCCCGCGCACGGGAGAGGGGTTGGGGTGAGGGCATGCATAATCAATGCACTGCGATTGATCGTGCTTAAGAATGAGGTAAAGTTGGCGATTATTGGGCATACTTCAGGAGATTCTTACTTAAGGAGAACGCCTTTGCGCGAACAAAAAATTGTCGAACATGCTCACCCTGTTGCAGAAATCGGTGTCTGGCTTTGGGCGCTAGAAGATGCGCGCCGCCGAACCAACGAAGAAATTGCCCAATTGAGTGAAGCCATGATCGATTGGCAGCCACCCCATGGCGATAGCACCATTGGCAGCGTGCTCTATCATGTTGCCTTGATTGAAGCCGATTGGCTCTATGCTGAAGTGCTTGAGCGCGATGATTATCCCGAGCCAGCCGCCAGCCTGTTGCCTCACCCGCATCGGACGAGCCAAGGTTTATTGACCCCAGTCTTTGGTGAAACGATCGCCCAACATAGCGCCCGCCTCGCAAAAATTCGTGAATTGTTGTTAGAAACCTTTAAAGATATGAGTTTGGCCGATTTTCGGCGCGCGCGTGAATTTGAACCCTATCTTGTAACCTCAGAATGGGTGCTACACCATTTATGCCAGCACGAAGCAGAACATCGTAGCCAAATTGGTGGCCTACGGATTGCCTTCGAGCGTGCACATGGCATCGAATCCAGCTAAATACGCTGCGAAATTGCGATCTAATGGAGCTAGCCGTCGATCATGCTTGATCGGCGGCTTTTGGTTAAACGCTCGGCCTCAATCATGCAGGGCAGGCTTGGATTGGGCTTGACGCAAGTGCAGCATGGCCTTTATAATCGCCAAAAAGCGCGACGAAGCACTTTCCCCTCGTCACGTCTCCGAACCGCCTGTATACGTGAGGAGCATCACCCATGTCGGTATTCAAAGATTCAGAAGAATTGATCAAGTATCTTGGTGCGTTGTATGATGAAGCCAAGTGCGATCCTGAAATTGCGCCCAAAATCAAGCAATCTGGCCTCTCAATTCAGTATCGCTACGACGATCCCGCAGGGATTGTGAGCATTTTGGCTGATCGTCAGCCAACCCAAGAGGGTGCATTTTTCGATGTGGTTTGGGGTGAAGTTGCTGGGTTGAAGCCCGATGTTGTGATGTCGATGAAGGCCGATATTGCCCACCAATTTTGGCATGGCACAATCAATTTGATGGCTGCCCTAACTCGCCGCCAAATTGTGGCCAAAGGCCCGATTCCCAAAATTATCAAGCTGCTGCCAGCAGTTACCCCAATGTATGAGATGTATCCCCGACTTTTGAAGGAAATGGGGCGGCCTGAGTTAGTTGTTAGCAAAAAGTAAGTAGCTGTAGGGCATGCCCTCACCCCCCAGCCCCCTCTCCCACTAGACGCGGGCGAGGGGGAGCACTGGGTTTCAGCGGAATTGCAAAAGAGCTACGGAGTTAAATCCCCTCGCCCGCGCCACGGGCTTTCAAGGGTAGGTTGTTAAAAAGTGTGGTGGTCAAACATGCCCTCACCCCCCAACCCCCTCTCCCACTGAACGCGGGCGAGGGGGAGCCGACCTTTTTCGCCAAGGAATTGCGGGAGAACCAGCGCGTTAAAGCCCCTCGCCCGTTGGACGGGAGAGGGGTTGGGGTGAGGGGATCTTAACCCCTATTCTTGCAAACATTCCCCAGCCCCTGAATCCTGACCCCTGCCCCCTGACCCCTCTATTTATTGCCAATGCGGCAGCAAATTCTCTAAAGTGTTGGCGTTGATTTGGCCTAAACCAAGGTAGCGTTGCTGTTGATCTTCGACTACCACGATGCTGCCATCAGGATACGAACTCTTTTTAATCGGTAGATCGCGGCGCGCCAACCATTCGTCGATCTGGTGATCGCTGATGGTGAGCCGCTGCTGGCTGAATTGGGCTGCATAGCGCGAGGCCAAATCGTGGCCTGGCTGAAAGCCATGACGCGATAGTTTGCCAATATGTATGCCTGCACTAACAAACGGGAAATGCTCGAAATTGCTCAGCCAGCGCTCAGGAATCGCCTGAATGCTCTTGCCATTGCGCCATAAACTGAGGCCTTGGCTGGCTAAGAGCGCGGGCAAATCGAAGCCATAATTCTGTAAGCTGCTGATAATTTGCTGCTGCTCTTCATTGGTTACGGCTTTGTAGCCAGCTTTGGCAAGCGTCTGTTGCGGGCGCTCGAGGCTTGGCGTGGCAATCTGATCGCGCTTGACAATCAGCGCTGCGAAAAATCCCGCCGTATTGTAGAGATGTGGCCAGAGGCGCAAGGCTTTGCCAACCTCAGCATCGTAGGCTTGCGCGCCTGCGGCCATCAACCCCGGGGCGTGAATTGGCACGCGCTGCGGAATTGGCCGAATTTCAATTTGCTCAGGGTAGCGCTTGAGCAGCGCATCAAGCACTGCCTCATCTTCCTCGGGTGCAAGGCTACAGGTTGAGTAGACCACTTGGCCGTTGGGGCGAGCCGCTTGCAGCGCACTTTCGAGCAACTTAATTTGGCGTTGTTGCAGGGTGTTGCGTTCGTGGCTCGAAACTAAGCGGCTGGTGTGGCGTTCGCTGGTGCGCAAGGCTTCGCCACTACATGGCGCATCCAACAAGACATAATCAAATTGCTCTGGCAGCCAACGGCCCATGCGCTCGCCTGGTTGGTTGGTGATGACCGCCGAGGTGCTGCCCCAGCGTTGCAGATTGCCCTTGAGGCCAGAAATACGTTGCAAATTGCTATCGTTGGCCACCACCAGCCCGCGATCGCCAAGCTGCGAGATGAGATGGGTGGTTTTGCCACCAGGCGCGGCTGTCATGTCGAGCACGCTTGGCTCGGCCTCGGGATTAAATTCAAATAGCTCGACGGGTAACATCGAAGCTGCATCTTGAATGTAATAATGGCCCATTTGATGCTCGACCGTGCGGCTTAAATTGCTGGTTTCGTTGCCAAGCTGCCAGCCAGTTGGGCAGAATGGCACTTGCTCAAGTTGCCAACCATAGGCTTGTTGCCAGGCTTTGGGGCTAGCCGCATTGGCCTTGAGCGGATTGACGCGCAAGCCACTCGGCAACGGCTGATTCATGCTCTCAAGCAGTTGGTTGAGTTCGGTTTCATTCAATAAATCGCGATACGCTTCAAGCGGGCGCGGTATTTGACGGGTCATTTATATTCCTTTATGCGGGATCAAATTCCGATCCACGAAGAGCACGAAGAGCACGAAGGCCAAAACCGCGAAGGACGCGAAGGACGCAAAGGAAGGTTGGTTTGATCAGCTGTCTGGATTGTTAACCATGCAACCAACAGTTGTGCCCTTAATTTAATATCAAGTAATTGTACGCGAGAAGCATGGAGAAATCAAAAGTCAAAAGTCAAAAGTCAAAAGTCAGAAGTCAAAAATCAAAGAATATATATTTAACGCAGCGGCGCAGAGAAACGAAGGATGAGGGATGAGAGATGAAAATCAAAAGGCAAAAAGCTATTTTAACCACGAAGAGCACGAAGGGATGAAGCTATAGGCTAGCAGGTTCATGCCCTCACCCCCAGCCCCTCTCCCACTGAACGCGGGCGAGGGGAGCACTAACCGCACGGTTCCCCCTCGCCTCGCGGGCGGGAGAGGGGGTGAGGGGATCAAAACAATCTGGGCAATCTGTAGCTAAAACGTGCTTCGCGGTCTTAGCGTCCTTCGCGGTTTCCGTGCTTCGTGTGGCTTCGTGTCCTTCGTGGATCAATTGCTGGATCATTAACCGCAACTTGCTGCTAAAATGGCTACGGATTAACTTCGAGGTCAGTATGACAATTTTATCGCCGCGAGTGCGTTCAATTCGCACAATTTATAGTGTTTTGACGTTGGTCGTGCTTGGTTTATTGATTTGGGGCGTGTGGCATTTATTTGCCAATGATGCGCCGACGGTGCAAGGGCGTTGGCAAATGGTGAGCCAAGTGGTTGAGTTTCAGGCCGATGGCATGGTCACTGGCTTAGCGAGCGAGCCGCTGCGCTACGACGTGTTGAGTGCGACCGAATTGCGCTTAACCAGCGCTGATGGCAAGCAACAAACCGCGACCTATGCCTTGAGCGTCGAGCAGCTGAGCTTAGTCATGTTGAACCAGCAAGGCGAAATGCAAACCCACCTGCTGCAACGAATTGAGCAATAATCGCAAGCTACACCTAGCAATCTGAGGAGTTTCTATGGATTATCGAGAACTGGGCCGAACTGGCTGGAAGATTTCATCGATCGGCTTTGGGGCGTGGGCGATTGGCGGCGATGCCTGGGGCAAAACCGACGATGCCACCTCGCTGGCGACGATTCATGCAGCAATTGATGCAGGCGTGAATTTTATTGATACTGCCGATGTCTATGGCGATGGTCACTCTGAGCGCCTCATTGCGCAAGTGCTGCGCGAGCGTTCGGAGCAAGTGATTGTGGCAACCAAGGCTGGGCGGCGCTTGAACCCGCATACGGCTGCTGGCTACAATCGCGAAAATCTAACCGCCTTTGTTGAACGCAGTTTGCACAATCTCAATACAGAAGCGCTGGATTTGCTGCAATTGCACTGCCCGCCAAGCGAAGTTTATGCCATGCCCGACGTATTTGGCGTGCTTGATGATTTGGTGCGGGCTGGCAAAGTGCGCTACTACGGCGTAAGCGTCGAGCGGGTTGATGAAGCACTGGCAGCAATTGAATTTCCCAATGTGCAAAGCGTGCAGATTATTTTCAATCTCTTTCGCCACAAACCAATTGATCAATTTTTTGCTGCGGCGCAAGCCAAGCGAGTTGGCATTTTGGCGCGGGTGCCATTAGCGAGTGGTTTATTATCGGGCAAAATTACGGCAGCTACTAATTTCGAGGCCAACGATCATCGCAATTATAATCGCCATGGTGAAGCCTTCGACCAAGGCGAAACCTTTGCGGGCGTGGATTATGCGACTGGTTTGCAAGCGGTCGAGGAATTACGCGCTTTAGTGCCAATCGATGCCAGCATGGCCCAATTTGCTTTACGCTGGATCTTGATGTTCGATGCAGTGACGACGGCCATTCCTGGGGCCAAAACGCCAGCCCAAATGCGCGCCAACGCCGATGCCGCCGCGCTTGCGCCGCTTGATGCAGCAACCATGGCCGAGGCTCAAGCAATTTACGAACGCCTCATTCGCCCGCTGGTGCATGAGCGTTGGTAATTAGCTAGGGGTTGGAGATCAGGGGTCAGGGGTTAGCATTCTTTGTGGATCATGGATTGTGATCCACGAAGAGCACGAAACCGCGAAGGACGCTAAGATCGCGAAGGGAAATTGGCTATTGGCTTTGGGCTATCGGGGTTTGGGTGAAATTGCATCCAAATTGTTGCGATAGCTAATAGTTGTACTGGTCATTGGATTGGCAACGCAGGGCATGCCCTCACCCCCAGTCCCTCGCCCACTGAACGCGGACGAGGGGAGTCCCCGTTTTTACCGACACATTGCACAAGAACCATGGCATTAAAGCCCCTCGCCCGCGCCACGGGAGAGGGGTTAGGGTGAGGGGATCAGGCGGTTGTTAATGCTATGAACCAGTACACATAGCCAATAGCCACGAAACATGTTTCTATAGCCAAAAGCCTGATCGCCGACCCCTGACCCCTTTCGCCAAAAGCCTGATCCCCGACCTCTGATCGCCGACCCCTGATCGCCGACCCCCGACCCCCGATCCCTGATCCCCGACCCCTTTCGCCAAAAGCCTGATCGCCGACCCCCGATCCCTGATCCCCGATCCCTGATCCCCGATCCCTGATCCCCGACCTCTTTCACCTAATTTTTATAAACCTGCTTGAAAAAGCTATAAAGTCTTTTTAATTAGCCAAAGCCCCCCATGAACAGTGTTAAGCTCGCCATGGATTGTGCCTATGCCGTCAAGGCGTATTTTGTTATAGTCGAATCAGACAGGAGCGCTATATTTAAGCTATTTATCGACTGAAAAAATCTAAGCCTTTCGCATCATATAGCTATGAAGCTTTGGTTATTGTTTTAGGAGGAATGATGAAAAGCAGCTTGATTCGATTGGTTGGCTTAGGTTTGTTGGTTTTAGCTATGTTGCCTACCACAACTTGGGCCGCAGGCAGTGCCAATATTTACGCCTCATGTGGCAATGGCGCTTGGGTTAGTCTTGGTGGGAGCGGCAGCGTGCAAGTGACCTTCAATCGCTTGGCTGCTAGTCCTGTTATTAAACATATAAACCTTGGTGGTGGGATGTCAACGGTGGTTTATTCAGGTGTAGCTGGAAGTTATTCGACAGTCTCGGTTAGTGGCAATAGCACTATTTCTGGTGCTGGCTGTGCCTAAATAGAGTCAGATCTGAGGGGAAGGTTTTCGTGCATCAATGATTCTACACCATGAGGAGGTCGCTATGCGTTCAAGGATTGGCTATGGCGTGCTTGGTTTCGTTATTTTTGTGCTCGGTGGAATCACGACCCAACAGACAACCGCTCAATCAGCGAATAATCCAGTGGGGCCATCCACGTTGTATGCTGGCACATTTACCTATCAAGGCGAGTTGGTTAGCAGTGGCACTGCAATTAATAATGTTTGTGATTTTCAATTTAGTCTCTATAGTGTTGCCAGTGGCGGCAGCCAGCTTGGCTCGACTCAGACAGCATTGAATGTGAATGTGCAAAAGGGTCGGTTTAGTGTTGAGCTTGATGCTGGCGTAAGTGGCCCTTTTGGCGAAGCGTTTACTGGTGGTGACCGCTGGCTGAGTATTGCTGTTCGCTGCCCGGCAGGAACTGGCAGCTATACTGCGCTTAATCCCCGTCAGAAGATTACAGCAACGCCCTATGCCTTGAGCCTCAAGCCAGGTGCGGTTGTGCGTAGCGCCGAACCATTCAATTCGATCTTTACTGCGAGTAATCTTGGTACGTCCGGCAATGGCTTAGCAGGTTATGGCACGACCAGCGGGGTTTATGGCGAAGGCACAAGCCAAAGCAATGAAACCTATGGGGTTTATGGCACCACTGGCTCAAGCTCAACATCTGCAAGTGCAGTGTATGGCCGCAACAATGGCGCTGGGATTGGGGTGCATGGCATGAGCACTGGCTATGATGGGGTTGCTGGTGAGTCAACGAATATATTAGGAAATGGGGTTCGAGGGGTAGCCAATAATGGCCCAGCAGCCTATGGAGTTTGGGGTCTAAGTACGAATGGACGTGGTGTTGTGGGTAATACGACTTCAGGGATTGGAGTTTCTGGTGAAAGTGTATCGAGCATTGGTGTTTCAGGGAGAAGTACGTCAGGTAGTGGTGTTTATGGCTTTAGCAACGATGCTTTAGGAGTTTCTGGTGCAAGTTCTAATTGGGTAGGCGTGCAAGGCATTGGTGCTGATACAGGGGTGCGCGGATTTAGCACAGATAACTCTGGGGTTTGGGGTCAAAGCGAAAATGGTAGTGGCATTCTGGGGGTAAGTGGTGGCAATTATGCCAGTGTTTGGGGTTTCACCAGTAGCCATAATACTGCTGTTCAAGGTCAGCAAATTGAATCAGGCACTGGTAACGGGGTTGAAGGAATTGCAGTTAGCGGCAATGGGATTGTTGGGATTAGCCAAAGTGGCTATGCTGGCATGTTCTATGGCTCGGTCAATGTGACAGGGGCCATCAATGCTGCGGTTAAAAATTTTCGCATCGATCACCCACTTGATCCTGCAAACCAATATTTGCAACATGCTTCGGTCGAAAGCGATGCAATGAAGACCATTTATGATGGCGTAGCCGTGCTTGACCGCGATGGCAAGGCTGTGGTTAAACTGCCTGATTGGTTTGAAGCGCTGAATGGCGATTTCCGCTATCAACTTACTGCACTCAATGCCCCCGGCCCAGGTTTATATATTGCTGCCGAAATTAAGCAGAACCAATTTACGATTGCTGGCGGCAGCGCTGGCAGTAAAGTTTCATGGCAAGTTACTGGCATTCGCCATGATCCCTATGCGGTCGCCAATCCGCTGCAGGTAGAAGTAACCAAGCCATTAACCGAGCAAGGAACCTATTTGGCTCCTCAAGGCTCTGCCCAAGCAGCCAAAGGAGTTGATGCCCGCTATCGCAGCACAATCAAGAACCCACCAAGCATTCCTACCATCGATATTCCGGCGGCACCAGCACAAGAATTGGAGCAAGAACTCCAGCGTAAATTGGAACGCCGTTAGTGATGTAAAGGATTGTGATTATGCTACGGAAACATTGGCTTAAATGCTGCTTGATTGGCGTAATGCTGCTTGGCTATAGTTCTTTGCGCGCCGCGCCATCCAATTATGATCTGCGTTGGTTTTCGATCGATGCTGGTGGTGGTAGTGCGCAGGGTGGGGCTTATGCGCTCAGCGGTAGCATCGGCCAAGCAGATGCAGGCCAGCTGAATGGTGGCGTGTATACGCTGAACGGTGGCTTTATCATTCCTGCGGCCACAGTCCTACCAGGGGTTTGGCTACCGCTTACCTTGGGCTATTCACAGCCACCAGTCTACCCTACGCCAACCGCGACGAATACCCAAACGCCAACTCGCACGCCCTTGGCAACTGCAACAAATATCAACACGCCAACCAGCACGCCAACGGCAACTGCAACGAATACCCAAACGCCAACCCGTACGCCAACCCGCACACCGACGGCAACTGCGACCAACCTACCGCCAACGGCAACTGCGACGAGTACCCGCACACCAACCAGCATGCCGACGGCAACCGCGACGAATACCCGCACACCAACCAGCATGCCGACGGCAACCCCAAATTCGGGTGATTTTGAGGCCCAAGTGCTAACCTTGGTCAATCAAGAACGTGCTCAAGCTGGTTGTGGCGCACTCACGGTTGATTCGCGCTTGCGAACTGCTGCTTGGCTGCATAGCCAAGACATGGCGATTAATAACTTCTTTAGCCATACTGGTTCGAATGGATCAAGTTTTGGTCAGCGCATAAATGCCCAGGGCTATAGCTTCTCAACAGGTGGTGAGAATATAGCTGTAGGCTATAGTTCGCCACAGGCGGTTGTTACTGGATGGATGAATAGTACCGGTCATCGGGCCAATATCTTAAACTGCAACTTTACCCAAACCGGGATTGGCTACTACTATCAAGCTAACGATCAAGGCAATGTTTGCATTGATGGTGGATGTAGCAATGGCCCATATTTTCACTATTGGACTCACGTGTTTGCTCGCCCATAAATAGTGCTCGCAGCACAGTGCTGAAGGTAGCTGCTGCTTGATTCAGCGCTGTGCTACATACTCTCCATTGCTGATCTGAGCTTTGGAATCACTACGCTAGGAGGGTGCAATGTTCATGCGATTTTCTGCATTCTTGATCTGCTGGCTTGGCATTACCATGAATATTTCTGCAACACCACAACCTGATTCCGCTCAATTGAACGATCTGAGCCTTGTGAAACGCCAGGCGATTTATGGCCCGACCTTTCAACCACCTGGGATAGCGCCATCGGCAATGCAGCAAACATATGATATTCGGCTGCAAGGCAACGATAGTAATTGTGATTTTATTGCGCTCAGAAATGGCATTCAAAATATTGGGGGAGCTGGTGACGCAGCCTATGCTACTGCGCGCACGATGATTTCCCAAAGCCCCCGCGATTATTATGAAGGTTTTTATACCTTAAAAGGCCCAAATGGCTCAGATCAGCGCTTCTCGCTCGATAATCTTGGTGCTGCCGCCGCTGCCTTTATTGGGGTCTATCAAGCGCTTGGTTATAACGCACTGCTGCTCATGGCCGAACCAGATCAGCGTGATTATAGTTTCGCCCAAAGTATCGTTGATCAGTTGCTGAAAAATCCGCATGCTTCATTCGCCCATGCCTGGATTACCCCGCGTGAGTATAGGCGCAATGCACGGAACATTGTTGTTCCCGAAACCAATGAAACCGTTGCGATGCTCTATCCCTATCACGAGGTCGCAGTCTTTGTCGACCCACGTACGCCGCAGCAAGTCATTATTCTTGATGGTTTAGTTGGCTACCCATTTGCGCTTACGCTGGATACCTTTGCAGACTGGTTGCGGGGGTTTAATAGCGTGATTATGGTCAGTGCAGAGGCGGGCAGCATCGCTGATCATCAGCGTTATCAATTTGCTGCCCGAACCGCGCCCTATGTGGCGAATCGGCTTGGTGGGCCGTATTTATACGCCGCACGCAAGGCCTTTGGCAGCGACTATCTGCAATGGGGCGAAGTGCTTGGCCAACCCTTTCGCTGGCACGATCAACAGCTAACCAAAGTTGTTTTACCAGGAACCTATGTTCATTATGAACGGGTTGAGGCTGGGCCAATTACCCTCGCTTTATTGGGCACGCGGATGGGCTACGATTTGGAGGCAGCAGGAATCTTGCCCATCGGAACTATTCGCCCATGGGAAAAGACTGTTTTGGTTAATGGTATTCGCGAGTGGGTTATTGCGAGTTTTGGCTCTGAGCAACATTTTCTCGCGGTATTTGGCAACGTTTTGACCCAAGAAATTTGGCTATCGCAAGCAACGATGCAGCAGTATGTGCTGCGCAACATTCCCAATCAACGTGTTGATCAAAATGGGATTGATGGCTATATTATTGTGTTGACAGAACGTGCTATGATCGCTTGGAATGCCCAGCAAGGCACCTTCCTCATTCCATTGGGCCAGATCTATGATCACGAACTTCAACGAATGCTACGCCCATAGGAGGTTACAATGCGCTTGTTGATTCCTCGTTTGCTGCTCCTGATCGCACTACTCTTGATTAATCGCTCGGCTTATGCGGTGGAACCATCAGTTCAAGCTGTTTATTTTGCGCAAACTGGCCATCATGTTGATGATCAATTCGGATTCTTGAGCTATTGGCGTGCACATGGTCAAGTAACACGGCTTGGCTATCCAATTACGGAACAAATTGTTGAGCATAACCGCCCTGTGCAATATTTTGAACGCGCTCGGCTTGAATTTCATGCTGAGCACAATCAGGTATTGCTTGGGCTTTTAGGTCGCGAGCTAGGCATGGCTACGCCTGCGGTTGCGGTCAGCGCTGATCCAAGTGTGATCTCTATTCCTGAGACTGGCCATACGCTGCAGGGTGAATTTCGCGAATTTTGGCAGCGTTCTGCAGGGCTTCAATTTCTTGGCTATCCGATTGCAGAGCCTACCAATGAGGATGGAATGCTTGTTCAGTGGTTTGAACGGGGCCGCTTAGAATATCATCCAGAAGCCTTAAAACCACTGTGGCTCGCCTACGAGCAACTTAAGGCGATCGATCTTGATCCATTGTATGAAATTATTCCGAGCGCGGTTGGCCGCCAAGTGGCTCAGCTCAATGGTCTGATGCTCGACGCAGTGCCACAGCGCCAAGCAGTGCCTACGTGGTCGCCTCAGCTTTGGCCCCAAACGATCAAGGTCTCGTTGACAAACTATACACTTGAGGCCTACGAAGCCGATTTAAAGGTCTTGACTGCGCCAATTGCGATTGGCAAACCAGGCTTTGAGACGGTCAGCGGCAGCTTTCTGGTCTATCAAAAATGGTGGGAAAAAGATATGCAAAGCAGCGAACGTGGTGAATCCTGGAATACGAGCGCTGTGCCATTTGTCCAATTTTTCTACCGCGATTGGGCGATTCATGGCACCTATTGGCATGCAGATTTTGGCACTCGTCGCTCGCATGGCTGTATCAACCTTGCTTTAGCCGAAGCTGAATGGCTCTATAACTGGACTGATCGCACTGGCACAGCGGTAATCGTTCATCCATAAATCGTTATGGATTGATCTGAAGGAGTAGATAATGCAGAAGCTACGCTGGGGATTAATCTGCTTGCTTGGCTTAAGCTTGTGGCCAATTCAGGCAGTCGCTGCCCGGGAACAATGCTTCCCCGCAGAACAATCGGCTTATTGTATTGATGCAAGTTTTAATTCCTATTGGGAAACCAACGGCGGACTTGCGGTATTTGGCTACCCAATTACATGGGCTGATAACGAAACCAATGCTGATACTGGCCAACAGTATCTTACCCAATGGTTTGAGCGCAATCGGTTGGAATGGCATCCTGAGAACGCAGGAACGCCCTATGTGATTTTGCTGGGGCTGCTTGGCAAAGATCGCTTGCAGCAACTTGGCCGTGACCCATTTGTCGAAGGCCGTGAAGCAGGCCCACGTGATGGATGCTTATGGTTTGAACAAACTGGGCATAATCTTTGCGACCAACAGGCAGGCCTAGGCTTTCGCAGCTACTGGGAGAACCATGGGCTCAACATTGCTGGCTTAAATGCCTATGAGCGCTCGTTGCAACTGTTTGGCTTACCACTGACTGAACCAAAAATGGAAACCAATGCCAGTGGCGATACGGTAGTAACCCAATGGTTTGAGCGTGCTCGTTTTGAGTGGCATCCCAATAATCCTGATCAATTTAAGGTTTTGCTTGGCTTACTCGGCAGTGAAATTTTGGGGCCACCGCCGCCTCAACCTCAAGGCTGGCTTGAGGCTGTCAATTTCTATCGGGCCAATGCAGGTTTAGCGCCAGTTGCCGAAGATGCGGTGCTTAATGACAATTGTTTTCAGCATGCCCGCTATATGGCCGAAAATCGTCATCTGACCCATGATCAAGACCCCAGTTTGCCATGGGCCTCGCCTGCTGGCCAAATTTGTGGCAGCAATGGCAACGCTTGGCTTGGCGGTGGCGCAGGCTGGACGGCAGTTGATGCGGTTGAGGGTTGGATGTCCTCACCTGGGCATCGACTGTGGTTGCTCTACCCAACAACGCCGGTTTTTGGCTTTGGTTTTTATCGGGCTGAAAATGGTACCTCGGCAGCAGGCCTTGATGTGCTTTCACGCACTGCAATGGATGCAGATGAAACGTACGCTGGTTGGCCAATTCGCTATCCTGCTGATGCTGAGCGCTTTATTCCGCCAAGCAAGTATCCAATTACTCTAAGTTGGCGCTACTTTGGGGACAATCCAATTATCAGTAGCACGACAATTGAAACGAGCAACGGGGTTCAAATTGCCCATTCTGCAAGCACTGATCTGCCTGCTGGGCATAAAGGGGTACTTTTGTTGCCGACCAATCCGTTGCCAGCAAATAGCCGAATTACGGTGCATGTTACTGGAAGCTATGACAATATCCCGTTCGATAGCCGTTGGACATTTACAACTAGTCGGCGCTAGGCATACTTGGGTTGAGTGAATGCTGGTAGTTTAAGGAGCATTTATGGCTACAATAATTGATCGGTTTGTGCGGCGCTGGTGGTTTTCATTGTTGATGGTGACGATCTTGGTAGCGGTTGTTTTTTTCGTCACTCCGATTGAACCAGTTTTGAGTCGCTATTACGCCTATTTGCCAATCTCGTTTAAATAAGCTGGCTATGCGTAAATATGCCGACGCGCTGCTGTTGTTGCTTTGGGTGGGGCATGTGTTGATCTATGCCATGCTTGCCCCACCATGGCAACATTATGATGAGCCAACCCATTTTGAATATATCGCGCTTATTCGTAAGCTTGACCAAATTCCGAGCCTCGAAGTGCACGATCATGGCGTGCGGCGGGCAATAGCTGCTTCAATGCTTGAAGAGGGCTTTTTTGCCTCGCCCCATAGCGAGCTTGAACCGTTTGAGCTTGATGATCCGGAATTAACGCTTGGCTTTAATGAACGTACTCATCCTGCACTCTATTATTGGCTTGCAGCAACCCTCACTACGCCATTTCAATCAAAACCAGTTGTTGATCAATTACGGGCTGCTCGACTGCTCAGTGTGTTGTTGGCAACGCTCTTTTTTTATAGCGTTGTGCGACTTATTGCCAAGCTGCAACTGGCTAGTGACGTTCAGTCGACGATTCTCGCTACGTTGGCCTTTAATCCTGCGCTTGCTGATACGATGAGTAGCGTTAATAGCGATGTTTTGGCGAATCTGGTTGCAGTTTGGCTTTTTGCGGCGAGCCTCCGTTTTGCCCAACGGCCAAGTTGGCGCTGGCTGGTGGTTGGGCTTAGCTTGATGCTATTAGCGTGGAATGTTAAACGCATGCTGGTTCCCTTTGCCCTGATTGTTCCGCTGGGATGGCTGATGAGTTTGCCGCCAATCTATCGCTGGCGGATAGGAGCAGCCTTGGGGCTTGGCTTGGTGTTTGGTTGCTATGGCGCAAGTCAGGTTCTGCCGCGTAAATTAGCGGCTTGGACAAGCGTTGCAGCAAATTATGAACCAGGCTTTGAGCCCCAGTCGACAACTATTGTTCGGCGCGGGACTGCTGCTTTTCAGCTTGATCGACCTGTTGATGGGCCTGGCCCAATGCTTGAACAAGAGATTGCACCGTTTTTACGTAAAGATCTTGCTGGGCAAGTGCTGACCTTGAGCGGCTGGATGCGCACTGATCGCGAAGGAATCCTTGGGCTTACACCAGCCCTCCAATATAATCAAACGGTCGTACACGATAGTATTTATCTTGGAACAACCTGGAAATATGTCTCAATCACGACGCGCATCCCAACCGATACAACCTATCTTGCTGTGCGCTTAAGTGGGCCATTGAGCCACGCTACAATCTTTTATGATTCGCTGACGCTGATTGCAGGCTATGCTCCTGGCGACGATGCCACTCCTGATGGTGAGCTTGAAAAAGCTCTTCTTGACCAAGGTGTACCGCAAAACTTTTTACGCAATAGCGATGCAGAGTTGCAGATCCCTCTTGTGCCAAGCGCGATGAGTGGTCTTACGTCGCGCCATATTGATGCTCAAAGTATTGATCGCATGCTGGAAAAAGCCGTTAATCCTGAATGGATTAGGGCAGTGTACCCACGCCAAGCCCTAGCCCTCTTTCAAGGCTTTTGGGGTGTTTTTGGCTGGGGCGAAATCAGTGTTTCAGCAGGCTGGTTTACGGCAATTGGTTTGTTGGTTGGGCTTGGGTTGGTCGGCGCTATGCGTCAAAGTTATCGCTTTGCTCGGCAAACTCCTGGCGATCTTGCGCACATCCAGCCTATAGCTTGGTGGATGATTTGCTTGGCAGTAGGGTTGGGCTGGGCCATGGCCTTTTTGCGGGTGCATTTACAACCGATTCAAGGCGCATTTATTTGGAGTTTTGGGCGCTATACGTTTGTGGCGGTTGTTCCATCATTGATCATCCTGGTGGTGGGATTGAGGAGCTTGTTTCCACCTCATCTTCGCCGCCAAGGCCTAGTTGGGATGAGTGTTTTTTTAGGGTTATTTGCAAGCATGGCCTTGATCAGCACACTCTTGCCCTATTGGACAGCCTTTAAGGTTGGATTGTAAGGGCTGCGTGTTGCAGGCAAAGCTCAAGATTATTGATATGATAAAAGCAGACGCGGGTTGCGGTTGCTTTAGGTCGACCAAAATCGCGCGTAAGCGTTCCGCCATTGCAATAGGAGCCGCCAACTGCAAACAGCCCAGTCCATAAATCTGATGGAATTGAATACCCATCACACGCCGTTGGCAGTTCCTTTTCTTGAATATCAGCAAGCATCCAAGCAACTCCGCCTGCATAATCAGCTTGGCGCAAGGCATTGAGATTGGTTTCGACATAAAATGGGGCGGTTTCAAAGCAGGCTGCGAATAGCGGATTAATGCGACAGATCGCAGGCCCTTCCGACCAATGAACGCTGCCAGGAAACGGATCGGTCGGGAAGCCATATTCTTCGAGCACAACCGGGCCGCGATAGCCATACTCGCGAATGCTGGTGATCAACCAGAGGCCACGGCCTCCATAATTGTGCGGTGCTAAAAAATCGATCAAACTTGCCAAACTAACACCGTGCTGATCGCGCAGAAAATAATTAGCAATCCCGCCTTTAGCCGCTGGTGCTATCAGCTCAGTTGACATGCCAACAGTGATCAGGATTTGTGGGGTGCGGGCTTTAATGAGCGCTCTGGTTTGGCGAATCCAATCGATGGCTTGATCAAGATATGCCTGTTTGGGATTAGCTAGGCAATCACGGCGATGGTGTGGATCGCAATAATTATTGATTTCATTATCAAGATTAATATAGGCCAGCATGGCTAGGCTATCGCGTTCTAAAAAATAGGAAAGCATCCCTTCAATCCACTGTTGTTGCCCGCTGGTTAACGTCCATTCATCACTATTATGGATGGATATGCCCAACCGCATGCCGCGTGCATTCGCCCGACTGGCAAAATCGTAGAGGGTCGCATAGCTAGTTGGGATAACCACCTGCTGGCCCGAAGCTAATGGTAAATCAACAAAAATTCGAAGCAGATTTGCGTATAGCGCTTGTTGGGCTCGTCCAAGCCAATAATCAAGTGAACCATCCTGAATTGCTTGATTGTATTCAGCATCCCAAAACGTTCGGCCATTAATTCCATATTGCGGCAAGAAAAACTGAACCCCATGCATAACCCATGGGCCATACTGATCAAAGAATCCTGCACCGTCGATCCGTAATTGCCCACAGGTTGATGGAGTTGCTGGCTGACAGGTGTTTGGTTGTTTGAATGACTGCACTGGGGAAGCCGTCATTGCCTGCTTGCTTGAAAATCGGGCTTGGATTCCAAGCAGTAGCAGCACGATCCCGAGACTGGCAAAAACCTTTTTCATTCTTCGCCTCTTGCTGATCTAAGGATTACTTACATCGATCGTCGTGAGAATGACTTGATTTGTTGAAATTCCATTGGCATTTTGGGCCGTAAGCCAGATCGTGTTAGGGGCAATATTCGCTTTTTGGATCATTAGCACGATTTCATAACGACCTGCTGCTAATGGCTGACCACTCCGATAATCGGATAAGCGGATTGCCCGTTGATCAAGCGATAGGTGATTGCGTGGTTCTGCTTGGGCCAATAATCCCCATTCAAATGCCTGTAATTCGCTTGTCCCAACGCGGCGAAGAGCGAGCGTTAACTGGTGTGGCTCGGAAAATGGTTGAGTATACTGCCAAAACAGCGTAATTGGGAGGCTTCCGCCGGCATTGAATTTGCCGGCAAATGGTTTTATCTGGTAGTCATGCAACACAATGTGTTGACCAAAGGTTACTGGAACATAGCTTGAACGGCTGATTTTGGTTGGATTGCTGGCTGGCTGGGCTATACAAAGAATCGCAACGCCTAAAAAATCACGTTGGCCACATGGTTGCCATGCACCATTGCCTGATTGATAAAAGCTGCCAATTATTCCATATGCTTGATCGCTTGGCGGTGGATCGATGGTGCGGGCATGGAATGGGCCAACCAACAAAAACGATCGTTGTTGGCCAAATGTTTGCAAATAAGCGTCAATCTTGGCAGACGTTGTCGCATAGTGATCAAATTCAGTAAATGTTAATGGATGCGGCAGCGGATCAGGGCTACGCCTCGGTGCATAATAAAACCAAGCTAAACTTAAATAGCCTGGATGCACCATAAAAATATCATCTTGATGGATTTGGTGGGCGAGATAGTCAATTGCTTCACGATATTGTTCGCGGACTGGATTATTACTCCATAATCCAGTTTTTGGCACGATTAACATCATTAGATTAACCCCAATCACCCCAAATGTAAGGCTATGGTATAGCAGGCGAGTTTGGCTTGCTTGCACACGCTGGCGTAGGCTCAATGCCGCTGGAGAAGAGCTATTTTGCTTTTTGGGGTGATTAACCGAAGGATACGCAAGGATGAGAATCCATAGTGGATACAGGCCAATCATATAGCGTGGCTCATACAGTTTTGTCCAACCTAATAGAATTGCAAATAAGCCAATCGGTACGAGCATCAAACAGAGCAAAGTTTGCGCTTGCCAATGCTTTCGACAATCCAGCAGCAGTTTGACCAGGCCCCAACTTGCAAGCCCAAGGCTAGGCAGCAGCCAGAGCCACGAAAAATCACCAGGATTTTGATTGCTACTAAAGCTCCATATCGTCATTTCAAGGGCATCAATCAGGGTGGCTTGGCGATGCGATTGGCTAACTAAGGGATTATCAACTCTAAAGATTTTGACACCATAGCCAATTAATCCGATGGTACAAAAACTAAGCCCAACGATCGCGCCACGTAGCCAATACCGGCTTATGGGTCGATTTACTCCTTGAAGCCGATTGAGTTGACTCCAACGCAGCAATCCCGCTACAAGACAGCCAATAACCAGTAGTGAACCAAGCCGATGACTACTCATGCAGATCAAGGCAGCGCCAATCCATTGCACGAGCTTCAGGCTTGTTGGGGTTTCAAGCAGGCGAATGATGGTTAATAGAAGCATTGCTGCGGTGCAAAAGAACAAACTATAGGCTGTGCTTTCTTGAGCATACCATAATGGCAATGGTGCAATCACGACTAAACCGCAAACTAATGAGCGTGCTAGGCTTAATCTGTGTGCGATTTGGATAATAATCATAACAGCCCATGTACCTGATAGAACTGAAAAACTGCGTAATGCCCATTCGCTTTGGCCAAGCAGAGAGATCCACATTTTAAGCAAGAGTTGATATAAAGGATAGCCTGCTTGAGGCACCCAAAGTTGTTTAAATCCAGTGAGCCAACTCATCTGTGAAACAGCCCACCATGTGCTCAGTTCATCAAACCAGAGGCTTTGCGCCGCCAACTTGTAGCAGCGAAGCATAAACACGACAATAAAAATGCTGCTAGATCGGCGATAGTGCCGCCATTCGATTGCAAGTATCTTGGTATGTACGTGATTAAGTGAAGTGATCCAAGCGACTTTGCCCATACACCCTCGCTGGATTAAATGTTTCTAAAAAATGGCATTTGTCTCATAGCGATTATAGTATAGTGATTTAGATGCAAGCGGCCTTAGTTTTTTTTGACCAGGAATGCTATAGAACGATCTACGAAGGACACGAATAGGTTAACGGCGTGATCGACGATGGTTGAAACCCCGAAGGCTCCTATTTCCAAAGTCTGATCCCTAACCCCTGAACCCTGCCCCCAAGCGTTACGCTCTGTTATTGCTCACTATTAGCGCGGCCAATACAAAATAACTGCTGCCCCAACTAAAGCCAAACATGCACCAATTAAGCTCGGCTGATCAGGTGGATTATGATCGACGATCCAGCCCCAAGCGAGTGAAAGCACAATAAATACTCCACCATAGGCTGCATAGACGCGGCCAAAACTCCACACTTGTGGCTGGAGAGTTGGCAAAACGCCATAGCCAATTAACAAAATTGCACCCAGCACACCCAACCAAACCGATCGATCGGCGCGGAGCCATTGCCACACCAGATACCCGCCAGCAATTTCGGCCAAGCCCGCCAAGATGAATAAACTAATTGCCCGAACTGTGTGCATGAATTATCCTTATAGTTAAGTGATTTCTGCTGAGTTTAACCGCAAACTTGCTGATCCGAAGCATGATTTTTAGCCACAGATTGGCACAGATTTTTGGGATTATGTTCTTGCTGGTCAACAGCCACTAGCCACCCATCCTCTGCGTTAAAACCTGATCGGCGAAGAATATGTTTTAGCCACGAATTGCAGGAATTCCACGAAGCATGTTTCCATAGCCCCAAAGCCAATAGCCAATAGCCCAACCCTATGTTCTATGCTCTATGCTCTATGCTCTATTAATCTGCGTTTGACAAATATGAACCTGTTGCGTATACTGCGCCTTGAATAAAAACAGTTATATCCGACTAAATTGTGTTAATGACATAATTCAAGCGATGGTGATAGTAAGAGCCTGATTTTTGCCCAACATATGGGTTAAAAATAGCGACTGTCATCGTCAGTTGTTGCCATTCAAACTGCAGGCAAAGCCTGATCGGTTAGGGAGCGTGTGTGCATTTTTCAGAATACCCCGAACTGAAAAACCAAGTGGCACTGGTAACTGGCGCTGCGCAAGGCATTGGGGCCGCAGTTGCCGAGGAATTATGTCGCCATGGCGTGCATGTGGTTGCTTTAGATGTTCAAGCGGCTGGCTTGCAAACCTTGCAACAACGCTTGGAGCTTGGTGCAGGCCAACTCACGCCGCGCGTGATCGATGTGCGCAATGCCCAAGCAGTTGAAGCACTGGTCGATGCTATCGAAAATCAGACGGGGCCAATTGGCATGCTGGTGAATGTTGCTGGCATTTTGCGCATGGCTCCCGTAGTTGAATTAAGCGACGACGATTGGGCAACTAGCCTTGATGTCAATGCAACTGGGGTGTTCAACCTAACGCGAGTAGTTGCTCGGCGTATGGTTCCACGCCAGGCTGGCAGCATCGTGACGGTTGGCTCGAACGCCGCTGGCGTGCCACGGATGCAGATGGCGGCCTATGCCGCCTCGAAAGCTGCCGCGACCGCCTTCACCATGTGCTTGGGGCTTGAATTAGCGCAACATAAGATTCGCTGTAATGTCGTTTCACCTGGCTCGACCGACACCGCCATGCAACGCATGTTGTGGCACGACGAAACTGGCCCGCAACGAGTGATTGCTGGCTCATTGGAAACATTTCGCTTGGGAATTCCGCTTGGGCGGATTGCCGAGCCTGCCGATATTGCCAACGCTGTTGTTTTTTTACTCTCCGAGCGTGCCCGCCACATCACCATGCACGATTTGCGCATTGATGGTGGGGCAACGCTTGATGCTTAGATACAAGGATCTTTTGCTCATGAGCACTGCAAACGCATCGACCAAGCCCGCGCCGTATCGGCTTGCTGCTCGCAGCGATGCCAACCAAACCACAATTGTCGATCTTGGCTCAGTCAAGATTGGCGGCGGTCAGCCAGTCGTGATGGCTGGTCCATGCTCGGTCGAATCGGAAAGCCAATTGTTGAACACGGCCTATGCGGTGGCCGAAGCTGGCGCGCACATGCTGCGTGGCGGCGCTTTCAAGCCCCGCACTTCACCGTATGCTTTCCGTGGCTTGGGCGAAGCAGGTTTGAAGATTTTGGCCAAGGCCCGCGCCGAAACAGGCCTGCCAATTATCACCGAAGCCCTCAATACTGCCGATGTCGATTTGGTGGCTGAATACACCGATGTGATTCAAATTGGTGCTCGCAACATGCAAAATTTTGCTTTGCTCGAAGCTGCTGGCCGCACTGGCCGCCCCGTTATGGTCAAACGTGGCCCTGCTGGCACGATTGAAGAATGGTTGCTGGCCGCCGAATATGTGCTGGCAACGGGCAATCCCAATGTGATTTTGTGCGAGCGCGGCATTCGGACGTTTGAAAATGCTACCCGCAACACGCTGGATTTGAATGCCGTGGCGATGGCCAAACATCGTAGCCACCTGCCTGTGATCGTCGACCCAAGCCATGGCACTGGCAAATGGTACTTGGTTGCACCCTTGGCTTTAGCTGGCTTGGCAGTTGGTGGCGATGGCTTGATGATCGAAGTCCACCATGATCCTGATCACGCTAGCTCAGATGGCCCGCAATCGCTGAACCACGAACACTTTGCAGATTTGATGCAGAAAATCAATCTGCAAGCTGCCCAACCAGTGGCGCGCGAAGTGGGTCTGAACTAAGCCAAGGTCGAGTAATAAGCAATTAAGGATGACGATCATGAGCAGTTTTGAACAAGAACGGCTACGCGAATCGGCGTGGCAATTGCTAGACACCTATCAAGCAGAATCGGCCTTTTTCTTTGCCTCGCCCAACCATACCTTGTTGGCGCAATTAAGCTATGTCGATTTGATTAGCCAAACCTCGCTGACTGAGATTGAGCAACGGGTGCACGAGGCGTTGCAACGCGCTGAACGTGGCGGCGACGTTAATCCAGTTGTGGTTGGCGCATTGCCTTTTGCTCCCGATGCTGCGGCCTACTTGGCGCTGCCTTCGCGGGTGGCGTGGGCTGGCCCATTGCATGCTGAAGCTCAGCCCTACTGGCACAATCAACGCTTGCCCCATTGCACAATCGAGCCAATGCCAGCGCCCGAGCACTACAAACGGGGTGTCGCCCAAGCTTTGGCCAAAATGGAAGCTGGCGATTTGCAAAAAGTTGTGCTCTCACGCTCGTTGCAATTGACCGCCGATGCGCCACTTAATGTCAACTTGATTTTGGCAAGCTTGGCGCGCAATAACAAAACTGGCTATACCTTTGCCGTGCCGCTGCCGACTCGCCGCGCCTTGGTGGGTGCAAGCCCTGAATTGTTGCTGGCGCGCAATGGTAATCAAGTAATCGCCAATCCGTTGGCTGGCTCGATTCCACGCAGCAGCGACCCTGAGGAAGATGCGCGCCGAGCAGCAGGCTTGCTCGTATCACCCAAAGATTTACACGAACATAAGGTTGTGGTTGATGCTGTGGCAGCGGCCTTAGCTCCATTCTGTACTAGCCTCGAAGTTCCAGCACCAACCGTCATTTCTACGGCGACAATGTGGCATCTTTCGACAACCTTGGTTGGCGAATTAAACGCTGATGCACCTTCGTCTTTAGGTCTGGCATTGGCGTTGCACCCAACTCCAGCGGTGTGTGGCACGCCTACCGAGGCCGCCCGCGCTGCCATCCGCGAAATCGAGCCGTTTGATCGCGGCTTTTTCACGGGGATGGTTGGTTGGTGCAACGCCCAAGGTGATGGCGAATGGATTGTCACAATTCGCTGCGCCGAAGTTGTCGACCAATCGTTGCGTTTATTTGCTGGCGCTGGCGTAGTGCTTGGCTCAACGCCTGAAGCAGAATTGGCCGAAACTGGCGCGAAATTCCGCACGATGTTGTTGGCGATGGGCCTTGATAGCGAAGGCGAGGTGGCCTAATGGCTGAGCAAACGCTTGGCCTCGCTGGCACGACCGCTTGGCCCGCCGAATTTGCTGAACGCTATCGCAATGCTGGCTATTGGGTTGGCCAAACCTTTGGCGAGGCCCTGCGCGAGTGGGCGCAACGCTCTGGCGATGCAACTGCGGTGGTTTGTGGCGATCGCCGTTGGAGCTATCGCGAGCTTGATCAACGGGTTGATCGCTTGGCGGCGGGCTTGCAACAGCTTGGCATCCAACTAAAACAACGAGTGGTTGTGCAATTGCCCAATTGTGCCGAGTGGTTTGTGGTTTGTTTTGCGCTCTTTCGGGTTGGCGCAATTCCGTTGATGGCGCTGCCAGCTCATCGCTTGGCCGAAATCGGCTATTTTTGCCAGCACAGCGAAGCCGTGGCCTATGTGATTGCCGATAAAGTTGGCAGTTTCGATTATCGCAATTTGGCGGCTGAGGTCAAAGCGGTTGCGCCAACCCTGGAGCATGTGTTGGTGGTTGGCGAGGCTGGGCCGTTTACTGCTTTGGCTGATGTTGATGCAGAGCCAGCCGAATTTCCAGTGCTTGATCCCGCCGAGGTGGCGTTGTTTCAGCTTTCTGGCGGCAGCACGGGCGTGCCCAAATTGATTGCTCGCACCCACGACGATTATTTGTATTCGGTGCGGGCTAGCGCTGAAATCTGCGAATTAGATGCCAGCAGCGTCTATTTGTGCGTGCTGCCGATGGCTCACAACTTTCCGATGAGTTCGCCTGGAACCTTGGGAACCTTGGCGGCAGGCGGCACGGTGGTGCTTGCGCCGCAACCAAGCCCTGATGTGGCCTTTCCGCTGATTGCTCGCGAAGGCGTGACGATCACCGGTATGGTTCCGCCGCTGGCTTTGCTGTGGCTCGATGCTGCGGCCAAAGGCCAAGCAGAATTGACCAGCCTCAAGCAGATTTTGGTTGGTGGTGCGCCATTTGGAGCCGATACAGCCCGCCGCGTGCAGCCTGAGCTTGGTTGCCAATTGCAACAGGTCTATGGCATGGCTGAGGGCTTGGTTAATTACACTCGGCTTGCTGATGCTGACGAGTTGATTTGCAATACCCAAGGCCGCCCAATTTCACCCTTGGACGAAGTGCGGATCGTCGATGATGAAGATAACTATCTGCCAATTGGCGAGCTTGGCCACCTGATTACCCGTGGCCCCTACACGATTCGCGGCTATTACCAAGCAGCTGAACATAATCAACGAGCCTTCACCAGCGACGGTTTTTATCGCACTGGCGATTTGGCTCGGCTGAACGCTGCTGGCTATGTCTCGGTCGAAGGCCGCGCCAAAGATCAAATCAATCGCGGCGGCGAAAAAGTTGCTGCCGAAGAAATTGAGCAACATTTGCTCAATCATCCAGCGATTCACGATGTGGCGCTGGTAGGCTTGCCCGACCGTTTCTTGGGCGAACGCACTTGTGCTGTGATCGTCAGCAACGGCACGACTATCAACCGCCGCGAGGTGGTGCAATTTTTGCGCAGCCGGGGGCTGGCCGACTACAAATTGCCAGATCGGGTCGAAATCGTGGCGAGTTTGCCCAAAACTGGCGTTGGCAAGATCAACAAACGGCTGTTACGTGAGCAATTAAGCGCTGGTCGTGTGCCAGCCTAGAAGGATACAGAGCCATGGCGTTACCATCAATTACAGCTTATGCAATTCCAACTGAATTACCAACCAACCGCGCAAATTGGGCCGCCGAGCCGCAGCGCGTCGCCTTGTTGATTCACGATTTGCAGAATTATTTCATCGATGCGTTTCCTGCTGGCGAGGAGCCAATCAGCAGCGTGTTGCGTTCGATTGCAACATTGCGCGATCAAGCTCATGCCTTGGGCATTCCGGTCTTTTATTCGGCCCAACCAGGCGACCAAGCGCCCGAAGATCGCGGCTTGTTGAGCACATTTTGGGGCAAAGGCTTGAGCACTGGCACTCCGCCAGAGATTGTCGCCCAACTCGCGCCGCGTGATGGCGATCAGGTGATTACGAAATGGCGCTATAGCGCCTTTCAGCGCACGCCATTGCGTGAATTGTTGCGTGAAGCAGGCCGCGATCAGCTAATTGTGTGTGGCGTTTATGCTCATCTTGGCTGTTTGTTGACCGCCTGCGATGCCTTTATGCAAGATATTCAGCCATTTTTTGTGGCCGATGCAGTCGCCGATTTTAGCCTTGATGAGCATCGCATGGCCTTGCAATATGCCGCTGGCCGTTGCGCTGTGGTCACCACGACCGAGCAATTGGTGCGCGAATTGGGCTACAACCAGTTGCGTAGCGAATTGCACGATTTGCTTGATGATGTTGAGAGCATTGGTCCTGATGACAACTTGCTCGATTGGGGCTTGGATTCAGTGCGCTTGATGACTTTGGCTGAACGCTGGCGGGCGGCTGGCTGCGAAGTTGGCTTTGCAGAATTGGCCGAAACCCCAACCTTGGCCGAATGGTGGCAACGCCGTTTCGCCGCTCAAAATCTGGAGCAAACGCATGGCTAAGCTGGCGCTATCGGCGGCACAACATGGCATTTGGCTGGGTCAACAGCTTGATCCGAGTAGTCCGCTGTATAACACAGCAGAATATGTGAGCTTGCGCGGCGCAGTTGAGCTAGCCGATTTAACTGCGGCAATTACGCAAGCCTTTGCCGAAGCCGAAACCCTGCATTTGCGTTTTGGCGTTGAAGATGGGCAACCGTATGCAGTAATTGAGCCACAGCCGATCGATTTGGTGTTGCACGATTTGCGCGATCAGCCCGATGCTGAAGCCCAAGCCTTGGCGTGGATGCAGGCCGATTTGAGCAATGTGGTTGATCTCGCAACTGGGCCGTTGTTCAAAACAGCGATTTTCCAGCTTGCCGATGATCAGGTTTTATGGTATTTGCGGGCGCATCACATTGCCTTGGATGGCTATAGTTTTGCTTTGTTGACCAAGCGCGTGGCCGAAATCTATTCGGCGTTGCAAACCAAGGCCGCGTTAAGCCCAAGCTTTGGTGCATTAGCCCCAGTGATTGCTGAAGATCAAGCCTATCAAGCCTCGATTCAAGCCACGCTTGATCACGAATTTTGGGTCAATCGCTTTGCCTCAAATCCGCAGATCGTTAGCTTGACTCAGCAAACTGGCTTATCGCAACCGCGCAGTATTCGTTTAAGCACCGCCTTGGCCAGCGATTTGATCGAACAATTAACCACAATTGCCAAACCAAGCCGCAGCACGTGGCCTGATGCCTTGATGGCGGTGGTAGCGGCCTATCTTGCCCGCTGGAACAACAGTGCGAGTGTTGTTTTGGGCATGCCCTTGATGAGCCGTTTGGGTTCAGTGGCGTTGCGCGTGCCGTGTATGGCGATGAATATTGTGCCGCTATGCCTCAATGTTGCTGCCGACCACGATTTTGGCCAATTGACTGCGGTGGTTGCCGCTGAACGCAACGCCTTCCGCAAGCATGGCCGCTATCGCTACGAACAGTTGCGCCGCGATTTGGGCTTTGTCGGCGCTGGGCGGCGTTTATTCGGCCCAGTTGTCAATATTATGCCCTTCGATCACCCGCTGAATTTTGGCGCGTGCCAAGCCCAGAGCACCACGCTTACAGCTGGCCCAGTCGAAGATTTGGCTTTCAACGTGATTTTGCGGGGCAATCAGCTATATCTGACGCTTGAGGCCAATCCTGCTTGCTATAGTCAAGCAGCGCTGGAGTATCATTTTGCTGCGATTCAACAACTATTAAATGTTTGGCTGCAAGAGCCAACCAAAACTGTGGCTGAGCACCACGTGTTGCCAGCGCCGATGGTGCTTGATGGCGGCGAATTGCGCTTGCCATTGACCAGCGTGATTGAGCAGATTTTGAGCAACGCCAAACAACAACCATATGCCTTGGCTTTGGTTACTGACACTGAGCAATTGAATTATGCCGAATTAGCGAGCCAAGTTCATGCTTGGGCTGGCCAATTGGTGCAGCGTGGCGTAACTGCTGGTAGCGTGGTTGGCATGGCCTTGCCGCGCAGCCGCGAGGCAATTGTGGCTATTTTGGCCACGCTCTGTTGTGGTGCGGCCTATCTGCCACTTGACCCGCAATGGCCGCAAAGCCGCTTGGCGAGTGTCGTTGCCCAAGCACAACCAGCCTTGGTCTTGGCCCAACAAGCTTTTGATCTGCCGAATGTGGTTCTGGTAGAGCAGCTTGGCAAATCGAATGCATGGTTCGAGGCACGGGTCGATTTGAGCCAACCTGCCTACATCATGTATACCTCTGGCTCGACTGGTGAGCCAAAAGGTGTGGTGATTAGCCACCAGGCTTTGGCTGGGTTTGTGCAAGCGGCGGCAGAGCGCTACGCAATAACCGAATATGATCGGGTGTTGCAATTTGCGCCGTTTGCTTTTGATGCCAGCGTCGAAGAAATGTTTGTCACGTTGTGCCAAGGTGCAACCTTGGTGCTGCGCAACGATGCCATGCTCGAATCGTTGCAGCGTTTTGTGGCGGCTTGCCAAGAGCATGCTATTAGCGTGCTCGATTTGCCCACCGCTTTTTGGCATGAATTAGCTGATAGCGTGGCCCAAGGCGCGGTGCAATTGCCCGAATGCCTGCGGGTGGTGATTATCGGCGGCGAGGCAGCGCTGCCAGAGCGTGTTCGTGGCTGGTTGAACGTGGTTGCACCAAGCGTCCGTTTATTCAACACCTATGGCCCAACCGAGGCAACGGTGGTCGCAACCGTCGCCGAATTGAGCAACCCCAACCAACCAATTACGATTGGTCGTCCGTTGGCTGGCGTGCAAGCGGCGATTTTAGGTAGTGACCAGCAACCGATTTTTACTGGCGACGTTGGCGATTTGTATTTGCTGGGTAATGGCTTGGCAACGGGCTACTATCAACGCCCCGATTTGGATGCGCTGAATTTTGGCCAACTCAGCCAATTGCCGAACGCTCCGCGAGCCTATCGCACTGGCGATCGGGTGCGCTTGCTGGATGATGAGTTGCAGTTTGTGGGTCGCAACGACGATGAATTTAAAATTAGCGGTCAGCGAGTTACGCCCGCCGAGATTGAATCGGTCTTTTTGCGGCATACAGCGGTGCGCGAAGTAGCTGTGATTGGCCAGCAGTTAGGCAATGTCAGCAAGCGCCTGTTTGCGGCGGTTGTGGTTAGCGATGCGGCGTTGAGCGTGGCTGAATTGCGCAATCACGCCAGCAAGCATCTGCCTGCGGCGGTTGTGCCAGCAGCAATTAGGATTGTCGAACGCTTGCCGCGTAGCAGCGCAGGCAAGATTGATCGCAAGGCTGTTGCGGCTTTAGCACCAACGCCAATCGTGGCCGCTGCTTCAGCGAACGATAGCGCAGGATTAATTCGCCAAGTTTGGGCCGAAGTGTTGGGCCAAACTGAATTAAGCGACGAGGCTGATTTCTTCGCGTTGGGCGGTCAATCGTTGCAAACAATTCAGGTTGCTAATCGTTTGGGCATTGCCTTGGGCCGCGAAGTAACCGCCGCCTTGATCTTTCGCTATCCCACGATTGCCGGCTTGGCGCAAGCGCTCGACCCTGAATTTGCGCAAACAAGCGAGGCAGCGCCGCAATTTTTGAGCGATGCCAACTTGTCTGAGCAGATTGTGCCCAAGCAACTTGCCGCCCAGCCTCGACCAATTCAAACCGTGCTCTTGACTGGGGTAACTGGATTTGTTGGCGCGCATCTGTTGGCCGAATTGCTCAACACAACTACTGCTAAAGTGATTTGCTTGGTGCGGGCGGATTCGAGCGCGGCGGCATTTGAGCGTTTGCAAGCAAGTTTGCAGCACTACGAATTAACAACCGACCAGCTTGCTGAGCGGGTTGAAGCCTGGCAAGGCGATTTGGCTAAGCCCCAATTTGGGCTTGATGATCAGCAATGGCAAGGCTTGATTGACCGCTGCGATTTGATTTATCACAATGCAGCAGTCGTCAGTGTGGTACGCGAATATAGCAGCTTGCGGGCGGTCAACGTCAACGCGACCAGCGAAATTGTGCGCTTGGCAGCGGTGCGTTGCACGCCGGTGCATTACGTTTCGACGTTGGCGGTTTCGCCACCGCAAAGCGTGATCCATCGTGTGCCCGAAGATTTTGTGGCGGCACATGCTGGCCTGCGCGATGGCTATAGCCAAAGCAAATGGGTTGCCGAACGCTTGCTCGAACAAGCAGCGACCCGTGGTTTGCCGGTGGCGGTCTATCGCTTGGGCCGGGTTGTTGGCCCAGTTCAAAGCAATTTCGTCAATCAAGATGATTTATTCTGGCGGATTGTCCAAGCAGGTGTGCCACGTGGCTTATTGCCCAGCCTGCCTGTCGAGGAAATCTGGAATCCAGTTGATTTTGCTGCCCAGACAATCGTTCAACTAAGCCATAATCATCGTGGTGTGCGGGTGTATAATCTTGCCCCAAGCGCGCCGCTGAGCTTTAGCCAACTATTAAGCTGGGTGGCTGATTATGGCTATGCTGTGCAACTGTGCAGTGTTGAGCAATGGTATCAATCCTTGCGTACTGCCGCCGACGCGATGAGTCAGGCCACCCTGACCTTCTTTGATCGTCAGGCTGATGGCGGGGAACTGCCAAGTGCAATTGGGACGATTGAAAACAAACGCTTGCTGCAAACGCTGGCAGCGCATGGCATCGCCGTGCCTGTGATCGACCGCGAGCGCTTCTTTGGCTATCTTGAGCGGTGTATTCGAACGGGCTTACTGCCTGCACCCGATTTACGCCAGACTAGTATTGGTATACGCTAAGTTTTTAGCATACGAAGGAATTACACCAATGACATCCCTTTCAGTTCGGTTTCGTTCGTTATTGGCCTTGCTCGCGCTTGTAACCTTGGCTGCTTGTGGCTCAACCGCCGCTCCAACTGCAACCACGGCTCCTGCGGCAACCGAAGCCTCAGCAGCAACCATTCCTCCTCCAGGAAGCGAAGTGCCAGCGGAAACCGAAGTTCCAGCAGCGACCGAAGCCCCAACCGCTGAAGCAACCACAGAAACCAGTGCTAGCGGTACGCGCAGCATTGAAACCCGCTATGGCAAGGTTGAAGTGCCAGCGACTCCTGCTCGGTTGGTTACGCTTGATGAAGGCGCATTAGATACCGCTGTTGCCTTGGGCATTATCCCAGTTGGTGGCATTAGCTCACGCTTGACCGATGGCGTTGCACCATACATCGCCGCTAAAGTGCCTGGAATTGCAATCGTCGGCAACCCTGGCGAAATCAATTTCGAAGCAGTGATTGCTGCAACCCCCGATTTGATTTTGACCCACAACCGCATCGACGAAGAAACCTTTAAAAAATTGAGCGCTATTGCTCCAACCATCGTGCCAACCAACGGCATCGGCGCTTGGAAAGATGCAGCTGGCGAATATGCCGCAGCGTTGGGCAAAACCAGCGAACTCGAAGCTTGGTTGAAAGATTTCGATGCCAAAGTTGTTGATGCCAAAACCAAATTGGCAATCAAAGCAGGCACAACTGGCGCTGTTATTCGCTGGATGCCCCAAGGTCCATTGGTGATGGGTCGCTTGTTGCCAGCTGTTGTTTTGATTGAAGAATTGGGCTTGACCTTGCCCCAAGTTTCAATCGACTTAGGCACCGACGCACCGCACACCGATGTGTTGAGCTTGGAACAATTGGCAACCGTTGATACTGATTGGTTGTTTGTAGCCACGTTCAACGCCGAAGGCGACACCGCTTTGGCTGGTGCTCGCAGCCAAGCAGCATTCAGCCAATTGAAAGCCGAAAAAGCCAAGCAAGTTGTCGCTGTCAATGCCCAACTTTGGAGCAGCGCGTTCGGCCCATTGGCCGCCGATGCCATCTTAAGCGACATTGTAGCCAACGTTCCTGCTGCCCAATAAGCAAGGGATCAGGGGCTAGGGTTTAGGGTTCAGGAGAGAGGAACCGTAAAAGGTACATATATTGGGGATTGTGCTGAATAAAAACAATCCTCAATGTAAATATTAGGGGGTGCAGGGGGATGAAAATCCCCTGCGTTTCCCGCTGGCGGGACGGAAGGGTGGAAAATCCCTTGTTGGGGATCGGGGATCGATTCGATCGGCGATTCCCAACGATCACTGAGGCTGAGAGACTAGAGATTCGAAACCGCGAAGTACGCGAAGGACACGAAGAAGAGGTAGATTGGGGATTGGTTTGCTGTTGAACGTTCCCTCACCCCCAGCCCCCTCGCCCACTGCACGCGGGCGAGGGGGAGCACGCGTTGTTACCACGTCGTGCAGCAGAACCACGGCATTAAAGCCCCTCGCCCGTCCAACGGGCGAGGGGTTGGGGTGAGGGGATCTTAAAAACCTGCCCTTCCGTTTTCCGCTGGCGGGACGGAAGGGTGGAGAATGAAGAGCGAGGGGTCGCGGATCGGGGATCGGATTGGATATAAAAGCTATTTGTTGCCACAGATTACACTAATTATTCTGGTGCTCCAAATAGTGAGTATGTTCTATGTTCTTCTTGCCCCATTTAAATTGGGAAACTGATACATGGCTACGACTTTTCTCTCGCGACGCATGCTCATTGGAGTGCTGGCAGCCCTAGGCTTGCTGGCAATTGTTGTTTTATTGAGCCTCGGCGTTGGCTCAGATAACGCAATTGGCTTTGCGCAAGTGCTGGCGGTGCTCCAAGGCGCAGGCGATGATCAAGCGCGTATGACAGTGCTTGATTTACGTGTTCCACGCACCATTATTGGCTGTTTTGTCGGGGTTGCGCTTGGCTCTGCTGGCGCGCTCTTGCAATCGGCGGCGCGCAATCCCTTGGCCGAACCTGGCTTGTTGGGCGTAAGCGCTGGCTCAGCAACGGCGGTCGTCATTTCAATTGCGCTTGGCGCGAGCCTTGATAATTTGCAAGTTTGGATTGCAATTGTTGGGGCGTTGCTTGGCTGTAGCGTGGCCTTAGGCGTAGCCCGAATGAGCGGCCTTGGCGATGATCCAATTCGTTTGGTGCTCGCCGGAGCGGCCTTGAGCAGTATGTTGGCAGCAGTTTCATCGGTGATTCTTTTGACCGATCAACGCACTGCCGATGAAGTGCGCTTTTGGACGATTGGCGCGATTGCTGGCCGCAACTTGAGCAGCATTCGGCCTGCGATTCCTGTATTATTATTGGGTTTGGCGGTTGCCTTGCTGTTGGCTCGGCCATTGGCAGCCCTCGCTTTGGGCGAAAAAGTTGCCAGCGGGCTTGGCCAACGCCCAAAATTAGTGCGAACAGGCGTGATGATTAGTGTAGCCTTATTAGTTGGCTCGGCCACGGCTATGGCTGGCCCGATTGGCTTTGTTGGGCTGGTTGTGCCGATTGCCGCACGGGCGATTGTCGGGCCAGATATTCGCCGCGCCTTGATTGTAGCGGTATTGCTTGGCCCAAGTTTTGTTTTGCTTGCTGATGTGCTTTCGCGGATTGTCGCCCGACCTACTGAAACCCCGCTGGGCGTGATTTCAGCCCTGATTGGTGCGCCAATTTTGGTATTAATTGTGCGTAGCCAACGCTTGCCAGCACTCTAGGAGAACGTCATGGATCGACTTTCAATGACCTCAACAACGAGTGCTGCTCACGATGTTTCAGCACCAATCCTATTTAATGGGCGGCCAGCAGGATTGTGGGTGCTGCGCTTTGGCCGTTTCAGCCTCTTGTTGGATCGGCGGGCTTGGCTGGCGAGTTTGCTGTTGCTGCTTGCCACAATTGTTTTGGTTGGCCTAAGCCTTGGCAGTGGCACGGTCAAAATTGCACCGTTTGAGGCTTTGGCTGCATTATTCAATCAAGGCGAAACCAAAACTATTTTTATTGTGCGCGATTTACGCCTGACGCGGGTTTTGGGCGGTGGGATGGCTGGCGCTGCCTTGGGCATGGCTGGCTGTTTGTTGCAAACCTTGAGCCGTAATCGGCTGGCCAACCCCGACACAATTGGGATCGATAATGCGGCAACGGCCTTTGCGGTTGCCTCAGTCGTGGCGGTCAGCACAACCCTCGCCCCTTCGGCCATGGCATTAACTGGCGCGATTACGATGCTCTCATTAACCTTTGCCTTGAGTGGCGGGGCTGGCACGCGTGGCTATCGTTTCCTGATTACTGGGCTTGGCTTAGGCTCAATCTGCGGCGCTGCCACTAACTTGATGCTAGCGCGAGCACCCATCGACGCTGCTAACACGGCCTTTCCTTGGACAGTCGGCAGTTTGAATAATCGTTCGGGCGTAGTTGTAAGCTTGCTGGCTTGGGGCGTGGTAGTGATGCTGCCGCTGGCCGTGATTGTAGGCAAACGCCTGAATTTGGTGCGCTTGCCCGACGCTGTAGCCCAAAGTTTGGGCGTGCGGGTCAATCGCCTGCGCTTCTTTACGATTTTGTTGGCTGGCAGTTTGACGGGGCTTGCGGTTGCGGTTGCCGGCCCGGTTGGCATGATCGGGTTGGCAGCGCCCGAATTGGGTCGGCGTTTGGCTGGCCCGCGCACCGTGCCGATTGTGCCAGCGGCCTTGGCTGGTGCATGTTTTACCATGCTCGCCGATTTGCTTGGGCGCACCTTGTTCAGCCCGACTGAAATTCCCGTGGGCATTGTAACCGCCTTGGTTGGCGGCCCATACTTATTATGGTTCCTGTTGCGAACCCCTAGAGGCAAACAATTATGAGTGTTTTTCCCCCAGCGGCTTTGCAAACCCAAAATTTGGTCTTGGGCTATCAACGCACAACGATTATCGACCAGCTGAATGCTGAAATTCCTCATGGCCAAGTTACGGCAATTATTGGTCCAAACGGTTGTGGCAAATCGACCTTGTTAGCAGGGCTGGCCAAATTGCATCCTGCTAAGCAGGGCCAGATTTTGCTCGATGGGCGTGATATTGCCCGCCTTTCGCCGCGTGAGATGGCGCAATCGTTGGCATTGCTGCCCCAAGATGGGTTTGCCCCCGATGGCATGACTGTTGCCGATTTGGTGCGTTTTGGTCGCCACCCGCATACTGGTTTATTGCGCCAATGGTCAAAAGATGATCAACAGGCGGTCGTCGAGGCAATTGCCACTGCTGATCTGAGCAGCATGGCCGATCGTCCGCTAACCACACTTTCTGGTGGCCAACGCCAACGGGCTTGGATTGCCATGGCGCTTGCCCAAGCTACGCCATTGCTGCTGCTCGATGAGCCAACCGCTGCGCTTGATCTTGGCCATCAAATCGAAGTTTTCGAGCTGATTCGCCAATTAGCAGCCGAGGGCAAAACTGTGGTGATGGTCGTGCACGATTTAGCCAGTGCTTGCCGCTACGCTGATCATCTGATTGCCATGCGAACTGGCAAAATTATCGCTGCTGGCGCACCCAAAACCATCGTTACGCCCGAATTAATTCATCAACTCTATGGCGTTCACTGCCGATTAATTCCCGATCCTGTGAGTGGTACGCCAATTATCGTTGGTGTGCAACGCAGCATCGAAAAATTAGAAGGATGAGAGAGGGAGAACATAGAACATAGATGTACTAGTTCATTGGATTGGCAACCGTGTCCCCTCACCCCAGCCCCCTCTCCCACTGAACGCGGGCGAGGGGGAGCATCCGTGGTTCAATTGGGGGAGAACCACGCTGTTAAAGCCCCTCGCCCGCGCCACGGGAGAGGGGGCTGGGGTGAGGGGATCTTAACAACCTACCCTTGTAAGCTGCGTCTCCCGCTGGCAGAGGGACGGAAGGGAGGCGAACCATTGATAAGCAATAAATTATTATTCTATAAGGAGCATATCATGCAATCACAAGCAACAATTCCAACCGCACTTGGCTCAAGCTACATCAAAAAACTGTGCAAACACTACGCCCACAAAATCAAGGTCGAATACGACGATCAGCAAGGCATGGCCTATTTTGCGATGGGCACGTGTGCCATGCACGCCGAAGCTGAGCAACTAACCTTTGTAATCAATGCTGAAACCCCCGAGGCGATCGCCACCATCCAACACATTATGGACGAACATTTTGAACAATTCGCTTTCCGCGAAAAGCTCAAAATCGAATGGCAAGCAGCCGAAACCCTAAATTAAAGTATGAGGGATGAAGAGCAGAGAACATAGAACATAGAGCATATGGCTACAGGCTATTGGCTATCGGAAATTGAGTTGAAATGACAACAATTGTTCCGATAGTTAATAGCTGTAATGGTACATCAGGTTAACCACCGCCTGATACCCTCACCCCAACCCCTCGCCCATCCGATGGGCGAGGGGCTTTAACGCCGTGGTTTTTGCATGATTGGTGGTGAACATTGGTGCTCCCCTCGCCCGCGTTGAGTGGGAGAGGGGCTGGGGGTGAGGGAATAATCCTTATTGCCAATCCAATGAACCAATATATCTAGCCTATAGTCCATTCCTTTTATACTCTTTGTGGCTCAACTAAATCCAGTAGCCCCTCAGCATGCAATGCTCAGGGGCTTTTTTATCAATTAATCAGTGTACTCTTTTGGATAATACTCAAGCCATTGGCTCAAATTATGAGGTAACGGGCTGTGATCGAGTGGAAATTGTTGATCGACCAATGCCAAAAGATAAAACAGGAAATTTATGCGTTTATGCTGTTGATATTCATCATAGCTGCCATTGATAAAACATAATTCAAATGCTAAATTCTCCTGATTTAACATAATTGCGCCAAGTCCAATACATTCTAGTTCAGGATCAGCTGCATAGGGATGTGCAAGGATCGCTAACAACGTTTTGACTACAGCTTGGAGTTGGGTTTTGACCAATGCTGGCACAAAATCAACCGCAATCTGAAGGATGTAGTGGTCATCGCGAAGTGCTGCGGTTAGAAATGACTGCAACATGTGGTATTCCTTTATTAAGGTAAGCGCCCACACAGTAACGATTGAATTGGCAAAGCACGGTGCTTATAGCTAAACCCTGTCAAATATTGATCCTCTTCAACTTGGGCCTGTGCTGCCGAGCATGCTGCTTGCAGATCGGCAGTTTGTTGATAAGTTGACATAAATTTCGAAGCCCATTGTTTATCATCAGCAGCACTCTGTTGGGTTTGAGCATAAAAAGTTTGGGCTGTTGCATCATCGCCCGCTAATAAGGCTGTATACAACGCTTGAAAACGGGCGATTGCGATAGTCAACTCAAGCTCACTGCCCTCGACTCCAATTGCTGGGAATGGTGCTTGAGCATTGGCCGCAGCCCTGAATAAGGTTTGAGCGAGTACCTTATCGTCATTTGCCAAGGCTGTAAATCCATCAAGCAACAGCCAATAGGGATGCTGCGAATCAATTGGGTCGGGCATGATTGAGCTAAGCGTATAGCGCTCGCCATCCCAAGCATAAATTTCGGTTTGCTTGCGCTGAATACCCGCGCCATCTGAGCCAACTTTGCCGCGGTTAACGATTAATTCCAGCGTGCCATCAGCAGTCAGATCAGCCCAACTCATGGTTGGATTGGTTGCACTCAGCTCTAAAATTGAATGAAACTCCGCTGCTTGCCATTGCACAATATTAATCGATTCAGAGCATGTATGTGCCCCACACCCAGCAGTATGCACAACAATTTCTGGCATGCCATCATTCGTCAGATCGCGCACCAGCCAAATCCGATAGCCATTGGCTTGATCAGCTAATAATGTCCAGTTTGGTTGATAAACTCCATTCGCATCGAGAGTTAAAAGGATGAGCAGATCTGGATAGCCAACAGGCAGCGTAATCAGAATTTCGGCTTGAGCATCATTATTCAAATCAACAGTGCGATACTGTTCGCCAATGAGTTTAGCTGCGTTGGTTGATTGGCTTTGTTCTGCCCATCCTGTTAATAGCGCGCCTAATTGATCGCGATTGCTTGGTTGTGCATTGACAAAATCGGTCAGCAGATCGACATATTCGGTTACTGAAACTGGCGCGGTTGGTGGCAGCGGCCAGTCGCTCGGCAAGGCTGTTGGCTTTGCTATTGGCTTTGCTGTTGCGCTGCTTACTTGAATATAAGGCGTTGAGGTCGGCCAAGCGGTTGGGTATATACGCTCTGTTGGTTGGGTGGTCGGGCTACTATTGCTGGCATTCGAAAGAGCCGTTTGGTTGGATGCGCAGCCCACGAGCATCCCCACAATTCCAATAATTGCCCCCAGTTTGTTGCTTGAAAACCTTTTCATTGATCAATCTTCTCCTGTTAACCGCACCCAATGCAAAGGCAGCGGCACGTGCAATGGGTGCATCCGTTGGTAGAGATAGCTTTGGCGAAACATAGCCACCCAAGCACTTACAAAATCCCAAGGAGCTGTTAATTGTTGATTTTGGATGTCTGTTTGATACGATTGAGCGCTAAAATGCTCATAGAGCTTGCTATATTCCTGCATATGCTGCGTTACAAGCTTGCTGCGTTCTTCAACAGTGCCATCAGGTTGGCGAATATAATTAATGTAGGCTTCGGTCCATGGTCGGCGTTCGATCGTAGCAAATGCACTATCACGCAGCCAAATCGAGAAAGTTGGGGCAAGCTGTCTGCATTCTGCCGGAGTAGTTTCATCGTCTGAAATAACGCAAAAAACCGCTGGATCATCACCATCATCACGCCGAAGATAATAGACAACAGAGCCATCATGTTGGGTAAATGGCAGCATCAGCGGGTCGTCTAACCAAGGAATTGAGCCTTCGGTAATTAAATCTTGAATGACTTCAAACGTATCATCAAAATGACCGATGGCCGCATAATCGCCATCAAACCAACCGTGGGTGTTGGTATTGCCAAAGGTTTGCAAAAAGGCGCGATAACAGGCTGGCAACTGATAGCCACGGCGTTGTTCCAGCGCGCTGAGCGTTGCTTCATCAGCACCTGCAACAGTCGCAACCAGCTTTGTTTGCGCAACAAAACGTGCCAACTCGTGCATATACGTGGCGTACATGTGCGCTTCTCCCAATCTCGTATGAAGTAGATTCTTAGTTCTCTCGTAGGCTCCACGCCTTCTATCGCTGTGGCAAAGCTATTATAAAGGCAAAACTAAAAGGATGAAGGATGAAGCCAACGTCAGAAGTCAGAAGTCAGAAAGCTATAGCCCATAGCCCTTTGCGCTCTTCGCGTCCTTCGCGGTTCCGTGCTTCGTGTTCCTTCGTGTCCTTCGTGGATCAGCTTCGTGTGATTTGACAGGGTTCAAGAATGCTGCTATACTACGCGAGTTGTCGAAACGAACTGAAACGAATGACAGCACGATGTTTGCTCAACATCACACATTTGACGAAATGCTCCGCTTTCCTGCTTCGAACGCAGTGGCGGATTT
>NZ_JBHUPY010000003.1:0-84917 GCF_042688385.1 Herpetosiphon sp. NSE202 | reverse complement strand
TCTATGTTCTATGTTCTATGTTCTATGTTCTATGTTCTATGTTCTATGTTCTATGTTCTATGTTCTATGTTCTATGTGTACTGGTTTATTAGGTTAACCACCGCCTGATTCCCTCACCCCAACCCCTCTCCCATCCGCTGGGCGAGGGGCTTTAAACGCGTGGTTCTCCCGCAATTCCTTGGCGAAAAATGGTCGGCTCCCCCTCGCCCGCGTTCAGTGGGAGAGGGGGTTGGGGGGTGAGGGGACATGGTTGCCAACCTAATGAACCAGTACATCTATGCTCTATGTTCTGCGCTCTTTTTCGCCATCAACAACTCATCGTGATACACGCCATCGGAATAAATGGCCATTTGCTCGACTCCATAGACGCTATAGCCACAGCGGCTATAGAGCTGAATTGCGCTGGTATTGGCAACATGAACCATCAGGCGAATAATTGCCACTGCTTGTTGCCAAGCCCAAGCTTCGGCCATGGCAACAAGCTGGCGGCTAAGGCCATGGCCTCGCCACGCAGGGTCGGTATACACGCCCCAAATGGTTGCTTGATGGCTCGATTTGGCTCCACTTTCGCGTCGAATGCCTACTGTTGCTACAAGCTGCGCTTCATGCAGTGCCACAAAAATTTGCTGCGTAGCAGGGTTCAGATTGGCAATCCGTTTTTGCCAATGTTTATCAGGCTGGGCGGCACTTTCGGCATAATCCGAGCCAAAAAAGCTGGGGTGTTGTTGTAAGGCCAGCAAGCGCAAACGCTTAAATTCGGGCCAGTCCTCGGGTTGGGCAGTGCGCAGGGTTATATCGCCACGTTCAGTTGCAATCAGCATTCGACTATCTCCACAGGTAGCAATCAAACGCCACCATGGTACAATAAGCGCGAATTCTTTCTATACAACTTGAGGTGGATATGCTGCTTTTGCTGATCAAATTAACGATGCTTGTGATAATGCTTGCAGGAGTAGTGGCGGTAGCCTATCAATTAACTCAGGCCGCACGAGGTAAGCCTTTGGCCCAAGCCAAACCGACAGCCACACCAGCCAGCGAAGGCGAGGAAGCTGCTTAATGGCATCGCGCATTCTACACCTTTCCGATCTGCACGCAGGACCACCGTTCAACCCCGAAAAAGCCAAACAAATTCTTGAGGCTGCTTGGCAAATCAAGCCAACGTTAACGGTGTTGTCTGGCGATTTTGTGCAGCGGGCCGATATTAAAAGCCAATGGCTGACCATTCGCGATTTTATCGCCCAATTGCCCCAACCAACCATTGCGGTCATGGGCAATCACGATGTGCCGCTGTATAACGCGCTCTATCGCATGCTGCGGCCCAATTATTACTACAAAAAATATATCTCGCCAATTTTGGAGCCAGTTTGGGGAAATGAAGATTTTGTGGCGGTTGGGGTCAACACGACCCGCTCGTTCACGGTCGATGGCGGCAAATTGACCGACCAACAATTGCTGCAACTTGATCGTACCTTGGCACGCTATCCAGATAGCTTATGTAAAATCGTGATTATGCATCACCATCCGGTTATGCCGCCAGGCGAAACGCGCGATGTGATTCAGAACGCAGCGGCGGCGCTCAAAACCTTCGATCGCAGCAATGTTGAGTTGGTGTTATGTGGCCACACCCATGCCTCATACATCGGCAACACGCTCGAATTCGACCCCGATTTGCGCCAAGGTACGGTGATTGTGCAAGCAGGCACCGCCACCTCGCGGCGCGGGCGGCGGTGGTATCGCGGTAAAAATGCCTTCAACGTGCTAGAAATCGAGCAGATGCGTACCGTTATTACCCAATATTTATATTTGGAAGATGCAGCGCGCTTCTTGCCGGTCAGCCAACACCAATTTCCACGGCGCTCAGCAGGCGTGTATGCCCTGCCATTGAACGAAGCAGTGCTCGAAATTGTTGAACCGAATGCCTAAACCAAACGAGCGCTGAAGTTTCAGCGCTCGTACCATTTTCAATTTAAGGTTGGCTTGGAACTTCAAAACCGCTGTTTGCAACCAGCCACGTGCCATCATCTTGCTCAACAAGTTCGACCAATTGATTGGCAGGATAATTAATCGCTGCACCATCGTCCATCTGCCCGACCAATGTGCCATTAATTTGGACATACGCGCGGCCATCTTCGATCTTTTCGAGCGTATATTGATCATTTTGATAATCGATTGATTTGATTCGTGGCATGACCTGTCGTAGCTGCCAACCAGCATCACGCCGCATCTCGGGCACCATCAATGCGACCATCCGATCAACATTCCGTTCTTCAGTTGCTGCAACAAATGCCTTGACTTGGTTGACGGGTGCGGTATCATCGCCACCACAGGCTGTGAGTGTTAGCAAAAGGCAGCCTATAAGCAACTGTTTGAAACGCATGGGGAATCCTCCAGCGTGCTGAGTGTTTGTCAGGAGGCGATTATATCATGAGCCGTCGCATTGCACTTGTTTTTTGTTTGATTTTGCTGGTCAGCACCCCTGTCGCTGCCCAAAATCCCTTAATGAGCCCACCCAACGACCCCGATGCCAATAAACAATGGGTTATTCGTCAGCTTGGCCTAACCTGCGCATGGGAGCATCTGACGGGCAGTTCCGATGTGACTGTGGCCGTCATCGACTCTGGCGTTGATATGAATCACCCAGATTTGGTCGATATTTTGCGCACCGATGGCTTTGATGCTGTCGATGGCGATGATGATCCATCTGATGAAAATGGCCACGGAACCCATGTTTCAGGCATTATCGCCGCCACAATCAACAATAGCAAAGGGATTGCCGGGGTTGCTGGCGGTGGCACGCGCATTTTGCCAATTCGGGTGATGGCCGCCGATGGTTCTGGCAGCAATCAGGATATTATTGCAGGCATTCGCTATGCGGTCAGCAAAAATGTCCAGATTATCAATATGAGCCTTGGTTCGATGTTGCCGCTCGATAGCGAAGATATTGTTGCTGCAATCCAAGAAGCTGATGCTGCTGGCGTGCTGGTAATTATCGCCGCTGGTAATTCGTTTGTGCCATTGCCCAACTTTGCCTTTGGAGTCGAAGAATTTGCGATGGTTGTGGCCGCAACCGACCCTGAAGATCGCAAAACCGACTTCTCGAATTATGGCAACTGGATTTCGGTTTCGGCTCCAGGCGCAGGCATTTATTCAACCATGCCGACCTACGATGTCTACATGACCAGAGACTTGCCTGCCGAAGAGCGCTTCAACAAAAACTACGACCAAATGAGCGGCACATCGCAGGCCACGCCCGTCGTTGCAGGCTTAGCGGCGTTACTCTTTGCCCAGCACCCCGATTGGAACGCCGACCAAGTGCGAGCCGAAATTGAAAAAACTGCCGATGATATTTCGGCGCAAAATCCAATTAAGCGCTATGGCCCAGTAACCTATTTCGAGCCAAGTAACCTTGGGACAGGCCGAATTAATGCGTGTAACGCGCTTGGTGGGCCAATTAAGGGCAGTGCAGCGGCGGTTGGCGGCCCCGAAGGCAAATCCAACTTGATCAAGCTGCTTGGCTTTAGCGCGGTGATGCTGGTTGTTTTGGGTGGCTTGACGGTATTCTTAGTGCGCCGCCGCAAGCAAAACTCGCGCCCAAGAGCAATTCCGGTTGGCGGTTTCGCCCCGCCGCCACCAATTCAATATGATCAAGCCTTCCAACAACAACCAATGTACGATCAGCGCAACCTTGCATCGCAACCGATCGTCGGATCAACGCCACCATTGAGCCAGAGCTACGCACCGCCAAGCGCAGCGCCAGCCGCTGGCCCAGCATGGGGCAAATTGACGGTTGTGCGCGGAGCCGAAGTGAACAAGTTCTATTTGCTGCGCGAAAATCAGGTCTTTATTGGCCGCGAAGCAGGCTTAGATGTCGCGCTGAGTGGCGATAGTACGGTTTCGCGGCGGCATACGATTCTCTATCGTGATCCGCGTGGCATTGAAATTGAAGATGCGGGCAGCAGCCATGGCACGAAAATCAATGGCATTCCGGTTCAAGGCCGCCAATTGGTTCGACCTGGCGATGTGATCGAAGTTGGGCAGACGCACTTACGTTTTGAGGGCTAAAATTTGGAACTAGCACTAGCACTAGCATTGTTGATTATGTTCTTGGGCTTGGTCAGTGTGGTTATTTTGCCAATCTTACCCGGGGCAGCCCTGATTTGGCTGGGAGCGTTGCTTTACGCCTCCATGACTGAATTTGTGGTGGTGGGCTGGGGAACCTTGGCTGTTTTAGGCGTGATTGCGCTGATTGCCATGACCAGTGATATTTGGGTTGGAGCCTTGGGCCAGCGCCGTGGCGGGGCCTCAATTTGGGCTACCATCTTTAGTATGATTGGTGGTATTATTGGCCTATTCATCCTGAATATTCCAGGCATGTTGATTGGTTCGATCATAGGGGCATTATTGCCAGAGTGGCAACGCTGGCGCGATGGTAAATTCGTGCTTGATGTTTCATGGCGCACCATCAAAAATTGGCTCGTAAGCATTGCAATACAGGTTTCACTTGGCCTCGTAATGGTTACGATCTTTTTGGTGCGCGTGATAACGGGTTAAGCAACCCTAGGCTAAAACCAACGTATAGTCTAACGCTGACAGAAGAATGCGTCACAGTTTTGCCGCTTCTGGCAAAACCAGTGGCGCATTTTAGAGCACATCAACGAAGTGGTAGGGCTGTCAACCCACTTTGAAAGGACATCAACCATGAATATCAAACAGCTACTCATCGGGAAGCCGTTCCCCAGCAGTAGTGCCCATCACGAACGGCTCGACAACATTCGCGGATTGGCAGTCTTTGCATCCGACCCCATTAGCTCCAATGCCTACGCCACCGAAGCAATTATGCGGGTGTTGATTTTGATCAGCGCCGCTGCCTTGAGTTACACCTTACCGATTGCAATCGGGATTGCAGCCTTGGTGCTGTTGGTGGTACTGAGCTACAACCAAACCATCCACCACTACCCGATGGGCGGTGGCGCATATATGGTCAGTAAGGATAACCTCGGTCGCACAGCTTCATGGTTGGCAGGTGCTTCGATTCTTAGTGATTATGTGCTGACAGTGGCGGTTTCGGTTTCGGCAGGGGTCAAAGCAATTTCTTCGGCCTTTCCCGATGTTGCCTTTTTCCATGAACACCGCGTGTTAATTGGAATTGGGATTATTCTGTTAATTACCTGGCTCAATTTGCGCGGTTTGCGCGAAAGCGGCACCATCTTTGCCATCCCCACCTATGCCTTCGTGATTGGGGTTTTCCTGGTGCTAGCAGTTGGAATGGCGCGTTACTTTGGAATTTTTGGCGAGCCATTGCCACCACGTAGCGTTGCCACCGATGAAGCTGCGCGCTCAGGCCTCGATAACTTCGGCTTTATTTGGCTGGTGCTGCGGGCCTTTGCTGGCGGTTGTACTGCCTTGACTGGGATCGAAGCAATCAGCGACGGGGTGCAGGCCTTCAAAAATCCCGCCCCTAAAAATGCGATTATCACGATGCGGGCGATGGCAATTATGGCTATGACCTTGTTCATCGGGATTAGCTTTATCGCCACCCATATTCCAATTACGATTTTGCATGAAGGCGGCGAAAGCGTGCTTTCGCAGATGACTCGCACGGTTGTGGGCAGCGGTTTTCTCTACTACTGGGTTCAATTTACCACAATGTTTATTTTGATCCTAGCAGCCAACACCGCCTATGCCGACTTCCCACGGATCGCTGCGTTTTTGTCGAATGACGGCTTCTTGCCACGCTGGCTTTCGCGCTTGGGCAGCCGCTTGGTCTATAGCTCAGGGGTGATCGCGCTGGCGTTCCTGTCGTCAGTTTTGCTGGCAGTGTTCGGCGGCGAAGAACATCATCTGTTGCCATTGTATGCAATTGGTGTGTTCCTGTCGTTTACGCTTTCGCAAGCAGGCATGATTGTGATGTGGCGCAAGGTTGCCAAACTCAAACCAGGCGAAAGCCTCAACACGGGCATCACAACCTTGCACTACGAGCCAAACTACAAGCTCAAACGGATTCCAAGTATGATTGGGGTTGGTTTGACGGCAGTGGTGTTGGTGGTGTTGACCGTCACCAAATTTACCGAAGGCGCATGGCTGATTATTTTGGCCTTGCCTTTGATTATGCTGTTGTTCCGCACAATCAAGAAGCATTATGACCATGTTGCGACCAATTTAAGCCTAAGTGGCCTGCAACCAAGCGATTTGCGCTCGCCTGCTGATGTGGCAATTGTGCCAGTTGGCAGCATTCACCGTGGCTCGTTGCGCGCCATCAAATATGCTTTGAAACTGACCGACGATGTGCGGGTAGTGCAGGTGGTTGGCAGCGACGAAGAAGAAGCCAAAACTCGCAAACGCTGGGAACAGTGGGATGAAGTGTTGGGCAAGGCCAAATTGGTCTTCTTACACACCGACTACCGCGATTATCTCACGCCACTGGTTGATTATGTCGACCAAGTGAATAGCAAAGAGTTTCCAAGCGATTTGATCACGGTGGTTATTCCAGAGTTTGTGCCCGATTCGACGATTGCTAAGGCGCTGCACAACCAAACAGCTGTGATGCTCTTGCTGGCATTGCGCAAATATGAAGATGTGGTGGTGATTAGCGTGCCCTATCACTTGCACGCGCTGCCTGGTAGCACTGAAGATATTGTGGTCAAAAATCCTGCATAACACTCGATCGGCGGGCTTGAAATAAATCAAGCCCGCTTATTACTAGTTCATATTCGTTAACAAATCTCATTGACAAAAACCTTGAGTGGACTATAATCAAGCCTATATTCGCCGCCGACATACCACTCGTGTAGTTGGCGGTTTTTAATGCAAACGGAAACGGGTATGCGCTTTCAGCTCCACCAATCCAACTTAACCAATGTCGGCTTACCGTATTGCTCCCAACAAGCACGGCACTCACCTCATTCTCCCCCACACGCCTAAACCAACTCTGCAACCATAACGCTCCAAACTAAGCGCCTGCTTAAGCTAGGTCAATCGCTGGCTTGAGTCTGCTTGATTGCGACCTTTGATACAGAACATTTGTTCAAATTTAATTGAATAACAAACCTCATTTTGAGGAAACGCCAAGGAGTTTTTCCATGTTGACGCAATTAAAGCGGGTTTTAGTGGGGAATCCGTTGGAAACTGCTGCCCAATCGCATGAGCGGCTGGATAAAAAAACCGCGCTGGCAGTCTTTTCGTCCGATGCGCTCTCATCGGTTGCCTATGCCACCGAAGAAATGCTGGTGCACCTTGTGCCAGCTGGCGTGATTGCATTCAGCACCTCGCTCTGGCTGGGCATTGGGATCGCTGTGTTGCTGATGATCGTCACCATTTCGTATCGCCAAACTATCACCGCCTATCCAAGCGGCGGCGGCTCGTATATCGTGGCCTCGGATAATCTCGGCACACTCGCTGGTTTGATTGCTGGTGGCGCATTATTAATTGATTATATTCTGACCGTCGCTGTATCGATTTCATCTGGCGTTTCGCAGTTGATCTCGCTGGTCGAGCCACTACGCGAATATCGAATTGAAATTTGTATCATTGGGATTGTGCTGCTGACGCTGGCCAATTTGCGCGGGATTCGTGAATCGGGGGCGATTTTCTCGCTGCCAACCTATTTCTTCGTCACGATCATTCTGTTGACGCTTGGCTATGGTTTTTACAAACAACTGACTGGTACGATTCAGCCGTTGGTGCTTTCGGATAGCCTGATGGGGCCGCATGAACAAAGCTTCTCGCCCTTGGGCAACGAAGGCATAACCGCATTTTTGCTGATGGGAGCTTTTGCCTCTGGCTGTTCAGCATTGACTGGGGTTGAGGCGATCTCGAATGGCGTGCCAGCTTTTCGCAAGCCCGAGCCACACAATGCCCGCGTGACCATGGTTTGGATGGCTGGTTTACTTTTGGTTATGTTCGCAGGCATTACCTGGTTTGCCCACAAATACGGCGCACGCCCGCAATTCAACGAAACCGTGATTTCGCAAATTGGGCGCGGTATTTGGGGCCGCACCACGGGAACTGAAACAGGCTTTCCAAAGGTCATGCATGGCATGTTGCAAATCTCGACGGCAGCAATTTTGTTGGTTGCCGCCAATACGAGCTACGCCGATTTTCCCCGTTTGATGTCGTTGCTAGCGCGTGACGGCTTTCTGCCACGCCAATTCTCATCGTTGGGCGATCGCTTAGTCTTTTCAAATGGGGTTATTTTTCTTTCGGTAGCGGCGGCGCTATTGGTGATTGGCTTCGATGGCTCGGTCACCAATTTGATTCCCTTGTATGCGGTTGGGGTGTTTCTTTCGTTCACGCTCTCGCAATCGGGCATGGTCTTGCGCTGGTTGCGGCTCAAGAGCAAGGGTTGGCAACTTAATTTAGTTGTTAATTTTGTTGGGGCAATCGCCACCGGGATCGTGTTAATTATCAATGGCACGACCAAATTCAAAGAAGGCGCATGGCTGGTCGTAATTTGTATTCCAGTGTTGGTGTTGATCTTTATGGCGATCAATCACCACTATAAAGGTGTGGCAAAACAACTTTCCTTAGAAGGGTTTAGCAAACCAGCTGCTTTAGAAAATAATGTGATTGTACTAGTTTCATCATTGCATCGTGGCACGGTTAAGGCCCTCGAATATGCCAAATCGATTGCACCAGGCAAGGTTCGCGCCTTGTATATTGAATTTGAGCATGAGCACGAAAAAACTGCCCGCTTGCAAGAGCGTTGGCAAAACTGGGAGCCAGATGTGCCCTTGGATATTGAAATATCTAAATATCGATCATTATTACGGCCAATTTTACGCTACGTTGATCGGATTGAAGCTGAGCGCCATGATGACATTCTGACGATCATTTTGCCTGAATTTATTCCGGCGCGAATTTGGGAATATGCCTTGCATAACCAAACCGCCTTCTTCTTAAAAGGCGCGCTGTTATTCCGGCGCAATAAAATTGTCATTAGCGTGCCGTATCATCTTGAACGTTAAACTTAGCAACTCTTAATCAAAAAAACGCTCGAACTGCCTCGGCAGGCGGGCGTTTTTTCTTGACAGGCAATGATGGGCAACGTATGATTACCGCCGTCTAAACCGACACCCACCACAAGCTTAGGAAGGTCAGAAGTGATGTATTTTGTGAGTCAAACCAAGCGCCGCCTAACAGCAGGTCTGTTTGGCGCTGTTGCGTTGGTCCTTGCCGCCTGTGGCAGCAGCAATCCGCCACTGACGGGAATTGTAACAGATAGCTATACCCAAAAGCCCGTTGCTGGAGTAACCGTTCAAGTTGGCGAAGCAAGCGCGACAACTGATGATGCTGGCAAATGGACGATTAATGAATGGGAAACCACCAATTCGTTATTGGTTCAAGCCAGCGATTATAGCTCAGCCACGCTTAGCTTGGCCGATAAAACCCCAGTCAACGAGCAAACGCCGGTAGAAGTTAATCTGACGATTCGGCCCAATACGATTAGCGGGGTTGTGCTCGATCAATACTCACAACAACCTGTCGCAGGCGTAACGGTCAAGGCTGGCAGCAGCCAAGCCACCAGTGGCACCGATGGCCGCTACAAATTGACCAATGTTGATGAAAAAGCCGAAGTTGTGATTGCAGCGAGCGATTACACCAGCGCCACCGCAACCCTTGAAAAGCAAACCAGCTATGATGTGTCGTTGCGCCCAACCAGCTTAAGCGGCATCATCAGCGATAAATATAGCCAAAAGCCAGTGAGCGGAGCCACCGTCCAGGTTGGTAATGCCACGGCTCAAAGCGATGCCGAAGGCCGCTACACGGTGCGCAACATCGATTTGAACGCGCCCGTGGTGTTTAGTGCTACCGACTATAGCAGCCAAACCTTGGAATTGCCCCAAGCAGCTTCGTTGGATGTTGTCTTGCGACCTTCAACGGTGCGCGGCTCAGTCGTCAATAGCGAAACTGGCAAGCCGCTTACCAAGGGCACGGTCATCGCGATGGTCAAGCCATTTGAAGGCGCAGACGAAACCTACCCCTACACGGGCACAGCAGTCACTATGACGCGGCTCAAGCCCGATGGAACCTATGAATTAACTGGCGTTCCCGAAAATGCCCAAATTCAGGTGCTCTCACCTGGCTATCGCAAGGCATGGACGGCGCTCAGCGATGGCAAATTCACCGCTGATCTTGAAGCAGAAGAATTTGTTGCCAAAGCAATTTATATCACCGCCGCCACTGGCTCATCGAAAGCTGCATTAACCGAATTGTTTGATCTGGTTGATCAAACCGAAGTTAATGCAATTGTGCTTGACATCAAGCTCGATATTGCTGGCGAAGTTGGTATGGTTGGCTATATTTCCAAGCATCCATTGGTGATTGAAGCAGATACTGCGGTTGATTATTTGGATATGGAATGGATTGTGGCTGAAGCCCGCAAACGCAATATCTACTTAATTGGCCGGATGGCGGTGATGCGCGATAATAGCTTGGCCGATGCTCACCCTGAATGGGCTGCCCAAAGCCGCGTCACTGGCGGCGTATGGGAAGATGATGGCGGTCTGAAGTGGCTTGATCCATTCAATCAGAACGTCACCGAGTATAATGTTGGCGTTGCCAAAGAAATTGCCGATTATGGCTTTGATGAAGTACAATTCGATTATATTCGCTTCCCATCGGATGGCAGCACCAGCAATTTGGTGTTCTCGCAACCGATCGATCCAGAAAATAATCCTGAAGTGATGTACGAAGCGATTGGCGATGTGCTCAAGCGCGCCCATGGCGACATCAACGGTGCAGGTGCGTTCTTCTCAATCGACGTGTTTGGCTATGCAACCTGGCGCAACATGTGGGAAATTGGCCAAAGCCTTGAAATTATGGCCGATCACACCGATTATGTTTGTGCAATGGTCTATCCTTCACACTACGATCGCAATGAGTTGGGCTTCGATAACGCCGACGCTCACCCATACGAGATCGTCAAAGATAGCATCGAGAAGGGCCAAAAACGCATGGAAGGCAAATATGCAGTGCAACGGCCTTGGCTGCAAGCCTTCACCGCAACCTGGCTCAATCCCGTCACTGAATATGGGCGCACCGAAGTTCGCGCTCAAATGCAAGCTGTCGCCGAGGTCGAAGGCACGTATGGCTGGATTCTCTGGAATGCTGCCAACTATTACGACCCAGAGTGGCTTGATTAATTAAGTTCTCCATCATCAAAAATTAAGGGCTATAGGCCACAGTTGCAGCTTGTAACTGTGCCTATAGCCTATAGTCCTTAATTTTCCTGTATCGACGAGGTACCTATGCGCCGTACGTTTTTCATGGCAGCAGTTGGATTATCGCTGGTGCTCAGTGGCGTGGCTTGGCGAGCGAATGCCCAAACCAGCCCCGCGAGCAAGGTGCAAACTGCCACCTTTGCCCAAACATCGGTCGCCGATTGGCAGGCTGGCACGCTCGAAGGCTTGTTAGTGACCAATAATAGCGATGGCGAGTTGCGGCTCGATCAAACTGCAACGCAGGGTACTTTCACATCGGTTGCCCACGAAGTTCCATTTGTTTGGAATGCAGTTTCAGCGCACTGGAATTTTGATTTGCCAGTTGGCACCAGCCTCAGCCTCAAGCTACGCACCAGCGCCAATGGCACCGAATGGCGCGAATGGCAAACTCTGAATGTAGCCCAAATTTTGGCCGAAGGCGAGCAGTTGCTGGGCCCAATTGGGGTCGAGGCCGGTTCACGTTGGCTGCAATATCAGGTTGATTTTGCCAGTACAAGCCAACCTGCTGCACCAAGTTTGCAAGCCATCGCTTGGCGCTTTCTCGATACCAGCAGCGGCCCAAGCCTGACCGACCAGCTTAATCGTGCACCTGCTGCCTTTGGCGGCACAACTTTTACTCGCCCACCGCAAGTGATTAGCCGCACCAGCTGGGGCGCATTGCCTGGCATTCCCAATTTGTTGCCTTCACGGCCCCGCCGCATCGAATTAGTTAGTTTGCCGCTCAATAACCAAGCCGACCCGCCAACCATGTTGCGGGCCTTGCAAGCAGCTGCCCAAGCAGAAGGCGCAGCCGATCTGCCCTATCAATTTGTGGTCGATCAAGCTGGCAATGTCTATGCTGGGCGCAACGGCTTTCCAGCCAGCAATGGCACGATTCGCTTAGCCTTGCTTGGCGAATTAACCGATGCAGCGCGCATTGGCTTGGGCCAAATTATCGCTTGGATTAGCGAAGCCTATCGTTTGCCCCAAACATTAACCGTGCTTGGTGGCTTGGATGTTGAGCAAGCTGAATCGATTCGCCGCACCGCTGACCAATTGACCGTGCGCAAACGCTTGACCTTTGTTGAAAGCAACACCCGCGATTATAACGAGCGGATTATGTTGTTCAATCCATCAAACCAAGTTGCGCGCACCATCGTCACCTTCTTGCCCGGCCAAACCAATGCCGTGCGCCGCGAATACGAAATTCAGCCCGGCCAACGGGTCAATATTATCGCCAACGAAATTTTCAGCGATACTTTCAATTTGCCAATCGAAGTTAGTTCAAACCAAGCAATTGTTGGCGATCGCACGATGTTATTTGCCAATGATGCATTGGGCGAATCGGGCATTAGCCGTTGGAGCCGCACGTGGTATTTTGCTGAAGGCGATGGCACCAACGATCGCACAAGCTTGCTCTCGCTCTACAATCCACAGCCAAGCGAAGTTGTAGCAAACTTGCTAATTATGCCAACCGATGGCATTACCAGCACGCGCCAAGTGTTGCTACCACCATTTACCCGCACCCAAGTCGATTTGAGCAACAACAATCCCAAAGCTTTTGGCCTGCGGGTCGCGGCAACTGCCCCGATTGCAGCCGAACGCACGGTTTTAGTTGGCCCAACCAAGGGCGGCGGCTTCTTGACCAAAGGAGCGATTGCGCCATCAAATACCTGGTATTTTGCGGAAGGCGCAACCCTTGATCCGTTTGTCACCACCTTGGCCTTGCTCAATCCAAATCCAGTGTCGGCGGCGATTACGACGACCTTTATGACCGAGGAAGGCTCGACCTTCACCCGCCGCTATCAAGTGCCAGCCTTGGCGCGGCTCGATGTTGATATGCGCGAAATTGTGCCCTCGCCCCAAGGAGTTGGCACAATGTTGACCTCAAGCCAGCCGATTGTGGCCGAACGCACCAGCTATTTCAATGGCGGCAATAGCGCCACCAACAGCATGGGTGCTGCCGAGCAAGATTATGTTTGGCACTTTGCCGAAGGTCGCACCGCCGACCCAGCCACCGAATTTTTGCTGGTGTTGAATCCAAATCAACGCCCAGCCCAAGTGACGGTTACGCTTGGCAAAGATGATGGTACGAGCCAAGTCGTTGAATACACCATTCCGCGCACAGGTCGCATTTCGATTTTGCTCGATACGATTGACCCGAACCTGCAATCGCACACCATCACGGTTGCCTCGAACTTGCCAGTCGTGGCCGAACGCACAATTTTGATCGACAATACCAGCGGTGGTGGTGGCCATAGCGCGCTTGGCACGCCCGAACGTTAACCAGCAAACAGCCGGATTGTGCATACAGTCCGGTTATTTATTTTAGAAACAAACACTTATGCCAGAATTACCAGAAGTCGAAACTGTTCGCCGTTCGCTTGAGCAAGAGCTGGTCGGGCGGCGCTTTGTCGCCTTACGCAGCCTTGGTTGGCCCAAAATTGTCAATACCCATAGCCCTGAGCTTTTTGCCGAAGCCATCGCCCAACGTCAAATTCAGCAGGTGCTACGCCGCGCCAAATATTTGCAGATCGAGCTTGATAACCACGAAACCTTGATTGTGCATCTGCGCATGACTGGGCAAATGTTGGTTGTCGCCGCTGATCATCCAACTGACAAACATACCCATGTGGTCGTCGAGTTGGATAATGGCCGCGAGTTGCGCTTCCACGATCCACGCAAATTTGGCCGCTGGAGCTTGGTTGATAGCAGTGGTGTGGCCGAACTGAACCAACGCTTGGGGCCAGAGCCATTGGGCGACGATTTTACGCTAGCCGATTTTAGCCAGCGCTTGCAACGCAAAGCCACTAAAATCAAGCCAACCTTGCTTGATCAAAGTGTGTTGGCTGGCATTGGCAATATCTATGCTGATGAAGCGTTGTGGTTGGCCAAAATTCATCCCTTGCGTACAGCCAAAAGCCTCAATCCAGCAGAGGTCGCAGCGCTTTTCGAGGCCATAAAAATTGTGCTGCGCAACTCGATTGAGCATCGCGGCACAACCTTGGTCAACTATCGCGATGCCTATGGTGCAAGCGGCGAAAACCAATATCACCTGGAAGCCTATGGCCGCACTGGCGAGCCATGCCGCCGCTGTGGCACGCCGATCGAGCGCATCGTCGTGGGGCAACGCTCAACCCATCTTTGTCCGGTGTGTCAGGTGTAAGAACAAAGAGCAGAGAACATAGACCATAAGGGTTAAACAATATAGGAGAGATTCTATGTTTAACGCAGAGGCGCAGAGCAGATGAGGCTATGGGCTGATGGCTATGTGTAATGGTTCATTGGATTAGCAAGAATAGCATTCCCTCACCCCCAGCCCCTCTCCCACTGAACGCGGGCGAGGGGAGCACCCGTTTTTACCAAGGATTTTTGCAAGAACCACGGCGTTAAAGCCCCTCGCCCGCGTTTTCGTGGGAGAGGGGTTGGGGTGAGGGGATTTTAACAACCGACCCTTGAAAGTGACCTCTGGCCCCTGCTAAATCAGCTTGAGGCTCGGCGTGGCATCGAGCGACCAATCTTGTTGCAGGCCTGCCTGATAACGATAATAGGCGGCAGCGCCGATCATGGCGGCGTTATCGGTGCAAAGCCAAATTGGCGGGTAGGCCACCGGAATTGGCTTGGCGGTAGCGCTGAGCCGTTCGCGCAAGGCGGTATTAGCGGCAACTCCACCAGCCAAAATAATCGTTTTGGCTTTGTATTCACGAGCGGCGGCAACTGTCTTTTGCACCAACACATCAACCGCTGAATCTTGGAAGGCGGCAGCAAGTTGGGCGGTAAACGCAGGGTCAACCTCAGCCAATTTGACTTTCTCCATGCGCTCGCCCAAACGATCGTTCACCACATTCAGCACAGCGGTTTTCAAGCCACTAAAGCTCCAATCGTAGGTTCCGCGCAACCAAGCGCGCGGCAATTTGAGCGCACCAGGGTTAACCCCACGGGCAACTTTCTCCATTTGCGGGCCACCAGGATAGCCCAAACCCATAATGCGGGCAACTTTATCGAAGGCCTCGCCCACCGCATCATCGCGGGTTTGCCCAAGCAAGCGATAATCGCCATGATCGTTGAGCAGCACAAGCGCTGTGTGGCCGCCAGAAACAATCAAGGCCACACATGGAAATTCGGGTGCTTGATAGGCCAATTCTTTAGCCGTATGCAACCACGAAGCATAAATATGGCCTTCTAAGTGATTGACCCCGATAAACGGCAAATTGCGCGACCACGCAATTGCTTTGGCGGTATTGATGCCAGTTAATAATGCGCCAGCCAAGCCTGGGCCATAGGTTGTGGCAATCGCGTTGATTGAGCTCCAACCACCAGGCACTTGGGCCAGCACCGTATTGATCACCGGAGTAATGGTTAAAATATGCTGGCGTGAGGCCACTTCGGGCACAACACCACCATACCGCTGATGAATATCGATCTGCGAAGCAACGCTATTTGCCACAATCTCGCGACCATCGCGAATCACGGCGGCAGCGGTTTCATCGCACGATGTTTCAATCGCTAAAATCGTAAAACCTGGGGGCAATTGATGTGACATGGATTCCTACGTTCTATTTCACCTAGCTGTCAGTTGCGTTGGATTGACGCTGTGCCGTGGCTATGGCATGATACGAGTGGATAAAAACGACAACACCCCGTTTTTGGGGTGCTGTCGTGCGTTTAGTGCTGTGAAGTGGCTTCCCCAGCGTGGCTATCCACAACGACTTCGGTATCGTGAGCGTCTAGATTGGTTGCATCTTCATGCTCATGGCCGTGGTCTGAATCATGATGATCATGATGGCCATGGCCACCAATGTTATATTCACGGACTTCGCTGGCGGCTTTAACCCGCCGATCATATTCGCCATCGATGGCATCGCGAAATGCCACAAAAAACTCTTTAATGCCCATTACGGTTCTCCGTTGAATGATCTGCTGTCGCATTATACCAAAAGTGGCAGCACGGTGTAAGAAAGAATAGTATTCATGCCAACTGTTGGTTGTTTAATTTTACACGGCTTTACATCATGCGCCGATTCAGTCAATCGTGTGCCAAGCCGTTTAATTCCGCATAATATTCCCTATCGCATGCCCTATTTGCGTGGCCATGGCACCTTGCCCGAAGATTTGCAAGGCGTGACATGGCACGATTGGTATGCTGATGCCAACGCAGCCTTTCGCGATTTACGCCGCGAGGTCGATAAAGTTATTTTAATTGGGCTTTCGATGGGCGGCTTGGTTGCCAACCATCTGGCTGCCGCTCATCGCGATGAGGTGCTTGGCGTGGTCAGCGTGGCCGCCGCCATGCGCTTTCACTACAAACACGCCGATCGAGCGCGTTATGTTGCGCCAATGCTGGGCATGTGGGGCGATGAAAACCGCGATATGGGCGCTGGCTGGTACGATAAAGAGACAGGTCGCCAACATGGTAATTATCGGCGCTTTCCTGCACCGGCGTTTGTCTCATTATGGCGCTATGCCAAAGTCGTGGAACAACAATTGCCACGAATTACTGCGCCAATCTTAATCATTCATTCACATCAAGATCGTACAATTCCAACTGCTGCTGCCGAAGCCATCTACCGCCAAGTCGGCTCAGTCGATAAACAATTAATCTGGTTCGATAAAAGTGGCCACGAAATGCTCCGCGATGGCGAATCGCCAGCAGTTTTAGATGCGGTTGAACACTTCGTGCTGCATCATCGTGCGCAATATCAATCATCAACAAACAAGGAGTAGTTAGCTGCATGCCTGCAAAAACCGATACGCCTGAGGAATCGACCAACGGGTCAGCCAACGATCTATCGCTCGATGCTGAGCATGTTAGTAGTCAAGCTACCACGCCTTTGCCCACGCGCTCGCGCCCAAAAAGCAAGGCCAGTTCCAACCCTAACGATGCAGCGTTAATGAATGAATTGCTGTTGAACAACCAGGCTGCTCCTGCTCGCCCACGGGCGCGTACGGTTCCCCGCGCCGAGCACGAGGGAGCCTATGTGCGCGTACCAAAGGCTGTTCAATCGGCAGTTGGCGCAGGCCCAACTTCACGGCCTTTGCCACCCAAACACAAACAACCCCCAGTCAAAACAACCTCGCGCGGCGCTGGCTGTGGCATGATTGCGCTTGGCATCTTGCTGGCTGTGGTCTTGGTTGGCGGTGGTACAGCTCTTTGGGGCTATCTCAAGGTCAAGGGTGCTACCAGCGATATGTTGGTCACCATTCCAACGCCAGAGCGCAGTGTGGTTGAGAATCCAAATAATCCAAATTCGCCGCCAAACCAACCACTCGCGACCCCCGATATTGTCAAAGATCCCTTTAACTTGTTGTTGATTGGGGTTGATTTACGCGAAAATGATACCGAAGCCCGCACCGATACGATCATCGTCCTGCATGTTGATCCAGCGCAAAAATGGGCCAGCATGGTTTCCATTCCCCGCGATAGTTGCGCCGAAATTCCAGGCTACGATGATCCTGGAAGCTGTTCACAACGGATCAACGCGGCCTATGAATTGGGCTATAAACGTGGAATCGAGAAAAAAATGGCCAATCCTTCAACCGAAGGCATGGCCCTAACCCGCGATACCGTTGCCAATATGCTCAATCTCAACATTGATTATGTCGCTCAAGTCGATTTCAAAGGCTTTCGCAAAATTGTTGACGCAGTTGGTGGCATCACAATCAATGTGCAACGCCCGCTTTGGGATGCCTCGTACCCAACCGACGACGGCGATTATGGTCTGATTCGGCTGTATATTCCTGCTGGTTTGCAGCACATGGATGGCACCACCGCCTTGCGCTATGCTCGCTCGCGCCATCAAGATGCAGATTATGGCCGCTCACGCCGCCAGCAAGATGTGATTCGAGCATTCGTACAAACCCTCAAAGATAAAGGCTTGTTTGATCAAATTGATTCGTTGAACAGCCTCAGCGAACAACTCAAAGGCTCGTTCTACACCGACCTGCCGATTACCGATCTTGGTAATTTGCGCGCTTTGGCTGGGCTGGGCACCGACATCGCCAATGGCCGCATTAAGAGCGTCAAATGGGATACTAGCGCCGTCGCAGGTTATATTGATGCAGCTCAATATGTACCAATTTGGGATCAATCAAGCATCAATGCCACCGTCAACGAACTGTTGACCTCGCCAATTCCCGATACCAACAGCCCAGTTGATGGTAGCTCAAACACACCATCAGACGATAACTTGAGCATCGAAGTGATCAATGGGGCACAAATTAGCGGGTTGGCGGGCGATGTTGCGACCCACCTTGAAAATCGCGAATATCAATTGCTGGCCTCGTCAACCGCTTCAACCGTCTACGACACCACCAAAATTATCGATTTTGGCAATCATAAAGAGCTACGCGAGCAACTAGCCGCCGAATTGGGCATCAACAGTCGCAACATCATTGTGGTGAGCAAAACCAGCCCCGCGCCCGAACAACCAAAGGGCAAGCCGGCCTTGGTGCTGCTACTTGGCCGCGATTACGACGAGAGTTGGCGCACACCCTAAGTTTTACCAAGGCGCAGGTTAATTCCTGCGCCTTGCTGATTTAGCTGAATATTGCGCGCTGCCTTGGCAAAGCAAGCTCACGATGGTGCTATAATAGGCCCATTGTATCGGCAATCGGACAACTGAAGGATGACGCAGCGTTGTGCGTCGGATGGCTCACTGCATGCTGCGGTGAGCTTTTCATATATCCCAAGGAGGATAACCCCATGCCAATCGATTGGAGTGCTAAGTTCGCGTTTGAAGGGCTGACCTATGATGATGTGCTGCTGATTCCAGCCTACTCTGATGTCTTGCCCTCGCAAATCGACGTTAGCACGTGGCTAACCCGCGAGATTCGTTTGAATATTCCAGTTGTCTCGTCTGCGATGGACACGGTGACTGAGGATCGTATGGCGATTGCACTTGCTCGCGAAGGTGGCCTTGGCATTATTCACAAAAATATGGCTCCTGCCCAACAAGCAGATTTGGTGCGGCGGGTCAAGCGCTCAGAAAGTGGCATGATTACCGACCCAATTACCTTGCGCCCCGAACAAACCATCGGCGAGGCGTGGGAACTGATGAGCGATTACCATATTTCAGGGGTGCCGATTACCAGTGCTGCTGGTGAATTGGTTGGGATACTCACCAACCGCGATTTGCGCTTTGAAACCGACCCCATGCGCAAAATTAGCGAATTGATGACCAGCGAAGAACTTGTGACCGTGCCCGTGGGCACAACCCTCGATCAAGCCAAGCAAGCCTTGCATCAACATCGGATCGAAAAGGTGTTGGTTGTCGATGAACATGGCAAACTGACTGGCTTAATCACCGTCAAGGATATTCAAAAACAGATCGAACATCCCGCCGCCACCAAAGACGCATTTGGCCGTTTGCGGGTTGGCGCTGCGGTTGGCGCTTCACCAAGCGAATTAGAGCGCGTGAAGTTGTTGGTCGAAGCAGGCGTTGATGTGATTGCAGTCGATACCGCTCACGGCCATTCCAAAGCAGTGCTCGATGCGATTGCCCGTATCAAACAACAATATCCCGACCTGCAAATCATTGGCGGGAATGTTAGCACCGGCGAAGGTGCACGTGCCCTGATTGAACACGGTGCTGATGCGGTGAAGGTCGGACAAGGGCCCGGATCCATTTGTACCACTCGGGTGGTATCTGGGGCGGGGATGGCGCAAGTTACAGCAGTGATGGAGTGTGTAAAAGCAGCCGAAGAAGCAGGCGTGCCTATCATCGCCGACGGTGGCCTCAAGTATAGCGGCGATGTAGCCAAAGCCTTGGCTGCTGGCGCACACACGGTTATGCTCGGTGGCTTGTTGGCAGGAACCGACGAATCGCCAGGCGAGATGATTCTCTACCAAGGGCGCTCGTTCAAATCCTATCGCGGCATGGGTTCGATTGGCGCGATGCAACAAGGCAGCAGCGATCGCTATTTCCAAAGCAATCAGCCTGCCCGCAAACTGGTCGCCGAAGGGATCGAAGGCATGGTTCCCTACAAAGGCGCGCTCGCCGATACGATTTATCAATTGGTTGGTGGTTTGCGCTCAGGCATGGGCTACGTTGGCGCGCACAATGTTGATGAACTGCGCAAAAACGCCCGCTTCTCACGGATTTCGCCAGCAGGCTTGGCCGAAAGCCACCCACACGACGTGACAATTACCAACGAAGCACCAAACTACGAACGCCGCGGCTAGAATTCTCAAACAGCCCTGCTTCTGATTATAAAGAAGCAGGGCTGCAATTATTAACCAACTTGGGCGCGATCAGGATTCACAGCATCCAAAGTTTCCTTCAGATGATGGCCTTCGTGCCATAGACAGCCGCCAGTTTGGGCAACTGGCGAAGCTGCATCGCCACCCCAAGGCGCAACCATTGGAGCCTCGATTTGTTCAGGCGTAAGGCTTGCCAAAACATCCTTAATTTGCTGGCGCACATTAGCCCATTGCTCCAGCGCTTGTTGGTAGCTCAGGTGCTTGCGTTCGCCAACCGTACGCGCATTGAAGGCGTTCAGCCCTGCGTCTTCGCCTTCTAAATCGGGCATTTCGGTCAGGTAGCTTTGGCCTGCCTGATGGGCCTGCAAACCCTTCAAAAACTCTTCTTCCCAAATCGTCAGATGGCTAATGATATTCGTCACCGTCCACGGGCCATCAGCATAAACCAAGGCATTTGGGTCAAGCTCACCAAATTTGGCTTGATTGGCCGCCCGATCAGCATCGAGCTTCGCAAGCATAGATTCGAGATTAGGGTTTTGCATACACACTCCCATAACAGAACGTCTGTGCAATTATAGCCAAATCGCTGCTAGATTAACTCCATCTTTTGGCGGAGTTTCGGCTATTTGCCTTGCCATTTGGCAGCACGTTTTTCCAAGAAAGCGCTGGTGCCTTCTTTAACATCTTCGGTCACGCAGAGCTGGCCAAAAATGCCATTTTCGTAGGCAATTGCATCGCGCAGGCTCATTTCAGCACCACGATTGATCAAGCGCTTTGCTAGAGCCGTCGCCAATGGCGCATTTTTGACAACCTTGGCTGCCAGTTTATGAGCTTCATCGAGCAATTCTGCTGCTGGCACGATTTTTTCAATCAAGCCAAGCCGTTGGGCTTCGCTCGCCGAAATGCGCTCGCCAGTCAGCACCAAATATTTGGCCACGCCAGTGCCAGCCAAGCGTTGCACGCGCAATGCGCCACCCCAGCCAGGCACCAAGCCTAACCCAACTTCGGGCAAGCCAACTTGAGCTTGTTCGCTGGCAAGCCGAATATCGCAGCCCAAGGCTAGCTCAAAGCCGCCGCCAAGCGCAAAACCGTTGATTGCAGCAATCGTCACTTGGGGTAATTCGCCAAGTTTCCACAACACAGCGTGCAACGCTTCCGACATTTGGCTGCCTTGTAATGAGCTTTCGATGCTGTTGACTTCGCTAATATCAGCGCCAGCAACAAAGGCTTTTTCGCCTGCACCAGTAATAATCAAGGCGCGCACACTGGAATCTTGGGCCAATTGATCGACCGCTTGGCCCAATTCGCGAATCGTTGCGCTATTTAAGGCATTCAAGGCCTTAGGCCGATTGACCGTAATCACCGCAACCTGTTCGTTAATTTCAAACACAATATTTTCAAATGCCATCGAAATCCCCTGTCTGTAAGTATGAATTATGAAGGATGAGAGATGAAGTTTGGATCAAACATTAATAGAATATTGCTCATCTCGCACGATTTATAAGTCGAAAATGCGCAGAATCCAGTGAAAGATCAAACAAATGCATAGAAATGAAGGATGAATTAAGTGATTCATCCTTCATCCCTCATCCCTCATACTTATAAAAGCCTTGGCCCGATTTGCGCCCGAAGTGGCCTGCTAGCATCATGCGTCGCAGCAATGGTGGAGGGGCAAAGCGTGGCTCGCGAAATTCATCAAACATAATATTGGCAATGGAATAGACCGTATCAATGCCCACAAAATCGAGCAAAGTTAATGGCCCCATCGGATGCCCACAGCCCAGTTTCATGCCTTCGTCAATATCTTCACGCGTAGCAACGCCGCTTTCCAGCAGGCGCACTGCATCGAGCAAAAATGGCACAAGCAAACGATTGACAATAAAGCCGGTGGTGTCACTGGTATCGATTGGAGTTTTGCCCAAGGCGCGGGTAAATTCGTGCAATGCGGCAATTGTTTCATCGGAGGTCGTCAGCGCACGCACAATCTCGACCAATTTCATAACTGGCACAGGATTGAAGAAGTGCAAGCCTGCAAAGCGATCGGGGCGCTTGGTGACTGCTGCCATTTCCATAATCGTTAGCGATGAAGTATTGGAAACAAAAATCGTGCTGGGGGGGCACAATGCATCAAGCGCCGTAAAGACTTCGCGTTTGGCCGGCAACTGCTCAACAATCGCCTCAATAATCAAATCACAATCAGCCAAATCGTCGAAACTGGTGGTGCCATGCAAACGGGCCACGCTTGCATCGCGGTCGGCGGCACTAAGCTTACCTTTGCTCACATCCTTGTCCAAAATAGCATTGATGCGAGCCAAGCCTTTATCCAACACAGCTTGATTAACTTCCCGCACAACCGTCGTGAAGCCTGCTTGGGCGGCAACTTGGGCAATGCCCGCGCCCATCAAGCCACAGCCAAGTACCCCGACTTTTGTGATCGCCATCGATCATCTCCTTGTGCTACAACAAGCAATCTATTGGCGCTATTATAGCCGACTTAGAATGCAGTGCGTCACGTAAAGTCAGAAGTCAGAAGGCTGAAGTCAGAAGGCTGAATAGGAGATCAGGAATCAGCGTTTAACGCAGCGGCGCAGAGAACCAAAGTATGAGGGATGAATAGTGATCATTCGTGGAATTCGTGGCGAAAAGAATTTTATTTTAAACACAGAGGTGCAGAGGTGTGAGGCTTTAAAAACTTAACCTTCGTGCTCTTCGTGCCCTTCGTGGTTAAAATACCTTCGTGTCCCTTCGTGCTCTATGTTCTATGCTCTTTGCTCTATGTTCTCCTGCATGGCAACAGCGGCCAGCTATCAAAAGCACTCATTGCTGATAACTGACCGCTGCTCGCTCGCCCCTGACAAGCTAGTTATGGCTAATTGGTTGCGGTTGGCCTTTGCTATCCTCAGGTACTTTGGTTGGCACTGGGGCCGGCGGCTCCTTGGTTGGCACTGCCGCCGTCGGTTGTGGCGTTGGCACTTCGGTTGGTTTAATATCTTCAGGCACTTTGGTTGGCACTACCACGGTTGGGTTACGCACAACAACTGGTGTTGCAGTAGGCAGCCCAATAATGGGATTTTCGGTCGCTGTTGGCAGATTGGTTGGAGCACTCGTTGGCAAGGCTGTTGCTGGCGGCAACTCGGTCGCTGTTGGCACGTCGGTTGGCAACTGAGTGCTAGTTGGTAACAGCGTTGGCACGAAGGTAGCCGTTGCAATCGGCTTGACTACTGGTGCTGGAACCTTGGTTGGCTTCACGGTTGGCAATGCGGTGCTCGTCGAGGTCGGCAAAACAACCTCGGTTGGCTCAAGTGTCGGAGTTTGGGGCTTGGGCGGCACACGTGGGTTTGCAATATTTGGCCCATCCGTTGGTTCAAATACGGTGACTGATTGATCACTAATCGTTGGTTCAAGCAGAAGCTTGACCATTTGGGTTGGGGTGGCCGAAGCACTCGCAACCACACGCTGACTACTTTGATCAAGCGTCTCAATTAAATCATGGTGCTTAATGTCATCGCCAAGATTTTCGCTTGGGATAATCGCAATCGTTGTTTGCAGTTGTTGATTGGCTTGGCGCAACTGATCGCGGCGGGGATCGTTGGTATTGGTTGGCGCAAGTGCTAACGCGATCGATTGGGTTTCATTCACCACTTCGTCAAGCAAGCCATTTGGCACCGGTTTATTTAACGCCACCAAGCTGGCGATTTCGCGCTGACGTTCATTGACCAACTCAATCCGCACAGCCAACTGCTGATCGCTGGGCGTAAAAGCAAGGCTCAGCGATTCGCTCCAGCGTTTAACACTATATAGATTATCGCCTGGCAGCGCACGAGCTGAAGCCGATAAAACCAGATTGCCACTCAAGCACAGCAAGACGACGATCGTTGCAGTTGCCCACAACCAACGTTGGGTCAGTAGCGAACGGCGTTGCTTCGGCTTTGCGGCGGCCTGGGCCCGATAGTGTTGGGCTAAACGCAGAAAATCGGCCTGCGCTTGACTCGCCCGTGGAGGCAGAGTTGGTGCCTTGACCTGTTGAAGTGTGATTAATGGATTAATTAATTGGCGAATAGCGTCGGCATGGTGCGGATATTGCTTGCAGAGCGTTTCGAGGCTAACCCCATTCTGCCAAGCATCAATCACCAGCTCGCTCAAATTATCATTCATTAGTCCCCCACTGGTCGAAGTAATCGACCTAGCGCGTTAAGTGCCCGATGCTGTAATGCTTTGATAGCACCTTCGCTACGACCAGTGATTTGCGCAACATCACGAATACTCCGATCTTGCAAAAATCGCAGTATGATCACTTCAGCTTGCTCATCGGTGAGTTGCTGTAACGCCGCATAGAGTTCAGCATGATCCAACGATGCTAACGACTGTTGATCAGGCCCGTCGGTAGGATCAACCACCGTATCAACCAAGGTTTCCTGTTTGCGTCGCCCTTGACGGCGTAAATGGTCAACGACCCGATCATGGGCGATGCGATATAACCATGAGGCGATGCTCCAACCTTGATAATTGAATGAACCAAGGCCTTCGAGCATCTTGATAAATACATCGGCGCGAATATCTTCAGCAGTTTCACGGTCGCCGATGCGATAATAAATATAACGAAACAACGCTGGCGAGTAGACCTCGTAAAGGTGTTGCAGCACTGCATGATCGTAGGCTTTGGCGCGTTCGATAATTTCTTGATCGCTGAGAGACTCGAGCAAAACGAGCATCCCCTTTCAATGTATACCGTCTGAATGCGCAATTCGTTACGGTTAAGATCGTTAACGTTTTGATGCATTCATCCCCATGGTACAATAGCTTGCGTCTCAGCGCGCAGTCATTGGAATCTCTGGTGATTGCTCCTGCCAATGGGCTGCCTCAACTGTCATTATGTAGATCACAAAGGAGTGTTCATGGCATCGTCAGTGGCCTTACCACCGTTTCAATCAAGTGCTCGCTTAGCTCGTTGGTTGATTCAACCAGGTGCTGTGGTTGCAGCAGGCCAGATTGTGGCTTTGGTTGTTGATGCTCACGCTGAATGGGCAATTCCAGCACAGCACGCTGGAACGATTGCAGCATTATTGGTAAATGAGGGAGCCAGCCTCGATGCAACCACTCCATTATTACAATTTGTTGAAACGGTGTCAAAACGCCAACTTGCTGTCACCCCATTGGCGCGCAAGATTGCTGAACAACATAAGCTCGATTTAAGCACGATCAGCGGCACGTTGGCTGATGGTCGGGTTGGCAAACGTGATATTTTAGCCCACTTGCCTGATCACGCCGCACCCACACTCAATCCTACTGAGCAACTCGCAGCCCCAGCCGATGGCTTTTGTGTCGCCGAACAAATGGGCAATGCGTTTGCCCAATCAGAGCAGGTGATTATTGTGCCTGCCCCAAAAAGCCAACCCGTCCAGCAGCCAGCTCAGCAACCAACCCAACAATCAAGCAGCCTGCAAGCCTGGACCAACGAGCAACAACAGCAGCTTCAATTGCGCCAAATCGCTGCCGCAACCATTCCGCAAGCCTATTGCTCACACCCAATTAGCGTTGATCGCTTTGCCCATAGCGAGCTAACCGCCCAACTCCTCTTGGCAACAATCCATGTATTGCAGCGCCACCCGTTGTTGCGCAGCCTTTGGGTCGATGGCGATCGGCTGGAACGCGCCAGCTTGCATATTTATGCCGAGCATCCAGCAGGCAGCGCCAGCATTCCCTTTGCAGCCGATCTCAATTTGCGCGGCTTGCAACGAGCATTAAGCATCAACGCAAACCAACATCCTTGCGTATTTAGCTTTATTCAAAGTGATGTCAATCTGTGGAGCGCAGCGCCGATTCGCTACGGTCAATCGGCAACCTTGCACATTGGCGGTGTGCGCAAAGTGTTGCTTGGCGAGGCTTTGCAAATTAGCCAACAAGCAATTGCAACCCTAAGTTATGATACGCGCTTGATCAGCGATTCTGCTGCCGAAGCATTTTTAGCCGATTTAGCCAAGGCTGTTGCTTAATTGTAAGTTCTGTTGCAATGGCCTAGCTTAGCAATCTGCTGCGCCGTACTCCAAGCATCACAATTCGATTGTGCGCTAGGGCTGAAGCGGCTGGATGGCCACCGCATCGGCCCAAGTGACTGTGCCAGGAACCGCACTCAGGCCAATGCGACCAATTTGCCCAGGCTCAAACCAAAAGTCACCCAAACTCAGCCAACTCCCAGCATGCTTCGCTTGATCAATCACGATTTCGCTCATGCCATCGCTATGCGCCACCCGATAATGCGCCGTGCCTGCATTGGTCGCCACATTCGGAATAAACACAAGCACACGATAGCGGCCTGCTTGGGCAATCCATGGCCGCCAGAGGCTTTGGCCACCACTGTTGGTCCAATGCGAGCCATTGAAATTGCCAACTGCATCAGCCTGCCAATGGCTGCCATAGCGGGTGGTAGTCGCCGGATCGCTATCGTCGGCCAAACTACTCAGCGCCGGTTGATTGCAACTATCAACTTGATCCAGCCAAAGCCACCTACTGCTTGCCCCAGCAGGATGCACCGCCCAAGGATCAGGCAAATTGCTGCACCAACCAGCAGGATCAACATCGCGGCCCAAGCGCTGAATGCTCAAATGCAGATGGTAATTAACGCTACAGCCCGTTTGGCCCACCAGCCCAATCAAGGCCGATTGGGCAATTTGGCTGCCAGCCTGCACATCAACCCGCGCCAAATGCCAATACGAACTGCGATAGCCATTGTTATGTTGAATCACAACCACTCCGGCGGGCGTTGCGCAACCGCTATCAACCCAGCCAGCAAACAGCACTTTGCCCGCTGCCACAGCCAAAATTGGGCTATCAGCAGGCAAATCATAATCCCAGCCATTATGACCATCATAGCCCAATTCGAAGCTTAAACCATTGCTCAGCATCGTCCCATCGGCCTTGATCAAGGGATATTGATGGTCGAATTGGGCAATTGGATGATTGGCAGCATTAAACGGGGTAAACATAAATGGTTGATCAGCAACCGTATTGTAGATTGGCTGACGTGGATCGCCCATAATTGGCGTGACTTTGGCTACCCAAGCCGCGTTGCCAGCCCCAAGCAAGTTTTCAAGCTGATCACGATTGTGGGATTTGGCCAAAACCCGCAATAAGCTGGCGTTGGCCAAATCCAAGGAATGCTCGGTCGACCACCAACTTCCATCATTAAGCGGAAAGGTGTTAGTTAATGGTTGGCTCAAACCCTCGCGCAAGCTAAGCGTGACCCACAGCACTTGGTGCTGAAAGCCAGCTTCAGGGCCACCAAAGGCCTTATCAAAGGCTAAGGAGTTGGTTAAACCGTGATTGATGGTCAATAAGCTGACCAAGACCAAGGGATTGATATTCCAGCGCAGGGCTTGCCCAGTGATAATATTGGCAGCATCTTGTTGCATGCCATTGCCAATCGCAAAGCTTTGGTCGGCCAAGGCTGGCAGATAGTTGGCGATGAGAGTTGCCACCGTTTGCGCATCGCCATAACGCGCATCTTGCAAACGCACCGCATCAATTAATAACGGCAGTTGGCGGTGTTCGCCAGCGCTGCCAATGCCCGCGCCATGAGCGATCGGCGTTGCAAGTGGCGCGTCAGCGTGGGTTTGGAGCGCGGTTTGCGCCACGGGCCGCTCGCCAAAAACCGCTGGCAATAAAAATGGCACTGGCAACAATAAACATAAATCGAGCAATAACAGCACGATCAACGGCTTAGGCAAGCCGCGATCAAACCGCAATGCGCGCTGCAATCGGCGATGAGGGATAAGCGAACGGCGAGCCATAGACCAAACTCCTGCATACAAAAACTGCTATCAGCCTAGCGTGCAGCGCAGCAAAATGCTATCTATGCAGATTACCAACTGATGTCAGCAGCAGAAATAGCTCACCAAACATAAAATTCAGCACAGGAAAAACCCCTCGCTCACGCTATGCAGGCGAGGGGCGTTGACTGAGAGTAATCAGCAGAGGCTTATTGACGAACCACAAACGGTAACAAAACAGCATAGTTTTGCTGGCGCTGGCTCAGATTAGCAATTAATGGGCTGATTACGCCACGCGCACTAACCAAAACTTGATAGCTGCCCGCCACAGCGTTGGCAGCGAGCATAACGCTGTGCATGCCATTGCTAGTAGTTGGGATAGTTACCGTAGCTGGGGAAATGCTAGCCCCAGTGGTTGGCGCAGTTAAGTGAATCAAACCACCAGGGCCAACTGGCTCTTCAGCAGCATTCGCCGTAATCGAAAAAACCAGCGGCGCAGCAAATGGCGTGTTGGTGAGGGTCGTTTGTTGGTCGCCGCTCACCAAAGTTAGGCGAAATCCTTGTGATTCAAACGCGCCAATATCGCAGTTTGTAGTGCGCGCAATCCCACGTTGATCGTTGCTTGGGCAGTTCGTAGCACCAGCAGCATCGATTGCAGGACTCCCAGGCAATAACGCATAGCTGGCAGTTGAACCACCGTAATTGGCCAATGGAGCGAGCAATGGCGCTGTGTTGGTTAATGTGTTGGTCGTCGAGCCGCTTAAACTCGCAGCGCTCACATCGCCAAGCAAATTGTAATCGCCAGAAACGAAGTTGCCCGCCAAATCGTTGGCCAAGCCATTTTTACGATTATTGCTGATCAATGAATTGACGAGTGTGACCGTCCCAGCAACTTGGCGAATTCCTGCGCCATTCAAACCAATTGTCTGGTTATCGGCAATTGTGCTGTTGATGATGTTGAGCGTGCCATCGTAGTGCATAATTGCTCCGCCGCCAGCATCGCTGCCACCATTAGCTTGATTGGCGCTCAGCGTCACATTGATTAATGTGGTGCGGCTACTAGCAGCCTCTAGCTGAATTGCGCCACCAGCACCAAGCCCTTGCACTCCATCGACAATATTGCCCTGCAACAAGCTTTGGGTAATTGTTAATACCCCGTTGCTATTAATTGCCCCGCCAGCATTGGTTGCCTGATTGGCTTGCAGCAGCACATTCTGCATCGTGGTAGTTGCGCCAGTGTTGCGTAAGCCGCCACCAATCGAGGCGGTGTTGCTCAAAATTGCGGTATCAACAATTGCAATCGTGCCACCTAGGGCATTCAGCAAGCCACCGCCAGCAGTCGAGGCAATGTTCGTGCGAATAATACAATCCTCGATTTGGAGCTTGCCGCCATTGGCAACCATAATTCCAGCGCCACGAGCCGCCGTATTCTGCTCGATAACACAATTGCGTAAGCTTGCCCAACCAGTGTTGTAGAGGCCACCACCACCTTGGCCATTAACCGTAGCAGTTGAATGATTATCAACCAAGCGAACGGATTCAAGCCAAAGCTGGCCTTGATTTTGAATCGCGCCACCGCTGGTTGCCGTGCCATGAACAATCATCAGGTTGCTCATGGTCACGCTAGCAGTGCTGGTAAGCAAAAATGGTTGCACATCAGCAATCCCATTTTGGTCGCTATCACCACTAATTACAACATTATGTTCAGCACCAGCAATCGTTACCTGTTGATTCAAACTCAGAGTGCTGGCCAAATGAATGCTTTTAGCACTATCAAAGTTAATCAAGCCAGCGTCGCATACATCAGCAAGTGCTTGGCGCAACGAGCCTGGGCCAGCATCGGCGGCGCTGGTGACGGTCATTTCTGGGCCAAGGCACTGCGGCGAATTGGGATTATGTTGGGCAAATCCTTGCTTCACCAAGCCATTGCCAAGCGAATTGAGCCAAAGCAAACTCATAAGCAGCAGCAATGAGCATGCGCTTCGCATCCGCCGAAATCCAACAAACTGACGCTGAAAATGGTCGTTCATAGCCACCTCATGCATACGTTGCCTAGCACCCAAGCATTCAAGGGCTGAAATTCGGGTTTAACGTTAAATTTAGGAGTTGTAACAAATGAGCAGTCGCTAGCAACAATCTTACGCTGCTTGGCGCAATTAAGCGAGTTTAAATAGCAACAGGATTGACATACCCCAATATGTCAATCCTGCCGTATCTGCTCAACTCTCCCACAAACTGATGCATATGGCGACCTTCTACGACCTAGCATAGCGGCTTCGCAACTATTTGGCTAGATATTTGTCTAGGGTTTTGTTACGCTAAATCAAGCTAGCTTGACATTGTTTCAAAGGCTTGATAGCATCAAAAAAGGGGGTTTATCCTTGAAAAAGGCAAAGAAGCAATGACGAAAATTAACGATCGGGCTGGACAAATCAACGCCGCCTTTATTGCCGCTGCCGAAACTATTCGGATTCAACGCAAGCGCGCCTTTGAAGATCAGCTTTGGCACAATAAACAAAAAAAGCAGCCTAATCCTTTTAGCCAACAAGCAATTTGGGCCGAATATCCAACGTATAAACGACTGCTCGAGCAACGCGCCAAGAATCAGGTCGCCGAGCATGTTGTGCGTGGAATTGCCAGTTTGTTGGAATGTCCAACCCATGAGCGCAACCATCTGTTGCGCAGCGCGGGCTATGCAGAAGATCCCGATATTCTCAGCGGGGTAGCCCTCGATGCCCAAATTGCCCAATATCAAAGTTTACTCGATATTTTGGTGTATCCGGCGTTTTTGGTTAATCAGGTTTGGGATTTGTTGGCGATTAATCAACCGATGGTGCATGTTTTTCAGCAATTTTTAGGGCTACGCTTTGAGAACATTCCCGAACAACATCGCAATATCTTGCACTTCATGTTTGATCATGAGCATTATTCAGCCCGCAAACTTTTAAATAAAGGTGGTTTGCAATGGGAGCGAGTCGCCCGTAGCTATGTCTATAGTTTTCAACAGGCCAATCGCACCTGCCAATTTGAATCGTGGTATCAAGAGAAAATTACCAGTTTGATGCAACTGCCCGATTTTGAGCGCATTTGGCAGAGCATCGACCCAACCATCAAAGCCCACGATATGTTGAGCCAAATTCAAACCGATAATTTAGTCTATGGGTTGCGCACCATTTACATTAGCGAATCCGATAGCTATACCTACCCCCGTATTCATGCCTATGTTGATGCCACTGGTACAAAACCTGAGCATGAGTAGCTGCCTTGGTATTGAGGAGGTTTGGCTGTTGGCTGATGGCTAGAGGCTGTTTGTAATGGTTCATTAGGTTGGCAACCATGGTTCATTCCCTCACCCCCAGCCCCTCTCCCACTGCACGCGGGCGAGGGGAGCCTCCGCTGTCGAGTCGTATCACCGTGGCTTTACTGCCCCAGCCCCTCTCCCACTGCACGCGGGCGAGGGGAGCAGACCCTTTTTTAACACGCAGTGCGCCAACACCATGCGGTTAAAGCCCCTCGCCCATCGGATGGGCGAGGGGTTGGGGTGAGGGGATCATGCGGTGGTTAACGCAATGAACCATTACAGCTGTTGGCTATCGGACATGGGTTGGTAACGTCAAGAGCCAAAAGCCCATAGCCATGTCGCCTTCGTGCTCTTTGTGCTCTTCGTGGATCAAAACTGATCCTCGACCCCCAACAACCGATCCCCGAACCCAACAAACTGCCAAGCCAAGCGTGATATGCTATAATGGCTTCGTCTGTTAACAAACATTGTGTGGTGAGAAAAACAGTGCAAAGAGCCTCCACGACGTTACAAACAACCTCCATCACGCGGATAGAAGCATCGAATGGCTGGGTTTCGTTGCAATTGCGCGAACTTTGGGCCTACCGTGAATTACTGTTTTTTCTGATTTGGCGCGATGTCAAAGTCCGTTATAAACAGACAGTGCTTGGCGCAGCATGGGCAATTATCCAACCAGTGTTTTCGATGATTGTCTTTACGTTGATTTTCGGCAGGCTGGCCAAGTTGCCCTCGGATGGCATCGCCTACGAAGCTTTTTCGATTACGGCGCTGGTGCCGTGGGCGCTGTTTGCTAATGCCCTCAGTCAAGGCTCAAATAGCCTAGTTGGCAACGCAAACCTGATCAAAAAAGTCTATTTCCCCCGCCTAACCGTGCCAATCTCGACCGTCCTCGGTGGCTTGGTCGATTTTGCGATTGCCTTTGTGGTGATGTTTGGAATGTTGCTGTGGTTTGATATTACGCCAAGCATCCGCATGCTGGCACTACCACTCTTCATTTTATTGGTGATTATCACGGGCTTAGGGGTAAGTTTATGGTTATCTGCATTAAATGTGCAGTTTCGTGATATTCGCTACGTCATTCCGTTTATGGCGCAGCTTTGGCAATATGGCAGCCCGGTGGCCTACTCTAGCAGCTTAATTCCCAGCCAATGGCGCTGGGTGTATGGGCTAAATCCAATGGCTGGCGTAATCGATGGCTTTCGTTGGTCGCTGCTTGGCACTGGCCAAATCACCTGGTCAACGATGCTGCCATCGGTTGGCATTGCCCTTTTCCTGATGGTTACCGGAGCGTTATATTTCCGCCGCATTGAAAAACAATTTGCAGATATGGTGTAACAATGAGCGAGATTGCGATTCAGGTCGAGCATTTAAGTAAGCAATTTCGCATTGGGGCGAATTCGTTTCAGAAAACCTTTCGCGAAACTGTGTCCGATGCCATGCTTGCGCCAGCCAGGCGTTTGCGTTCGGCGCTGCGTGGCCAAGGAACCCAAGCCGCAACCAAAGAGTTTTGGGCGTTGCGCGATGTCTCGTTTGATGTCAATCAAGGCGAGGTTGTGGGGATTATTGGGCATAACGGCGCTGGCAAAAGCACCTTGTTAAAAGTGCTTTCGCGCATCACCGAGCCAACCGCTGGCTCGGCCATGATTCGTGGGCGAGTTGGCACCTTGCTTGAAGTTGGCACGGGCTTTCATCCCGACCTCACAGGCCGCGAGAATATGTATCTCAACGGCGCGATTTTGGGCATGAGTCGCGCCGAAATTAACCGCAAATTCGATGAAATTGTGGCGTTTGCTGAAGTTGAGCAATTTATCGATACGATGGTTAAGCATTATTCCAGCGGCATGTATTTGCGCTTGGCCTTTGCGGTTGCCGCCCACCTTGAGCCAGAAATTCTGATCGTCGATGAGGTGTTGGCGGTTGGCGATGCCCAGTTTCAAAAGAAATGCTTGGGCAAAATGGGCGAAGTTGCCCAGAATGGCCGCACGGTGCTGTTTGTTAGCCACAATATGGCAGCAATTCGCAGCTTATGTCAACGCGTTATTTGGCTCAACAAAGGCACAGTGCTCAAAGATGGCCCATCGGCCTCAATCGTCAATGAATATTTGATGGAAACTGTGACCTCAAGCAGCTCGCGCGTTGATTTGAGCGAGGCAACTCGCCAATATGATTTTGGCAAACGGCTCAAAATAACCGAACTCACTTTTAATAATGGTGAGCCAATTCTTCATGGTCAACCGCTTAATGTCAGTTTCAATTATGAAGCCTATAGTACAGTCTACGGCGTTTCTTTTGGATTTGGTTTATCGTCACTTGAAGGTACACGTTTACTTTCTATCGATAGTGATTTATATTCCTCTCGCTACACTATTCACGGGGGAAATAAAGGTCAAGCTCACGTCATAATAGATACGCTACAACTGCAACCTGGCATCTATTTGCTTGATGTAGGCTCACGCTCTGGTGATGGTAATGCCTTAGATTACCTCCCTGGGTGTGCTCAGATAGAAATTTTGCCTGGCCCAACGACACCAGCCTCAATGAGCCGTTTAGATTATGCTGGTAGCGTTCGACTAGAAGGTCGATGGCAATGGACTCAGGATGCCACAAAGGAACTCGATTAATGCCGCAGCTAAAAATCCTAGTACTAACTAGCTTATACCCGCCTTATTATATTGGTGGCTATGAAATCGGATGCAAAGATGTTGTCGAAGGGCTTCAAAAACGTGGACATAGCATTCACGTTTTAACAAGCACCTATGGTCTTGATCAACCAGTAATCGATACGTATATCGAACGATCGCTAACAATAGATGTCCATCCCGTTGCCCAAACTACTTTAGCCCATCAACGGCGTTTATACGAACGCGAAATGCATAACCAACCACGGATTTTAGAGCTTGTCAAAGAGCTAAAGCCCGATATTGTGTTTGTGTGGAGCTTCTATCAAGCGTCGATGTCGGCAGTGCGTATGCTGCAAGATCAAGGCTATCGCACCGTCTTTTTCATCTCCGATCACTGGCCAATTCGGATTGGCATTTTCGATCCATGGCACTATATGCCGCGCCATCCGTTGCGTTGGCTTGGGCGCAAACTGCTGGGCTGGAAGCTTGGACGCAAAACAGGCTTTCGCAATCATCTGCCCATTAGCTATGCCAATGCGATTTTTGCCAGCGACTTTTTGCTCAAGCAAACCCAGCCAATCGGCCCCATGCCCAACACTCACGTTATTCGTTGGGGCGTTGATTACGATTTATTTGTGCGCCGCGAACGCTCAGCACCGATGGGCCAACGACTGTTATTCGTTGGCCAAATTTCTGGCCACAAAGGCATGGAAACCTTGCTCGAAGCCTTTGCCTTGGTGCAACAAAACCATGGCTTCGCACAAGCAACACTCTCGATTGTGGGCGCTGGGCTTTCTGCAGAATATACCAGCGACATGCAGCGCTACGCCGAAACACTGGGCATCAGCCAAAGCGTTGATTGGCGCGGCAAATTACCACGCCAAGAACTGCCCGACATTTACGCTAACCACGATATTCTGATTTTCCCATCACGCTGGGATGAGCCATTTAGCATCAGCGTCGTCGAGGCACTGGCAATGGGCTTGGTGGTGGTGGCCTCGGATACTGGCGGCACGACCGAAATTATCAAGCACGAAGAAACTGGCATGGTCTTTGCTCGCGATGATGCAGCTAGCTGCGCAGCCCATATTGCCACGTTATTCACCCAACCAGCCTTAGCTGACAAACTGCGCCAGCAAGCGACCGCGATTGTTGATCGCGAGTTTCGCATGACCACGATGATCGATCGGGTTGAAGCAGCGCTCTACGCTGCCTGTAACCAAGCAGTGCCTGAGAAAATTGAGGCCTAGTTGTGGCAGATCCAAACCAAATTTCATTTTTAGCGCGAGTTCAGCGCCGATTGCGCTACGATTGGCAAAGTAAATTCATACCACGCTGGTGGCATTTAAATTTACACGTGCGCAAGCTAATAATCAAGCGAGTACTAGGCTTTGGTGGCGGCCTTGGCGATCAATTATTGTGTACAGCGATTTTTCGGGCGTTACGCGAGCATGGCGAAAACGATCTGTGGATGCAAACCAACAATCCCGAATTATTCGCCCATAATCCCGATGTTGCTGGGATTATTCCAGTTATGCCCTATTATTTCAACATTATCGAACAGCATAATATGGCCTTTAAACGGCTGAATTATACGACCCATATTAAAGAGCAAGGCCGTGATTTACCACCGCAGCAACATCTAATTACAAATATGGCTTCGGTGCTAGGCATTGATTATCCAGTTGGTATCCGGCCTTATCTACATTTAACTGAGGCTGAACGTTCACAACATATTATTTCCAAGCCTTATATTGTAGTACAAAGCTCAATTTTAGCAGCGCGTTATCCAATCGCTACCAAAGAATGGTATCCCGAACGCATGCAGCTTGTGGTCAACGAAGTAGCTAAACGCTTTACCGTCGTCCAACTTGGCATGACTAGCGATCCCAAACTTGAGCATGTGCTTGATTTGCGTGGCAAAGCTAGTATTCGCGAATCAGCAGCAATTTTGCAGGCGGCGCAATTATTTATTGGCTTTGTTGGCTTTCAAATGCACTTGGCACGAGCTGTCGATTGCCGCTCGGTGATTATTTTTGGCGGCCGTGAAGCGCCATTTCAATCGGGCTATAGCTGCAACAGCAATTTATACACACCATTAAATTGTGCGCCCTGCTGGCTCTGGGAGAATTGCCCAATCGAGCGCCAATGTATGCAGGAAATTACGCCTGAGCAAGTGCTGGCGGCGGTCGAAGAGCAATTGGCCTTGGTTGGACAGCCCTTAAAGATTGATTATATCAAGCCGCGGCCCGCCCATGAGCTGATCGAATTGGAGATTCATCGTGCATGAATTAACCGCAACACTGGCCAAATTAAGCAAACAACGAGTCTTAATTGTTGGCGATGTGATGCTCGATGAATATATTTGGGGCGATGTTACGCGGATTTCGCCCGAAGCTCCAGTGCCAATCGTCAATGTGCGCTCGCGCAGCTATCGACCTGGTGGAGCCAGCAACGTGGCCGCTAGCATTGCCGCGCTCAATGCAGAAGTGCTGCTTGGCGGCGTAATTGGCGACGATCTGGCTGCCCAACAGCTCAAACTGGCGCTCGAACAAGCTGGCGTTGGCGAAAGCAGCGGCTTGATCAAGGCCCAACGCCCAACCACGCTCAAAACGCGGATTATCGCGCATAACCAACAGATGTTGCGTTATGATAGCGAGGTCAACACTGCGCTCGATTCGGCCAGTGAAACAGCGCTGTGTACGTGGGTTGATCAACAGCTCGCTGATTGTCAGGTCTGCATTCTTTCCGATTATGCCAAGGGCGTGCTCACAGAGCGGGTTTGCCAACATGTGATTCAACAGGCGCGGCGTTACAACATTCCGGTGGTCGTCGATCCCAAGGGAATTAATTATCAACGCTATGCCCAAGCCAGCGTAATTACACCCAACCTGCAAGAAACCCAGGTCGTCACTGGCCTCAGCTTACACAGCCTTGAACAACTGCAACGTGCCGCCGATCAATTATTGGATTTGTTGCAAGGCGCGGCAGTGATTATCACCCGCAGCGCTGATGGCATGGCGCTCTATCGTAACCAGCATGCACCAGTCTTTTTGCCAACTCATGCTCGCAATGTCTACGATGTGACCGGAGCGGGCGATACGGTCGTGGCCATTTTGGCCTTGGCTTTGGCCAGCGGCAGCAGTTTGGAGCAGGCTATGCAATTGGCCAATATCGCGGCGGGCATCGTGGTCGGCAAAGTTGGCACGGCTACCGTCGATCTGGCCGAATTATCGCAAGCAATTACCAGCCTTTATTCAGTGTAAAAGGAATCGCTATGTCGTGGAAAAGCCGAGTGCGGCCATTTATTCCCAAGCCAATTATGCAACGCTACATTGCTTGGCGGGTTGCCAGCAACCAAAAAACCGTGCGCCAACGTTTGTTTGAGCAATATGGCCGTTACGCCGAATATACCCTGACCCAACGCTCGTTGCCTGAGTTATTTCCCGAAGGTCGCCAAGCGAGCATCGAAGTGCCAGTTGCATCGATTGTGCGCGACGATACCATGGAAATGCCCTTGGCCGAATTGTTGTCGTTGGCGGGCGTGACCCAAATTAGCCAACCCAAAACGATTTTTGAATTTGGCACCTACATGGGCGCAACCACGCGCATGATGGCCCAACATAGCAGCCCCGAAACCAAAATCTACACGCTTGATCTTGATCTCAAAACCCGCAACGAATATTTGCGGCGCAACGGCTATCAGTTTGAATTAACTTTCACGCCAGGCCAGCATTTTCACAACACCCCTGAAGCCAGCAAAATCAGCCAACTTTGGCTTGGTTTAGAGCCATTTGATTTTAGCCCGTATTATGGCCAAATGGATCTGGTGTTGGTCGATGCTGACCACTCATATCCCTTTGTGAAGGCCGATACCGAAGTGGCGCTCAAATTGGTACGGCCTGGTGGCGTGGTGGTTTGGGATGATTATACCTGGGTCGATGCCCATCCTGAGTGTGTTGGCGTAACGCGCTGTGTCAACGAGCTAGCCGATCGGCTGCCAATTTATCGCATTCAACAAACCCGCTTAGCAATTTACCGAGTGCCTGCGTGAAACAACGGCTATGGTTTGTTACCGATAGCACTGGTCTTGGCGGCGCTGAAGGCTATTTAGAAACGCTGTTGATGCATGCCGATCAACAGCGTTTTGAGCTTGGATTGTTGATGCCGCCGCGTGCAGCCACCCAACCTTTGATCGATCGGGCCAAAGCTCATGGAGCCAGCATCGCCACCTTGGATGCAGTTCATGAGCATGGCTTATCGTTTAAAGCGGTTAACCAAGCAGCCAAACTTTTTCGCCAATTGCGGCCCGATATTGTGCATTTTGTCGTGCCCTCGCCACGCCGAGCCGCTGAATTGGTGCTGGGTGCAGCCTTGGCCCGCGTTCCACGCCGCATTATCACCTTCCAGCTAGTTACGTCAATTCCGCGTTTCAATTGGCTTTCGCACCATTTGCGCTTGCTCAATCGGCGCTGGCAATATGCCACGTTGCACGCTGGAATTGCAGTTTCGCAAGGCAATGCCCAGTTGTTACTTGAGCAATTTGGCTTTCCTAAGCGGCGCTTGCACACCATTTATAATGCCGTCGATAGCCAGCGCTGGCAGCCCCAACCGCGCAATCCAGCAACCCGCGCGGCTTGGCAAATTCCCCACGATGTGCCCCTTTTAGGCGTGGTTGGCCGCTTGAGTCGCCAAAAAGGCCACCAAATTTTGTTCGAGGCCTTGCCAACAATTTGGCAACAGCAACCCAATGTGCATGTAGCCTTAATTGGCGAAGGCGATTTAGAGCACGAATTACGTCAAGCTGCCCAGCATTTGCCAAAGCCAGATCAGGTTCATTTTGTCGGCCAACAGCGGAATATGCCCGCAGCGCTCGCCGCGCTTGATGTGTTTGTGTTACCTTCGCTCTACGAAGGCTTATCATTTGCTTTGCTCGAAGCCATGGCCAGTGGGCAGGCGATTGTGGCCAGCAGCACCGACGGCACGCGCGAAGCAATCAGCGATGGCCAACAAGGTTTATTGGTCGAGCCAGGCCAAAGCACCGCACTAGCTCAAGCCATCGGGCGCATGCTCAGCGACCAATCATTAAATCAAGCTTGTCGCCAAGCTGCCCGCCAATGCATTCAACAGCAATTTGAGGTGCAAACCATGTTGCAACGCACGTTTGAGCTGTATAGAGTAGGGGTCAGAGGCTAGGGGTCAGGGATCAGAGGTTAATGGTTATCGGACATTAATTGGTGAAATTTGGGCAATGCCTAGCGAAAAACTTAGCCTTCGTGCTCTTTGTGCGCTTCGTAGATCAGAAAGTTAACGCATAAGAATGAAGGATGAAGGATGAGGGATAAATGCAAAAGTCAGAAATCAAAAGTCAAAGGTCAAAATCAAAAATCAGCGCGCGAAGAATATAAAAAATAATCATAAAAATCTGTGCCAATCTGTGGCGAAAAAACTTAATCTTCGCGTTCTTCGTGCTCTTCGTGGTTTCAGCCCCTTCGTGGCCTTCGCGGTTTCCAAATCTAGCCCCTGACCCCTGATCCCTAAGCCCTCGTTGCTCGTGGATCAGCCTAAAGCACGATTGCCCAAACTTCCAAACTGGCCTACAATACTGCTGCGCAAGAGCGCAAGCTGAGGCTAAAGCTCAAGCTGAATCGGCACAGTGTGTTAGAAAGTGGAGGTTCGAATCCTCCCCCAGCCACCACATTCGGCTGGGTAGCCCAATTGGCAGAGGCGCTGACACAGCCACTCAAATTCAGATTATCGCTCTAGATTCAGTATTCGCTGTTGAACATCAAGTCAAGCACTATCATGCATATACCGCTGGATGCTAGTTCGAATCTAGCCAGCTCCGCCAAACTTTGGGGCCGTAGTTTAATGGAAAAACCCAGCGCTTTTAGGACTGACGTGGTAGTTTAAACGTATTGATGTGTGCAAATCAATAGCAACAATGAGGCCCGACACTAGGCTAGAGTTCGGGCCTCTCGCATTTAATCAGCCTCCAACTCATCAAGCCGCTTACCAGTATGCTCCGCCAAATTATGCCGTTTCGCCCAGCCAACTCGTTGGGCCGCATAGATTCCGCGATGGCCCGAAATTGTGTAGGCAATCACGGTTGTCAGCATCAATGGCACGAGCAACGCCGAGCCAAACAATTCAATCCCCATCAAAACACAAGCAATCGGCGTATTCGCTGCCCCAGCAAAGACCGCAATCAAGCCCAAAGCTGCCAGCAGATCGCTTGGCAAACCAAAAAGCTGAGCCAATGCCGAGCCAAGCGTCGCGCCAATCACAAACAATGGCGTTACTTCACCACCTTTGAAGCCCACACCCAACGTCAAACCAGTTAACAATAACTTAATCGCAAAAGCCCATGGTACAACGCCTTGTAGCTCAAATGCTTGGGCCAGCAAAGGCAAACTCAATCCATTGTAATCACGAGTATTCAGCAAAAAACTTATAATTACAATCACTAAGCCGCCAAGCATTGCCCGCAGAATTGGGTTGGGTAGCCAACGCCGCGACCTACTCTGCACCAGTTCAATCCAGATCACAAACGCTCTGCTAACAAGCCCAAAGCAAATTCCCGCCCCAAGCAACCAAGCCCAAATCGAACCAAGATCGGGCACGCTAGCAACCTGATAATGGCTATGCACAATATTCAGCCAACGCACCACGCCATCGCCTACCAAGGCCGCCGCCAAACATGGCAATACTGCTTCATAGCGCAAAACTCCAAATGCAAGCACCTCCAGCGCGAAGATCGTGCCGGCAATCGGGGTGCCAAACACGCTCCCAAAGCCAGCACTCATACCCATCATCAGCACTAAACGCAATTCAGCCTGCGGCAAACGCCAGCAGCGGCCAAGCTGCGCTGCCAAACTTGCACCCATTTGCACCGCAGTGCCTTCTCGGCCAGCAGAGCCACCACCAAGATGGGTCAGCAAGGTTCCAAGCAATACCAACGGAGCCATCCGCAAGGGAATTCCCGCTGCGTCAGGGTTATGCAATTGTTCGATGATTAGGTTATTGCCAGCTGCCACGCGCTGGCCAAAACGCTGATAGAGCCAAGCCACCAAGCCACCAAGCAACGGCAAACAAAGCAACAGCCACCAATTGGTGGTTTGCAGCTGAGTTACCCACGCTAAACTAACGAGAAAAAGCGCACTTGCCAAACCAGCAGCTAGCCCAATCGCCAAGGCCAAGCCTACCCAGCGCCCAACATGGCGCATCAGAGGAATAATTGTTGCCACTATCTGCTTCCTAAATTATCCAATCTGATTCTAAAAACTATCCCCGATCCCTAAACCCTGACCCCTGATCCCTCGTCAACCGAATTACGCTAATTTCTGGGCGTTTGGCAAAACGCAACGGCGGGCCAGTAAAGCCCCAACCACGATTAACATAGATCTGGCTGGTGGCAAGTTGATAGCGGCCCTCCACAAAGCGATCGCGCGAACGCACCGCTTGTTCAGTCAAGATCGGCACCCAAATCTGGCCGCCATGGGTGTGGCCAGAAAGCACAAGTTGCGGCGCATAAGCACTAATCACGCTCGGCGCAAAAATCGGATTATGCAACAATGTGATGCATGGATCGCTAGCATGCAGGTTGGCAAACGCCCGCGCCAAATCAATATTGCCATGGCTCCAGCCATTGCCATCATTATGCTTGGGATCGTCCAAGCCAACCAGATTTAGGCGCTCAGCGCCACGCCGAATCACGGTTTGCTGATTGATCAACAAGCCCAAATCAGCGCGTTTAATTGCCCAAATCATGCGCTCAATATCGCCAGTATAATAATCGTGGTTGCCGAGCACCGAAAAAATGCCTTCGCGGGCTTGTAATTGGCGTAACGGAATCGTCGCATCATCGGCAAATTTGGCATGGCGATCAACAAAATCGCCAGTAATCGTCACAATATCTGCATCAAGCCGATTAATCAAGGCCACAGCGCGGGCCACATCATCGGCGGGAGTGTAAGCACACACATGCAAATCGCTCAATTGGACAATTTTAAAGCCCTCGAAGCGGCTTGGCAAATTGGCGATTGGCAGCTCAAGCTCTACAATTTCGGGGTTGAATGGCTCGATCATGCTGCTATAGCCAACCAAACCACCAAGCAAGCCCGCCTCGATCATAAAACGTCGCCGATTGAGCGTTTCGTGGGCCAACGGGGCAGCAATTACAGTTGAATCAGACTTGGGTGTTGGCAATAAGCGCCGCCCAAGCCATAAAGGATGCAGCAATAACAACAATCCTAGCACCAATGGCAAAAACAAGAGCGCCCGAAAAATCACTTGGGCTAGCCAAAAACGCCAGCCAGTTTGCTCAGCTAGCCATTGCCACTCCTTGAGCCAAGCCAAATTCCAGCCAAACAGGCCGCCACATACTGCCAACCCAACCAGCCACAGCAGCATCCCCAATAGCCCAAACCCAAGGTTGCGTTGCACCGATTGCTCCTCACCTAAACCAGCGCAATTTTAATAATTCTAGCACTCAAGTATGCTGGTAAGTAGGCCTCAATGCAATCAATCGCTAGTCCACCCCCATAACTAGCATTGGGGGAGGAAGAAAGGATGAAGGATGAGAGATGAAGTCAGAAGGCAAAAGGCAAAAGGCAAAAGGCAACATTTAACGCAGCGGCGCAGAGAACCAAAGGATGAAGGATGAAGGATGAAGGATGAATGCAAGATGAAGGATGAATGCAAAATGTAGAAGTCAGAAGTCAAAAGTCAGAGCGCAAAGGATATAAAATAATCATAAAAATCTGTGGCTAAAAAAACGAAACCTTCGCGTTCTTTGCGCTCTTCGCGGTTTCCATCCTTTCCTATCCTTATATATTAATTATTAACGCAACGGCGCAGAACAATGATGGCTTTTGGCTATTGGGAATGCACGAACCTAATCAAAGCAATCTGTGCCAATCTGTGGCCAACGGCAAGGATGAAGGATGAGGGATGAAGGATGAAGGGATATACTCTCCCCATGGAGCGTGACGTTCTTCGCGTCCTTCGCGCTCTTCGCGGTTTCAACCCTTCGTGTCCTTCGTGGATTAAGCACTTCGGGGTACAATGCTGGTGGAATAGTGTCTGTGTGAGGATGTTTGATGCAGCTTACTCACCTGTTACGCCAAGCAATCGAAGCCGATTCGGGCTTTCAGCTCGAACACATCAGCTTTATCGGCGCTGGTTGGTTTGCCCAAGCCTACCAATTTGAACACAATGCCCAAACTTATGTCGTGCGCATCAGCAAGCACTACCAAGATTTTTTAAAAGATGCCTACGCCGCCCAGCATTGGGCCCAACATGTGCCAATTCCGCCAATCCTGGCGCATCAGCAATTTGCCGATGGCTGGGTCTACGCGATTAGTCCATTCATCGCAGGCCAAACCATCTCAGCGCTTGAGCCACAACAACTCAGCCAAATCCAGCCGCACCTGTTTCAAACACTGCACCAGCTGCATCAACAAGACCTTGGCCCAAGCACTGGTTGGGGTTTGGCCAACAGCCAAGGCCAAGGCCGCTACCAAACATGGGCCGAAGAAATTTTAGATCTTGGCAATTATAAGTTTGATTACGATTGGCACGATTGGATCGAGCGCCAAGACCAGACCGGAGCCTTATTGCGTCAAGGCTATCGCGTCATGGAACGGTTGCTCAGCACAATCACCACCGAACGCTCATTAATCCATCGCGATTTTGGCTTTGATAATGTGCTTTGCCAGCAGCAAGCGATTGTGGCTGTGCTCGATTGGGCCGAATTTGGCTATGGCGATTGGGTATACGATCTTGCTCAACAAAGCTGTTATGGGCAAAGCACTATCTATTTACAACCATGGCTTAAATTTGCCCAACAGTACGATATAATTCCCGCTAATCTTGAAAAGCGTTTACGCTGCTATTGGCTGCACATGAACTTAACTGATTTGATTGTCGCCCAGCTACGCAACGATTGGGCGTGGCATCGCGAGATTGTGCTCGAACTAACCGAGTTGATCGAACATCCTGTGCGAGTGAGGCTGGATTCATGAAGATTACCACCCATCAAGAATTAATTGGCTGGCATCGCTATCTCGAAGCATTAGGGCCACGTCTAACCGGCAGCGAAGCTCATCAGCGCTTTATCGAATTTTTGGCCGCCGAATTAACTGCCCTCGGCTGCGAAGTTCAGCGCGATCGCTATTATTTCACGCGCTGGGAAGCCCAAAAGTGGGGCTTGGCGCTGCAAAACGCCAATCGCAGCGAAACCGCAATTACCACAAGTTTCTACTATCCCTATTCTGGCTGCACGCCCGCCGAAGGCATTCTTGGCGAATTGGTCGATTGTGGCAAAAGCCCAGGCAATTTTCAGCAAGCAGCTGGCAAAATAGCCTTGGTCGAAGTTGCAGTTCCAGCATTGCCAACTATGCTTTTTATCCACCCAACCAAGGCGGCTCAAGCCAGCACCACCCAACTCCCAAAAACGCTGCGCAACCCAACCCTTGGCTCGTTTCTCGGCGGCCCCGACCTGCAAGCTGCCAAAAAAGCCGGGGTTAAAGGCGTAATTTGCATGTGGTCGAAAATCTCGTCAGCCAATGCTGAAGATCAATATCTACCCTTCACCACCAACTACCAAGAATGCCCAGCCCTTTGGATTGATCACAGCACAGGCCAGCAACTCAAGCAAGCAGCTGCTCAAGGCCAACAGATTCGCTTCACGTTAGAAGCCACGCTAACCGAGCAAAGCCCAACTGAAAGCTTGTATGTGGTTTTGCCAAGCCAAACATCGAACGAAAGCATCTTGATTAATACCCACACCGATGGGCCGAACGCCCCAGAAGAGAATGGTGCGCTCGGATTATTGGCCTTGGTACGTTGGTTCAAAAACCAAAGCCTTGAGCGAAATTTAATTTTCATTTTTGCCACTGGTCACTTTCAACTGCCGCAACTTGGCAAGCACGGCCAAGCAACCAGCACATGGCTCGCCGAGCACCCAGCATTATGGAACGGCCAGCAATTTCGGGCGGTTGCAGGGGTTACCTTGGAGCATCTAGGCTGTAGCGAATGGCACGATAATCGAGCTTTCACCAGCTATCAACCAACGACCCAACCAGAAATTGAGTTGACCTACACCACCAGCCCAATGCTGGAGCAACTGTATTACACCGCGCTTTTGCAGCGCACCAAGCAGCGTGTGCTCACCATTCTGCCGATCAACAATATTTATTTTGGCGAGGGCGAGCCATTCTACAAAGCCAATATTCCCACAATTTCACTAATTCCTGCGCCCAATTATTTATGCGCCACGCCCAGCAATGCAGCCATCGATAAACTTGATTTTGATTTGATGCAGCAACAAATCGAAACCTTCGCGCGGGTGATTGGATTAATCGATCAAACAAGCTCCAGCCGCTTGGGCGTTGCCGAACCACAACCATTTAGCTTGGTTGGCAGCCTATTCCGCCGCATGGTCGGCGCAAATCAGGGCCACTAAAAATCAATCAGCTATAGTACAATACAACAGCATTCTACGATGAGGAAGAACCAATGGTTGATAATAATGAAGATTTGGATCTGAATAACGATGATGAAGAGGAGTTACCACAAGGTGGATTTCAAGGCTTCCAGCTATCATCACAGGCAGCATTATATGGATTAAGTAACGATATTGAAGAAGAAGAAGAGGATGATGACGAATTAATTATTACACCCTTTAATCCTAGCCAGATCCGAATTGATTTTAAGCCAATGACTGTCGATCTCTTAATTTCACGGATGGAAAATAATGAGATTGATATGCAACCAGCTTTTCAGCGTCAAGCAGGTTTATGGACCCGCGAAGCCCAAAGCCGCTTAATCGAGTCGATTCTAATTCGTATTCCACTGCCAGCATTCTATATGGATGCAACAAACGAAGACCGCTGGATTATTGTTGATGGACTCCAACGATTAACAACTCTCTATAATTTTATTTTAGCAAAAAAAAATCATCCAGAAAATCAATTAAAACTCAAAGGCTTAGAATTCCTCAATACGATTACGGATAAAGGCTTTGACGATCTGCCTAGAAATTTCCAACGGCGGATTATGGAAACTCAAGTATTAATTTACCAAATTGCTCCAGGAACACCAGAAGAAGTTAAATTCAATATCTTCAAACGGATTAATACTGGTGGATTGCCACTTTCGCCCCAAGAGATTCGCCACGCGTTACATCAAGGGCGAGCAACCGAATTGCTCAAACGAATGGCTGAGTTTCCTGAATTTAAGCAAGCTACTACCAACTCTGTACCTACATCGCGCATGAGTGACCGTGAATTTGTGTTACGCTTCATTGCCTTTCATCTGGTACCTCCTGAAAAATATAATCGCAATGAATTTGCCGATTTCGATAGCTTTTTAAGCAATACAATGGCTACAATTAATAAGCTTGATCAAAAGGCTCTCGATTCATTTGAGCAACAGTTCCGCCGGGCAATGCGTGCAGCGAAAGCCATTTTTGATAAAGACGCTTTTCGCAAACGCTATAAAGCAAATGCTTCCCGTGGAATGATCAATAAATCGCTGTTTGAATCATGGTCAGTTAACTTAAGCAATTGTAGCGATGATCAAATCAAAGTTCTTGTCCGAAGAAAAAATCTATTAATGCAAAAATTTATTGCAATGTTGAACCATGATCGCGAATTCGATAAAGCAATCTCACAAGGTACTGGTGATACAAATAAAGTTAATATTCGTTTCCGCCGAATTGCTCACCTTATTCAAGAGGTATTAAAATGAGTGAACAACCATTACAAACGCTTGAATCGATCGTTTTACACAACTTTAAGTGCTTTGGTCACCAAAAAATTAATCTTGGCAAGCTAACCTTGCTGTCGGGATTAAATGGCATGGGCAAATCGTCAGTTATTCAATCATTGCTTTTATTACGTCAATCGTTTCAACAAGGCCTCATAACCCAAGGCTTAGCAGTTAATGGTGATTTAGTTCGACTCGGTACGGCCCAAGATGTATTCTTTGAATATGCTGATGATGACACAATTAGTATCGGCTTGAAGCTTTATAGCAAAACTAGTGTCGATGAATGGCGCTATCAATATAATTCTTCAACCGATGTCTTGGATATTGAAGCTGCGCCTGATGGATTAAATAGCATACTGGTTGGAGCATCGGATACCTACTTCAATAATGATATTATTTTTAGTAATCTATTCACTGATGACTTTCAGTATCTTCAAGCCGAAAGGATTGGGCCACGCACATCATTCGGTACATCGGATTATCTCGTGCGCCAACATCGCCAACTTGGCCCAAGCGGCGAATATGCGATTCACTATTTATCATTATTTGGCAATGAATTAATTCCCAACGAAAAATTACATCATGAACAATCAAACACATTAACCTTACGCAATGAAGTTGAAGCGTGGCTAAGTGAAATTTCTCCAGGCACACGAATCAACATTTCAGGGAACCCTGATATTGATTTGGTAAGTTTACGATTCTCATTCGTCAATGATGGAGTTGTAGGGAATGCTTTTCGGGCAACCAATGTTGGCTTTGGATTAACCTATACCTTACCTATTTTAGTAGCGGTTTTATCAGCCAAGCCCAATTCATTATTATTAATCGAAAATCCCGAGGCTCATTTACATCCACGCGGTCAAGCACTCATGGGTCAATTTTTGGCCTACGCAGCAGCAGCTGGAGTCCAAATTGTGGTTGAAAGCCATAGTGATCATGTATTAAATGGCATTCGTTTAGCTGTTCACGATGGCAAAATTAACCCAGCCGATGTGCAATTAAATTACTTTGAGCGCCGTATGATCGAAGGTCAAACTCGCCATACAGTTTCAACCCCAACGATTGATCAAGATGGGTTAATTGATCAATGGCCAGATGGATTTTTTGATGAATTTGATAAGAGTTTAGAACGATTAATGATGCCAAGGAGTTGATCCATGGGAATTGATATCGTATTAAATGATCGCTCAATCACCATCGCCGCAGATCAACATCAAGCTCATACACAATTGTTACAACTTATTCAAACTATGCAAACTGTTGGTGGAAAAAATACAATGCGCTTACACCAACCGATTTATACAATGGAGTTAGCACCTAATTATTATTTTCATCAATGGATAAATGAACCCGAGATGAAAGGTCGATATAAAAACCAACGTACCTATATTATGAGTATGGCAACTAAATCGCCGTACTTACAGGATCATCCTCAAGAAGCTAGCCTAACTGATAAACAACATACTTCTGAATTTATGTTTAAGCAGCAAACTGCGCTTGGTTTAGGTATGGCTGTTATGCTTGATGGTATTGCGATAAGTTTAGCAAGCCATTCTGATTGGGATAACAATCAATTAACAATTGAAGAGTTTTTTTTCGATGATTCTGGTGAATTAGCCGAAAAACACCATGATGTCCTTCACCATAGCAGTCCACAACATATTCAGCAAAATAAGCCGCTAATCGAGGAAATTAATAAACGTTCAGTTCGTGATGGGCGTGATGCATATGAACGGTGCAGTGAGTTATTCCCTGATTTAGAGTGGACAGAAACGGCACTGGATGCACTAAAACAATTGGAAGCTAATGATCAAAATTGGCCGCATATTAAGCGGCATTTATTTCAGTTTCAAGCATATGCTGCAAATTGGCAAACTGGTACTTTTGATAAAAATGGCTTAAAACTACGTTGTAGCACCGAAAGTAAATCTACAATGAATTTATATAGTCATGAAAGAATATTTAGATGTTCCGATGGCAAGGATAGATTATTTGAATGGCATAGTAAATTATCAGACGCAGTACGGATTCATTTCTTGCCTGACGGCGCACGCTATAAAATTATTATTGGTTATATTGGCAAGCATTTGTCAATATAATCTCAATCTATTCAAATGCGGATAGTGCAAGGCTGAATTTTTAGCTCTGCACCATCCGCATTTTCAAAAGCAAATTTTATTTCAAAAAACTATTCAACTTCTAAATCAATTTCATAATTGCCAAATAAAAAGCCGCGATAGCGCAACCAGCCACTCATATTTTCGCCAGTCTGATCACGTAATTCAACTTTATAGACTTGATCATTTTCGCCTGTGCGCCAGAGAAAGGGGCCAAGGCTCAGCCAAGGGCGTTTAATCGCTACAATTTGATATTTTTGCTGCACAGCCCAAGCTTCAATATGTTCATCGCGTTTGAGAATTTGATAGCGGCCAAGCAAAAATGCGCCACTCACAACCGCTAAAGTAACCAATACATAGACAAGCATCAAAAACCTCTCCTTTCAAAACAATCTTGCTCTCGATACGCAGTTAATGATTAAACGTTGCGTTGGCATCATTTTTGGTATGCAACCGCAAGGAGCAGCTATGCCAAAATATCCAACAACTCCCGATGGACGCTATTTTGTGGTCAAGCAACGCTTATGGCGCTGTAGCAACCCAAACTTAGATCCTGAAGAACGTCAACATTTGATCAATCAATTGATGAACGCCCGCCGCGCTGTTGGCCAAGCCAAGCGCCAACAAAACCAAGAGGCCGAACGCACTGCTCGTGCCGAGGTTCAGCGTTGTAAAGTGGCGCTCGGCGAACGTGGCCCAGTTTGGTGGAACGATCAAGCACCTGATTATAATCGGCGCTTGATCAAAAACACACCCTATTGGGATTGGTTTCAAACTTATGAATCGAATCGGACTGTCAGCTGATCGGAGAAAAGCCCGCTAAACCAGCCACCACAGCGAATCCAAACAGCTTGCGTCGCGCCTTGAGCATTAATCACATCAACATAGAACACGGTATGATATTTACTAGAGCGCCAAAAGAAGGGGCCGCGCCGAAACCAGCGCTGCTCAAGATCGAAAATCTGATAGCCGTTGCTAGCAGCCCATTGCTGAATTAACTGAACTGAGCGTTTATGTTCAAAAACATGCCAAGCGATAATCAGCCCAACCAAACCGACAAATACCAAAAACGAAAATATTGAATCCATAACAACAATCCTTTCAAACTCTCAATTCGTAGAATAGATAGCCTAGAGCTATACGCTAAGATGCATGGGGAGTTTCAGCATGAGCAATGAGCTATTTTTGCGCCGTAAATGGACATTCAAGGCCCATGGTTCGCAGGTGGTGATGATTAAACGCCCAGTCGAATCGAGCGAACATGTGATTATGAAGGCATTAATTTGGGCTTTGTATTTGCCCAACTATCCAGAGGCCAGGGTTGAAACCCCAATTGGCCTGCGCTATAAGCCCGATGTGATCTCGCTGGATAACCATGGTTTGCCGCTATTTTGGGGCGAGGCTGGCCACGTGGGCATGGATAAATTGGAAACCTTGCTCAAACGCTATCGCCAAACCCATTTTGTATTTGCCAAATGGGCCAGCAACCTAGAACCATTAACTCAGGTGATTGGCGAATTAACCAGCAAGATTAAACGCTCAGCTCCCATTGATTTGCTGTCGATTCCAGTTGATAGTGGCGAGCGTTTTTTCGCTACCGATGGCACAATTAGCGTTGAGCACAGCCAAATTAAGTATGTGCAGCTAACGCCGCCATAATTTGGCTGACCGTATGCTCGTGATCATCGCCAGTGCACTGCACAGTAATATCGGCAAATTGTTGGTAGAGTGGCACGCGCTCGGCATATAAATCGGCAAATGTTTGACCTGGCTGCATCACAATTCCGCGCGAATCCATATCGCTAATCCGGGGCAAAAGTTCAGCGAATTCAATCGCCAGATAGACAATTGTGCCAAGCCGCTGGAAATTGGCCATGGCATCGGGGCTGTAAATCACGCTGCCGCCAGTCGCCACCACATATTGATCAAGCTCTAGCTCAGCACAATATTGGTTTTCGACCGCACAAAATTGCTCAGGACCCAAGCGTTCGAGAATCTCGATCAAGCGGCCATGCTGGCGAGTTTGAATTACCACATCAGTATCAATAAAATCAAAGACCAACGCTTTGGCCAATAAAATCCCTAGCGTGCTTTTGCCTGAGCCAGGCATGCCAATCAAAATCACATTGCGATGCTGCGCCATTGCCAAATCTCCAAAACACAAGCGAGGTTGTATTATAGCCAAAAAACTCGCACCGCGATCTCATGGAAGGATCAGCGCGGTGCGAGCAATGCAGGGTATTTTTTACCATCGCAAAACCGGCTCACTGGCTTTGCAATAGTCGCAGATCGAGTAGGATTCAGGGGCTAGAACATTGAAACCACGAAGAGCACGAAGGCTAGGTTTTAGCCACAGATTGCCACAGATTTTTAGGATTATGTTCTATGCTCTATGTTCTATGTTCTGTTTCTACCCCTAAATCCTACCTTTTGATTTTTGACTTCTGATTTTTGACTTTCTAATGGGCTCCAACAAATTGTTCGTGCTCGGTCGAGCCGCTCAAGGCGGTGGTCGACGACATGCCACCTGAAACAGCTTGGGCCACCATATCGAAGTAGCCAGTGCCAACTTCGCGTTGGTGCTTGACGGCGGTGTAGCCTTCGCTTTCGCGGTTGAATTCGGCTTGTTGCAATTGAACATAGGCGCTCATGCCTTGATCGCGATAGCCAGTTGCCAAATCGAACATGCTGTAGTTCAAGGCATGGAAGCCAGCCAAGGTGATGAATTGGAACTTGTAGCCCATTGCGCCGAGTTCGCTTTGGAACTTAGCAATCGTAGCATCGTCCAAGTTGCGCTTCCAGTTGAATGATGGAGAGCAGTTGTAGGCCAACAATTTGCCTGGATATTGGGCATGAATCGCTTCTGCAAATTTGCGTGCTTCTTCCAAATCTGGGGTTGAGGTTTCACACCAAATCAGGTCGGCATATGGCGCATAGGCCAAGCCACGGGCAATTGCTGAATCGATGCCGCCGCGAATACAGAAGAAGCCTTCTGAAGTGCGTTCGCCGGTACAAAACTCACGGTCACGAGGATCAACGTCGCTGGTCAAGAGGTATGCGCCATTGGCATCGGTGCGAGCGACGACCAAGGTTGGTACGTCCATCACGTCGGCGGCCAAACGAGCTGCTTGCAGCGTGCGAATGAAGTGGCTGGTTGGAATAAGCACTTTGCCGCCCAAGTGGCCACATTTCTTTTCCGATGACAATTGATCTTCGAAGTGAACGCCTGCTGCGCCAGCTTCGATCATGGCTTTCATCATTTCGAAGGCATTCAATGGGCCGCCGAAGCCAGCTTCGGCATCGGCAACGATTGGCGCAAACCAGTAGGTCCCATCTTTCGCTTCTGAGTGATAAATTTGGTCGCAGCGTTGCAAGGTTTGGTTGATCCGTTTGACCACTTGTGGCACGCTGTTAGCGGGATACAAGCTTTGATCGGGATACATTTGGCCTGCCATATTGGCATCGGCAGCAACCTGCCAGCCACTCAAGTAAATTGCTTTCAAGCCAGCTTTAACCATTTGCATGGCTTGATTGCCAGTCAGCGCACCCAACGCATGCACGTAATCTTCGCTGTGTAAGAGATCCCACAAGCGTTCAGCACCCATACGAGCTAAAGTTTGCTCAATAATGACTGAACCGCGCAAGCGCACAACATCTTCGGCTGTGTAATCGCGCTGAATCCCCTGCCAACGTGCGTCCGTTGCCCAACCCCGTTCCAGTTCTGTTGTTGAGATACCGTTCGTGGTGTTCATGGCTGACTCCTTTGTCAAATTACAATGGTGGCATGTAGCTCGTTACAATCGCCAAAGCGCTAGGGCAACGTCGCCAAGGTAACGAGTAAAAATCAAATCTATCCCGACACAGCATTGCAGGTTTTAGTCATTGTTGTTTGATGCTAGCACCTGCACGCTGCCAATGAATGCAATTAATCGATTTGTTCGTAGGCGGGAAGGGTGAGAAATTCGGTAAAGGTTGGGTTGGCAACTAGCTGATCAAACAATTGGCTAGCGCGGGCATAATGACCAGTGCGATAGCGTTCTGCGCCAACTTCTTGTTCAATTGTGGCTAATTCTTCAACAACCAACTCGCGCACCCATTCGAGGGTAATTTTGCGAAAATCTTCGGTGATGCCGTTGGGCTGATGCACCCATTGCCAAACTTGCGCGCGTGAGATTTCGGCAGTTGCTGCATCTTCCATCAGGTTGTAGAGCGGCACGCAGCCTAAGCCACCAAGCCATGCCTCGATATATTGGATGCCAACGCTGATATTTTTGCGCAAGCCTTGCTCGGTAATTGGTGCTGATGGCTCGAAACGCAACAGATCATCGGCGGTAATTTCAACCTCAAGTTGCTTGCCAATTTGGTTATCTTCAGGCATCAAGGCATCAAAGGCGGCCTTGGCCAAGGGAACCAAGCCTGGGTGCGCAACCCATGTGCCGTCGTGGCCGTCGCGAGCTTCGCGCTCTTTATCTGCTTGAACTTTGGCGAGGGCTTCGGCATTGGCTTGGGCATCGTGCTTAATCGGAATTTGGGCTGCCATACCACCCATCGCATGCGCACCACGGCGATGGCAAGTTTTGATCGCCAGCAAGGAGTATGAGCGCATAAAACGTGAGGTCATCGTTACGAAAGCCCGATCAGCCAGCACAAAATGCTCAAGTTTGGCAAATTTTTTGATGCAGCTGAAAATATAATCCCAGCGGCCACAGTTGAGGCCAGCAGAGTGGTCGCGCAATTCATAGAGAATTTCGTCCATCTCGAAGGCTGCCAAAATTGTTTCGATCAAGACAGTTGCTTTGATCGAGCCATGGGGCAGGCCGAGCTGCTTTTGAGCAAAGACGAAAACATCATTCCACAAACGGGCTTCGCGATGGCTTTCAAGTTTTGGTAGATAGAAGTAGGGAGCAGAGCCACGGGCGAGCAAGGTTTTGGCGTTGTGGAATAAGTACAAGCCAAAATCGAACAAACCGCCAGCCATTGGTTCACCATCGACGGTGACATGCTTTTCGAGCAAGTGCCAGCCGCGAGGCCGCACAAACAACACCGCAACTTGGTCGTTTAAGCGATAGGCTTTGCCAGCTTCGTTGGTGAAGCTAATCGTGCGGTTGACTGCATCGCGCAAATTCAATTGACCGCTGACCAAATTATCCCAGCTTGGAGTTGTGGCATCTTCACAGTCGGCCATGAAGACGTTGGCTCCAGAGTTGAGCGCATTGATGATCATTTTGCGATCGATTGGCCCAGTGATTTCAACCCGCCGATTGCGAATTTCATCAGGAATTGGGGCAATTTGCCAGTCGCTATCACGAATAGGAGCAGTTTCAGCGAGAAAATCAGGGCGTTCGCCTGCATCGAGTCGGCTTTGGCGTTCCACTCGTCCGTGCAATAGGTCGCGGCGAGTCTGGTCAAAGCTGCGATGCAAAGCAGCTAAAAAGTGGAGAGCTGGTTCCGTCAACAATTCCGCCGCAGCGGGGGTGATGGGGGCGTTGATTTTCACGCCATGTTGCCGATCAGTCATGCGGTCGTTCCTTTCCGGTGCGTCACCATCGACGTTGGATTGGTGCATGGATTCTAGTAAAAACATGCTTGGTAGATAATTTTTATCGCCAGCGAATTTTCACTGAGCGAAGAATATCACAATGTTTTAAAGCTGTCAAGCGAATATTCGCTAGCAGATAATTTAGTATATTTTGATTCACGAAGCGCATGAAGAACACGAAGAGTTGAAACCGCGAAGCACGCGAAGGGCACGAAGGCTGTTTTAGCCACAGATTCCCACAGATTAGTAGAATTAGGCTTTTGACTTTTGACTTTTGCTTTCTGCCCTTCATCCCTCATAATTCATAATTCATCCTTCTTAAATCTCTGCGTTAAAAATGTGATCCACGAAGCGCACAAAGAGCACGAAGGGGAAATGGCTATTGGCTATTTGTATTGGTACATCAGGTTAACCACTGCCTGATCCCCTCACCCCAACCCCTCTCCCATCCACTGGGCGAGGGGCTTTAACGCTGTGGTTCTGCCACAATTCGTTGGTAAAAACGGTACTCCCCCTCGCCCGCGTTCAGTGAGAGCGGGGGCTGGGGGGTGAGGGAAAACGGTTGCCAATCAAATGAACTAGTACAGCTATTGGCTATTGGCTATTGGTTTTTGACTTCTGACTTCTGACTTTTGCATTAAAAAATGAGGATCGAGCTACAACTAGCCCGATCCCCAACAACCGATTCCCGATCCCAAATCCCTATGTTCTATGTGTACTGATTCATTGCGTTAACAACGATTCCCCCTCACCCCAACCCCTCTCCCACGGCGCGGGCGAGGGGCTTTAATCTTGTGGTTCTACCGCACGGCGTGGTGAACATGGATGCTACCCCTCGTCCGCGTTTTCGTGGGAGCGGGGGCTGGGGGGTGAGGGGACACGGTTGCCAATCCCAAATCCCAAATCCCTATGTTCTATGCTCTTTGTTCTTCTAGTGAAACGCTGCCATGCCAGCTGCGCCGGCTTCGCCATCTTGCTCGACTTGCGCGCCAGCTTTTTTGCGTCCGCCGCGCAGTTCGATTTCTTTGAGGAAGAAGACGACCACAAAGCCCAAAACCGTGATGCCAAAGCTGAAAATAAACACATGGTGAATACCATCAACCAAGCCATATTTGACCGCGCCCAACAAGGTGTTGTAGAGCGCTTGGCCTTGCTCGCCGCCTTGGGCAAACTGAGCCTGAATCAGCGATTGCGTTTCAGGCGAAAGCAAAATTTGTGGATTGTTGAAGGCCGCCAAGCTTTCTGCTGGCACGCTTTGCACAATTTCAGCGGGAATTGCTGCTTTGAACGCTGGCAAATAGGCCGAATTCATCACCGAACCCATCGCCGCCAAAGCAATTGTGCTACCAATCGAGCGGAAGAAGGTCAAGGCTGAGGTTGCTTGGCCAATTTTGTTTGGCAAGGCATTTTGGGTAATCAAGGTATACAGCGACATTCCCGCGCCCATGCCTAACCCCAACACAACCATATCAATCGCCACGTTGGTATTGGTCGAATTCAAATCGAGTTGCAGCAGCAAGAAACCACCCAAGACGCTAATTGCCATGCCAACAATTGCAATAATTTTGTATTTGCCAGTTGCGGCCACGATTTGGCCCGCCACCACGCTACAAATAATCGCGGTCAGCATCAACGGGGTCATAATCAAGCCACTATTGGTAATCGAGGTACCAATCACCCCTTGCACAAACAACGGCAAGAAGAAAATATTGCCAAACAGCGCCATATTCGAGATGATTGTAATCAGCACCGAAATGCGGAAAATGCTGTTTTTGAAGAGGCTTGGTTCGATAATTGGCTGGCCATTATTGCGTTCGAGCCATGCTTCGTAGGCAATAAATGCACCCAAAAACACAACCGCCAAGCCAAACATCCCCAAGACTTGGGCTGAGAGCCAAGCATATTTCGAGCCAGCCCAAGTGAAGCCCAGCAACAGCGGAACCGTTCCGGCAACCAATAAAATCGAGCCGATGTAGTCAATTTTGACCCGTTGGGCTTTGCGGCCAAGGGTTGGCATCAAGAAAATCAAGGTCAAGAGCGCGATAATGCCCAGCGGCAAGTTGACGTAGAAAATCCAGCGCCATGAAACGTGTTCGGTCAGCCAGCCACCAGCGGTAGGCCCAAGGATGGCCGAAATCCCAAAAACCCCGCCAGTGATTCCTTGCCAGCGCGCACGTTCGCGAGGCGTGAACAAATCGCCAACAATCGCTAAGGCAATCGGCATCAAGGCGGCTGCGCCTAAGCCTTGCAAGCCACGAAAAATAATCAATTGGTTCATGCTTTGGGCTGCGCCACACAAGCCAGAGCCAATCAAAAAGACAATTAAGCCAAAGATAAAGAGCGGCTTACGCCCAAACATATCTGAAAGCTTGCCATAAATTGGCACCATCACCGTTGAAGCCAACAGATAGGCCGTCGTAACCCAAGTATAGCGATCAAAGCCGTGCAATTCGGTGATGACTTTGGGCATCGCCGTACCAACGATTGTTTGATCAAGTGAGGCCAACAGCATCACCAAGAGCACGCTCAACATTGTGAGCAAGGTTTCGCGCTTGGTATAGCGTGGCTGTTCAAATTCGGCTGCTGCTGAAGCCGTTTGCTTAATTGCCGTTTCCATTCCGCGCCTTTCTTAAGCTTGCTTCCGTGAAATCCCATGGAAGAAAATTTGAATTATTTGAGGCAGCAACTCTTCAAACGCCACTGTTTGATCAGTTGTCAGATGATGATAGTTGCGAGGTGAAAGCAAATTGAGATACATCACAATCATCACTTTGGTTGAGATGTGCTGATCAAATTCCCCCTGAGCTTTGCCCTGCTCGATAATTGCCCGCAACAAACTACGCGCATGATCAATGATTGGCTGGGTTCGCTCGTGTTTTTCAGCAAAGCGCGACCGCATATCGGCGCTACCAAACACTTCGAGAAAAATCTGCATGCGCCGTGCTTCGCTCGGATCGTAGGTGCGTTGCAAAATCGCTTCTAAGCGTTCGCGAGCGCTGCTGGTGCTCGCCGCCACTTCTTCGATCACGTGCACAAAATTTTGTAATTGCCCTTCCACCAAGGCAATCATCAAATCTTCTTTGCTGGGAAAATGTAAATAGACCGTACCTTTGGCAATCCCAACTTGGCCCGCAATGTCGTCAATCGAGGTTTCGTGATAGCCACGCTCCAACAAAATCGTTTGGGCGGCCTCTAAAATCAGGCGCGCCCGTTCTTCGCGTTGGCGCTCTTTCAACGACACGGCAGGCTTGGTCGGTTTCTCAGGGCTTAGCATGCTCAGTTCCTTACGCTCAGCCATTATTTGACCATCAAATAAAATATGACTGATAAGTCAAATAATAACTCTAACACTATTCGATGTCAATTCGGTCATAAGTCCTAGGACTTGGGGTTAAATAATAACAGCGCCAAGGGCTGGCGCTGTTGCTGATTGGTTGAGGATTAACCACATTATGGCAATAAGGTACGCCGAATCTCGGCAATCGCGGCGTTACGGCGGTCGCGCAGTTGCTCGCCCCACAGCACGGTTGGAACCGATTTCCGCACCGCACAATCGTCAATTGGGCAGCGCTGGCAGGTTTCATGAATCACCGTACGATGAATCGCTGGATCATCAACAAACTTGATGACCTTCGCTAACTCAGGCGTAAAGCGAAAACCAACCACCACGCTGCTACCGACGGTTGGCGTAAGCACCAAGGGTCGGGCAAACCCAATATCCAAGAAGCGATCTTGGCTTTCTAAAAACTGCGAAATTTGTACATCGACCAACGGCTGCTGCTGTGGCCCCGTCTGCTCAGATAAGTTGATCAGCAAACGCGAGGCCAGCCAACGCCGACAATAGTGTTCATGTAAACCGATTCCACTTGGCAGCAACAAACGATTCATATTGATCCGCTTGATTAGTTTGTATGAACCTTCAACATTGTGAAAGCGCAAAAAGTGCAGCGAAATACCAAAAGCCGCGGGAATCACCTCGCTAAACCGATAGAGCAACATTTCAGGCGTTACATCATAGTGATTGAGCATCGCCAGCAGCGGCTCGGCGCTCCAGCTGGTTTGATTGAACAAGGTCGAAATATCGGCAATCATCGGCTGGCGGGGCATCAATAAAGCTCCGCCAAAATACGAGGCTTTAAAATCATTCGAAACTTGGCGAAACGACAACACTTGATCAGGCGTTGAGGTGACTGAGCGCTCGTTCAGTCCCAAGGCGGCATAGCCAAGCTCGCGCGCCAAAATAAATTTGCGCTGCAACTCATATAAATTTGGGTTGATCAACAAGGTTTTGCGCGGCGTGTCAATATAAACAGCACGATAATGCGAAAGTAGCTCGTGATCAGCCAAGCTGGTTTCATCAACTCGATAGCCAAATTGTTGCTGCAAAATCTGCTTGAGTTGGTCGATGCCAACTGGAAATAGATTAAGTTGATATTTGGCAGCAAAGGCTTCAGCTTCTTCTTCAATTTCGGGAAAATAATTTTCGTGAATTTCTTGATACGAACGCAGTGCTGCCCGAAAGAAATGCTCATCCTTCATATCGTATTGACGGGCAATTTCCCAAATGGCGTGCAACAAGGCGCTCGCTTTATCGGGAGCTTTGGTAAATAAGCCGACCAATTCATTGGGATCAAGCTCAAATTCCTCGAAGGGAAAATGGCGCAACAACGGCGACGAGAGCATATTTTCGAGGTAAGCCAAAGCAGGATTCAGCTTAATCGAGACCAATTCATCGTAGGCTTTGCCCAACACATGGGCCATTTTAACAATTTTATCGGGCTTGGGATATTTACGTCCCTTCTCCATCTCAGTCACATACGATGGCGATAACTCGGCTCGTGCAGCAAATTCGGTCAGACTTAAATTGGCTTCGAGGCGGGCTTGACGCAGTTTCATGCCAAAAATTAAATTAATAACATCAGTACTCATTCGATTCCTTCATGCTGCAAAGTCTCTGAACATAGCGTGAGGCAAACACTCTCGCTTAACTATACCATCAGAATCCACCAGCTTGATTATGCTCAGTCGCAAGGCGGAGAGCATGCATCGGCCTAAGGCTGATGGCAAAGCGCGGCCAGCAAACGATACTTGAGCGCAGCAACGATTAATGACCGTAGGAGCAGATAGCGTTTTATGACCGAGCAACAGCAAGCAATTCAATTTGCTAATCCACCCCAAATCGACGGCTTTCAAGCCCGCTTTTTCCGCGACAACAACGATTTTAGCGCAATGGCCAAAATTTTTAATGCCTCATCAAAAGCCTTTGGCCACAAAAATGTGGTTGGAGCAACCGAGCTACAAAACCAATATCACAACACCCCAAACAGCGATCTTACGCAAGATTTGATCATCCTTGAAGTTGATCAGCAAGCAATCGGCTATGCGTTTACCCATTGGTACGACGAAGCAGTTGGCAATCGGATTTTCCGCACCCTCGCCCATATCAAGCCTGAATGGATTAATCGCGGGATTGGCCATGCAATTCTGACCCATCAAGAGCAACGTCAACGCGCTGTGCATGCCGCCAACCCCACCAACAAGCCAGCGTTTCTGCAAACCCATGCGAGCGATACCAACTCCTACAGCGCCAAGCTCTATGCTGAATTTGGCTATCAGCCAATTCGCCATAGTTTTAGCATGAAACGCGATTTAAGCCAGCCGATTGGCAGCCAAGCCTTGCCCGAAGGTATTGAAGTGCGCCCAAGCACCCCAGAACTGTACCGCCAAATTTGGCAAGCAGATGCAGAATCCTTCCGCGATCACTGGGGCTTTTCCGAGCCAAGCGAAACCGATTTTCAACGCTGGACACAATCGCCATTGTTCCAGCCAGCGATTTGGCAAGTCGCTTGGAGCGGCGATCAGGTTGTGGGCATGGTGCTCAATTATTTTGATCAGAAAGAAAATGCCGAGTATAACCGCCAACGTGGCTATACCGAAAGTATCAGCGTACGCCGGCCTTGGCGCAAACAAGGTGTAGCTTCAGCCTTGATCAACCGTAGCCTCGCGATGTTCCGCGAGATGGGCATGACCGAGGCAGCCTTAGGGGTCGATAGCGAAAACCTCACTGGCGCATTGAGCGTGTATCAACAATGTGGCTTCGAGGTTGAATATCGCTCAAGCACCCATCGCAAGCCGTTGGCATAGCAGAGAACAGAGAGCAAGAACATATACGAAGGATAGAAACGATTGGTACAGATTTGGGCTGCTGTGCCAATCGTTTTTTTGCGCTTTAGCGTTTGGTGCGATTAACTTGATCGGCTGGAACCGCTAGATACAGATTATCAAAGCTTACTTGCTCGGTCGTGGCTCCTTGAAGATAAACAGCAAGATGCGGATAGCCTGATGAGTACGTGCTATCTTCAACCTTGAGCGCATAGCGATTGTTGATAAACACCGCCATCTGATCACCTTTGACAATCAGTTCGATATGATGGGTCATATTTTTGCGCTGATCGATGCTTGGAGCAATATCCCAACCAACCCGCAGTGCATCGTGCGGCACTTGCTTAATAATGCGCACTCGCTGATCAAAGCCATACAAAAGAAAATAATAGGTTTCAGCGTTGAGCAAGCCACTTTTGCGAAAAACCAAACCTGGCTCGGTTGAAGGCTCGCAAACAACACAGGTAATATCAACCGACAGTGCAAAATCTTCGACATAGGGCATAGTCGGCTGCAAATTCCAAGCAATTGAGCCAGTTGGCGTATTTGAGGTTACATCAAAAACAAGCTTGCCAGCCTGCAGCGAGAGCGTACTATTGGCATAATCATCAATCGTGGTTTGCAATGACCAGTTATTGCGATTCAGCTCAAACGTATCAGAAAAAATCTGCGTCCACTGGGCAGCTTCAGCTCGTAATTGGGCGGCTTGAGTTTGCAAAATCGTGGGATCAACCAATTGGCTCGCTGGCAACATTGTTGGCAGCAAGATTGTTGGCGTTGCTGCATCCTGGTCAAGCGCAGCCGCAGATCTTGGAGTTAATGTTAGCGTTTGCTCCAACCCAGTTGCTGAATCTGAAGCACTAAAATCCAGATTAATACTTGGATATACAATAACCAGCAAGCCAATTAGCAAACTTAAACCAAGCGCTAGCCGAACCGGCCAACGCCGTTGCGCGGTTTGAACTGGCGGGGAAGCCACTAATTGGCGATTAAAATCGTCAATTGAGGCTGGGCGTAGCGCTGGATTTAAGGAGAGGGCTTGAGCAAAGGCTCGATCAATGTGGCTAGGAATCGTCGGCTGATGAATAGCTAATGGAATCAAGGGATCAGCCAAGCCCGCCGCAACCGCAATCGCCCGCTCCAATGAATCGGCTGGCGCAACCCCAGTCAAGCCATAATAGAAGGTTGCCGCCAAAGCATACAAATCACTGCGCTGATCGACTTGATTGCCATTGCGCTGCTCCAACGCTGCATAATTAGGGCTAAAGCCGTTGATAACTTCATCAATCGTCGAGTTGGCCGTAACTTGCGCGGAACCTTGGGCTAGCCCAAAATCCAACAGCACCAAATTTCCGCTAGCAGTAATTTTAATATTTTGCGGTTTGATGTCGCGGTGAATAATCGGCGGCGTTTGCTGATGTAAATATTCAATAATCACGCCCAAAGCGTTGATCCATTCCAGAGCCTGTTCTAGGCCGAGTGGCGCACCTTGGCGGGTAACAAGATCGGCAAGGGTATCGCCTGCGATTAATTCCATCACCACAAAGAACATTGCTTGTTCAACGAAACAATCAAAGACTTGGGGCAAACCAGCATGATTGAGGCCGCCTAAAATCCGAGCTTCTGGAATAAAGCGCGCATAATTTGCCTCTTCATGCACAATTTGTTTAATTGCCACCCAACGCCGAATAGTTTTATCCAGCGCTTTATAGACAATACCCGAGCCACCGCGCCCGATAATTTCGTGCACTTCATAGCGTTGCTGAATCAAACTGCCTTGAGCAAAGATCTTGAATTCATGCATCAGATCACCGTTCACAGTAACTTATAGCCAAGATTGGGATAGGTCACAATTATTTCGCCTGGATAAATATCGGCCAACAGCATGCGTAATTGGCTCATATGGGTATGCAAATTAGGATTATCCAAACTTGGCTGATAGCGATAATCTGGGGGTTGATAGGCGCGCACACATGCTTCAAGTGAGCAAATTCGGCCCCGTTGATCGTACAGATGTTTGAGTAATTTAAATTTCATTGTTCCAGCCCGAATCGGCACAAGGGTTTGATTAAGGTAAAACTGCAAGTGTTGATCGTCGAATAATAAGCTATATTCAGCTTGGGGTTCTATTTCTGTGGTTGCATTATCACACATAAATATCAATAAGCGGCGACTAGTACCAAAGCCAATGCAATCGTTATTATTTAATTGATAGGGCTGATTTGGTGCGATTTTATAATCATTAACAAAGGTTCCATTACGGCTCGCCCGATCAAGCAGCCAGAAGTGCTCAGCAGCAAAATAAATTTCGGCATGATAGCGCGAAACATTGCGCTTATCAATATGCAGCGTATTATCAACCATTCGGCCAAGCGTACACGGTTGATCAAAAAGAAAATAACTTTGCGGAGTAATCGCACTATCAGTTGCAAGGAGTTTGGCCAAGGCCAATCTAGTGATTGTCATCGACGCGATACCTCGGCAGCTAGCCAAAAAAAGTTTTAGCTTGATTAAAGACGATCTAAATAGATCTTTTCGCTCCTCGTAGGTAGGATAGAAGCATCAAAGCAACCAAGCCAAACGGAGCATGTATGCCTAAGCCAGCAAACCACCTTAGCGCCAGCGAACAACGGATTATGCAAATTCTGATTCAAGGCAAAACCAACAAAGCAATCGCTCACTTGTTGCAAACCACCGAAGGCACGATTGAAAGTAGCCTGCATCGGATTTATGCCAAACTCAATGTTGATAATCGCGTCAGTGCGACGCTGGCCTATCTTGCGCTTGAACCTAGCGACCAAAACTAAGCCGACCAAACTGCTAGGAGATCCTAGCAGGGCAATTATACCGCAATCCATAGACTCTGTTCACATTCAGCCCACCTTAATCGATTTTCACAATTCGCCAAGCCTAGAATTGCACGCAAAGCGCAAGTGCTTGGCCCGAATCAGCGTAGATTCTGGTCGAGCTTGATCATTTAAGCAGCTTGTTGGATTAATTACGCGTCGCATTTACTTCTTGTTAATCGGAATGTTCGTTAGCTGCAAAGCGATTTGGCGGCGTATAGAGCCGAAAATCTTGGAACCGGCAAATAACTGGGGTTGGCGATTGGCTAATAATCCCCAGATCAAGCCGCGCCTGCGGCAAGCGCTCAATTTCCGCCGAGCCAACCCAAATATTATTGATAAAAAAATGATGTTTGCGTCCAATAACCAACAAGCCCAATTGATTAAACGCAGCTGGACGAATCATTGGGGCTGAAGTGCGATCAAGGTGAATCTGAAAATAGTCGCCGCCGTTGCGGGTGCTGATTACCGACGCAATTTGGAGTTGATCGCGAATGCGAAAAATTGCGTGGCTAGCATCGCTGATTTCTTCAAAAATAAGCGCAAAACCATCATTTTCGCTGCCGCCCGCGACCCGTTGGGCATAGACGCTTAGGTAATAGCTCGGCGGCGCAAAACAGTGGGAATCGCCGCCAATAAAAACATCATTATGAAAACGATTATGTAATGTTAGTTGATAATTACCATTGCTCATTGTGCGCTCAACCCGACAAACCCCATCATCTTTGTAACCTAAGCCCCAATGGTGGCTATTTGAAACAAAAGAATCGTGGATTGCAAGCTGCCATGTTGATTGCACTGTTGCCAGCGAAACATCCAGATCAGCAACTCCATCGACCCGCGAAACCAACTCCTCACGATAGCGCACAATCGCATATTTCTGCAAAACATCATGCGGCGTGCTATAGGTATTCCATGCGTCTTTGACCGAACACAGCAGCAAATCGGCCTCTAGCGCAGTTAGGCCCAAGGCTGTGGCTAAGCGCAAAACCTGATCTTTGAAGCGCGGCGTATGTTTGCCGGTGAACCAATTACTCAGGGTTGGCACCGACACGCCTACTGTTTGGGCAAGACTATTTTGATTGATTATCTCGCTACGGCTGCGTTCGAAAAAGATTCGTAACAATTCGGCAAAGGTATAGGCTTGATAGCGATAATCCATGATTCCCCCTGAAAAATCCACCCGATTGGCTGTTCAAGCATGCAATTGATTCGCGAGTGCTAAAAAACCATAACTGCAAGCTGCAACGCCTTGGTAAAGTAGCTGCATCAAGTTCTTGTGCTGCGCAGCATCCGGAATTCAGACCAACCAAACAGTGTGAATCGCGAATTCATGCTTAATTGAATTAAGGAGCCTGTGCCGTATGAATAGCCTTAGTGCGCGTGAATGTGATGTGTTGGAATTGGTTGATCAAGGTTGTAGTGATGCAGAAATTGCCCAGCGTTTGGATATTTCGATTTGGACTGTGCGCAGCCATCTGCGCAATAGCGCGAGTAAACTTGGGGTTAAATCGCGCCAACAAGCAGTTTATGCCGCCCGCAATCAGCAAGCGCTCAAACCAGCGGCGCAGGTCAAAAATCGCTAAATGTAGCGATGTGTTTTCCTAGGCGATTAGGTATCATCGTGCTATCCCATAATCCAATGCTTCACACCCACAGAGCAATGCTTGCAACCATCTTCGGATTCGTTTTTGCCGCTTGCAGTAGGCTCAAACTATCCCGCTGGATTAGGTAAACAATTGATCGTGGCTGGCAGGCGGTTTATAGCCAGCTAAACCCTTGGCATCCACGATCATCCATTCAAGCTTGAGTTAGGCATCATTACGCCAAAGGAGCAGCGATGAGCAAGCAAGCAGTTCAACTTACGGTCAACGAACAGCGGATTATGCAAATTCTGATTCAAGGCAAAACCAATAAAGCGATTGCCCAACTGTTGAACACTACCGAAGGCACAATTGAAACCAGCCTCCACCGCATCTACACGAAACTCAACGTCGATAATCGCGTCAGTGCCACCCTAGCCTATCTTGCAATTGAACCCACTGAGCATGCTAGGGATACCTAGCATAACCCTAAACCGCTAGGGATGCCTAGCAGCGCAATTATACCGCGATCGCTATACTCTGCTCAAGCCAAATGTTTAAAGTTAATCCAATTTTGCATCAAGATCTATCTCCTAATTGTCACGCATTAAGCGTGTAGTTTTCAGCGAGAGGCCGTTTATGAACAATCATCCATTCGTTGCTCGTTCACGCCGTTTGGGCCTTCGTTACTGCTTGCTCAGCTGTTTAGTGCTTGTGCAAAGCCTTTTTGGCCATAGTTTGAGCACAAAAGCAGCTGAGCCAATGCCCCTCAAAGCAAGAGATAATCAGCAATTAGTCGAACATCCTGAATCAACAGTTCATAGTATGCCAATCTTTTTTATTGCTGAAAATGGCAAGACTACCATTGGTTTACGGATCTGCGCCGATTCGCCAAATTTTCAATTTCGCTCGGAAAGCATTAATAACTGGCGGACTGAGATCTTTCATCGTGCTGGCAGCAGTGGGGGATGCACACCAAATGCAAATGGCTGGTGGCGAGTTGTGTTAAATGCGCAAGCCAATACTGGCGAAGTTTTTCGTATCTATGCCACGGCCAATGATGGGATACTCAGCGAAGAAGCATTTATGCAACGGGCTGCTCGCACAGATTGCCGAATTACTGGGCTTGGAGTTGGTAATTGTAGTCCTGCCCAACCAGCCGCAGTTTCGGCAGCCGTTGGCGATATTAATGAGCCATTGGAAAATCAAGTGGTTTTTGGCCAAATATATCTCCGTGGTTGGGCTGCCGATGTTGGCGCAATTAATGGCAGTTCAGGAGTCGATGCGGTTGAAGTTCGCTTAAATAATACGCTTATTAGCTCAGTTGCGACGGCCCAGCCACGCCAAGATGTGCAAGATGCCTATAGCGATATGCGTTTTCGCAATACTGGCTTTCTTGCAACCATCAATCTTCGTTCCTTTCCGGCTGGCGCTGCAACTTTACAAATTCGCTATCACAGCACCATAAGTAATTCATGGCACACAATCCAACGACGGATCTACATTTCATTAGCTGCGCCAGTGACACCGCCAACTCCACCGCCACCACCAACACCCAGTCCAAACCCACCATGGAATGTGCCTTTTTTCTGGCAAGCAGACCCAGCCTGGAAAAATCATAAAATTGGAAAATGTACTAATTCAATCGGTAATGTTGGCTGCGCATTAAGTTCATTAGCAATGGTCTTTAAATTCTATGGCGCAGATAAAAATCCAGGCACACTCAATACGTGTCTTGGAAATGATGCATGTGGGATGAATTGGCCAAGCCCAAAAATTCTGCCGTGCAGTGACTACAAAGTACGTTTTGTAGAAAGAATAAATGGGTTTACCTATGCTCGTTTGGAACAAGAGCTACGTCAAGGCCCGGTCATTTTAGAATTAAGCAGATCTGACTCACAACACTTTATTGTTGTACTTGGAGGCAATGGCACTAATCCAGCTAATTATATGGTCAATGATCCTGGATTAGAAAATGGCATGCGTACAACTCTTAGTCGCACCTTAGCTTGGTTTCGTGGCTCGCCAAGTGGCATGCGGATTTATCGAAGAAATGGTTCACTTAAGCCAGAAAATACAATTCAGCCAATTACCCCAGCTCCAACAACAATTCAAGCTAGCCAAACTGAGACTATAACTGGGAGCATTACACTATTCAGCAATACTGAAACTGAAATGTTTTTGAAATTAGCAGCGAGCAGCAATGCAGGCTCTATCACCGAAATGCAGCTTTGGACAAACCAACAAGCAAGCGATGTTTGGCAGCCCTTTAGTCAATATGTCAGTATGCCAATCGCTGATACCTATTATGCTCGCTTCCGTGATAGCAGCAATAACGTCTCAACCATTATCCAAGTGAGCCTACCATCAGCTCCCGATACAATTGATCAAGAACTTGTTTATCTACCATTCGTAATTCAGCAACAATAGTACACGCTTAGCTATGAGCTATAGGGATTTGGCTATGGGACAAATTATTGAGTTTTCAAACAACTCATCCCGCAGCCAAGCGCCTTATGTTCTATGTTCTATGATCTATGTTCTGCTAAGGCCAATTGCATGCGCCGCAAGCCTTCGGCTAGCACCGAGCGCGGCGTGGCAAAATTGACCCGCCAGAAGCCCAAGCCAGCCTCGCCATACAAGCCACCTTTTTCTGGCCCAACTTTGGCCTGCGTCCGAAAACGCTCGGTCAATTCGTCTTCGCTCCAGCCAGTTGCCCGAAAATCGAGCCATGCCAAGTAGGTGCCTTCGAGCGGAGTTAGCCGAACCTGTGGATGCTCAGCAAAAGTTTGTTCAATCAGGCGATAGTTTTCACGCAGATATTCACGCAACGCATCGAGCCATTCAGCACCAGCTTCATAGGCCACGGTCAGACCAATATCGCCAAAGACGGTGCCAACGTGATAGCCGCTACGACCTTTTTCTTCCTCATAGAGCTTACGCTTTTCTTCATTGGCAATCACACCATACGAGGTTGTCAGACCGGGCAAGTTGAAGGTTTTGCTCGGTGCGGCCAAGGTAATCAGCAGGTCGGCCAAATCAGGGCGCAAACGGCCAAGCGGGGTAAATTCGGCAAATAGAGTTAAATCGCAGTGAATTTCGTCGCTAACGATCATGACGTTATGCTGCAAACATAAATCAGCAATTCGATTCAGCTCATCTGCATTCCAAACCCGCCCAACTGGATTGTGCGGGCTGCACAAAACCAACATTTTGGCTTGAGTTAGTTTGGCATCGAGATCAGCAAAATCAATCTGGTAACGACCATCGACTTCAAGCAGCCGATTTTCGATGATCGTTCGGCCATTATCAGTAATTGCCCCATAAAACGGTGCATACACTGGCGGCTGAACCACAATTCCGTCACCTGCTTGAGTAAAAGCGCGGACTGCCACGTTTAGCGCAAACACCACTCCAGGATTAATTACGATATGTTCTTGAGGAATTTCCCAGTTATGGCGGGTCTGGTTCCAGTGTTGAATTGCCTTGAACATACGCTCAGGACGCGCAGCATAGCCATAAATCGGGTGTTGAGCACGCTCGATCAAGGCCGCTGTAACCGCTGGCGGCGAGCGAAAATCCATATCAGCAACCCACAATGGCAACACATCAGCGCCGCCAAGGTATTGCTCGCGCATATCCCACTTTACCGAATTGGTGTTAACTCGATCAATTACCTGATCAAAAAAATCCGCAGCAATCATGCATGCTTCCTCACGGCCACAAACAAGCTTCTTCAGCACCAAAACCATTCAACAACTCGGCACTGAGCCGCCTAACGGTTCTGTTGGCAGTCATTGTACTACCAATTTGCAGCCGATTTCAGGCTACGCAGCATTCAATCATTAGCGGCGATAGGCTTTGGCTGCTTGCTGTTTCTGACGTTCAAAGGCATACTCAACTCCAGCTTGCAACGTGCCTTGGGTGCGCACACCCTGCAAATTCACCCCAAGTTGCACTAAGGTCTGCGCCATCTCAGGCCGAATGCCCACTAACAATACTTCTGCTCCAACCAACTTAGCAGCTTGGGCCGATTGAATTAAATGGTGAGCAACTTGGGTATCAACCACCGGAACCCCCGTTACATCGATCAAGACAGTCGAGGCTTGCTCCTCGCTGATGCGATTTAAGAGCGCTTCGGTAATGCGGCTGGCGCGATGTTCGCCCAACGTACCAATCAATGGTACAACCAACACCCCTTGCGAAAGCGGAATAATCGGCGTGGAGATTTCGGCAATTTGGCTGGCCTGCTCGCGAATATGCTGTTCGCGTAACTTGAGAATTGTATCCGAAAGTTTCATTGCGCCAGTATAGATAATCGCGTGCATGCGTTGCATCCACCACAACAACGCGGTTGGATTCGACTCAAAGGTTTGAAGCAAATCGTTGCTAATTACCTCAACGCCCATATTGATGCCAAACAAAATATCTTCGACCGATGCGCCTTGTTCAGCCCGTTGCGGGCCGATGCGCAGCAGAAAATTGGGCATCGCTTCAACCGTGCCATTGTTCAGATCGGTCACAAACGCCATGTAGGCATAGCGAATTGAGGTTTCTAATTGCTCATAGCTAAAACTGCGATAGAGATTGATTTTGGCATTAAACACGCGATCTGTCGCGGTTTTAACATAGTGGTCAAGGTGCGCTTGAACATGGTCAAGGATGATTTGCATGGGAGGCTCCATTGCTGGCGCACCAGTGATCGCACGTGGGACAGGGATCAGATTGGCGCTGAATGATTTTGTTGATTAATAAGGGCTAAATCCATCATAGCCTAGAATAATCGCCCTCGCAATCCTGTTTATTCGCCCGTACTTTGTCCCCTCTAAGTGGGATTTTAGCAGTGCGAATGTTAATAGCTTGTAAGCAGCGCGGCCAGCTTTTCGGTTCTATAATACTCACAGGTTTCTTTTGCAGGAGACAGATGATGACACTTGCAACCAATGTTCATCGGCTGCCCAATGGCTTGACCGTAATTACCCGCGAGGTGCATACCGCGCCAATCGCCACCAACTGGATTTGGTATAAAGTTGGCGGGCGCAACGAACGGGTGGGAATTTCGGGCATTTCACACTGGTGCGAGCATATGTTGTTCAAAGGCACGCCCTCAATGCCCAAAGGTGTCTTCGATGCGACGATTGCGCGCAATGGCGGTACCTTCAACGGCTTTACTTGGATCGATTACACCGCCTATTATGAAACCTTGCCAGCCGATCGCTTGAAATTGGGCTTGCAAATCGAAGCTGATCGCATGGTCAATTCATCGTTTGATCCTGATGAGGTCGCTTCTGAGCGCACGGTGATTATCTCCGAACGCGAGGGCAACGAAAATAGCCCGAGTTTTTGGCTCGATGAAGAATTACGCTCCACCGCCTTCAAGGTTCACCCCTATCGGAATGGCGTAATCGGCTGGAAGAGCGACCTACGGGCTATGACCCGCGAAGATTTATATACCCACTATAAAACCTTTTATGCCCCCAATAATGCGGTGCTGGTTGTCGTCGGCGCTTTCAAAACCGACGAAGTGCTCAAGCAAATCGAAGAATTGTATGGGCCGATTCCTCAAGGCTTGCCATTACCCGAAGTGCGCGGCGAAGAGCCAGAGCAACAAGGCGAACGCCGCGTCCATGTTTCGCGGCCCGGCCCCAACTCGATGATTCAAGTCGCTTTCCATGCTCCAGCAGCCACCTCGCCCGATTGGGCCGCATTAACCGTGCTTGATGCAGTCTTGACTGGCGGCAAATCGCCGTCGTTCACTGGTGGCGGCGCGCAAACCAATCGTTCAGCCCGCTTGTATCGGGCTTTGGTCGAGGGCGAATTGGCGACCGGAGCCTATTCGTCGTTTATGGCCACGCTTGATCCATTTTTATTCGAAGTTGGCGCAACCGTGCGGCCAGATCGCACAGTCGAGCAAGTTGAGCAAGCGCTCTACAGCGAAATTGAAAAGCTGCAACAAACGCCAATTAGCGATGCAGAATTGCACAAAATTCAGCGCCAAGTGCGCGCGCAACAAGCCTATAGCCTCGAACGCATTAGCAACCAAGCGATGATGTTGGGCATGTGGCAAACTCTCGATAGCTACGAACGCGCCGATAGTTCGTTGGATGAAATTGCTGCGGTTACTGCTGCCGATGTGCAACGGGTTGCCCAAGCATATCTAGCACCGCAAAAGCGCAATGTCGGGATTTTCACGCCAAGCAATAGCAGCGGTGGCGGCCAAATTACCCCAACCGCTCGCACATTTCACCCAGCGCTGAGCTTTTATAATGCCAAAGCTGCTGAAGCCGAAGCAACTGCGGCAGCCAATAATGGCTCGCAAGTAACCCGCCATGTGCTGAGCAATGGAATCGTTGTATTATTGCAACGCAATCCCAACAGCCCTACCGTAAGCATTCAAGGTGAAATTGCGCTTGGTCAAGTGCACGAGCCAGCAGCATTAAATGGCGTGGCCGTGTTCACCGCCTCGGCGCTCAATCGTGGCACAACCACGCGCAGCTTCCACGATATTACCAATCTCACCGAAGATCGTGGCTGCTCAATTGCCGCCAGCGCAGGCCGTCATACGACTTCGTTTGGGGGCAAAGCACTGAGCGACGATGCGCCATTAATTTTGGAATTATTGGCCGATGTGCTGCGCAACCCAACCTTTCCCGAACGCGAAATTGAGCGCCTACGCACCCAATTCGTAACGATGCTGCGCCAAAGCGAGCAAGATACACGTTCGCAAGCAGCCAAAGCCGCCCGCGAACAGCTGTATCCCAGCGATCATCCTTATTATTTGTCGCCTAATGGCTCGCTCGAAACCGTGCCATCCATTACGATCGCCGATTTGGCAGCCTTTGCCAAACGCTATCACCCAGCAGCAACCACTATTGCAATTGTTGGCGATATTGATGAAACGGCGATTTTGACCGAAGTTGAGCGCTGGTTTGGCGATTGGCAAGGCCAAGGCGAGCCGCCAACCACCAACGTGCCCGAAGTTGCCCAACCGCAGAACGTCCTGCGCCGCGAGATTGTGGTCGAAGGCAAAACCCAATCCGACTTGGTTTGGGCTGTGCCCGGCTTAGCCCGCACCGACCCTGATTTTTATGCAGCCATGATGGCTAATTTGGTGCTTGGCCAACTAGGCTTGATGGGCCGTTTGGGCGAGAATGTGCGCGACAAACAGGGCTTGGCCTACTACGCCACCAGCCGGATCGATGCCGATGTTGGGGCTGGCGCATGGGTTGTCTACGCTGGGATCAATGCCAAAAATGTTGATCGCGCCCTCAATGCCATTCAAGAAGAAGTTGATCGTTTGCTGGCCGAAGGCATTAGCGAACTCGAACGCAGCGACTCTGTGGCCTATCTCACGGGAATGTTGGGCATTAGCCTTGAAGCCAACAGCGGTATTGCCAACATGCTCTTGAATATCGAGCGCTTCAAGCTGGGGCTGGATTATGTTCAACGCTACCCCGAGATTATCGGCTCAGTCACGCTTGAGCAAATTCACGCCGCAGCCAAACGCTTGCTCTCCGCCGATCGCTATGTGATTGGCGTAGCTGGCCCAGCAGCCTAGATTGGGATAAGTTCCCTCACCCCCTCTCCCACTAGACGCGGGCGAGGGGGAGCACGATTGAAAAACCAAGAAATCAGGCTTAAACCACTGAACCAAACGCCCCTCTCCCGCGCCACGGGAGAGGGGTTGGGGGTGAGGGAACTCTTCATTCCCACTATTAAATTTAGCTGGTTGCAGCAGCGATCGCTGCTGCAAGATCATTCCACAAATCCTCAACATCCTCAATCCCAACGCTCAAGCGCAATAACGATGGCGGCAGATGCTCTTGCCCAGGAATTGCCGCCCGCCGTTCCATCGTCGATTCAACTGCACCAAGGCTGGTCGCATGGTGGATTAATTGCACTTGCTTGCAAACTGCATCGGCAACCTCAGCTCCGCCCACAAGATCAAACGAAATAATCGTGCCAAAACCTTTGAGTACCCGTTGCGCCGTCGCATGAGTTGGATGCGAGGCCAAACCAGGATAGCGCACACGCATAACCTGCGGATGGGCTTCAAGCCGCTCGGCTAGTAGCATTGCACTTTGTTGCGCCCGCTCGAGCCGCACCGCCAAAGTACGCGCGCCACGCACAGCCAAAAACGCTTCAAGTGTGCCGGGCGTTGCTCCAGTTAGTTCACGTGATTTTTTGAGCGCATGCCAGAAGCCAAGATCATTGGTTGTGGCAACACCAGCCAATAAATCCGAGTGCCCACCAATAAATTTAGTTGCCGACTGCAAGGCCACAGTTGCGCCAAAAGCAAGCGGCTGCTGGTTGAGCGGGGTTGCAAAAGTATTATCAACCGCAACAATCGCACTTGCTTTGCGCGGCGCAGCACAAATAACCGCTAAATCGGCAACCGTCAGCAATGGATTTGATGGCGATTCGAGCCAAATCAAATCGGCCTTAGCACACGCAACAACCCACGCAGCAGTATCATCAACTGCAATCCGCTGCAACGACCAACGTCCACGCTCAGCTCCAGCCATGGCCAGCCCAGCAACGCTTTGATAGCAATCATCAGGCAGCACCACCAGCGCGCCAACCGCCAGCTGATCAAACACTGCCGCAATCGCCGCCATGCCTGAGGCAAACGCCAGTGCTTTACCACCTTCTAAGCCACCGACCACCGCTTCAAGCGCCTCCCACGTTGGCGTACCATCGTCGCGCGAGTATTCGCGGCCACTGCCAATCAGAAAGTTCGAGGCTGGCATAAGCGGCACATTCAAGGGATCGCCTGGCTGCGAACCACGCCCCGCTGAAACGAGCCACGATTCTGGTTTGATGTTTGATGAATGGGCCATAGCAACCTCCCAAATAACAAGCAATTCGCTCCAAGATTCACTGTTGATCATAGCAAATCAGAATTGGTGCTTCAAATTATTGATACGCGCCTAACACCTTGACAATTGCCAAAATAATATTACTATTAGATATATCACGTAAGGATATATTATGGAATATGTAATTTTGGGCTTATTGCTGCTCAAGCCACGCAGCAGCTACGAAATCAAGAAAATTCTTGAAGAAACGATCTCGCTGTTTTATAGCGCCAGTTTTGGCAGCATTAACAGCGCGCTTGAAAAACTGATCGCTAAGCAAGCAATTACTGTAGAGGAACAAATTGAGGCTGGTCGATTTAAAAAAATCTACAGCCTCACACCTGTGGGAAAAATTGCCTTCGATCAATGGCTGGCAAGTGCCATTCCCCAAGAGAAGGTCAAAGAACCAGCCTTAACGCGCTTGTTTTTTATGGGCTTTCTCACCCCAAACGAGCGCATTCGGCTGGTGCGCGAACATCTTACAAGCTTGCAAATTGTCCATGCCCAGCTCAATAGCTTGTTGCGCGAACGCGAACAAACCGCCGTTGACCAACATCAACAAGCGATCGCCGATTTTCAATGGCTTACCTTAGAATATGGCGTGGCCTACTACAACTTCAGTATCAATTGGTATCAACAATTATTAACCAAGCTTGAGGAAACTGGCCATGAATGATGCGCTAAACGCCAAAATAATGGCGTTGCACGATTTTGATTTGCACTACTATACGCTGGGCAATCCCAACAACCCAAGTTTGGTGTTGATTCACCCAGCATTTGGTGATCATCAATGTTTTGTTCAGCAGATTGAAATGTTTTCCAAACAACATTATGTTATCTTGATCGATCTGCCTGGCCATGGCCGTTCGCAACCAAACCAAAGCCTAATTGGCATCGAACGGACCCCAGAATATTTAGCAGCGATTTTGCAAGCAGAAAATCAGACTCAAGCCCATGTATTGGGGGTTTCGCTTGGCTCACTCATCGCGCAAGAATTTGGCTATCGCTACCCAGCCTTAGTCAAAAGCCTAATTGTGGTTGGTGGCTACAGCATTTTTGGCGATCAACGAGCGATTATGCGGGCGCAACGCAAAGAAATGCTGAAATGGGTGTTTTTGGTGGTGTTCTCAATGGAACGTTTTCGGCGTTATGTTGCCCGAACCAGCGTGTTGTATCCAGAAGGCCAAACCTTGTTTTACCAACGCATGCAGCATTTTTCACGCTCATCGTTTCGATTAATGAGCAAATTGAATCAGCTCATGCACCCAAACCAAACAGCACCAAAGCACCCATTATTGATTTTGGTTGGCGAGCATGATCAGGCGGTTATTGTGCAAGCAGGTCGTGAATGGCAGCAGCGTAAGCCAAGCACTGAGCACCATGGCTTGCCAAATGCTGGCCATTGCGCCAACATGGATAATCCCGAATTATTCAATCAGCTGGTGCTCGATTTTCTGCACCAAACTCAATAAGCTCGTAACAGCCTGTACTGGGCTAATGCGGTTTTCATGCCCTCACCCCTAGCACCCATTTTTACCAACGAATTGTGACAAGAACCACAATAAAAAGCCCCTCGCCCGCTCCGTGGGCGAGGGGTTGGGGTGAGGGCATGCAGCTATTTGCTTGCCCACGGCAAATAAATCTGGATTAGCTGGTTGGTTGGCTGGGTCGGCTCAAGCGTTGCGGTTGGCATAATCGTCGCTGTATTCGTTGCAGTTGGCACTTCTGTTGGTAATTCGGTTGGCGTAGCTGTCGCTGTATTCGTTGGTATTTCGGTATTCGTTGCAGTTGGCACTTCTGTCGGTAATTCAGTTGGTGTAGCCGTCGCAGTATTGGTTGCGATTACAGTTGGCGTAGCTGTATTGGTTGGCGTATTCGTCGGTATTGCGCTTGGGGTTGCGGTTGGAACTTCTGTCGGTAATTCAGTTGGCGTAGCTGTCGCAGTGTTAGTTGGCATCACAGTTGGCGTAGCCGTATTCGTCGGTGTATTAGTTGCGGTTGCCGTATTGGTTGGCGTGTTGGTCGGTAGCGCGGTTGGGGTAGCTGTCGCAGTGTTGGTAGCAGTATTGGTCGGTATTGTGGTTGGCGTGGCCGTTGCTGACGCTTGGGAAGCAGCGCCAGGATTATAGACCTCAAAAATGCGCGATTGGCTGCTTGTCGCTTGGGTTCCGCCAGCAGGCACATAGATGCGCCCGCCAACCAACATTGGCGCATGGCCTTGGCGCGCCGTGGGCATGGCCGCCACGCTGCGCCAAGTTTTGGTCACAGGATTATACACATCAACCCGATCGCTCACACTTGACTGATCAGCTCCGCCCAGCAGATAAAATTCGCCTTTGTACCAAATGGCTTGGCCCAAATCAGCGCGCGCTTGTGGCAACGGCGGAATTGTCTGGTCGCTCAGGCTGCTCGTCCAAGTTTGGCTAAGCGGGTCATAGATTTGTACATCGGCGCTCGCCGCGCCAGTTGTGCCGCTAGCGCGCCCGCCAAAGAGGTAGAAATAGCGTCCATCAGTGCCACCGGCAGCGCCATTACGCGCCAAGGGCATGGTTGGCAACGGAGTCCAGGTATTGGCTGCTGGATCATACAGCGCATGATAATTTGCGGTATTGCCGCTGACAATTCCGCCAGCAACATAGATTTTGCCATCAATTAATGCAGAGCTAGCGGCCATTGTGGCAAATGGCATGGCTGCGCCTTGCGACCAACTATTGCTCGAAGGTTGATAGATTTGGACTTTGCCAGCGCTTGTGCCTGCGCCGCCAAACAAATAGAGCCGTTGATTCCAAACTTGGGCGCTGTGGCTATGGCTTTTATACGGGCGTTGGGCCAAACCAGCATTCCACGAGTTTGCCCCCAAATCGAAGGCCGCCGTGGCCCCGTTGCTCTCGCCAACCAAATACATTTTATTGCCAATAATCCCACCAGAAGCCTCGCCCAGCGAGATTGGCAAGGTTCGAGCCAGTTCCCAATGATCTTCAAGCTGGCCAATCCACATTTCAGGATTGGGCACATAGCCGCCTGTGGTAACCAAAATTTTATTGCCATAGGCTGCGCCCACCGGAGTTTTGCGCACCCCGGGAATCGAGGTTAATTTCATCCATACATCATCGTTAGGATCATAAAGCATCACATCGGCAGAAGCTAAGCCATAATCGCCGCCATTGACCGAGCCACCAACGACCATAATTCGGCCATCAACTTCAAACACCGACGAGGTGATATGGCCACGGCCTTTGGGCAAATCGGCCACTCGCGTCCAGCTATCGGTAACGGGGTCATAACGATCAACTTCGACTTGGCTGCTGGTCGATTCAGCGGCTAAATATTGACCGCCAATTGCATAGACAGAGCCATTCAGCGTCGCCGCGCCAAGGTGATTGCGGGCATTGGGCATGGGTGCGGCTGTGCGCCAAACTTGGCTATCCAAATTAAGCACAAAATGCTGGTCGCTGTCCCATTCTTCGAGCTGACGATCGCGGCGATGCGCCCCACCAAAAAAGTGAATTTCGCGGCCCAACTTGGTTGCGCCAGCCGCGCCACGATCTTCTGGCAAATCTGGGCCACGGCTCCAAGCATTGGTAATGGTGTTGTAAACCCAGACATGCTGCGTGCTGCCGCCTGGCGAATCGCCAATATAGCCACCCAGCACATAAATCAAATTTCCATCGGCCACGACAGGCGCATGGGTGATCGCTTCGGGAATATTAGCGCAGATTCGCCATTGATTGGTGCTGATATTGTAGGCAAAAACGGTATCGGTGGCTTGCACTTGGTTGGTATAAAACCCGCCAATCACATACAAGCTATCGCCAACAATTGCCCCGCCAGCTTCAAAACGAGCCAAGGGAATCGGCTGAAACGTATCCCAATTAAACATATTTGGGTTGGCAGCAACGCGAGCATGGGAAACAGGAGGAGCAATGTGGGCTTGGATTGGTTTTAAATAGCGAAGCCCAAACAAACCCAGCATGCTGAATAGCAGCAACCAACGAACAAAGCTCAAGCGCATAACATCCCTAAAACAGCGCTAATTAAGCGTAATGCAGTTAATCAGCAAACTGGATATAGCCAAAACGTCCGGTGCAGGCTATTATACAAAGAGCGTCAAGTTGAAAGAGCAAATAAATTTCATATTCATTCACAGTGCTGCAACAACTGTGAACGTGTTGTCGTCCAATCGAGGCCAAAACCATAGGAGGAAGTTATGCAACCATATACTGATCACGATACCGAACGCGCACGCCAAATCGAGGCTGCCCAAGCTCAATATCCGATCTATCAAACCAATCAACCAGCGCCAAGCAACAAACTTTTAGATCAACTGACTGCGCAACGCGATTCACGCGGGATTGCCGCAATTGGCTTGATTGTGTTTGGAGTTTTATGGTTTTTAGCTCGTTTGATGGGCGGTGCTGATTTTGGGATCGATACCGACGCATTTATTCCAGCCATGATCTTATTTACGATTGCCAGTTGTTTCTTCTTCTTTGCCTTTGCCAAACGCCTATTTGGGCTTTTCATTCCTGCGGCAATTCTGACTGGACTTGCGGTTGGGATTCCCTTTGCCGACCTTACCAATGGATTGTCGGTTGTTTGGGGCTTAGCCTTGGGCTTTGGCTCAATTGGCCTGCTTGGTAAGCCACTGTTTCGCACCAACGGCTTTTGGGGCTTTATTCCAGCCTCGATTTTGTTTGTTGTTGGTACGATCATCGCAATTACCACCTTGCCAGGTTTACTAAGTCTTGGTATGGTATGGGTGCCGATCGTGCTAATCGGGGCAGGTCTCTACCTTGGTTGGGGCCGCAGCCGGATCTAGTCATACTCGGCAGTATTGAACAACCACGGAGCCAATTCCTCGGCTCCGTGGTTTTTTGTTGGCCTTAAGCCTGCTATAGAGGCCCACCAGCTAGCTTAATGGAGTTCAATTCGATGCAACAATCACCAACCAACGATACATGGCAAGCAGATGTTTCCGAAACTGCAATCGGCGGTTTGCGCGCAATCCTGATTTCTACCGCTGCCACTGCTGGCCTGATTGCCATTTTTTGGTGGCTTTCGGGCTTTATTAATAGTGATATTAACCAATTTGATCTTAATGGCTTGGCTGGTGGGTTTTGGTTGCGTAGCCACGTGCCCTATCTCACGCCAATTTTTTATTTGGCAACGTGGATTGGCACGCTCTATGGCTTAAGTTTCCAAACCCTGCTCGTTGGTTATTGGCTGTATCGGCGCAAGCCAGCAGCATGGCGCAGTCGCTTGAGCTTAATCGTCTTAGCCCTGCTTGGGGCAGCAATTTGGATGACGGTGCTCAAACAGGGCTTCGAGCGACCACGCCCCAGCATCTTCGAGCCAGCCTACCAGATTAGCACCTATAGCTTTCCCAGTGGCCATGCCATGGCAGCAGCAGCATGGTACGGCAGTTTGGCAATTGCTCTCAGTTATGGCCAGCACCAACAACGGCGCTTGGGCATTATTTGTGGTTTGGCAGCAATCGCTGTGCTAATTGGCATCTCACGGGTCGTTTTTGCCGTGCATTATCCTACCGATATTAGCGCTGGCTGGATTGGCGGCATCGCATGGTTAGCCTGCTTGCGTGCTGTTTGGCATGGCATTAGTTGGCAGCGGCAGCGCCGTCGAGCCAATTAAGTTAACAGCTGCTTAGCCACAATATAGCCAGAACCACCGTTAATTCCATGGCCCGGCCAGGTTGCAGCCCCAAGCATAAAGATATTGGGCACCAAGGTTTGGTGGCTTGGTTGAGCTGGCATTGGCCGCAACAGATAACTTTGCGCCAAATCGTGTGCGCCGCCATAGGGATCGCCAGGCCCAAGGTTGGGGCTAAATTGGGCCAAACTGCTTGGCGTAATCACGTTTATGCCCAAAACACTCGACGGAATATTGGGAATATGGCGTTCAACGATTGCCAAAATCCGTTCAACAAAGCGCTTGGTCAAATCGCCTGTCCATGTGCCATCGCCAACCGCAATCTGGCCAGCAGCATCGCCAAGCGGGCGACATGGCACTTCGAGCACTTGCACCCGCATAATCGCCTTGCCTGCTGGCGCACGGCTTGGGTCGAGGTTGGTTGGGCAATCAACAGTAAAAGTCGGATTACTCGGCAGCAAGCCCGCCATTGCTTGGGCAACCGCCAAGGTGCATTGATTCAAGCCATCAGTTAGATGCGGCTGGCCAATCCGATTGAAGCGAGCATCAGGCCAGCGCGGCGGCTCGCTGAGCGCCAAATGAATTTGCACGCAACCGCGCCCATAGCGATAATTTTTGGCTTGCTGGAGCACATGGTCTGGTGATGGAGTGTCGGCCAACAAGCGCAAATACAATTGATCAGGATTGACCGATGCAATAACATGCTCGCGCACCTTGAAGGCCTCGCCGCTATTGGTATGCACTTCGCTGGCTTTGCCATTATCCAGCACAATTCGCGTGGCTGCGGTTTGCGTGCGAATCACGCCGCCATGATCGCTAATTAAACGGCCCAAAGCCACGGCTAATTGCTCGCTGCCACCTTCAGGCGTGGCCATGCCCGCGCCCATCGTCGCCAACACAATCAGATAAACCCACAAACCACTGCCAATTTCATCGGGATTGCGGCCAAGATGCATCACCCATGGCGCAAGCATGGCCTGCATCACTGGCGATTGAAATGGGCTGACCACATGGCGCGCCGTTTCAAACAGCAACTTACTAAATGGCGAATAGCCAGCTTCGCCACGCAACAAGCGTTGAATAATCGTTTGCGCTGTGGGCGATTGCAAATCCATCGCAAACAAGCGAAACACATCCTCAACATAGGGATTGAATGAAGCCAGCATTTGGCCAAAGATTGCGCCATCGCCCGCTGCTAAGCGCTCAGCCTCGGTCAAAACAGCCTCGAAGGCTTGAGGTAAAATCGCGGTTCTGCCATCGCTAAACGATACACCAGTTGGAATATCGGTGTTAATGTAGCGCAAACCACGGGCGGTTAACTCAGCGCCAAGCTCAGCATAGGCTTGGCTGGTGGTAAAAAGTGGGTGCGCCGAAGAATAGACATCGTGCTTGAAGCCAGGCAAGGTTAATTCTTCCGTTCGAACTAGCCCACCAAGGCGATCGTTGTTTTCGAGCACCAACACCGATTTGCCTGCCCGCGCCAAGTAGGCTGCTGCAATCAGGGCATTGTGTCCGCTGCCAATCACCACACTATCGTAGCTATCCATAACACTCCTTTCACACGCCGATAAAGCAAAAGGTAGCGCTAGCTAGCTATTCAAACAGCTATTTCAAGTCATCTTTGATTAAAACTCTTGCATGCGCATATCTTAACGTGTTTTAATTAATTTCATTGGAATAAGTATTGGTCTTTTGATCAAAGGAGCACCAACAATGTTCTCAAGGAGACGATTTTCTGCTGGTGGTGGATCACGCTTGGCTTTATTAGCCTGTTTGCTGCTCAGACCAATGCTGTTTTTGGGCAAGCCCCAAAGCACGTTTGCCGCAACCAACATCGCGCTGGGCAAAACGGCGCTGGCCTCAAGCAGCGAAAATGCTGATTTTGGCGCGGCACTGGCACTCGATGGCAATATCAATACCCGTTGGAGCAGCAGTTTTGCCGATGGCCAATGGTTGCGGGTTGATCTTGGCAGTGTGCAAAGCTTCAATCGCATTGTTTTGCGCTGGGAAGCAGCCTACGCCACCAGTTACCGCATCCAAAGCTCCAACGATGCCGCCACGTGGACGACGATTCAAACCATCAGCAACAGCGATGGCAATCTTGACGATTTGAGCATCAGTGGCACAGGCCGTTATTTGCGGGTTGAAAGTATCACTCGCGCCACAGCCTATGGCATTTCGCTGTTTGAATTTGAGGTTTATGGCGCTACAGATAGCAGCAATCTTGCATTAAACAAAACAACACTTGCTTCAAGCAACGAAAATGCGGCCACAGCAGCCAATTATGCTGTCGATGGCAATATCAATACCCGTTGGAGCAGCAGTTTTGCCGATGGCCAATGGTTGCGGGTTGATCTTGGCAGTGTGCAAAGCTTCAATCGCATTGTTTTGCGTTGGGAAGCAGCCTACGCCACGAGCTACCGCATCCAAACCTCCAACGATGCCGCCACATGGACGACAATTCAAACCATCAGCAACAGCGATGGCAATCTTGACGATTTGAGCATCAGTGGCACAAGCCGTTATTTGCGAATCGAAAGCATCACTCGCGCCACAGCGTATGGTATTTCGTTATTTGAGGTTGAGATTTATAGTGGCAGCAGCCAACCAACAGTTCAGCCAACGACCCAACCGACGGCTCAGCCCACCGCCCAACCAACCACCATTCCAAATAGCTGCCCAACTTCGAGCAACATTGCCTTGAACAAACCAGCCTATGCTTGGTTTTACGAATCGAAAACTTCGACTCCGGCCCAAGCTGTTGATGGCAACGCCACGACCACACGCTGGAGCCATCTTTGGTATCCAAGCGGCCCAGCTAATGCGTGGTTGTATGTTGATTTAGGTTCAAGCAATGCCATAATCAATCGCGTGCGCATTTTGTGGGAATCAGCCTTCGCTGCCGATTATCAAATTCAAATTTCGAATGATCGCAGCAATTGGACGACGCTGCGTAGCGTGGTTGGCAACACCCAAACCAGCAACGACTACAATCTGAACCCAGTTACTGGCCGCTATTTGCGCATCAATATGACCAAAAAAGCCACCGAATATGGCTATTCAATCTGGGAATTGGAAGTCTACGGCTGCAACGCAGGCAACCCAAGCTACGATCCAGCGCCTACGCCATTGACTGGAAGCTATAGCCGAGTTTGGGTTGAAAATTTCGATGGCAACAGCTTGAACATGAGCAATTGGGCCTACGATAACGATGTGCATGTCAATGGCGAGCAGCAGCAATATACCAGCAACAACGTCGCGGTCAGCGGCGGAACCTTGAAAATCACAGCTCGCAAAGAAACCGCCAATGGCTATCCCTTTACCTCAGGCCGAATTTTCGGCTTAGGCCGCCAAAGCTTCTTATATGGCAAGATGGTTGCGCGTATGAAAATGCCAGTTGGCGAGGGCTACTGGCCAGCCTTCTGGATGATGGGCGCAAATATTAATGAAGTTGGCTGGCCCGGCAACGGCGAGCTTGATATTATGGAAAATATTGGCTATGGCAACTGGACATCAGGCGCATTGCATGGCCCAGGCTATTGGGGTGCTGGCTCGGCTGGCGGCTTGGTCAATTTACCAGCAGGCCAAACAACGGGCGATTGGCACACCTACGCTGTCGAATGGGACCCAACCTTTATTAAATGGTTCGTCGACGATCGCGAAATTCTGAGCTTTACCCGTGCCCAAATCATCGCCGATTATGGCCAATGGACGTATGACAATCCCAAATTCTTCATCTTGAACTTGGCTTTGGGCGGCGAATATCCCGCTGGCTACAATGGCTGCACTGGCAACCCATTACCAGCAGGCTGTGCCTACTTCGGCATCAAACAATCAACCGTCGATAGTATTGTGGCGGGCAATGGCTTGCTCGAAGTTGATTATGTTGAAGTTTGGCAAAAACCAGCTTCAGCAGCCCAATACTTGCCGCTTGCCCAACAATCTAAATAGCATTAATCTCAATCAGCAACCCGATTGATCCTAAATGGGGTCAGTCGGGTTATTATTTAAGCAGCGCATTCGTTTTAAGGAGCCAACCTATGCCTTCAGTGATTAATTTGCTTGAGAAATTCGCTCACTTCAACGATTATTGGAATCCACGGGTGATCGGTGATCTTAACGGCCAACACGTTAAGGTGGCAAAACTTCAAGGCGCTTTTGAGTGGCATCATCACGAGCATGAAGATGAATTATTTTTCGTGGTGCAAGGCCGCTTGCGCATGCAACTGCGTGATGGGGACCAAGTGCTGAATCAAGGCGATATGTTGATTGTACCTCGTGGGGTCGAGCATTGTCCGGTGGCCGAAACCGAAGAAGTTTGGTTGATGATGTTCGAGCCAGCAACCACGCTCAACACTGGCAATTTGAACAATGAGCGCACCCGTAGCCAACTCGAACAGATTTAGCCAAGGATTAAGATCAAGCAAGCCTCTCATAGTTTTGCGGCTACGAGAGGCTGATGATCAATTAAATTGTGCCACGCACATAGGCTTGGCCAATTGTAAAGGTCATAATCACAAACAAAAACGAGCCAACTGTGACGGCTGCTGCAAAACGGGTTTTGATCTTCGGGCGCGCAATCGGAATCCAATAAAACAGCGAGCAAAAGAAAAGTGGAGCCAGCCCGCCGACATAATGAATATATAACTGCACGACACCAAGCCCTTGATCAAGCAATTTAATCCCCAACAGTGCTTGAATCATAATCGCGACTTGCATGCTAATAATCGCCACATTCGCCCAGCGATTAAGCTCCTTACCTTTCCAAGCCAACCAACAGGTATAACCCATCGCCAAAAGGCTAACTATGATCACAAGCGACCCCATATGCATGTGAATAGTCGGCGAAAGGAACATACGATCGATCACAAAGACCTCCTAAATAGATTTTGAGAACCATTCTCACCGCATCTCGAACTGTATCATAAAAATCTCGCTTAATAAAAAAACCGCCCTGTTTGTTGAACAAACAGGGCGGCTGAGCTTACGAAGATTTATTCGCCTTTCATTGCGATTGGCAAGAAAATCTTGAATGGGCTTGGTTGAGTCGTAGCCGTTGCGGTTGGCACGTTGGTGCTCGTTGCGGTTGGTACGTTGGTGCTCGTTGCGGTTGGCACGTTGGTGCTCGTCGCAGTTGGCACATTGGTTGCCGTTGCCGTGGCAGTTACAATTGCCGTGGCTGTTGCAGTCGGTACGTTGGTTGCCGTTGCGGTCGCAATCGACGTTGCGGTCGCGGTTGCAATCGCTGTAGCGGTCGCGGTTACCGTTGGCACGTCAGTCGCC